>NZ_KQ031391.1:1636639-2236639 GCF_000966285.1 Pseudofrankia sp. DC12
CGCCGACCGCGAGGCCGACTACCTGCGCTTCCTGAACAACCTGGCCATCCCACCAGACAACAACGGGCCGGAGCGCGACATCAGAATGGTCAAGCTGAGACAGAAGGTCTCCGGCTGCCTGCGCTCCCTCACCGGCGCCCGCCAGTTCTGCGCACTGCGCAGCTACCTCTCGACCACCGCCAAACACGGCCTCGCCATGCTCGACGCCCTCGTCCAACTCGCCGAGGGCCGCCCCTGGCTGCCCACCAACACCCAAGCCCCCACCGCCACCGCGTGACAACCAGTAACCGTCAGCCAAGAAACACCTGACTAGTTACCGAACGTTTTAGTGCCACTAACATCCTCCGTTTTTGCACGGTGCAGCAACCCTGCGCGGATACGGCAGGCTCTTTGTGAAAACGGGCGGCAGGTTGCCCGGGGAGAAGGCGCGAAACATCGACCGCACGACTTCTGGGCGGTTGCGTGATCATCTTCTGCTTGCTGCACGATTTCCAAACGGATAGCGGTTCGCTGATCGGTTCCGCCGGGGCGTCCTGTGAATTGACACAGCGACTGAGCGCACTCACGGAGCGCTGGTGGTGTTACTTCGAAGAATACTTTAGATCGACTAGTGGCCCTGGCGCGGCAGGGCGCGCCACCATCGGGCCGGCAATGCTGGCGGCAACGGGCGTCAGGAGTTAAGTCGAGTCATTGGCCGCTACTGATTGGAGCGGCACCCGAAAGTCGAATCATCGTACGCCGAAGATGGCCGTGGCACATCGCCGTGCACAGCCGGACACCTGGCGTCATCCAAAAGCCTTGGTGCGATTGACATGTTGTCGAGCGGGAGCGGCTGAACGGTGTCGCGGGCAAATCGTGGCACGATTCGGTCCTTATCGCAATGAATTACTCTGCGTGCGCCTTTTCTGCAGATCCCGAGCGTCTACGTGATCTGACTTCGTATCGGCTGAGCAGGAACGATCGGCCTTCTTGGCTGGACGGTCGTGTCCTTGCAACTTGCACGGAGCGTGACAGCCAATTGCCTAGACTCTTGCCAGGGCCGCCAGGAGCGGTGTCCTCGCCAAGTCACCGATCAGCTACGATTGGTAACGATCTCTCTGTGGGGATGGACGTCTGGCGGCAGGGCAATCCCAACGACGCCGGGATCGGGCAATCCCAACGACGCCAGGATCGGGCGTCGACGGGAGGATGCCGTGGCGCGCGTGCGCCGGGACCTGCGGACTGGTCCCGCAGCGTACATCTCGGATGACACGGCGGGGCTGCGGGCGCCTGCGGCGACCTCGGTTGGCCCCGCTCCAGCACCCGGCCGCGGGTTCACTCAGTGATCGCTTGGTTTCTCGACGCGGCCCGGTTGACTCACAGACCCTCACCTACGGATACCAACGAAGAGCCGACGCCTCGGCGAGGGCAAGCACACGTCGCCGGACGCCGGAAGGTATGAGCGGGCAACCACTGGCTCGTCCAGTTCAGCACGGCGGCGCGAGCTCCTTGATCGCCTTGACCGAAGACGGTCCGCGACGTCGACAACGTCCGCGACAACGCTGCGGCCGAGAGCACAAACGACCTCTACACAACGAGATGCACAGACCCGCCGTCTGGAAGACGCCTCGCCAGGTCAAGGTCGCGACACTACCAGTCGACTGACCGGTGCGGTCACCGCAGCCCGCGCCAAGCGTGTGCCACCCGCCGAGGGCGAATCGGCCAACCACAGACGAAGCGCGTCGCCGTCGGCGACCGTGCTCTCAGCGGAACAGGTAGAGCGTCGGGACATCTTCTGGCAGAGCAAGCCGAGCGGACGGGACGACGATGCCCCGAGCCTCCGCAGCGTGGCATGCATCGACACGAAAGGGACCAGCGCGTTCGAACCTCGCCGTGTCCTCGCGCCGCCTGCCAGCGGTTCGTCGAGAGAAGTCCTTGTCGATATCAAGCCGACTCAAGACCGCGGCCGGATCGATGCGAGTCCGCCCCTGGGCGCTGCGTGTTCAGGTGCCTTGGTGTGGTCGCGCCGCCAGCGTGACCTGGCCAAACCGGAGTGAACGGCCCGTCGCTGCTTGAGGCCGCTCGGCGGTCGCAGATCCCTGGCGCACCGTACAGCACGGTGCCCACCGCCGGGAGAGGTAGACTCGCGGGTTCACGTCGTCCGTGGTGTCGCAGCACGACGCCGCTCGACTTGATCCGACACGGCCTGTCGCCGCGCTTGGTCGGGCACGGCCCGCACCGGAGGGATGTTTGACAGGCGCCTCGTGGGTTCGCATTGGGGATGCTGGCGGCGTTGGACAGCCCTAGGCGGCGGTGCGAGACTAAGGGGATGAGCATCGGTGTTCAGGCCATCCTGCCTACGGCGCGACGGCGAGGCATGCAAATAGCGCTAATTGCGTTCTCCATTGGCATGGTCACGGCGACGTTGAGCGGCTGTGGCGCCCGCAGCATCGCGGAGCGAACATATTATGGGCCGCCGGCGGGGGCCAAGGAGCCGACCGGTGGTTGGGTAGTCGGGGATGTCGGCGCGGCCGTGGCCGTGATTGAGGCGCCTGACCAACTCCACGTGGCGATCTGGGAGAATCCGATGTGCCACGGGATTCCCGAATCCCTGAAGGTCATCGATCCGCATACGGTCCAAATTATTTTCCACAAAGACGGCGTCAAAGGCTGCCGGAAGGACCCAAATTACCCGAATGGCACCGGCCCGCTCACCAGCGTATTGCGGCTCGACCCTCAGAAAGTCGACAGCGCGAAGGACGTGCGTGTCCTAGTCAGCTTCGCTGGCGGCGGTTCCGGAGAGCCCCTCGACGACGGAGGCGGCATCATCGCACATCCGATTGCAGCCAGCCGGTAGTGAATCGTCCCCGGTTGTACGGAGACTCTGACACGCCGCTAGGAAGCTTGGTGCGAGGATTAGGAGTCCGGCCGATGTCGATGCCGCGGGCGTGGGATTTCCTCCTACAGGGCCGCGGACCGGCAGTGGGCCGAGTGTGTGGGTAGTGGAATCCACGGACGTGGTGTACGGGTTGTGATCGAACAGTGACCTTCTGGAGTGGCGGTCCGGGAAGTGGGACGGCCACCGCGTGATCCTCTTCGAGAACCGTTCAAAGATCTCGAAGATGGAGGAACACTGCGATGGCCGTGCGACCGACTGTGCCTGATGCGGAACTGGTCGGCAAGGAACTGATGATGGCGAGTCCGGATCTGTTGGGCGCGTTGGTGAAAAGGTTCGCGGATTCCCTGATGTCCGCGGGGGCGGACGCGCTGTGCGGCGCGGAATACGGGGAGATCTCGGCTGATCGGGTGAATCGTCGGAATGGTTACCGGAACCGGGAGTGGGATACCCGGGCGGGCACCGTCGAGTTGCGGGTCCCGAAGCTGCGCGAGGGCACCTATTTCCCGGACTGGCTGCTGACCCGGCGCCGGCGGGCCGAGCAGGCGCTGATCTCGGTCGTCGCTACCTCCTATCTGCTGGGCGTCTCAACGCGCAGGGTCGACAAGCTCGTCGAGCAACTCGGCGTTTCGGGCATTTCGAAGTCGCAGGTGTCCGAGCTCGCGACGCATCTCGGCCTCGATCGTTCACGGGGTTGGCGGGGCTTCGCTGGGTGAGCGGCGACCAGGGTTTGTGATCTTGGTTTCCTGTCTGTGGGCGGGGTGGGATGACGGCGGTCGCGTCGTGGCGCCGGGTCCACGGCCCGGAGGGGGTCCTTCCACTGCTCGTCGGGGCGGGGGGTGGGTGGTCAAGGTCGGGGTGGGCAGGGCCCTGACCCGGTTCCAGGCGCCGAGGGCGGTGTCGAGCCAGGGCCAGTCGGCGCGTAGGTGCAGCCGGCGTTTCCGCTGGCCGTGGGTGAGCCGGGCGGGCAGGTCGAACAGGCGGAAACGCAGGAGCTTGATGGAGGCGTCGCGCAGGTGTCCGGGTTCCAGGGCGAGCCAGCGGTAGGCCGCGAGCAGGTTGCCGGCGAGTAGGACGATCTGGGGCCAGGCCTTGTTGATTCTCCAGTGGCGCGACGGCCAGCGGTTCAGGCCGATCGCCTTGCCCTGTTTGACGTCGTTCTCGACGTGGACGTGGGAGCGGTGGCGGGCATCGAGCCAGGCGAGCTGGCCGGCGTTCGCGTTGAGGGCGATCAGCTGGTAACGCCGGCCCTGCTGTTTCTCCTGGTCGGTGGCGCGGGCCAGGTACTTCGGGTGCAGCGGCTCGTCACGGACCAGGATCCGCAGGCCGGGGATCTTCTCGGTCCAGGCGGACAGGTCGAGCAGGCCGGTCAGCTCGGCGACGTAGGCGTTCTCGACGACGTCACCGGCCTGGTCGATCGCCGGGGTCCACGCCGCCGCGGGGAGTTTCGCGATCGCGGCCAGCTCCCGGTCGGTGCGGGGCCAGCCGACGGAGAACTCCCAGCGCCGGCCGCGCCTCCCGCCGCCGGACGCTATGTGTCCGAGTAGTTCGTGGGAGAAGCCCGCGCCGTCGAGGCGGATCAGCAGCCGGTGGCGGTAGGCGCCCGGGATCCGCTCGACCGCCCGGGTCAGAGTGGCGATGTCGTCGGCGGCGTCGTTGGACGTGGCGTTGCCCGGCCGCGGGTCGACGACGAGCAGGTCGTCGGTGTTGTCGCAGGTAGCCAGGTTCGGGGAGAACCCGACCCCGCCCTTGTAGGTCGCGGTTTCGCCTGCTCCTTGTCCTGCGACCGGGACAACACCAGCGAGGCGTCCAGGTCGACCACCGTGATCCCGGTCAGTTCCTTCCCGGCGACCGTCAGCCACGGGAAACCCTCGGGCCGGGCGGCCAGCAGCCCCCACCAGCGGCGGCGGAACGCGGACACGGCTCGCACCAGCCGCCCGAGTGTCTCCTCGTCGGCCTCGTTCAGGAACCGCCACACCGTCGGCGTTCGAGGCCACCGGCCCGGTTACCGGGGCGAGGTGGCGCAGCCCCTGGAAGTCACTGATCGCCTCCCCGCCGAGCAGCGACGGAGGCGACCAGCCGGTCATCGTCCCCGACGAACTCCAGCCGGTCAGCCCACCCGGCACCTGGCGTAGCCTGCACGGAAGAGGTGCACCTACCTCACACGGACGCGGTCCTAGACAAATCGCATCCTTACTGGTCAGGTGCACCTCGATCACGTTCCGGCAAGGTCAGCCCGGCATATCACCTGCCCCGGTGAAAGACGGAGGCTGGCAGGACTTGACGGAGAAGGAGAGAACTGTGCCGCTGTTGCATGTCCTCGACCTGAGCGGCACGGCGTGACGCCGCAGGGTGCTGTCACGCCCACCGACGAGATGTTCGACGTGATCGTCATCGGGGCCGGTCCGGCCGGCGAGGTGGTGGCCGGGAGGATGGCCGACGCCGGGCTTTCGGTGGCCGTGGTCGAGCGCGAGCGGGTAGGCGGCGAGTGCTCGTACTGGGGGTGCATCCCGAGCAAGACGCTGCTGCGGCCAGGGGACGTGATCGCGGCGGCCCGCCGGGTGCCCGGGGCGGCGAGCGCGGTCACCGGCGAGATCGACACCCCGGCCGCGTTCGACCGCCGGGACGAGATGGTAGGCGGCTACTCGGACGAGGGCGCGGTGCCGTGGCTGGTGGACCGCGGGGTCACGCTGGTGCGCGGCCGCGGCCGGCTGGCCGGCCCGCTGCGGGTGGACGTCGACACCGCCGACGCGATCATCCAGCCGGACGAGGACGCGCCGACCGGGACGATCCGGCGGCTGGCGGCCCGCAAGGCCATCGTGCTCGCGACCGGGACGAAGGCCTTCATGCCGCCGATTCCCGGCCTCGCCGACGTCCAGCCGTGGGACAACCGAAGCGCCACCGGGGCCACCGCGGTTCCGCGCCGTCTGGTGGTGCTGGGCGGCGGGGCGGTCGGAACCGAGCTCGCCCAGGGGTTCCGCAGGCTCGGCACGGCCGAGGTCACCATCATTGAGGGACAGCCCCGGCTGCTCGCGCGTGAGGAGCCGTTCGCCGGCGACGAGGTCGGCGCCGCGTTCGAGGCCGAGGGCATTACTGTGCGCACCGGCTGCCGTGTGACCGCCGTCCGGCGGGCCGGGGACGTCGCCGCGGCGGGGCCGGCGTCGTCCAGCGAGCGACGGCGACCGCCCGTCGTGGTGACCCTGGACAGCGGCGACGAGCTGGAGGCCGACGAGATCCTGGTCGCGGTCGGACGCCGGCCCGCGACCGAGGACCTTGGCCTGGAGACCGTCGGCCTGGCCCCCGGCCGGCCGGTCACCGTCGACAGCAGCCTGCGCGCCCTCGGCGTGACACCGCCCCCCGGCTCCGAAGGCGACGGCTGGCTGTACGCGATCGGCGACGTGAACGGGCGGGCGCTGCTGACCCACATGGGCAAGTACCAGGGCCGGCTGGTCGCCGACCTCGTCGCCGGCCGCCGGGACGCGGCGGGGACGGTGCCCGTCGAGGTCGCGGGCGAGCGCCTCATCCCCCGCGTCACGTTCACCGACCCGCAGGTCGCGGCCGTCGGGCTGACCGAGCAGGCCGCCCGGGAGGCCGGCCTGCCGATCCGGGCGGTCTCGGTACCCACCAGTTCGGTCGCCGGTTCCTCGGTCCGGGGCGTGAACCTGGTCGGCACCTCCCAGCTGGTCGTCGACGAGGAACGCCGCGTGCTCGTCGGCGCCACCTTCACCGGCCAGGACGTCCAGGAGCTCCTGCACTCGGCGACGGTGGCGATCGTGGGTGAGGTGCCACTGGAGCGGCTCTGGCACGCCGTCCCGTCGTTCCCCACCGTCAGCGAGGTCTGGCTCCGACTGCTGGAGAACTACGGCCTGTAGGCCCGGTCGGGCCATCCCGGGACGGCCGGGCACTTGTCGGCCCCGGACGTGGTGGCCTCGCGGCATACGCTCGGAAGTCGAGTCGCCGAACCCGGCCCACACCCGTTGGAGCCGGCGCCGGCGGTGGGACGGACCGGCGCTGGGCCGCGCTCGACGAGAGGTGGTGCCGCATGCCGTCGCACCCGGCGAGAAGTGCCGGCCTGCTGCTCTTCCGGACCGTCGACGGCGTGACCGAGGTGCTGATCGGGCATCTGGGCGGCCCGTTCTGGGCGCGCCGGGACGCCGGCGCCTGGTCGATCCCGAAGGGCCTGACCGAGCCGGGCGAGGACCTGCGCGCCGCCGCCGCACGGGAGTTCACCGAGGAGATCGGCGCGCCGCCGCCGGCCGGTGCCTGGCTGGACCTCGGCGACGCCCGCCAGTCCACCGGAAAGATCGTGACGGCGTACGCGCTGCGCGGCGAGTTCGACCCCGCGACGGCGGTCAGCAACACCTTCGAGATGGAGTGGCCGCGCGGCTCCGGCCAGGTCCAGTCCTTCCCCGAGATCGACCGGGTCGCCTGGTTCGACGTGGCGACCGCCCGGACCAGGCTCCACCCCGGCCAGGTGACGTTCCTCGACCGCCTGCTCGAGCTGCTGAACCCGCCCGGCGAGGCTCAGCAGGCCTGACCGGGCCCGGCTGCCAGACCCGACGGCGCCGTCGGCTACCCGGCCGCCGCGATCTTGATGCCGCAGCCGGGCTCGGCCAGGTAGACCTCGGTCGGCGCGCCGGGGTTCAGGGTGACCGGGCCGGCGCCCTTGTGGGCCGTGGTGAAGTCGAGCGTCCGGCCGTCGACCGCGCGCAACATCAGATCGCAGGTGTCGGCGTCGCCGAAGTCGATCGGATCGACCGAGATCGGGCCCGGGGCCTGGAAGGACTGTGTGTCGCCCGAATAGGCCTGCTGCGCGAAGGGCAGCGGGACGTCGCCCGAGCCCTGCTCGGGGGTCACGGCGCACTCGTCGTTGTTGACGGTCCAGTGGAACACACCGGTCACGGAGACCTGGTAGGTCTTGCGGCCGTAGATCCCGTCGACCTTCCCGCGCTCGACGCCCCCGCCGTCCAGGACGGTCACCGTGCAGCCCTGGTCGTCGTTGCCGGTGATCTGGTCGTCGATCGTGATCCGCCACGGCGCGTCGGCCGTGAACTCGCTCGAGCTGCCCGCGCTCGCCGGCGTCTGCCCGCTGTCGCGGGTCGCCAGGAGGCCGACGAGCGTGCCCGCCGCCGCGAGCAGGAGCACGCCGCCGACAACGAACGTCGCGATCAGCCTGCGCGACCGGCGCGGCCTGGCCGCCGACGGCGGCGCAGCCTGGCCCGCCGCGACCGTCGCCGACCACGGGGGTGTCGGCGCCATGGCCACGGGGGTGGCGGGTGGAGTGTCCCCCGGCTTGGTCTGCAGAACCCGCGTCACTGGGAGACTGACATCGCTCGGCACCGGGCCGACCAGGGTGGCGTAAAGGTCCGCGGCGGTCGGCCGGGCGGCTGGGTCGCGGGCCATCGCGCTCGCGACCACGTCGCGCAGCGCCGGCGCGATCAGCTCACGGTCGACGGCGGGCTCGGCCGCCGCGACCCGGTGCAGCACCAGCTCCGGGGTGCCCGTGCCGAACGGCGCCTTCCCGGTCGCCGCGTAGCAGAGCAGCCCGCCCCAGGCGAAGACGTCCGCCGCGCCGGTGACCTCCAGGCCGGATACCTGCTCGGGCGAGTGCCAGCCTGGCGTGCCGACGAAATGCCCGGTCGAGGTCAGTCCGGCCGCGTCAGCGGCCGCCGCGATACCGAAATCAATGACCTTTGGACCCTGCGCCGTCCACAACACGTTCGACGGTTTGAAGTCACGGTGGATCAGGCCGGTCGCATGAATCGAGAGCAATGCCTCCGCGAGCCCGGCGCCCAGCAGAAGCTGCTCGTCGGCGTTCAGCGGGCCATGCTCGCGCACGTGCTCGGCGAGGTTGAGCGCGTCGACGAACTCCGTCGCGAGCCAGGGCCGAACCGCGGCCAGCTCGAAGTCGACGAGGCGGGCCGTCCGGGTGCCCCCCACCCGGAAACAGGCCTGTACCTCACGCTGGAACCGGCGCCGGAAATCCGGGTCGTCGGCGAGGTCCTCCCGGATGAGCTTCACCGCCACCCGCCCGAAGGGGCCTTCGGCGAGATAGACGACGCCCATGCCACCAGCGCCGAGCCGGCCCAGGACCCGGTGGCGGCCCAGCATCTCCGGGTCGCCCGGGCGCCTCTCCTGCAGGGGAACACCGGTCTCGGTCATCGTCGGCGGTGCCCCCCAGCAGTGCGGACTCACAAGGTCAGGCGGCGCGAAGCGACCGCGCACGGCTGAATATGCCACGCGCCGCGTGAGGCGGGACGACCGGTCGCAAAGCCGACCTCCGTCCTCCGACAGCCGCCCGGCTCGGCATTTCGCCGCAGCCCCGGGAAAGCGCTAGCCGCGGCCGGAGTCGAAGAACAGCGCCACGGTGAGGGCGCCCGGGTCAAGGACACCGCGGGCGACGTCACCGACATAGGAGGCCCGGCCACGGCGGGCGCGCAGCGGCTCGGTGGCCAGGGCGCCGTCCCGGGCGGCCTCGGCGGCGAGCGCGATGCCGGCCGGTAGGTCCAGCCCGTCCGCGACGGCGGCCGCGAGCGCGGCCGCGGCGGGCACCATCGCGTCGACCATCGTCTTGTCGCCCGGACGCGCCTTGCCGAGCCGCTGGACCGTCGCGGTGCCGGCCTCGACCCCGGCCGCGAGCTCGGCGAGCGTGAGAACCGAGCCCTCCGCGGCCCGGCCGATGCCCCGAAACCACAGCCCGAAAAGCGGGCCAGACGTGCCGCCGGTGTTCAGGAACCCGTGCGACACGCCGAGGAAGACCGCGCCGGGCGTCGTCGGCCGCGCCTGTTCCAGCCGGGCCCGGACCCGCCGCAACGCGGCCAGGATGTTGGTCCCGAAGTCCCCGTCGCCGGCACGCCGGTCCAGCTCGCCCAGCTCGGCCGCGTCGTCGGAGAACCGCCGGTGGAACGCCTCCACCCAGGCCCACGCGCCCGCCACGTCCAGGCCGCCGCCCAGCCTGCCTGGACCGCCCGGCCCGCCCGGCCCGGCATCCGGCCCGGCATCCGGCCGTGCCGCTCCGGCGTGGGCGGGCTGCCCACCGGCTGCCGCGCCCGGGCCAGCCTCGCTCGTCACGCCCTGGTCCCGGCCTTCGTTGGTGTCCACCGCTGTTCCGTCCACTTCGCCCCCTCCGGCACGCCGCCCCACCTGTCACCCACGGCCCCCCCGCCCGCACCGCGCCACTCCCCTGGTCAGGCGCCCGGCCGGCCTGGTCACCAGCTCAGCGCGATCGTGCGGACCGGGGCGTCCCACAGTGAGACCAGCTCGTCGTCGGCCCTGGTCAACGTCACCGAGGCGCCGGCCATGTCCAGTGACGTGACGTACGGGCCGACGAGCGCCCGTTCGATCGTGATGCCGGCCGCCGCGAGGATCTTCGCGACCCGCCGATGGATGACCGCGAGCTCCAGGCTCGTCGTCGCCCCCAGGCCGTTGGTGATCGCGATGACCCGGTCGCCGCGGCCGATAGCGAGATCGGCGACCAGCGGCCGGACGAGCAGGTCGGCCAGTTCGTCGGCCGAGGCGAACGCCCGCCGGCCGACCCCGCGCTCCCCGTGGATCCCGACGCCGAACTCGACCTCGTCGCGCGGCAGCTCGAACGACGGCCGCGGGTCACCCGGATGGGCGCCGGCCGCGAGCGCGACGGCCATCGACCGCGACGTCGCCGCGACGCGCTGCCCGAGCGCGGCGACCCGGGCCAGATCGGCACCGGCCGCGGCGGCGGCACCGACGATCTTCTCGACGACGACCGTCGCCGCGGTTCCGCGCCGGCCCGGCCCGTCGCCGGTGGCGGACGCCGTCGCCAGGTCGTCGTCGACCAGCACCTGGCGCACCTCGATCCCGTCATCGGAGGCGACCTCGGCGGCGATCTCGAAGTTCAGCACGTCGCCGGTGTAGTTCTTCACCACGTGCACCACCCCGGCCCCCTCCGACACGGCCTGGGTGGCGGCCAGGATCTGCCCGGCGGTGGGGCTCGCGAACACCGCGCCCGGGACCGCGGCGTCGAGCATCCCGGCGCCGACCATCCCGACGTGCAGCGGCTCGTGCCCGGACCCGCCGCCGGAGAGGACGGCCACCCGCCCCGCGGGCGGGGGCTCGGCCCTGACGACGAAGCTGGGATCCCGATTCCACCGGATCAGGCGTGGATAGGCGGCTTCCAGACCTTCCAGCGCCTCCTCGACGATGGCGTCGGGATCGTTGACGAACTGCCGCCGTGGCGCCTCGACGCCTGGCTGGGCGGGGATCGAGTCCTGCGCGGTCATCGTCGGCCACACTCCGGCGCTCTCATAGCCCGGGGTCTACACCCGCTCAGCCCACCGGATCAAGAACCGAACGCCTCCGGCGGGGCCGGTTGGCGGGGCCTGCGGGCCGAGGGGCACAGTGGTGCGGGACGTGCCGAGGCCGGCACGGTTTGTGGCAAGCACGACGGCAGCACCGGCTTGGAGCCGGTCGTCGGTGGTGGTAGGTCCGTAGGCGGCGGACTCGGGTGGGTACACGCGCGACGAGCGGAGAGACCAAGATGCAGCTGGGGATGATCGGCCTGGGCCGGATGGGCGCCAACCTGGTGCGCCGGCTGCAACGGGCCGGGCACGAGTGCGTCGTCTACGACGTCAACAAGGACGCCGTCGCCGCGCTCGCGGCCGAGGGCGCCACCGGCACGACCACGCTGGAGGAGTTCGCCGCGGCGCTGACCACCCCGCGGGCGGCCTGGGTGATGGTCCCGGCCGGGCTGACCGGCGACACCGTCCTCAGGCTCGCGGGCCTGCTCGAGCCGGGCGACATCATCATCGACGGCGGCAACTCCTACTACCGCGACGACGTCGACCGGGCCAAGGCGCTCGGGCCCAAGGGCATCCACTACGTCGACGTCGGCACGTCCGGCGGCGTCTTCGGCCTGGAACGCGGCTTCTGCCTGATGATCGGCGGCGAGCCGGAGGTCGTGGCGCACCTGGAGCCGCTGTTCGCGACCATCGCCCCAGGCGTCGGCACCGCCGAGCGCACTCCCGGCCGCTCCGGCGACCCGGTCCCGGCCGAGCAGGGCTACCTGCACTGCGGCCCGGCCGGCGCCGGCCACTTCGTGAAGATGGTCCACAACGGCATCGAGTACGGCATGATGGCTGCCTTCGCCGAGGGCCTGGGCGTGCTGAACAAGGCGAACATCGGCAAGGCCCTGGCCGGCGAGCACGACGCCGAGACCAGCCCGCTCACCCACCCCGAGTACTACCAGTACGACCTCGACGTGCCGGCGATCACCGAGGTGTGGCGGCGCGGCAGCGTCGTCGCGTCCTGGCTGCTCGACCTGACCGCCGCGGCGCTGGTCGAGGACCCGGAGCTGGCCCAGTTCGGCGGCCGGGTCTCCGACTCCGGCGAGGGCCGCTGGACGGTGCTCGCCGCCGTCGAGGAAGGCGTACCCGCGCACGTGCTGACGGCTTCCCTCTACGAGCGCTTCAGCTCCCGCGGCGAGTCGCTCTACTCCGACAAGATCCTCTCGGCCATGCGCAAGCAGTTCGGCGGCCACAGCGAGAAGCCGGCCAGCTGAGCCCGATCCCCCTGGGCGCAGGCGGCCATCCCCGTCAGAGCCCGGCGGCACCTGCCAGGTACGCACTGGCAGGTGCCGCCGTCGCGCCACGGCGATCTCCCTGACGCTGTGCCGCGACGTGCCGCGCTGCCGCGGTGCGCTGCGCCGAGGCGTGCCGTCGCGGGATGCTTCGTCGAACTGAAGGGCTGGGAGGTCACCGAGTCACGGCCGACCACGCGCCGCACCGGTCGCCGTTCGGACCGCATCGGCCGCCCGTCTGCTCGTCGGCCGGCACCCGCCCGGAGCGCCGCCCGCGGGGACCGAGGGACTACGTCGACCGTGACCTCCGCGCCTCACTCCCGCGCACGTGGAACGGTCGTAGGCGCACCGAAGGCGACCGACACCTCACGGTCGCCCAGCACACGGTCTCCGCGTTCCGCTGAACGAGCTCGGCAGCTCCCGTGCTGCCCGCGGCGACCTGCACCGCCTCCCCCGACAACCCGCTGGTGACCGCGCCGCGGTACGCGAAGATCACCCACCGGACGGCCACCGCGACCGGCCCGCCAGATCCGGCAGCCCACTGCCCACTGCCGACTGCCCACTGCGAAAATCACTCCCTCGAAGGCTGTCGCGCCCAGAACGACGAGCGCGCCGCATCGCGGAACGCGTAGATCATCTCTGCGACGTCATCCGCCGAGTGCGGGGGAACACGATCGGCAGCCGGCACGCGAGGCGTTCCTGGATCCCCGCGATGGGCTGCGGGCGGACACGATCCGGCGTCAGGTCGGTCGGCAGACATGGGTTCAGAGCTCCCGAGTCAGGACGCAGGGGTCGTACACGAAGGGCCGGGTGGAGGTAAGCGGCCAAAACCCGTGCTTGACAAGAATGGGCTCGGAGCTGGGTAGCGCGTCAGTGAACACCAGCTTGCGGCCCCGCGTGTGGGCCTCCTGCAACCTGGCCCCGACTATCGCCTTGAACAGGCCCCGCCGTCGGTACGCGGTCTTGGTCCGACCGCCGGCCAGCTCGGCAGAGCCGCTGCCGGCCTGGTAGTGGATGCGCCCACCCGCGACGGGCTCCCCGCCGACGTATGCCACATAGACGCTCATCGTTTCTGGGGCCTCGCGCAGGATGTACGCCAGCCGCTCTCGCTCCTGCTCCGGGTTCTTACGGCCGATCTCCCGGGCGATCTCGGCGTAGTCGGCGAGTCCCGCCTCATCCGGCACCCGGTACAGCTCGCGGTCCGCCGGAGTGCTGAACGCCGCAAGGTTGGCGTCAGTCAGCGCCATCACGAGAACCTGCTCGGGGTCGTCGGGCTCGAACCCGGCGGCGACCAGCCGCTGCGGGAGGTCCACTGGACGGTCGTGCCCGTAGACCTTCCATTCCAGGGTGTACGCGCGCTCCTCTGCCAAGGACATTTCCTCACGGATGACGTCGTCGGCCAGGTCCGGGGAGAGGTGCGAGTAGACGATCCGGCATTCCGTAGCACGGTCGTCGTACTCGCGGACCACGCCGCCGCGTCCGGCGGCCACGCCGGAGGCCCGACGCTCCGCGTCCAATTCGGCGAGCGTATCCATGATCCCGAGCCTCTCGAGGGTCTCGGCGTAAGGGCCGGGGTGACGGCGACGACCCCATTACACCAGGCACGAGCGACGCAGGCTCGGCCGATCCGGTAGGCCCTGCCGCCCAGCGTGCGAACGCTCACGGCGGGACGGACCCCGCCACGCGGCTCGCCCAGAGGCTGTTGCGCTGCGACAGCGGGCCTGGGGTCGGCCTACCTCTCGCGGCGCTGTCCCGGCTGGGCTGCGACGCGCTGGTTCGGGCCCTGGTCCGGGACGAGGGTGGGAGCCCGCTGGCCCTGGGCCGCCGGCGCCGGATGCCGACGCGACGGCTGCGGGACGCCGTCCACGCCCGCGACCAGGGGACCTGCCAATACCCGGGCTGCGCCCACACCCGCTGGCTGCAGATCCACCATCTGCGGGAGTGGCTGGCCGACGAGGGCATGACGGATCTGGAAAACCTGACCCTGCTGTGCAGCCGCCATCACTCGCTGATCCACGACGAGAAGATTCGGCTGCGCCGCCGGGTCAACGGAATGATCGAGGCGGTGATGCCCGACGGATTCGTCCTGATCCGGGCGCCGCGCCTCGGCCCGGAGACCGGCCTCGCCCCAGGGCCAGGCGCAGTCCCGGGGGCTGGCCTCGCCGAACAGCTCGCCGACGCTACCGGGCACGTCGCGGCCGACGCCATCCGCACCCGAGACGGCGGGCGCCTCAGCTGGGACGACTCGCTCTACGTCCTCATGCGCCATCGGCGTCCACCCGACGGGGCGCCCACCGGAGACCGAGCCGCCTGATGTGACGTGACTCGGGCCCCGAAAGGCCCACGTCCGGCATGACCCGCGCCGCGGCGCGTGCCTGGTGGTCGCGATCTCGCGCTGGTACCGCGACCACCAGGCTTCGATCGCTACCCGGGGCTCAGTCGACGTCCAGGTCGATCTCGTGGTCCGTCGCCCGGTGAGGTGGGCACTGATCGGGCAGCCCACTCGCGACCGCACCCCCAGCGACGTTGGGACCGCCGAACAGGCCGGGACCACCGCCGAACGCGGGTCCGCCCAGTGCCAGGCCTACAGCGGGGCCGAAGGCCTGGTCGAGCGCCGGGCCGAAGGCTTGGCCGAACGGCAAGGCGCCTGGGCCGCGGGCGGCACGAGGGACACCGGGCCAGCCTCGTTGGCGCAGGGTGGTCGCGATGGCGGTGCCGACCCGGTCCGGTTCCTCCATGAGCAGATGCCGGGGCACCCGCAGGACGAGCCGGTTGCGCCGGTCGAAGCCCCGGGAGTCGGCTGCCAGAGACCACGGGCCGGCCGCTGGGGCTAGCCCGCCGGGGCCGCGAGCGCTGACAGGCCCGGCCGCGGGGGCCGGGGCTTCGGTGGCGGTGCGGATGCCGGGAGCCGACACGGCGCCGATCTCGACCCGGACCTGCCAGGCCTCGTAGAGCAGGTCGAGGCGCCCGGGAAGGCGGGAGTCGGGCCGGCCGCGCAAGGCGGGCGGCAGGCCGTGGCGCGCCTCCAGTCGGCGGTACAGCAGGTCGGGGACCCACGGGGCGCCGGCGTCGAGGTCGTCGAGAACGTCGCCGATGATCTGGCGGCGCGCGATCGGGCCACGCCGGGCCAGCGCCGCCCGGATCTCGTCGGACTCGACGATCCCGCTGGCCACTGCGAGGGCGAGCAGGGTCCGGGCGTCGTCGTGGCTGGGCGCCCACTCGGCCATGTCCACCAGTGACCGCGGCAGCGTGGTGCGCGGTGGCCAGCCGTCCCGGTGCAGGTCCTCCTCGCCGAGCCGGGCGGTGGCGCGCAGCTTCACCCCGGGACGAGGCGTGACCCGGCGGCCAGAGGCGAGGATGACCGTAAGCCAGGGCTCCCCGCAGCCGCGCAGACCGCCGAGCGCCGCCGCCGAGGCACCGCCGAGCAGCGCGTCCGGACCGATCGACACCAGGGCGCACCACAGGCGCTGGATCAGCGTCAGCGGGCCGGCCTGGGTGACCAGGACGTCGCCGGAGTAGAGCTGCCACAGGCCGGCGTCGACCCGTCGGCGGATCTCGGTCCGGGAGAAGCCTGCGGCGACGGCCTCTTTCATGGTCAGGACGCCGTCGCGCTGGGGGGCGAGCCACGCGGGCTGCTGGGCGCCGGCGGCCGCGGCCCGCTGGCCGTCGCGCGCGGCAGGCACCGGCGGACCTGCCGGCGGCACCACCGCCAGGCCGCCGAGGCTGGACAGGCCAGCGCCCCCGCCGCCGAGCAGGCCAGCATCCCGAGGCGAGCCAGTACCGCCGGACAAGTCAGTACCAGCGGGCAGGGCAGTACCGCCGGGCAGGGCCGTACCGCCGGGCAGAGCCGTACCGCCGGGCAGAGCCGTACCGCCGGGCGAGCCAGCGCTCCCGGCGAAGCCAGTACCGCCGGGCAGGGCAGCACTGCCGGCGAAGCCGGGGCGGTTGGAAGAGCCGGTACTGCTGGACGAGCCGGCGTCGAGGGGTCTGAGCCCGTCGGGCCCGGGCCGGCCGGACGAGCTAAGGTCGGCGACGAGGGTCGCGCCGGACCGGGACACGGAACCATGTGGGGCGCGCTGCGATCTCATGGGAATCACAATGAACGCGGCAGATCAGACATTCAATGCACAACCACACCACTGTGGATGAGTTCGGGACAAACTACGCATACTCTACCAAATCACTGGCACCATCGGTGGCAGCGTCGGACGTCAGCCTTCCATCCGTGCCACCACACGATAGGTGTTGGAGCGGTCTCCTTGGCGCATATACGAAGTCAGTGCGGCACCGACGGTTCCGGCGAGCACCGCCGGGACGATCGACGCGGTCAGCACCGTCCCACGGGCTAGCCAACGGATCGGGGACGACGGCGAGCCGGGCAGCCACGGCAGCGTCGGGCTCGGCGCCACCGCCTGGGTCATCAGGCCCACCGCGGCGAGCAGGTCGCCGGGCTGGTGCGCCGCACCGAACTGGACCAGGACGGTCCGCATCCCCCGGTCCTCGAGGGCCGCGACCAGGTTGTCGACCGGGATCAGCTGACGCACCCCAGGGACCCCCCAGCCCGGCCAGTACCGGCCCAGCCGCCGGGCGCCGAGACCGGCCGGGTTCGGCAGCTCGGCGACCAGGAGCCCGCCCGGGCCGAGCGCCTTGGCGGCCGCGTCGAGATCCTCGGACGGGTCGCGGCTGCGTTCCAGGTAGCCGAACATGCTGATCACGTCGTAATGGCCGGTCACCGCCTCGGCGATGTCAGCGAAGCTCGCCGGGTAGGCCCGGTCGACCCAGCCGCGCCGCCGCGCCTCGCCGATGGACTCCGCCGGCCCGACCCCGTCGAACACTGCCCGCGGCCAGACCGTACGGGCCGCGTTGCAGAACGAGCCGACCCCGGCGCCGACGTCCAGCCAGGCCCGCGGCCGCAGAAACGGCCGCACCAGCTCGGCCCGGGCCCGCAGCCGGGCGGCCTTGGCGGCGACGGCGACCTCGGTCTTCGCCGCGTTCATGCCGTCCTGGCGGTCTCGTTCATAAAGCACCCGGCCGGCCGGGGTCAGCCGCGGGTTCTGGAACAGATGGCCGCAGACGAGGCACTCGTCGAGCTGGAAGCGTCCCGGCTTGCGTAGCTCCAGATCGGGCGAGACGAGCCGGACCCGGAGCTCGGGCGACCCGCACCAGGGGCAGTCCGGCCACGGGCGGGCGAGGAACATCTCCGGGCCGTCGGCGAAGGCCCGCTGGTAGCGGGCGCGGCGGGCCGCCGACTCGGCCTTGGTCTTCGCCTTGACCGGGTCGGCCGGCAGGCCGGCGGCCTTGGCCTCGGAGGCGGCGCGCTGCTGGCGCCGCCAGGCCCGGACCGTGCTGATCGAGTACTCCACCCCGGCCGTGATCCGCACGATCGGGCTGCGGATCAGGTCGCGGGGGGCGACGGGAACCCGCCCCGCACAGACGAAGAAGGGCTGGCACCAGAACAGCGCGGTCGCGGCGAGGCCCCACGGCCGGTTCAGGTGCACCCCGACGATCGTCGCGATGTCCCGCAGCGTCGGGTAGATGTTGTTCATCGGCCGGACGGCCGACCAGCACCGCCGCTGAACCCGCACCCGGGTCGCGCCGTCGTCGCGGGCGGCCCGCAGCCCGGGCAGCACCGCGAGGTCGGTGCTCGCGGGCGCGTGGCGCTTCAGCTTCTCGGTGACCTCGACGAGCTCGACCGGGGTGTAGTCGTCGCGCACCTCGACGCCGGCCCGATCCGCGGCCTCGGCCCGAACCAGCAGCGCCTGGAACGCGCCTCGGCCCGGGGCGAGCCGGTTGGCGCGGTAGGTGCGGGTGTCGACCATGCGGGCGACGTCCAGCGCACGCTCGATCGTGAGGTCGGCCGGGATCAGGTCGAGGACGTCGAGCCGCTCCCGGCTGGCGTGGTAGCTGGCGGACCGCTTCGCGGCCTCGGTCAGCTGGACGCCGGCGGCGCAGATGAACAGGTGGTCCGGGTCGGTCGGCCGGCCCGACGCCGGCAGCGTGTCCAGCCGGCGCAGCCGGCCGCGCAGCCGTATCCCGTTGACCATCAGCCCCAGCACGACAAAGATCGGCGCCCAGGAAAGTACGGTCACCACGGCAACGAGCTCAGCCCAACAGCTTCTCGATGTGCGCCGCGGCCGCGGTCACCCCGCCGGCGGCGGCGAACTCGGCGCGAAGCCGGTCGGCGGACGCCCGGATCTCCGGGTCGTCGAGGACCGCCCCGACGGCCGCGGCGACCCCGGCCGCGTTGACCCGGCCGAACCGGACCCGCACGCCGGCGCCGGCCCGGGTGACCTGCTCGGAGATCACCGGCTGGTCGTCGCGCACCGGGGCGACCACCAGCGGTACCCCCATCGACAACGCCTCGCAGACGGTGTTGTTGCCGCCATGGCAGACGACAGCCGAGAGCCGGCCCATCAGTTCCAGCTGCGGCACGGCGGGACGCACGAGCACGTCGGCCGGCGCGGCGGCGGCCAGGTCATCGACGATGCCGGGCGGCGCGACGACGATCGTCTGCGCCCGGTCTGCCATCCCGGCGAGTGCCTCGGTCGCGACGCGCAGGAACCGGCCGCCGGCCTCCCGGGTGACGGTGCCGAGCGAGACGAGTACCTGGGCGCGCGCCGGGTCCAGCCAGTCCCACGGGAAGTCGTCCGACGGCTGGCGCAGCCCGGCGGCCGAGCCGATGAACTCCGTCCGCGGCGGCAGCGCCGCGACCGCGTCCGGAGTGCGCAGCAGCCCGGTGACCGAGCAGACCAGGGTCAGCTGGTCGGAGAACCGGAGGTCGCCGCGGGCGGCCTCGGGCGCCGGGACGCCGGCGGCCACCTGGAACTCACGCAGCTGGTCGACGACCCACTGGCCGACCGCGGCGATCACCCCGTACGGGTTGTCGAACTCGGCCGAGGTGGTCGCGAGCGTCACCCAGCGCAGGCCCTGGCGCCGCGCGAGCAGGGCACCACCGACCGCCTGCTGGTCCACTACGACGACGTCGGGATGCCACTTCTCGACGATCGGCTCCAGATCCCGGGCCATCGCCGCCCCCAGCGGGAGCAGGAAGTCCTCCCACAGGAACTTGAACGAGCCCGTGCCACGCTGGCGGCGCGACTTCTCCTCGACCTCGGCCCGCGCCTCGGCGGTGAGGTCCTCGGGCAGCTCGACCAGCCGCAGCGGCCCGGGCACCAGGGACCGCACGACGCTCGCGTGACCGGCGACCGCGACGTCGTGGCCACGTTCCGCGAGCTCGCCGGCGACTCCAATGGCCGGGTAGACGTGCCCGGCCAATGGCGGGACGACGAACAGGATGCGAGCCACTCCTGATCACTCCCCGATGGTTCGGTCTTTGCCTGACGCCGAGACTTACTGTTCGCGCTGCGCCGCCCCGGCTGAGGCCCGGGGCTCCTTTCGTGACGCGCCGACCGCTGCCGAAGTTGCGCTGGCGCCAGCCGGGACATGCTGCGGGACGGCCGCGGCCCGCTCCGCGCTCTCCCCGGCCTCGGCGCGCGCCGCCCGGCGCTCGGCGTTGAGGTCCGCCGGGATGGTCCGCGAGAGCACCCAGTCGGCCAGCTCGAACTTCTTGCCCTCGTGCAGCTGGTAGGCCGGCATCTGCTCGTCGCGGTGCAGCACCCACCAGCGCAGCAGCTCGCGCAGGTAGTCGGCGGCCTCGCGCAGCACCATGTGGGTGTGGTGTTCGAGCACCACCAAGGTGCAGTCTGGCACCAGCCGGGCCAGGCCGTCACCCTGCTCGATGATCTCGGAGTTGCCGCCGTAGATGGCGAGCACCGGCGCCGGGAGGGCGCTGAGGCGCTCCGGCGAGAACGGCTTCGTCGCCAGCATGTCCTCGGCGACCGTGGTCTCGCGCAACAGCGCCTGCGCCGAGCGCATGATGCGCCCGACCGCGCGTCCCGCGCTGAACTGCAGCCACTCCTCGACCTCGTCGTCGGAGATGGCGGCCAGTACCTGGGTGAGCGAGCGAGCCATCTCCTCGCCGAGGCCCTCGATCCGGAACGGCGGCTCGATCAGCGTGAGGCTCGCGACCCGGTCGGGGTACTCGACGCCGTAGGTCAGCGCGAGCGTGGCGCCATAGCTGTTGCCGACCAGGTGTACCGGCCGATCGATGCCGAGCTCGCCGAGCACCGCCGTGAGGTCGGCCATCGCAGTGGCGATGCCGTAGCCGCTTGGAGTGCGCTCGCTCTTGCCGTGCCCGCGCAGGTCGTAACAGACGACCTCACAGCCGGCGTCGGCCATCGCATTGCCCAGCGAGAAATAGAAGCTCGCCAGGTTGTCGATCACCATGCCATGCAGCATGACGACGACAGGTGCATCGGGACGCGCGCCACCGCTCGGCGCGAGCCGCTGGACATGCAGCCGCACGCCGTTCGCGACGATCTCAGCCACGGTTGGACTCCTTTCTCGACATGCCATCCCGGCACGTCGACGTCGCCAGCCCCACCAGCCCTACTGGTACTACCAGGCCCGTCGGCGCCGCCGGCAGGCGGTCCATGCTCACGAGCCGACGCCGGCCCGCAGCGAGTCGGCGATGAAACGGACGACCTCACCAACCTGCATGTTGATGACCTTGTCGACGTCCATCTCGGCAAGGAAGCCGACGAAGTCGACCTTGTCCCCGTAGGTGACCCGCATCCGGTCGGCGAGGGTCACGAACTCGATGCTCTCCAGCTCGAGGTCCTCGTTGAACGAGGTGTCCATGGTGATCTCCATGTCCACCACGTACTCCTCGCCGATCACCTCCCGCAGCATCTCGGCGACCTCACCGAGAATCCGCGTGTCGAGGGCATCCAGCGCCGGGTCGGCCGGACGGAGGGTGTCCTGCATGGTCATGTCGTCTGCGCTCCTTCGTCAGGGGTGCTCAGGTTTCCGGGTTCACGGGCTTCGGCGGCCGCTGGCCCGGCTACCCGGTGCCGACCTGGTGGTCGGGCTCGATGGCCTGGTCCGCCGGGACCAGTTCGGATAAGGCCCGCGGCAGGCGGGCACGGGCACCCCGCTCGACGGAGGGCGACGTCCAGGCCACGACGTGGTCACCGATCCGGACGCCGTCGGTGCCGCCGGTCTCCCGCCGCACCCGGCCCATACCGTCGACGGTACGCACCGCCACCCAACGTCGGCGCAGGTAGCCCGTCACACCGCCCGCCGCCGGGTCCACGGCGCCCTCGTCCGGCGCCGGGTCGGCGAGCACGGTGACCCGCAGCAGCAGCGGCGGCTCGGCCAGCGCCGACTCGGCCGGGCGCGGCGGCGGCGACTTGATGCCGTCGGCGGTCACCTGGTCGGGCCCGAGGACCTCACCGGCCGGGTCGTCGACATCCAGTCCGAGCTCGATGGCCAGGTCGACACCGGAGTCGCTCACCCCGGCGCCGACGGGCACGACCAGGTCGACGACGAACCGGCGCGGCCGGCCCAGCAGCCCGGTGCCGTCGGCCTTGGCGACGGCCTCCTTGGCCGCCCAGATCCGGGCGAACCAGGCGGCCGCGGCCAGCTGGGCGGCCTCGTCCTCGGCGCCGGTGCCGGGCTCGGCCGGGCCCACCTGGGCCGCCTCGGCGGGGGGCCGGACGGCGTCGGCGTTGCGCTTGGGGTCTGCGGCACCCGCGACCAGCGCGGCGTGCAGCTGGCGCTCGGCCGGGGTGAGCCCGGCCGCGTAGGCACCGGCGGTCCGCACCGCGACGGTCTCCAGGTCGATGCCGACGTCACCCTCGGAGTCGACCAGCGCGACGGCCAGGTCCACCTTGTGGGCGATCGAGAGGTTGGGCAGCGGTCCGGCCGGGATACCCGGCCGCTCCGGGACCTTGGTGATCACCGGCCGGCCGCTCGCGTCGTTGTCGACGGTGACCTCGATGCCCCAGACCGGCCCGGCTCCGCGTGCCCACAGCCAGCGGCGGACCGCGTCGGACGCCGCGATCCGGCCGAGCAGCCATTCCCGGGCCGCACGTGGGTTCTTCCCGGTCAGCACCCGGCGGCGTTCGGCGTCCAGGAAATGGCGGACGACCAGCTCCCGGGAGGCGATGTCGCGCCAGTAGTCCGGGACGACGACCCAGCCGTCCGGGCGCGGCTCGGCGACGGTGTTGCGCTCCGGGTCGCGCATCAGCAGCCACAGCCAGGCGTTCGCCGTGAACCGCCGGTCGGTCCAGCCGGTGACCTCGCACCAGACCGTGCCGTCCGCCGCCCGGACCTCCAGGTCGGCCGTGACGGTCTTGGCCGCGATGTCGCGGATGCGGGTCACGCAGGTCATCCGGTCCCCGGGGGCCGGATCGGCGCCGTAGAAGCGCATCTCGGTGACGGCCTGCGGCAGCAGCAGCGAGTCGACGTCGAGGTACTGGGTGGCCCAGTACCCGTAGAGCTGGCCGATCGTGTCGAGCAGCGCACCCGGGGCGCCGGTGACGACCAGCTGGCCGCGCGCGCCCAGCGGGGCGATCGCGTCCACGTGGGTGATGCCCTGGTAGCTGGGGCCGTGGAACATCCACCGGCCGCCGTAGAGCTCCGCTGCCTGGTGCGGCGACGGGACCTCGTCGGCCAGCCGCCCGTCGGGGGGCAGGTCGACGCTGGACGACGTGTGGGCGGGGGCCGCGGGGAAGGCGTCACCGAACACGACGGTCACCCGGGCGTAGCCGTCCATCGAGACCCGCACCGCGCCGTCGGGCAGCTCGGTGCAGGCGATGGTCACCTCGACCGCCGGCTCGATGGCGACCCAGCGCAGCGCCCGGACGTCCCGGACGGCGACGACCACGCGGCCGGGGGCGAGCGCCCGCGCCTCGTCGATCATCATCTCCAGCACGGCGGTCATCGGCATGACCGGGAAGCGGTCCGACCGATCCTTCCAGCCGGGTGGCTGCCGGTAGAAGCAGTGATCGATGACATGCGGCAGCTCCGCCAGCGACAGCGTCCGGCGCACCGTCTTCGTGATCGGGCCGGGGCCGCCGACGACGACCGGCGCGGCGCGCGGCGGCGCCGCGGGCGCCGGTGCCGTCACCGGGGTCGGCGGCGCGGGGTGAGCCACGCCATTGCCAGCCGCGCCATTGCCGGCCGCGCCCGGACCGCCGGGACCGCCGGGACCGGCCGGGGCGGTCCGCGGCCGGGTCAGCAGGGAGCCGGGCGCCCAGGCGGCGGCCGGCACCGCGGCACGGCGGCGGTCCCAGCTCGCCTGGACGTCCGCGAGTACCGACGCCGTCTCCGCCAGCGCCAGCCCGAGCTCCGCGAGCACCGGATGGTCCACCGCCCCGGCCAGGGGCACGGGTGGGACCGGATCAGCCGTGGCGGCGGTTGGGACAGGACCGTGGGCAGGCGCGGCGGTGGGCCGGCCCACGGACGCGAGGTCGCCGAGCAGCGCCGGGGCGTCCGGCCCGAGCCGGACCATCGGCGAGCCCAGCCGCAGCAAGGTCGGCTGCCCGCCGCGCCGCGTCGGCGTGGCCGCCGGCCGCGCGGGCTCGGCCGTACCGTCAGGCGCCGTCGACGCTGCCGGCGCGGGGGCGCCCGGTGCTGCAGAGGGACGCTGGCGGCAGGGCAGCAGATCAAGCCGGGGCGCGCCGCCCTCGGCCCAGACCGCGGCCGCGACGCGGCGCAGCTGGTCGAGGCCAGAACGCTTCGGGCTGTTCGACACGACCGTCACGTGGTCAGAAGCAGGCGCCTCACCCGGCGCCGCGCCGGCCCGGGTGGTCCCGGCCAGCGTGTCGTCGACGAAGCCGGCGACGCTGCCCACGCCGACCTGGACGAACATCCGGACGCCGTCGGCGTACAGCCGCTCGGTGAGCTGGCGGAACCGCACCGGCTCCAGCAGGTGGCGCACGGCCAGCTCACGGATCGCGCCCGCTTCGGCCGGGTAGGGCGCGACGGTCGTCGCCGACCAGACCGGGACGACCGGGCTGGCCAGCGGCATCGCGGCCATCGGGGAGTGTTCCAGATCCAGGTAGGGCCGCAGGAACGGAGAGTGGAACCCGGACCGGAACGGCAGCACCTGGCCGAGGACGCCCTTGGCCCGCAGCCGGGCCAGCGCCTCGGTGACGCTTGCCTCCTTGCCGCAGATCACCGACTGGTGCGGGCAGTTGTCGTGCGAGACGACGATGTCCGGGAGCCCCGCGATCGCCTCGGTCACCAGCTCGACACCGCAGCCGACCGCGCCGAAGAAGACGCCGGGCACCTCGACCGACCCGGGGTCGAAGCCGCTGATGAACGCGTCGACGAAGTCGTTCGGGACCATGCCCGACGAGATCATCGCGTTCCACTCGCCGATGCTGTGCCCGCCGACCAGGTCGGGGACGATCCCGAGCCGGCGCAGGGCGAGGTCGAGAACCCGGCCGACCTCGACGCTGGCCCGCCCGTGGCCACCGAGGACGCCGGTCTCGCCCAGGTCCGGCATCGGCAGCTCGAAGTGCGCGCAGACGTCGTCGATCCGCGGCGAGAACTTGTCCTCGAGC
Source organism: Pseudofrankia sp. DC12 (assembly GCF_000966285.1). NCBI lineage: Bacteria > Bacillati > Actinomycetota > Actinomycetes > Frankiales > Frankiaceae > Pseudofrankia > Pseudofrankia sp. DC12. The sequence goes on from NZ_KQ031391.1 coordinate 1,661,478, forward strand.
CCGCAGAACAGGAACGCCAGCCGCCCGGTCTGCTCGGTCTCGGGCGCGCGCGGCGCCGGGACGGGGCCGCCGGCGGTGGCGGCGGCGGCGGCGGGCCACCCAAGCAGCGGGTTCTTGGTGAACCAGAGGTCGTTGCGGCCCCGCCAGGGGGTCCCGCGCTTGACGATTGTGCGGGCCAGCGCGAGCCGGCGCGGGGTCGGCGCGACCAGCGCGAGCCGGCACGGCCCCCCGGTCGGCGGGCTGGCGGCGTCGTCGCGGGCGAGCAGCTCCGCGTCGGGAACGGCGAGTTGGGCGGCGAGCTCGGCGGGCGTCGCGGCGACGAGCAGAAGAACCGGCTCCGCCGTCGGATCGGCCGCCGGCGTCACGGGCCCGGAGCCGGTAGCCCCGACGGGCACCGCGGTGGCGACCGGCGCCGGGAACGTGCCGGCGAGCGACGGCGCCGTCCGGTCGGGCGCCTCTTCGAGCACGGCGTGCGCGTTGATGCCACCGAAGCCGAAGGCGTTGACGCCGGCCCGGCGCGGCCCGTCACCGATCGGCTGTGCCCAGGGCGTCGCGGTCAGCACCGGGGCGAACCGGGTGCCGGCGAACGCGGGGTGTGGGTCGTCGCAGTGCAGCGTCGGCGGCAGGGTGCGGTGGCGCAGCGCCAGGGCCGCCTTGATCAGTCCGGCGGCGCCCGCGGCCGGCATGGTGTGCCCGATCATCGACTTGACCGAGCCGAGCCCGATCGTCGCTGCAGCCGGGCCGGCCGGGCCGAAGACCTCGGCCATGCTGGCGAGCTCGGCCGCGTCGCCGGTCGGCGTGGCGGTGCCATGCGCCTCGATCAGGCCGACGGCGCCCGGCGCCCGCGGGTCCAGCCCCGCGTCGGCCCAGGCCCGGCGGACGGCGGAGGCCTGGCCCTGCGCGGCGGTCGCCATCAGCGAGGACGTCCGCCCGTCGCTGGCCATCCCGGTGCCGCGCACGACCGCGTGGATCAGGTCGCCGGCGGCCAGCGCGTCGGAGAGCCGGCGCAGCACCACCAGGCCGACGCCCTCGCCGATGAGCACCCCGTCGGCGCCCTTGTCGAACGGGCGAATCCGCTGCGACGGCGAGAGCGCCCGCAGCATCGCGAAAGTGGACCAGAAGGTCGGCTCGTGCACGATGTGCGCACCACCGACGATCATCGTGTCGGCGCGCCCGAGCCGCAGCTCGCGCACGCCGGCGTCGAGGGCGACCAGCGACGACGCGCAGGCCGCGTCGACGGTGTAGGCGGGGCCGCGCAGGTCGAGCCGGTTGGCGATCCGGGACGCGGCCAGGTTCGGCACCAGCCCGATCGCCGCCTCGGGCCGCTCCGGGCCGAGCTTGGCGACGAACGCGTCGTGGACACGCTCGATCGCGTCGTCGGGCAGGTCGGGCAGGACCTCGCGCAGGGTGACCGCGACCTGGCGGGCGGTCTTGACACGCTGCTCGATCCGGGCGAACGCCGGGCCGAAGTAGCCACCCCGGCCGAGCACCACGCCGACCCGGTCGCGGTCGGTCAGCCGGTCGGTGCCGCCCGCGTCGGAGATCGCCTCGGCGGCGAGCCGGAGCGCCAGCATCTGGTCCGGCTCGGCCCACTCGACCGCGATCGGCATGATGCCGAACTCGGTCGGGTCGAAGGTGGCCAGCTCGTCGACGAACCCGCCGCGCCGCGTATAGAGCCGGTCGGCGCGGGGCGTGCCCGGCGGCGGGGTGGTGGCCGCCTCCGGCCGGTGGAACTCGTCGTCCCAGCGGCCGGGCGGCGCCTCCCGGATCGCGTCGATGCCGCCGGCGATGTTCGCCCAGTAGCGGTCCAGGTCGCCGGCACCCGGGTACAGCGCCGCCATCCCGACGATCGCGACCGGCTCACCGCCAGCGCCGTCGGGACCGAGGTGGCCCGCCCTGGGATGGTCAGCCATGGAAGGCATCCGCCTCGCCGCACAGGTAGACGACCTGCGCCGGGCCGGTCGGGGTGGACAGCTCGCGCAACAGCGCGGCGACCCCCTCGGCGGGCTCGATCAGGCCGATCCCGCGCCGGGCGTACTCACGCTCGAGCTCGGCGGACACCATGCCACCGCCCTCGGCACGCCAGGGGCCCCAGTCGACGCTGACGACGCGGCCCGGGATTCCCGCCGCGTCGGCCGAGCCGGGCAGAACGGTAGCCGGGTACGTCCGGAACACCCCGGCGTGCGCGTTCGCGAGTGCGTCCAGGGTGTCGTTGGCGGCCGCGTAGTCGACCTGGCCGCGGTTGCCGAAGACGCCGGCGACGCTGCCGAACAGGACGACGAAGCGGGGGCCGCCGAGGTCGCGGCCGCCGGGCGCGGCGGAGCCGGTCTCGCGCTGGCACCGGTCGCGGCGCAGCGCGCCGAGCAGCGCCCGGGCCCCGTCAACCTTGGTCGAGTACACCCGGGCGAACGACTCGGGCGTCTTGTCCCGCACGAGCCGGTCCTCCAGCACACCGGCGCCGTGGACGACGCCGTCGAGCCGGCCGCGGCGGGCATAGACGTCGGCGACCACGGCCCGCACGGCGGCGGCGTCCCGGACGTCGACGGCGTGGTAGCGGACGCTCGCCGCCGTGCGGTCGAGCTCGGCGAGGGTCGCCCGGACCTCGCGCTCGGCGAGCAGCCGGGCCAGTCGGGCCTCGATCTCCGCGGGCTTGCGCATCCCCGTGGCGATCAGCGCCCGGCGCAGCGCCGGGGCGTCGGCGGCACCGGCGGTCGCCGGGTCCTCGGGGGCGGCCGGTGGCGGGGTACGGCCGATCAGCTCGACGTGCGCACCGGACCGGCGCGCGATCTCCACGGCGAGCCGCGCGGTGATCCCACGCGCGCCGCCGGTCAGGAGCACCACCGAGTCCGGTCCCAGCTGGGCTGTCTCCTGCGCGGCGACCGCCTCGGCCGCTGCCGGCTGGGCGAGCTCCACCGGGATCACCCGCAGGGCCGAGCGGACGCCGTCGCGGTGGCCGACGACCAGCGGAGCGTCGTCGGCGAGCATCTCGACGAGCAGCGACTCGGCGATCCGGCGGGGCGCCTCCTTCGGGTCGACGTCGACGACCCGGACGGCCACGTCCGCCAACTCGTAGGCGAGCGTCCTGGCCAGGCCCGCGAAGCCGGCGCCGGCGGCCGGCCCCGGGTCCACGCCGGCCGCGGCGCGGCGGCCGAAGTCGCCGCCCAGGCCGCTGGCGAGCACGAGCCGGCGGGTACCGCCGCCCGCTGCGCCCGGGCCGATCGCCGCGGCCTTCAGCGCGGCGAACGCCCCAGGCAGCTCCGCGGCCGACCCGGTGGCCCCGTCCAGCGCGGCGACCCACAGCAGCCCGTCGGCCGCGACCCCGCCGCCGAGCTGGGCGGCCAGGTCGGGGGCGCCGGCATCAAGCAGCCGGACCGCGGCGCCCGCCTGCTCCAGCAGGTCGGCGAGCTCCAGGCCGACACCGAGGCCACCCTCGACGACGGCGAACCGGCCGCCGGCCAGCAAGCCACCGGCCGCGCCGGCGCGGGAGGCGAGCGCCTCGGCCACGGTCAGCGCCGCCGGCAGCGGTGCCGGCTCGACGACGAACCTGCGCAGCGGAATCCGCGTGCTCGGGGCCGCTACGGCGTCTGTCGCGCTCTCCGGCTCGCTCGCGGCACCGCTGGTGTGCGCGACGATCCAGTCGACGATGCCGTCCACCGTCTTGATCGCCGCCAACTCCTCCACCACCGACTCATCCAGCTCGCCACCCTCGGCACCCGCCAGACCAAGCCGACCCGCCAACTCCCCCAAAATCTCCGTCCGCTTGATCGAATCGATCGACAGATCCGCCTCCAGGTCAAGACCCGGCTCCAGCATCTCCGCCGGATAACCCGTCTGCGAACCGATCACCTCGACGACCGCGTCCAACACCACACCACGGCCCGCCGGCGCGCCGGCACCCGGCGAGGCGGCGGCGGGTGCCGGCGGCACCGGCTCCACCGGCAGGGCCTGCGCGGGGATCGCCAGCGGCCGCCCGGCGGCCCCGGCCGGCTGCGTGCCACCAGGCTGGAAGGCCCGGGGCGTGACGCCCGTGAGGCCCAGCCCGTCGAGCAGTGCACCGTCGTGGCCCAGCGCGGCCGGGTCCTGGAAGGCGGCCGGGTCATAGGAGCCGCCGCGGCCGAGGTAGCCGAGCACAACGTCACGCTGCGCGGCGACCAGGTCCCGGGTGGTCCGCAGGAACTCCAGCACCGCGGCGTCGGCCGGCCGGGTGACGTCCGGCGCGGCCGACAGCGCGACCGGCCCAGGCGCGGCGACGAGCGGCGCGGCCAGTTCCAGGACCGCCGGCGGCTTGAGGCCACCGGCGACCGGCTTGCCGTCCGCGGTACGCACGTAGGCGCCGTCGACCAGCCAGCCCGGCCGGCGGGGTGCCTGCGCGACGGAGACGGCCTTGGCGTCGCGGCCGGCGAACAGCGGGGCGACGTCGACGGGGACACCCGCTGCGGCCAGCTCGGCCACGGCCACCAGGAGGCGGCGCAGGCCTGGCTCGCCGGCGACGTCGGTGGCGACGGCCCGGTGCGGCCGGCCGGCGAGGATCTTCCCGACCAGGCCGGTGAGCACCCGGCCGGGCCCGGCCTCGACGAACGTGCGGACCCCGGCGGCGTACATCGCCTCGACCTGCTCGACGAACCGGACCGGCGCGGCGACCTGGCCGGCCAGCGTCGCCCGCACCTCGTCGCTCGTGCCCGGGTAGGGGGCTCCGGTCGTGTTCGCCCAGACCCGAATGTCGGCCGGGCGCACGTCGAGGCCGGCGAGCACCTCCGCGAGCGTGCCTGCGGCACCGGCGACGACCGGGCTGTGGAACGCGGCGGCGACCGGGATCTGCTTGGCCGCGAGCCCGGCGGCCGACAGCGCGGTGAGCGCCGCGCCGACGGCAGCGGTCGAACCGGAGATGACCGTCTGCTTCGGGGCGTTCTGGTTGGCGAGCACGACCTCGCCGGCCAGGCCACCGGCCGCGGCGAGGGCGGCGCGGATCTTCTCCGCGGTGGCGGAGACGGCCGCCATGGTGCCCGGGTCGTCGCCGGCCGCCGCGAGGATCGCGGCGGCGCGCGCCTCGGAGAGCCCTACCAGGTCGGCCTGGTCGAGGGCGCCGCCGACGGTCAGCGCGACCAGCTCGCCGTACGAGTGGCCGGCGAGGTCGTCGGGGCGGATGCCCAGCGTGCCCAGCAGCTGCGCCATCGCCAGGTCCGCGAGGCCGAGGGTCGGCTGGGCGGCCCGGGTGTCGGTGATGGCGGCGACCTGCGCGTCCGCCTCGGCCCGGCTGAACGAGGCCGGCGGGAACATCGTGTCGGCCAGGTGCGGGCCGTGGGCGAGCAGCTCGCGCAGCCGCGGGAACGTGACGAACAGGTCCGCGAGCATCCCCGGCCGCTGGCTGCCCTGGCCCGGGAACAGGAACCCGACCCGGCCCGGGCCGGCGGCGTCGTCGGCCGTCTCGGGCGCGACGAACAGCCCGGCCCGCGGGTCGGACTGGAACGAGCGCGCCCGGGCGAGCGCGGTGGGCAGCTCGTCGAGGTCGGCGACGACGAAGGCGAGCCGTACCGGCCCGGACCGGTCATCGGCGACCGTGCGGGCCAGGTCGCGCAGCCGCCACGGCCGCCCGGCGGACTCGTTCGTCTCGGCCAGCTCGGCGAGCCGGTCGAGCCGGCGGGCCGCACCGGCCCGGTCCGCGGCGCGGATGACGAACAGCTCAGCCGGCCACTGGCCCAGCCCGTGCGCCGGCTCTGGCGCGCCGTCATACGCCGAGAGAACGACGTGGAAGTTCGTGCCGCCGAAGCCGAACGCGGACACCCCGGCGTGCCGCTCGGCCGCCGGCGCGGCCCACGGGCGCGCGGCCCGCTCGAAGGTGAACGGGCTGGACCCGGCCTCCCAGGCCTCGTTGGGCCGGGTGATGTGCAGGGTCGGCGGCCGGACCCCGGCCGCGAGCGCCCGGGTGGCCTTGATCAGGCCAGCCATCCCGGCAGCGCACTTGGCGTGGCCGATCTGCGACTTCACCGAGCCGACGGTGATGCTGCCCGGCTCGGCGCCGTGCTCGGTGAACACGTCGGTGAGGGTCGAGAGCTCGGTCCGGTCGCCGACCACGGTGCCGGTGGCGTGCGCCTCGACGAGGCCGACCTCGGACGGCGACACCCCGGCCCGCCCGTACGCGCGCTCCAGCGAGAGGACCTGGCCGGCGCGGCGCGGCGCGGTCAGGCCGAGCGCCCGCCCGTCCGACGAGCCGGCGACGGCCCGGACCACGGCCTGGATGCGGTCGCCGTCGCGCTCCGCGTCGGCCAGCCGCTTGAGCACGACCACCGCGACGCCCTCGCCGAGCGTGATCCCGTCGGCTGTCGAGTCGAACGACCGGCACCGGCCGCTGGGCGACAGGGCGTGCACGGAGGCGAACATCAGGAAGTCGTTCAGGCCGTTGTGGGTGTCGGCGCCGCCGCAGAGCACCATGTCGGCGTTTCCGGCGACGAGCTCCTTGCAGGCGGCGTCGAGGGCCGCGAACGACGACGCGCAGGCGGCGTCGACGGTGAAGTTCGACCCGCCGAGGTCGAGCCGGTTGGCGACCCGGCCGGCGATGACGTTGGCCAGGATCCCGGGGAACGAGTCCTCGTCCAGCTCGGGCAGGTGGTCGTCGAGCTCGGGCGGAAGGTCGCCGAGCAGGGACCGGAAGCCGGCCCGCAGCCCGTAGGCGCCGGAGAGGTCGGCGCCCGCCTCGGCGCCGAAGACGACGGAGGTGCGGGAGCGGTCGAACGAGCGGCCGGGCCGCCGGCCCCCTGCCTGCTTGTCACCGCCGATCCCGGAGTCGTAGCCGGCGTCGCGCAGCGCCCTGGCCGCGACCTCCAGCGCGAGCAGCTGGCCGGTCTCGATGCTGCGCAGCGAGCGCGGCGGGATGCCGTAGGCGAGCGCGTCGAACGGCACCGGCGGCAGGAAGCCGCCCCACTTCGACGGGGTCATCTTCCCGGCGTCCTTGACGAACGCGTCCTCGGCGTAGAAACGGTCCGCGTCGAACCTGTCCGCCGGCACCTCGGTGACCGCGTCGACACCGGAGACGATGTTCGCCCAGAAGGTCTCGACGTCCGGAGCGCCCGGGAAGACCGCGGCCATGCCGACGATCGCGATGTCGAGCGACCGGGCCGTCTCGCGGACGGCGGCCACCGACCGCGCCGCCGCGTCCTGCCGCGTCCCCTCGACCACCGCCTCGGAGCCGGCCTGGGCCGGGACCTCGACGGGGGCCAGGCCCAGCTCGGCGGCCCGGCGCGCGAGCGCGTCGCCCGCGCCCGTGGTGACCTGCTCGTGCAGCGCGGGGACGGTGGTCCGCTCGGCCCGCAGCGCGGCCACCTGGCCGATCATGAACATGCCCTCGGCCGCCTGGGTCGACGGGTCGACGGTCACCAGCGCGCCACCGTCGCGGCGGACGCCCTTGCTGGCGATCCGCAGCCGTCCGAGGTTGAGGCTCTCCAGCTCGGCCCACATCTCCTGGCGGCCGCGCCCTGCGGCGGCCAGGTCCGCCCGGGCGGCGAGGAAGGTGTCGACGAACGGCGAGCGGACGCACCGGGTGGCGTGCCCTGGCGAGGTCTCCAGCAGGACGGTCCGCTCGCAGGCGAGCGCCGCGTCCTGGAAGCCGGGCTGGATCGCGCCGGTCGCCACCGCCTCGTCCGTGAACAGGTAGGCGGTGCCCATCAGGGCGCCGACCTTGGCGCCGCGGGCCGCCAGCGGCGCCGCGACGGCCGCGACGGCCGCGGCCGACGCCTCGTCGTGCACCCCGCCGGCGAACAGCAGGTGCAGCTCCTCGAAGAACGTCCCGCCGGCCCGCTCGCCGGCGGCCAGCAGCCCGGCGACCTGGGCCTCCCAGAGCGCGAAGCTCGCCCGCGGCCCGACGTGCCCGCCGCACTCGCGGCCCTCGAAGACGAACTTGCGCGCGCCGTCGGCGACGAACCGGTCCAGCAGCCCCGGCGAGGGGACGTGCAGGAACGTGTCGATCCCGGCGGCCTCCAGCGGCGCCGCCTGCGCCGGCCGGCCGCCGGCGATCAGCGCGCACGGCGGCCGCACGGCCAGGACCGCCTCAAGCTGGGCGGTGCGCACCTCCGGCGGCGCGAAGCCGAGGATCCCGACGCCCCATGGCAGGTCGCCGAGCAGCTCGGCCGTCTCGGCCAGCAGCGCCCTGGACTGCTCGCCGGTCAGCAGCGCGAGCGCGAGGAACGGCAGCCCGCCGCCGTCCGCGACCGCCTTCGCGAAGCCGGGGACGTCGCTCACCCGGGTCATCGGGCCCTGGGCGAGGGGGTAGCGCAGGCCGCGTGCGGCGGCGAACGGCGCGCCGGCCGCGAGCGGGCGCAGGCTGGCCGCGGTGGCCAGCTGGTCGCTGATCGAGGCCCGGACGGCGCCGACGACGCCGCTGGCGGTGACATACCGGTCGGCCAGCGGGCCGGCGAAGGCCCCGTCCTGACCGATCGGGAGGAGCTGTGCCCGCAGGTCCCGGGCGCCCAGCCGGGTGGCGACGTCGGCCGCGGTGGGCAGGCCGTCCGCGCCGGCCGGCAGGGTGCCGTCGGAGGCGATCTCGCCCCCGGTGTCCCGCAGGTCAGGGGCCGTCTCGGCGGCGGCCGGCGGCCGGGCGAGATCGCTGGTCGGCGCCGCGGTCAGGCGTGCGACCGGGAGGTCTGGGCGGGTGTACACCCGGTGGTCGCCGACCAGGCTGGTCTCGCTGCCGTCCATGGCCCGGATGGCGCTGGCCACCTCGGCGGGCAGCTCGGCCTCACGAACCAGGGCGAGCTGGGCGTCCAGGACGACGCCGGCCGCGCCAAGGGCGACCGCGCCGGCCGCCGAGTGCGGCCCGATCCCGCCGGCGGCCCAGACCGGGGCCGGCGCGCCCGCCCGGGTCGTCAGGCCCGCGGCGCGCAGATGCTGCAGAAGGGTGAACGTGGTCAGGTCGCCGACCAGGCCGCCGGCCTCACTGCCGCGCGCGACCACGCCGTCCGCCCCGGCCGTCAGGGCCGCGCGCGCGCCGGCCACCGAGGTCACCTCGACGAGCACCCGGCGCCGCGCCGCCGGCCCGGCCGCGTTGGCGACGTCCCAGCCGGGGGTCGGCGCGGAGGTTGTCGGCCGGGTCTTAGCAAGCAGGTCCGGGTCGGCGAGCAGGACGAGATCGACGCTGGACGGCAGGTCCTCAGGACCGAGCGGCGCCGCCGGGCCGACCCGGACCGCGAACGCGGCGCACCAGCGGGCGGCGTCGGCCAGCGCCCGCCGGGCGCGGGCGGCGTCCCGGCCCAGATCGAGTACTCCCAGGCCACCGGCCCGCTCGACGGCCGCCACCAGCGCCGCGTTCGGCTCCGCGAACGGGGTCACGACGGCGACGAGCTCCCGGGCTGCCGGCGTCGGTGCTGGCCAGGTGCCGGTCGCGGGGACCGGCACGGTTGCCGCGTCGCCCGGCCGGGTGGGGCGGACTGGGTCGAGCTGACTGGAAGTCCTGGTCATCGACTGGTCCTCCTGAGCCAGTGACGCGCGCGGCGACACCGGAGTACGGGCTGCGGGGTGACGGCTGCCATCCCGCCGCGACGGCCATTCCCCAGGCCGCGCCGCTGCGGCCGAACGGGCTCGCCGGACAGGCCTGTCGTGAGCATCATCACCGCGCCGGTTTCGCCACCGGAGCAGCGGGCCCTCGGCCACTCGCGCGATGCCGCGCCGGCGAGCCAGTACACGCGTGCGCCACAGCCTTGGTCATCTCGAAAAACAACGTCTCCAGGTGCCGTACTACGGGCGCCGCCGGGCATGTCCGGACGCACCCGGGTCGGGTTTCACGCGAGTCCCCGGCTACCCGTCACGTAGGTACGACGCGTAGCCGAGAAGCTTCCTGGGAATTCTAGCCGGCCGCAGAGTGATCTCTGCGCGGTGGCACCAGCTGAGCCTGGTGGAGCTGTACAGACCATGCCTGTGCGTGTCCAGGCGGTCAACCGATAACGATCGTGCCGCTGCGCTGCCGCGACCCGGCCGGCGAAAGATACCGGCATCCGACGACGAATCCGATGCGGTCGAACCGGCCACTCTCGGCGGTTGGAGCACCACCGCTCCGTTCCTTCCGAATGAGGTCCGCAGACACCGTCCGGCGTTTCTCGGCACCTTTTCGCCACAGCGGGTCCGAAAAAATCTTTGCCTGACACAATCCCGGGAAACAAATTCATGACGCGAGTCCGCAAAGCAAAGCGAACTACGCCCGGAAGGGGCGGGTCTACGACGCGGCGGCCTGGGCTGTGGCCGTGACGGAGCCAGCCCGCGCGGGGCCGGGCGGCGCCGCGGACGTTCGGCCCTTGCGTGTCCGCACGACACGCCGGTCCTCGGCAAACGGTGCCGGGGCCGACCGCGGGGCTACACCGGGGTGGCACGTTCCGGCTAGTCAGATCGGGGGGTTACGTGCGACCACCGTGCTTGCTGCCAGCGGGGTGCCCGCGCGCTCACCGCTTGCCCCGTCAAATGCCGGCCGCCCGCGCCGAGAACGACCCACGGCGTTCACGACGACGCCCGTCAATCGGGCACCGGGGCGCACCGCCGCTGGAGGCAGTTCATACCCGACTCGGCCTGCCGCGCGCCCAAGCGGGAGCCGCCCGGCGACCGTGCGTATCGCGGGTCGAGGCTTTCCCGGAACACGCGTGATTCGGTCGTTAACAGCAAAAACCAGACAAGGCAGGCATTCAGCCTGCAGCGGGCCGGGGCCCCAGGCGGGGGCCCCGCCTGGGCACCCCCGGACCTCCGGGCGCCCGGCCTCGGCGCCCGGCGCCGACTCACTCCCGGCCGGCGCTCGCACCCGGCGTCGACGGGCCCATCTCACGTTGCCAGGCAAGGGCCAACTGGGTCCGGTTGGTGCAGGCGGTCGCGACCAGTGCGTGCGTCAGGTGGTGCTTGACGGTGTCGATACTGATGCACAGCGCCTCGGCGACCTGGCGGTTCGAGTGGCCCTCGGCGACGAGCCGCACCACGTCTCGCTCCCGGGCGGAGAGCTTGGCGGTCACCGCCGGGCCGGTGTTGGCGCGGACGTGGAACCGCAGCAGGTTGCCCAGATGCCGGCCGAGGACCGCCGCGATCGCTCGGTCACGCGGGCCGAAGGCGCCCGGCCGAGGATCCAGCAGCGAGATCACCGCGCCTATGTTCACCGGCCCGGCCAGCCGTAGCAGCAGCTCGGAGTGGATGCCCTGTGCGCGCAGGAACCGTTCCATCCGCAGCCGGATCTCCGGCCGGGCCGGGTTGCCGACGTCTTCCAGCGTGACGAGGCCGCGCTCCCGGATGAGCCGGAGGCTTTCCGGGTCGGAGAACACCTCCAGCCCGCGGTAACGGTCCAGGAAGGGACCGGCCATCCGCAACGCGAGCCCACGTCCGGACGGGCGCGGGTCCTGGAAGGCGGCTTCCAGGGTCGGACCGATGAAGAAGGCCGAATTCCGGTATCCGAGATGCCGCGACATGGCGTCGAGGACGGCCTCGCGGAACGCGGGCAGCGTGGGCGCACGCTCACAGTCCTCGACGAGGCGCAGGATGCCGCGCAGCTCGGCCGCGCCGAGGGCGAGGTCGCGCGGTGCCTGACCCGTGCGCGGGCTCAGCTGGGTACGGGCCTGCATTCCGACCACCGCCGGGCGAACCGGCTGAGCTCCCATTCCGGCGCCGCGTACCCGGTCGACCGCGGGGGACGACGAATTTCCCACCATCGAGGCGTTCGCGATCGGCGCGTTCCCGCCCGCTCCTGGATGCCGGTGAACGCCCGCGGCGTCGACCAGCGGAGCTGGTCCGCGTAGGACAGCGGAGGGTGTGTCGATGGTCACCGGTCTCGGCTGGCGACGAAGATGAGACATTCCGGCTGTACCGGCCACATCGGTATCCGTCTCGCCATCAAGCATGCGGTCGGTCACGCCCGCCTCCGGGTCCGGTCGACGCCAGGCTCAACTGCACAGCTAACGAGGTGTCCGGCGGCCGGGGCGGGCGCCTTGGGCCGCCAGAGCGCCGCTGCGACGATCGGCGCGGACGGTTCGGCGTCCCGGGTCGAGGCCGCCGGGGTATTACCGACCAAGCTGGACATGTTGGGTCAGCGTAGGGGCACCCTCGGAGGCACGCCAGACGCCGGGCAGGACTTTCTACCCCTTGCGAACGTTGACGGCGGCTTTCGAGATCAACACAGGGCCTAAAGTCCCGCGAGAGCGCTCCCTCTCTATGGAGAGTTACGAATTGGATTCACCCGGTAGTTGTTGATCGCATTCCGACTACCCGAACGGGCTAGTCACGCTCTGCACACATGGGCCATTCTCTGCACCGCTGGCACGACCGGGCCAACGCCCCCGCACCGACTCTGTGTAACAGGTTGCTACCGAGGGTACGGTCCCTGGCGACACGGTCCGCCCGTTCCGACCCGTTCGGTCGCGGCACTCACCGTGCCCGCGACCGGGTCCCGCGCCAGGCCTACAGCCGTCCGCCCACCACGAGGGGCGCGACGTCCGACGGCCAGCGGCGAGCCGGAACCGCGGCCCGAGAGGGGTGAGGAACGGTGACCATCGGCTCGTCGATCTTCATGATCGTCGTCGGCGCGATCCTCCGATACGCGATCACCTGGCGGGTTCAGGGCCTGAACCTGCCGGCGCTGGGCCTGATCCTGGCAATCGCGGGCATCGTCACCCTGGTGCTCCGGCTGATCTGGCTGTTCAACCCTGGCCTCGGCGAACGGGCGCCGCGCCCACCCGCCTGGCTCCCGGACGAGCTGGGCGACTGGACAGCCAATCCCGCGAACACGCCGCCCCCGGCCGCGCCGCGGCCGGCGACCACCGGCCCCGACGCGTGGCGACCGGGCGGCTTCCGCCAATAGGAGGCCCGGTCCCGGCTCAGCACTCGGCGCCCGCCGAATGCCGCCACTCGACTGCGGTGCGTCACCGCCACGTACGGTGACGCACCTGCGCCGGACGGGGGCAGCGTGGCGCGGGACCCCTTCTGGAACATACCGCGCCAACGTGCGCGAACGCGGCGCAGCCGCCGCCTCCCCGGGCGGCCCTCAGAGCAGGTGCAGAGCGCGGGCGCGGTGCACGGCATCGCGCCGGCGAGCCACGTCGAGCTTGCGGTAGATGCTTTTCAGATGCGTCTTCACGGTGTTGACCGAGACGTAGAGCTCGGCGGCGATCTCGGCTGTCGTCAGCATGGTCGGCAGGTAGCTGAGCACCGCCAGCTCGCGTTCGCTCAGCCGGTCCGCCCCACGCCCGGCCCGGCCGGCCGACGGCTGACCCGCGTCCCGTGCGCGCTCCCCGGGCAGCGGGCTCAGGCCGCCGCCCGCCAGCCGTACCTCCGTGCCAGCCGGTCGCGGGCCGTCTGCCCGGCCGGGCGGACCGGACGGGCCGGGGCCGCGCGCGCCGTAGCTCGGCGCGCCGCCGTGGGCGCGGTCCGCGGCATCTCGGTGGCTGAGCCCCCGGCGGTCCGCCGTCGCAGGCCCAGGCGGGTAACGTCCAGGCCCGCCAGGCGGCAGGGGCCCAGGCGTCGCCGGCCGGCCTGCCGGCCCTGGCCGCGCCGCCCGCGCCGGCTCCCCCTGCGCCGGACCATTGAGGGCAAGCGACGGCGGCCCGGCGCCGGCACGGCTGAGGTCGCCGCCCGAACCCGCCGCCCGCCCGCGGTCCTCCAGGCCCGCACCAACAGGAGCGGACGGGTTGCCGCCGGCCAGCAGCGGCGCCTGGCGGGCGGTCGGCACGGTGACGGCGCCACCCCGGTCGGATCGGGGCGCGTCCGGGCCGACCGAAGCCGAATCGGCCGAGCCGGTCCGTGCCCGGGTATCCGGCGCTCCGGACCTGCGGGCTCCGGCCGGCCGGCGCGGCTCGTCCCGGGCGGCCGCCAGGCGCAGCGCGGCGACCAGGGCCGGCGCCGCGTCCGGCAGGCCGGGGTGTGCGTCGGTCAACGCCACGATCTCCGGCCCGAGCTCCAGGAACGGCCGCACCAGCAGCTCGTCCTGGGCCAGCGCGAAGGCTCGGGCGAGCAGCCCGCCCGCCTGGGCCCCGTCGCCGCGGCGCGCCGCGGCGACCGCGCTGATCGCGCACGCGGCGACGACACTCGCTGAACCGCCACCGTCCGCCCGAAGCAGCGGGGCGACCGCGAGTGCCGCCGCCGCCGCTTCGCCCTGTGCCAGGTGGGCCCGTCCCCTGGCCAGCCGGGCCGACGGCCGCTCGCGGCGGCCAGCGGGATCCGGCGGCCCGAGCAGCCGCAGCGCCGCGTCCGGGTTCCCGCCGGCGACCAGCAGGTCTGCCTGGGTCGCCTCGCGCACCAGGACGAGCAGGCCGGGCGCCTCCCGTGCCGGGAACGCGGCGAGCGTGCGCCTGGCGGCCCGCAGGTCCTCACCGGTGCGCCGGCCGAGCCGCAGCCAGGCGCGCAGCAGGTTCACCAGGTCGGGCAGCTGCCCGGTGTCGCCCGCCGCGTGTGCGGCGAGGTCCGCCCAGTCGAGGCCCCCCGCGGTGTCGCCCCGATGGCCGGCCGCGGCCGCCAGCGCCAGCAGCGCCTCGGCGACGCCGGTGAGCGCGGGCGCCTCGGCGAGCCAGGCCAGCCTATCGGTGTCCGGCTGGCCGGCCGGCGGGCCGCCGCGGGCGTGGCCAAGGACCGCGGCGCCGGTGCCGGAACCGGCACCGAGCTCCGCCGCTCCCGGTCCGACAGCATCGTTCGCCGTGGCCGGCGCCGGGCCCGCGGGGGCGGCCGTACGCAGCCGGACGGCGGCGGCGAGCGCGGCGGCGGCGGCCTCGTCGGCCTGCCGCAGCCGTCCGCGCAGCGCATAGCCGAGGGCCAGCGCACCAAGGCAGCCGACGGTCGCGCCGGACAGCCGGGCCCGCCGGGCCTCGGCGAGCGCGACCCGCAGCGCGTCCTCCGCGGCCTCCAGCCGGCCGCGCCACAGCTCGGCGCGACCGCGGGCGGCGAGCGCGAGCGGCCGCAGACCGTCTGGCAGTCCCGCCGCGGGGCCAAACTCGGACGCGACGCGCACCCGCAGCACCCGACGGGCCGCCGCCAGGGTGGTGTCCACGTCCCCGGCCAGCTCGGCGCGGCGCAGCTCGACCGCCTCGATCGCGACGAGAAGCACTCGTCGAGCCGACGCCAGCGTGCCGCCGCTGTTGGCCACGGCCGGCGGTCCTGGCTGACCTGGGCGCTCCGTGCCCGCGCCGCCTCCGCTCGGCCCCGCCGTCGGGAGCCCGAAAAGCCCGGAGCGGGCCAGCTCCAGGTGCTCTCCGGCGGTCACGGCGTCGCCGGCGAGGACCCGCGCCAGGGCGGCCGTGATGGCGCACTCCGGGCCCAGGCCGGCGGCACGGTCCGGGAAGCTCGCGACAAGCGCGGCCAGTTCGGGCAGCTCGCCCTGCAGGATCAGCGGGACCGTGCCGCGCGCGACCAGGCAGGCCAGGTAGCGCCAGTCACCGGCCCGGCGGGCGTGGCGCGCCGCGTCGACCAGCCGGCGGTTCGCCGCGTACCAGAGCGCGGCGCGCAGGTTCAGCTCGGCCTCGTCCTCGGCCGGGTCGCGTCGCAGGGTCTCGCGCAGCATCCCGCGCAGCAGGGAGTGGTAGCGGTACCAGGAGGTCGGGGCCACCGCGACCGCGCCCGCCGAACACGCGTCGCCGGACGGCGTTGTACCGGCTGTGGCGACGCCGGCCGAAGCACCGGCACCCGGCGGATCCGTCCCGTAGCCGAGGTCCCACGGAAGGCCGGAGTCGGTCGCCGCCGGGCCGTGGGCCTGCGCCGCGGCGGCTACCGGCGCGGCGAGGACGGCACCGGCCGCGAGCTCGGCCAGCAGCCGCGCGCCGGCCTCCGGTTCGGCCGCGACGACGTCGGCCAGCGGCGCGCACACCGCGTCGAGCACGCTGGTCCGCAGCAACAGCCGGCGTATCGGCCCCGGCAGGGTGGCGAGCGCCTCCGCCCGCAGGTACTCGGCGACCGGGGCGAACGCGGCTGGGGGCAACGGGGCCCCGGCCGCGCCGGCCCGGTCGGTGTCGGCCGGGCCGCCACCGGCCGGAGCCTGCGCCCCGACACGCTGCGGCCCGGCGGTCACCGCGGCGAGTGCGCGTCCGCCGGACAGCTCGCTCTGGCTGGCGGTCAGAGCCGCGAGATCGGCCGTGGTCGTGAGGCCCGCGGCGGCGAGCCGCAGCCCGGCGGCCCAGCCCGCGGTGGCGGCCAGCAGGCCGGGGCCCGCCGCGGCCGGTACCCGCATCGCCGCGAGCAGCCGGTCGGTCTCGGTGGCGTCGAACGCGAGCAGCTCCGGACCGATCTCGGTCAGCTGGCCCGCGGCCCGGGCCCGGTGCGCGGCCACTGGGACCCGTCGGCCCGAGAGCACGAGCCGCAGCCCGGTCACCCCGGCCGCGAGCAGCTCCAGGCCGGCGATGTCCGCCGGGCCGCCGACGAGCCCGAGGTCGTCGACGATCAGTACCAGCGGCTGGGGCCGGCCGGCGGCCAGCGCGTCGAGCAGCTCTCGGCAGAACAGGTCGGCGGCACCCCCCGGAGCCGGTGGGCGCAGCCGGGCCAGCGCGCCGTCCAGGTCCGCCTCGGGGTGGGCGCGCAGCGCCACGAGCAGGTGCTCCCAGAACGACGCCCGGGGCGGGGGCGGGCCGTCGGCGGGAGCAGCCGGGGGCTGGGCCGCCGCCGGGTCGTCGGGCCCGGCGGGTACCGGCGCGACATCGGTCGCCGGGTCGACCTGGAGCCAGACCAGCGGCAGGGCCTCCCGGCGGGCGAGGTACCAGGACGCGAGCAGGGCCGTCTTGCCGCAGCCCGCCGGTCCGCGCACGATCGTCAGTGCCTGGCCGCAGGACGCATCGAGTAGTTCCCAGAGCCGCGGCCTGGGTATATGAGGAACGGGCAGCGCGGGTGGCGTGAGCCGGCTGCGCAGCGGTCGCAGGCCGGCCGCCACGGCCTCGGGCCTCGCCGCCGCGCTCGCCGGCCGTCCAGGTCCGCGCGGGCTCCCGTCCGGCTCCCCTGGACCGTCGCCCGGCTTTCCGGGACCGTCGCCCCGCGCTCCGGGAACGTTGTCACGCTCGCCCGGCATCCCCACCACCCCCCAGCACCCACCGTACGGTAGCTGTGAGGTCACCCTCTGTCGCGGCCGCGCGTCGCTCCCCGCGGGCTTTCGCTGGCGTCCGCAGGGGCATTGACCGCGTCGCGCGCCAATCCCGGGCACGCCGCCGGATCGGTGCGCGGGCGGGTCAGGCGGCGCAGTCCGAGCAGACCGCGCGACGTACGTCGGCGAGCTGGCTGCGGTGGTGCACCAGGAAGCAGCTCGTGCAGGTGAACTCGTCCGCCTGGCGCGGCAGCACGCGCAGGGCGAGCTCGTCGTCGCGCACCTCCGCGTCGGGCAGGTCCAGTTCGGTCTCAAGGGCGTCCACGTCGTCGCCCAGGTCCGCGGCCGCGCCGACCCGCTGTGCCTTCAGCGACTCCAGGCTCTGTTCCTGGAGGACGTCATCCCCGTCGCCGCCGCGCGGGGCATCGAAGTCTCGAGCCATGCCTCTCCTTCCGTCCACTTCTTGATGCCGGTGACGCCGGCCAGGCCGTGGCCGAACGCCACCGGGTCCCGCCAGCGGCGGGCCGATCTCGCCGGGTCAGACGAGGCGTTCGCCGTGGGCCCGCCGCCGGCGAGCAGCGCGCCCGGCATAGGCCACTTCCACCGCTATACCCAGGCTCGCTTACCCGAACGGATCGGATGGTCACAATACGCAATGCCCATGGCGCGCAGAGATCCCCGCGCCAAATGTCCACGTTTGGCCATGCCGACGCCCGCCCAGGCGGGCCGGCCACGCCCGGATCACCGGAGACGGTGCGAAGGATACGGGCCCGGAGCCGCCCCGGGCCAATCTCAAGGCGGTCTCCTCGTGTCTGACCCGTCACATCCAAGCATCAGGGGCGCTGCGTCTGGAAGGGGTCGTGCTCGGTGAGCAGCCGCTCCAGCCGGACCTGGTCGACCCGGTTGATCACGCCCGCGGCCTCCTGCTGGTCGCGCACACATTTGGCCAGCGTGAAGGACGACGTGACGACGTAGAGCAGCCCGAGAAGGACGAAGGCACGCATCCACCCGTCGCCGGGCAGGTGGGCGGCGGCCCAGAGGACCGCGATGATCGAGATCCCGAACGAGATCGCCGACTGGACGAGGAACGCGGTAGTGCTGCGCGAGGACGGCGCCTTGGTAGCCATGCCGCCAGTTTCGGGAGCCGGCAGGCGCCCCGCCTGAGCGCCGACACCCGAATCGTCCTGAGTAGGAACGCTCAGGGCGGGACTGCCCGGTTCTGCCACACTGCTCCCGGCGGCCTCGGTGCGCCATTCGCACGCACAGCGACACGACTGAAGGAGACAGCGGTGTTCCCCACCGTCAGCCCGGCGGCCTACCCGGCCGGCCCGGACGGCGTCCGTGGGGCGCTGTGGCGGTCGCTGGCCGTCTTCCGCTGGGTGGCCTTCGGCTATGCGGCGATCGCGGCCGGAGTCCGCCTCCGCCACGCCGACCGGCCTGCGCTCGGGCTTGCCCTGATCGGGGTGATGGCCGCCTGGTCGGTGGCCCTGACCGCGGTGGTGCCGAGCGCCAGCCGGTCCCGGCCTCGGCTGCTGCGAGCGCTCGCCGTGGCCGACCTCGCCCTGTGTGCCGCCCTCGTGGTCGGCGCGGAGCTGGTCGGCCCCCGGCCGAGCCACGCGCTGCCGATGATCTGGGCGATCAGCGCCGTGTTCGGTGTCGCGCTCGTCTGGGGCACGGTCGGCGGCGTCGTCGGTGGGCTGGTCATCTCGGCGGCCTTCTTCGTCGAGTGGGGCACGCTGACCGACTCCCTGGTCAGGACCACCTTGCAGACGCTGCTCGCCGGGGCGGTCGCCGGGTACCTGACCCGGACCGCGCTGCGAGCGGAGGCCACGGTGGCCACCGTGCTCGCCGCGCGGGCCGCCGACGCGCAGCGGGCCCGGCTGGCCCGCGCCGTGCATGACGGCGTGCTGCAGGTGCTCGCGCTGATCGCCCGGGAGGCGCCGCGCGGCCTGCCCGCCGACCAGGTCGCCCGGCTGGCCGCCGAGCAGGAGTCGGTGCTGCGCGACCTGCTGCGGGTCGCCGGCCCCGGCGAGGCCCCCGTCGACCCCGCCTGGCCGGGTGCCCCGGCCGCCGGCGAGCGCACCGACCTTGCCGAGCTGCTGGTCCGGCTCGCACATCCGCCTACAGGCCGCACCGACGAGCCGCTGAGCGGGACGGGCGAGCACGCCGGTCTCCCAGCACCGCGGGTGACGGTCGCGACGCCGGGGGTCCCGGTGCCGCTGGCGGCCCACCGCGCCGCCGAGGTGGTCGCGGCGGTGCGCGCCGCGCTCGACAACGTCGCCCGGCACGCCGGTCCGGCTGCGTCCGCCTGGGTGCTGGTCGAGGACGACGGCGACGAGGTGCTGGTGACGATCCGGGACGACGGGGTGGGCATCGCCCCTGGGCGCGCCGACGAGGCCGCCGCGGCGGGCCGGCTGGGGCTCGCGGTCAGCATCCGCGGCCGCGTCCGTGACCTGGGCGGCGACGTCACCGTCCTCGGCGGGCCGGGACTGGGAACGGAGGTTGAGCTGCGTGTCCCCAGATGACAGGCCGCCGCGGCCGGCCGCGCGCGGGCACGCCGCCGGGCAGCCGCCGCGGGTGGTGGTCGTGGACGACCATCCGCTGTGGCGCGACGCGCTCGCCCGCGACCTGGACCAGGCGGGCCTTCCGGTGGTCGGGACGGCCGGGTCCGTCGCCCAGGCGCTGCGGGTGGTGGCCGCGACCCGGCCCGACATCGTCGTGCTGGATCTCTCACTGCCGGACGGTTCGGGCGTCGAGGCCATCCGGGCGCTGCACGGGGGCGACAGCGGCTTCACCGGCTCGGTGCTGGTGGTGTCGGCGTCCGGGGAGCAGGCGGACGTGCTGGCGGCGGTGAAGTCCGGTGCGTCGGGCTACCTGGTCAAGTCGGCCCGGCCCGAGGAGCTCGTCGACGCGGTGCGCCGGACCGCCGACGGAATCCCGGTGTTCGGCGCTGGCCTCGCGGCGCTGGTCCTCGGCGACATGTCCCGGGCGGCGCGGCGCCCAGCGGAGCCGGGGAGGCCGAGCCTCACGGCCCGGGAGATCGAGGTGCTGCGTCTCGTGGCCAAGGGCCTGTCGGCCAAGGATGCCGCCGCCCGGCTCGGCGTCTCACCGCGGACCGTGCAGAACCACGTCCACAACGTCCTCGGCAAGCTGCGGCTGCGCAACCGGGTCGAGCTGGCCCGGTTCGCCGTCCGGGCGGGCTACGACGAGATCGGCGACGGACCGCCGCCGGCCGGTCAGAGGTAGAGCCCGGTCAGCCCGTCGTCGAGGCGCTCGGCGGCGACCGCATGGACGTCACGCTCACGCATCAGGACGTAGGTGGAGCCGTGCAGCTCGACCTCGGCACGGTCCTCCGGGTCGAACAGCACCCGGTCACCGATCTGGATGGTGCGCACCGCCGTCCCGACGGCGACGACGTCCGCCCAGGAAAGCCGCTTCCCCATGTGGGCCGTGGCAGGAATCACGATGCCGGCCTTGGAACGCCGGTCGATCGAGTCCTCACGCGGCTCGACGAGCACTCTGTCATGCAGCAGCCTTATCGGCAGCGAACCGGCGCGCATGTCGACCCCGGCCGTGCCACCGAGGCCGTTGACACCACCGGAAAGACTGGTCACGGGCGGCAGACTACTCCGCCGTCCGCCGCTGGTCGCCGGTCCCATAGCCGGCTTGTGGACCAGTGCGCGTTCCCCACCCGTCCGGCACCACCATCCGGTTCGCCCGCCGTCACGGCCACCAGCGAGAACCGGGCCGGCGAGGAGACGCCCGGCAGCGCCGCGACGCCCGCCCGGAAGGCCCCGGATGTCCCGGAAGCCGCCCGCCGCGCGGGCACATTCCCAACGGGGTATAAGCTGCCGCCCATCGCCCGGAGTTGGCCAGATCCACACCTTGGTCGGATCCACACCGGGGGGGCGCGGGCAGGCACCCGCGGACGAGCCGACTCATCCCGCCTCGAGCGGGGGCCCGCCGATCGGCGCACGCGGATCAGCGGGGGACGCGCTTCGGCCATGCGCCGGTCGGCACACGACGCAGCTCACGGGACGGGACACAACATGGCACTCCGCATCAGTGTGGACCTTGACGGCCTGCGCTGGGCCGATCTGTTCCGGTTCGTCGACCTCGCCCGCAACGGGGGCATCGGCCCGGACGACCAGGTCGACGTGATCACTTACGGCAGCGACCCGATGTCGGTCAGCCTTTCGGCCCGGATTTTCCCGCAGTCCGACGGCTTCCTGGCGGTCGAGCCGGACGGCGGCTCGGACGCGCTGCGCTCGTCGCCGCTGTCGATCAGCGCGGCGCCAGCCACCAACGGCTCGGCGCCCTTCGGCTACGAGTCCGCGCCGGACCGCTCGGCGCCCTCGAACGGCTCGCACTACCCGGCGTTCGACAACGCGCCCGAGCGGCCGAGCAGCCCGCCGCCGTCCTACCCGGCCTACGACGCGCCGGCGGACCGAGGCGCGCCCGCGCAGGGCGGCAACCACTACCCGGCGTTCGACAACAGCCAGCCCGACCGTATGCCGGGTGGCGGCGGCAGCCCGTACGCCGGCTTCGAGCCCGCGTTCGACCGCGGCGCGCCCGGCAAGGAACTGCCCGGCGGCAACCCGGCGGACAGCCCCTACATCGAGGAGTTCGCTCGCCTGCAGGAGGGCCTGATGCGTCAGGTCCGCCGCAACGACGAGGTTCGGCCCGAGCGCGCCTGACCGCGCCGGCCCGGGGAGGCCCGGCGCCGGACACAACGAGTCCGGCGCCGAGGCGAACGCGCGCCACGATGACCGACGAGTCGCAGGTCTGGTCCAGGTTGCCGGGTACCGCCCGCGCGTCGCGCCGACGCATGGTGCATGCTTGGTCATAATGGAGGATCAGGACGTTTCCGACGTCGAGCGCTATCACGGCCGACTCTGCTCGGAACTTGACATGATCAGGAGCGGGCCGGTGCTTGCCGGCCCGCGCACGATCGAGCACATCCGTTCGCTGCTCGCGCTGATCGACCTCCACCAGCCCAACGAGTTCGACGTCTGCCTCGGTTGCGACCGGCTCTGGCCCTGCGCCTCCGTGGTCGCCGTCACGGGCCTGCCGCCCGAGCTTCCAGGGATCGACGACGAGGTTGCCCCGCCGCGGCCGCTGCCCGGCGCCACCCGCCGTGCCATCACCAACGCGATGTCGGGCGCGCATGCCATCCCCGGCGCGGCCGCCCAGCCGCGGACCGGCGCCCAGCCGATCCCGCACGCGCAGCCGGTAACGGGCCAGCAGCCGATCATGAACCCGGCCCGGCCCGGCGGCACGACGACCGGAGCGCACCCGGTCATGACGCCCGACGGCCGCATGATGCCGGGGAACCTGCCGGAGCCGCCGGGCCCGCGCCTCGCCGTCGCTCCGCCGCCGCCAGCCGTATCGCCACCGTCGTCCCAGCCACCGTCGTCCCAGCCACCGGCCGGGCCGCCGACGGTCGGCCGGCCGGTGCTCATCCCGGCGGCCAACCGCTCGGGCCCGCCGTCCACCCCGCCACCGACCAGTCCGCCACCGACCGGTCCGATGCCACACATTCCGCCGCCGGGCGAGAGCTACCCGGCGTTCCCGCCGCCCGTGACGACGAACAGCAACCCGGCGTTCCCGGCTCCGGGGACCACTGCCGCGAGCCTCGGCTTCCCGCCGCCCGGGATGACCGGGGGAAGCCCGATCCTGCCGCCGCCCCGCATGACGGGCGGCGTCCCGCTCGCACCGCCGGCGCGGTCCGAGGAAGACCCGTTCCTCAGCTCCGGCCCGCAGCAGGGCCGCAGCGCCGGCGGCCAGGGCTTCGGCCCGCCGGCCCGGCCCGCCACCCGGCAGCCCGGCCCGGCTCCGCAGCAGCAGCCGCGACACCAGCCTGGCGGGCCGCCTCGCCAGCCGGCACCCCAGTCAGGGCAGCTGGCTGGGCGCTACCCCGAGCAGGGCTCCCGCCCGGGGGGCCAGCGACCCGGCGGCCTCGGTCCAGGCGCACCGCCCAGCAGCCAGCCAGGCGGGCCCGGCGGGCAGTCGGGGCCGCCCAGCCAACAGCTGCCACCGGGACACCAGCTACCCGGCCAACAGCAGCTGCCCCCGAGCCAGTCGGGGCCGCGGCCGGCTGCGGCCCGCGGCGGCTACCCGGGCTCCCCGAACGGCCAGCCCGGTTTCCCGCCGGGAGGACAGCCGGGTCCGGCGCACCCGGGAACGGCGATGCCCGGCCAGGGCGGGCCCGGCGGGCAGCCTGGCCAGGGCCGCGGTCCCGCCGCATACCCGCCCCGACAGCCACCGGGGCCGACGGACGGGCGGCCGGGCCCCGGCTACCCCGGCGACCCGCAGGGCCGGCCGGCCGGCCCGCCACCGGCCGGGCAGCGGCCCGCCGGCCCGAACAACGGAGTCACGGACCAGTTCGGCGTGCTGGGCCTTGACGGGCTGCCGGGCTCGATCGACCCACGCCTGCGGCCCCACGCCGGTCCGCCGCGTGGCCAGAGCCGCTCGATCGCGGCGCCACCGCCGCCGCACCGCTCGATCCACAGCGACAGCGTCGACCCGGCCACGGGCCGCCCGCTCGACCCGATGGCACGCCGCCCCGGCCAGCCGCCGCTCACCGACGACATCACCCCGGAGTGGATGACCCGGCGCGACCCGATCCTGGACGGCATCGACGTGATCTAGGCGCCGCCCGAAGGTGGCGCCCCCACTCCGGCGGAGCCGGGCCACCCAGTGCGTCAACGGCCGGGCTCGACCCGGCCACCGGTTGCCAGGGGTTTGCGGCACAGGCAGCGGTGGCAGGCAACCAGCAGGAACACGTTCCGCGCCTGGCCTTCGGGCCCGGACCTGGCGCTCGGGTCCGGGTCGCGCGAGCCCTGCGGCTCGGGCCGCACGTCACGGTTGGGCATACGCGGCTGGGCTTCTACAGCCGGACCGGTTCGCAGCTGGAGGGTGGGGCGTGGCGGACGATCTGACCGCTCGGTTCGACCTGCTCGCGGACACGAGTGCCGCCGGCCAGGCGAGGCGACTCGTGTCCAACCTGCTGGCCGCCTGGAACCGCGCCGAGGACGCGGATGTGGCCCGGCTGCTGATCAGCGAGGTGGTCACCAACGCCGTCCGGTTCGCCGGGCGGCTCACCGCGCTGCAGCTGGCGCTCGTCGCGCACCCGGACCGCATCCGGTTCTTCGTCGGCGACGGAAGCCCGCTGCATCCTGTGCTGCGCACGGTGCACCCGTCCGACGAGTCGGGCCGCGGCATCCATCTGGTCGCGACGCTGGCGAGCGCCTGGGGCGTGGTGCACCCACCGGCGGAGGAGGGCCATGGCAACCAGGAAGGCCACGGCAAGCAGGTCTGGTTCGAGCTCTGTACGGGCGGCCCGACGGTCAGTCGCACCGGCGTGCCGGCCAGCCAGGAGGCCTGACCGGCGCCGCGCCGGAACGCGGCGCCTCGTCGTCGGCCAGGCCGGCCGGTCAGCCGTTCAGCGCCTGCTCGATGGTGGCGCGCAGCTCCGGGTCCGCCGGCTCGACCCCGGGACGGAACCGGCCCAGCACGCGACCGTCGGCGCCGACGACGAACTTCTCGAAGTTCCAGGTGATGTCACCCGCGGCTCCGGCCGAGTCCGCCGTCTCGGTCAGCACCTGGTAGATCGGGTGCCGGCCGGGCCCGTTCACCTCGACCTTCTCGGTCAGCGGGAAGGTCACGCCGTAGGCCGCCGAACAGAACTCGGCGATCTCGTCGGGCGTGCCCGACTCCTGGCCCATGAACTGGTTGCAGGGAAAGCCCAGCACCGTGAAGCCCCGGCCGGCGAGCTCCTCGTGCAGCGCCTCGAGACCTGTGTACTGCGGGGTGAGGCCACAGCGGCTCGCGACGTTGACGACGAGCGCGACCCGCCCGCCGGTCAGCCCGCCAAAGGTCGCCGGCTCGCCACCCAGAGTGCCGACCGCCAGATCCAGACTGTCGGACATCGAGCTTCCTCCCGTCGGGCTCCGGCGCCACATATCGTCATGACTGTCAGGCATGGGGCGATCCGGGCCACACCGTTACTTCTTCCGTCAGACCGCCAACGGACACCCGACAGCGGGGAGTTCCGTCGCACGGCACACCCACACTGACCGTTGTACCGCCCAGTCGTGGCCGGCACTTCGGAACCGTCACGACCGGTGACGCCGAAGCCGGACGCCCCGGCCGGTGGCGCCGGTCGCGTCGATGGCCGAACGCGCATGGCCGTGCGCACAATGATGACGGGCGGAGCGGGCAGTCCCGGACAGTAACCGATCGACTCCGCCCGAACCGTCCTGGCCCGAGGGGAGCCCCAGTCATCGAGACTCCGACGTTGTTGGCAGCGGACGCGACCGGAGCGACGACGCTCCCCACGTCACCGGCCGGGCTGCCACTGCTGGGTCGAGGCTCACGCGACGGCGGCGACGCGGCGCGCGACCGAGCACCAACCAGCCTGGGAGACCGCGCCCTCGCCGCGACCGAGCTGGACTTCGGCGCCCGCTCGGCGCTCCGGCCGCCCCGGCGGCGCACGGTCCTGCTCGCGGTGGTCCTCGGGGTGCCGCTCGCGGTGCTCGCGGTCCAGTTCCGCGCCGAGGTCGAGCACCAGCTGGCCGACATTCCGGCGCCGAGCTGGCCGTGGCTGCCGCTGTGCGGCCTCGGCACGGTCCTCTACTACGTCTCGAACGGGGTCGCGCTGCGCGCCGGCAGCGGGCTGCCGGTGGGCGTGCGGGTCGCGACGGGGGTGCAGTTCGCCGCCGCGGCGGCGAACCGCATCATCCCCGCGGGCCTCGGCGCGATCGCCATCAACCTGCGGTTCCTGGAGCGCCGTGGCCTCCCCCGCTCGGCGGGCGTCGCCACGATCGCCTCCATCCGGGTCGTCTGCGGCCTGGTGCACATCGCGGCGCTCGTCTGCGTCGCCGGGCTGCTCGGCGACTCGCGGATGACCGCCGCGCTGACCGGGCCGCTGCGCGACACGATGTCCAGCGTCGGCCTCGGGCCGGTGTGCATCGGGGTCGGCGCCGTCCTCGCCGTCCTCGTGGTGGTGCTGACCCGCCATCGGGTACGCGACCGGCTGCGTGGCCCGCTGGCGACGTTCCGGGCGCATCTGAGCGGGCTCGCCCACTCCCCCGGCCGGGCCGCGGCGCTCAGCGGCTCGCTGGCGGGGACGAAGGTCGCCCAGGTGATCGCGCTGACCGCCAGCGAGCGGGCGTTCGGCGGCAACGTCAGCGTGCTGTCGGTCGCGGCCGTCTACCTGGTCGGCTCGGCGGTGGCGGGCGCCGCCCCGACGGCCGGCAACGTCGGCGCGATCGAGCCTGCCCTCGCGATCGGCCTGACCGCCGCCGGTGGCCCCGCCGCCGCGATGGTCACCGCGGTCCTGGTCTTCCGGCTGATCACCTACTGGTTGCCGGTCGCGCCGGGGGTCATCGCGCTGACGGCGCTGCGCCGGCGCGGCGACCTATAGCGCGCGGGCGGCGGTGCCGGGCTGGACGGCGTCCAGCCCGGCGTCCGGCGCGGACGGGTGCAGGTTGAGCGAGCCGAGCACGCGGGTCTCCCGCTCGTGCCCGAGGATGGTCAGGCTCGCCGGCTCCACCAGGAACGACGCGCCCCGGGCCGCGTCCATCCCGAGCCAGCGGGCGACCAGCACCCGGGACATGTGCCCGTGGCCGACCAGCGCGACGTCGCCGTCACGCAGCAGCGGCAGCGCCCGGGCCAGTACCGCGTCGGCCCGGGCGGCGATGGCAGCGGCCGTCTCCCCGCCGGGCACCCGGCCGGTCCAGATGGTCCAGCCCGGCTGACTCTCGCGGATCCGGGGCGTCGTCAGGCCCTCCAGGTCGCCGTAGTCCCACTCGGCCAGGTCGGGCCAGACCTCGCGGGCGGCCACGTCAGCCGTCGGCGGGCGCACCCCGTCGACCCCGTCCTGGCCATGCCCCGCCCGCCCGCCGACGTGACCTGCCCACCCGCCGCCCATGGGCGCGGCGATCAGGCCGGCCAGGTCGGCGGTGCTGATCGCGCGAGTTCGGGGGCTGGTGGCGACAAGTGCGAACCGGAAGCCCCGCAGCGCCGGCAGCAGCGCGGCCGCGCGCCGTTCGCCGTCGGGGGTGAGCGGAATGTCGGTGCGGCCGGTATGGCGGCCCGACCTGCTCCACTCTGTCTCTCCGTGCCGGATCAGCACGATCCGGCCGGCGGGCACGCGGCCGTGGCTGTCAAGACTCACTCGGCGTCCCCAGGCTCACTAGGCGTCCAGGCTTCCCAGTCGGGAGAGTAGTCGCCGCTGCCTGGGCGGCGCTGGCCTCAGGCGCGGTGCCGGCGGCGGCGGCGCCTGGTGGTGCCCACCACCAGCAACATCGTCGCGCCGACGGCGAGCGCGACCCGGCCCCACCGGACAGTGCGGGACCCACCGGTAGAACCCTGCGCTCCGGACGGCCGGGCCGCGGCCAGGCCCGCACCCGCGGCAGGGGCGTCGGCCGCGAGCTCGAGCGGCCGGCCGTGGTGGCCGGCCCGGGCGCGCAGCTCGGCGAGCTTCGCGCGGGCCTGCTCGCCCGCGCGCTCGGCGACCCGGCGGGGGTGGACCAGCTCCGCGATCGCGTCGATGGTCTCCGCCAGCTCGGCGCGTGTCTCCTCGATCTGGCGCTGGATGGTCGCCGGGTCCTGCGGCACGGGTGCGACCTCTCGTCTCGCCAGCCACGGTCCGCGCGCACTCGGGACGCGCAACCCGGGCCAACGGTAGGTGGAGCGTTGACGGGTCCATCACCAAGAGTGCCAGAGGAGGCAACGGCTGACGAGCGGAAACGGAGGTCAGGCCGAAGGGTCACGCCCGGCCCGGCGCAGGGACGGCCGGGCCGCACCTCACGCCACCCCTCGCCGGTTGCGGTTACCGTAACAACGTCCCGTCACTACAGTTGGTCGATCAGTCACAGGCAACCGGCGCGCCAGAACCCTTCCGGAGACGTCCGCTCGTCTGCCCATGTTCTCAACGCGGAGGACCATGGTCACCACCTCGCCGGCCGACGTCGCCGTCCGTCGCGCGGCCCGCGTCCGCCCGCCGGCCGCGCGTACGGCGCCGGTCGCGGCGATCGCGCTGACCGCGCTGTTCGCGGCGGCGGCCTGCGCCGACCACACCCCCGGGATGAAGGCGGCGATCATCGACGACCGGCGTGGCGACGGGATGCACGGGATCAGCCCGACGACACGCGTGCCGATGCCGCCGCTCGAACTGACCGGCACCGACGGGCAGCCGTTCGACCTGCGCGCCCGCACCGCCGGGCTGGTGACGCTGCTGTACTTCGGCTACACGCACTGCCCGGACGTCTGCCCGACGACGATGGCCGACCTCGCCGCCGCGCTGGGCGCGCTCGACCCGGCGGTACGCGGCCAGGTCCGCGTCGTCTTCGTCAGCACCGACCCAGCCCGCGACACGCCGGCCGTGCTCGCCAGCTGGCTGCACCACTTCGACCCCGGGTTCGGCTTCTACGGCCTGACCGGCCCGTTCCCGGAGATCCAGGCGACGGCACGCACGCTCGGCGTCGGGGTCCCACCGCCGACCGCACGCGCGGACGGCGCGATGACGCAGAACCACGGCGCCGACGTGCTGGCGTTCGGCCGCGACGGCGGCCTGGCGCTGCGCTACCCGCCGGGCACCCAGATCACCGACTACATCCACGACCTGCCGGTCCTGGTGCGCACGGGAGCGCCGCGGTGAGCCGTCAGCTGCTGGTGGGTGGCGCGCCGCCGCACTGGGGGCGAGTGGCCTCGACCCTGCTGCGCGTCGGGCTGGGCGTGCTGTGGCTGGTCGCCGGGTCCCTGAAGGCCGGCGACGCGGACGGGATGGTCCGCTCGGTGCGGGCGTTCCGGATCCTGCCGGAGGCGCTGGTCCATCCCGTCGCGTACGCGGTGCCGTTCGTGGAGATCGCGCTCGGCGTCCTGCTCCTGCTGGGCCTGGCCGTGCGAGCCGGCGCACTGCTGTCCTGCCTGCTACTGGCCGTCTACATCGGGGCGATCGCGTCCGCCGCCGCCCGCGGGCTGCACATCGAGTGTGGCTGCTTCTCGAAGGGCGGCGACCTCGCGAAGAACGCGCCGACCCATTACACATCGGAGCTGGTCCGTGACAGCTTGCTTCTGTTGGCCAGTGTGCTGCTGACGGTCTGGCCCCACGGCTACCTGACGCTGGACCGCCTGTTGTTCGGCCCGGCCGCGGACGACCGGCCCGCGGCCTCCAGTGATCTCGACGACGACTGGGACGACGCCTCGTGGGACGACGACGACCGGGGTGACGGCCGTCGGGGCGACGGTCACGACACCGACGACAGCCGCGACGGCGGGGACTGGCAGGACGGGTACCGGGCGCGGGCGGGAGACCGGCCGCGGTCTGGGGACAGGGCGGGACGAATGAGGCGTGAGCGATGAGCACAGGCGCGGGACGCGGATCCGGCCGAGGCAACGGCCCGGGCGCGGGCCGCTCCGGCGGCGGGGTCGACACCGGCCCCCGGCCGGACCGGGACCCGCGCGGGGCGGCGCGCCGTGAGCGGGCCGCCGCGGCCAGGGCACAGGCCGCGGCGCGGGAGCGGCGGCGCAAGCAGATGATCGTGTTCGCCTCGGTACTGGGCATCATCATCGTCGCCGCCGTGATCGGCATCGTCGTGCAGAACTCCCGCCAGCACTCGAAACCGGTCGTCCTTCCGGCCACGGCGACCGGCCAGGACAACGGCATCGTCGTCGGCAGGGCGGCCGCCCCGGTCACGGTCGACTTCTACGAGGACTTCCAGTGCCCGGTCTGCCGGCAGTTCGAGACCACCACCGGCCCGACGGTGCGGTCACTCATCGACGCCGGGAAGATCAAGACCGTGTACCACATGATGTCGTTCATCGGGCCTGACTCGGTCCGCGCCGCCAACGCGGGCGCCGCCGCGGCCGATGCCGGGAAGTTCGAGGACTACCACACGGTGCTGTTCGCCAACCAGCCCACCGAGAACTCCGGCGGCTTCAGCAACGACAAGCTCATCCAGCTCGGCTCGCAGGTGGGTCTGACGTCGCCCGCCTTCACCGGCGCGGTGAAGTCGGGCAAGTTCGATGGCTACGTCGCCAAGGTCGCGGACAGCGCGTCCAGGCGGGGGGTGACCGGCACACCGACCGTGATGGTCGACGGCAAGACGCTGTCCCAGGACCAGTTGCTCCCCGACCCGTTCAAGGCCGCGGTCAACGCCGCCGGCTGACACGGTCGCCCACGATCGCGGTCTGCGCCCTCCGGTGGTCTGAAAAGGTCCTGAAGACGACAACCAGAGGGCCCAAACGACGATCAGGGGCGAGAGGCTGGCCGGGCCGCCGTCCGACCTCGCCCGCGTCCGTCCTCGGGCCGATGAGAGATGCTGCTCCACGTGGTCGCGCCGACAGGCGGCGCGCCTGGTCAGGGCAGGTCCGGTGACAGTCCGGACCGGGGGAACTCGGCGGGATCGCGTCGACATCTGCCGGGTCCGATCGGGCCTGCCGGGTGCCGCCGCCGGCCCGGCCCAGGCAGATCCTTTCCCGCTCGACCCGCAGGACCCGACCGCGCTCGGCGTCGGGGCGGCCCCTGCGCGGCCGGGCGGCAGACGCCCAGGAGTTCGTGTTGTCCGTGACCAGGCTCGATGTGCCCACCGACGACGGTGTGATGGACGTCCACCTGCACCTTCCGGCCGGGCATCCGGCCGACGACGGCCCCGCGCTGCCCACTGTGATCATGTACCCGGACGCGTTCGGCGTTCGGCCGGCGACGGACGACATGGCCCAGCGGCTGGCCGATCTCGGCTACGCGGTGGCGCTGCCGAACGTCCACTTCCGCACCCGGGACGCCCTCCCGTTCGACCCGAAGACCGCGTTCTCCGACCCGGCGGAGCGGGCCAAGCTGGGGCAGGTCATGACGGTGGCCAACGCCGGCGCCATGGCCGCCACCGGCGCGCTGCTGGCGGCGCTGGCCCACGTGCCGGCGGCGAACGCCGACAAGGTCGGCACCACCGGCTACTGCATGGGCGGGCGGCTGTCGTTTCTCGCGGCCGGCACGTTCCCGGACCGGGTCGCCGCCGCAGCGTCGTTCCACGGCGGCCGGCTCGCCGTCGCGGACGACCCGGCGAGCCCGCACACCCAGGCCGACCGGATTCAGGCGAGGCTGTACTTCGGGGTGGCGGACGAGGACGGCTCCTGCACCCCCGAGGACCAGGCCCGGCTCGCGGCCGCGCTGGACCAGGCGAAGGTCGACTACCGGCTGGAGCTCTACCCCGGCGCCCGGCACGGCTTCGCGGTCACGGACCACCCCGGCGTCTACGACGAGAAGGCCGCGGAACGCCACTGGGAGCACACCGCCGAACTCTTCGACGCCGTACTGAAGGCGTAGCACCTCGCCCGTGCCCGGCCGGCGTGGCGCCCCGGACCCGGCCGGCGGGTCAGGCCGCGGTGAGCCCCAGCTCGCGGATCAGTTTGGCGACGTGGCCGGTCGCCTTCACGTTGTAGAGCACCTTCTCCAGGGTGCCGTCGGCCCCGACGACGAAAGTCGAGCGGATCACGCCGGTGGTCACCTTGCCGTACATCATTTTCTCGCCGTAGGCGCCGTACGCGGTCAGCACCGCGCGATCGGGGTCGGACAACAGCGGGAAGGTGAGGCCCTCGTTGTCACGGAACTTCACCAGCGCCGCGGGCTTGTCCGGGGAGACGCCCAGCACGTCGATGCCGGCGTCGTTCAGCTGGGCGAGGCTGTCCCGGAAGTCGCAGGCCTGCTTGGTGCAGCCGGGCGTGCTCGCGCGCGGGTAGAAGTAGACGACGACCCGCCGGCCCCGGTACGAGGCCAACGACACGTCCTTGCCGTCCGCGTCCGGGAGCGTGAAGCCGGGGGCAACGTCGCCCGCGGCCAGGCGAGCCGAGAAGTCGGTCATGGTCGGAAACCTAGCGCCGTGCCGCCGGAACCACCAGACCGCGTCCCGCCACGGCCTGCCTGGGCGCGACCGCACCTGCCGGGAAATGGCTCGAGACTGTCACAGGTCGACGGCACGATGCCGGCATGACGTGGACTGCCCCCAAGGTCAACCGCCGGGACGAGCCAGGCATCGCGGGTGAGCGCGAGATGCTCGAGAGCTGGCTCGACTACCACCGCGAGACGCTGCTGCTCAAGTGCGCGGGCCTGACAGCCGAGCAGCTGCGCGAGCGCGCGGTACCTCCGTCGTCGCTGTCGCTGCTGGGCCTCGTCCGGCACCTGGCCGACGTGGAACGTTCCTGGTTTCGCCGCAGACTCGACCAGCAGGACGTCGAGTACCGCTTCATCAGGGAGGACAACGAGAACTCCGACTTCGACGACGTCGACACGGCGGACCCCGACGAGGCGTTCACGGCCTTCACGACGGAGGTCGAGACCTGCCGCGCCGTGGCGGCCACGCATGGCCTGGAGGACACCTTCGTGGACCGGCGCGGCCAGCGGCTCAGCCTGCGCTGGGTCTACGTCCACCTGATCGAGGAGTACGCCCGCCACAACGGCCACGCCGACCTGCTCCGCGAGCGCCTCGACGGCTCCGTCGGCGACTGACGGCCAGCGGCCGGATAGCCGTCGGCCTGCCCGGTCGCACGGCCGCGTCAGCCCGGGGCCAGCAGGCCCCGCAGGATGGCCGCCTGGCCGGCGTGCTGGAGATCGTCGGCGATCACGCTGACGAGGCGGACGGCGAGGGTGACTGGAGGATCCCAGCGGGTGTCGACCACGCGGTCGAGGTCCTGGTCGCCGAGCGTGGCGACGTAGCGCAGGGTCGCGGCGTGGACGGCGTTGTAGTAGGCGGTCAGCAGGCCGGGGTCGCTGACCCGGACGCTGTCGACCTGGTCCGACGTGTGGCCGTATCCATGTGACTCCGCCGGCAGCGGCAGGCCGAACCGGTCCACCCAGCCGGCCGCGGTCCAGACCTGCTCGGTCCCGGCGACGTCGGCCACGTGGTCATCCTGCACCCGGGCCAGGTGCCAGACCAGCCAGGTGATCGAGTTGGCCCGCCCCAGCGGGCGGTGGTTCAGCTGCTCTGCGGTCAGCCCCGCCACGGCCTCATGGACCGCCTCCTGAACCCGTCCGAAGCCGTCCGTCAACAGGTCAGCGGTGGTCACCATGGCCGCGTGTCTCCCGTCGCCCGGCGCACCGGTCCCGACAACCTCGCGCCGCCTCGCGGTCCCGGACCGGCCCGCCACCGCCCGCACCCGGCCGGCGTTCCCTGTCTACCGCCGGCCGGGTGCCGACGGGCGACCGGGCGGTGAAACGGGCCGCGGCCGGTCGGTGGCCGGCCGCGCCAGCGCACCGCTTAGACCTCGGTGGCGAAGGTGGCGGCCCATTCGTTGACCCGGGCGATGTAGGTCCGGGTCTCGGCGAAGTCCGGTATGCCGCCGGCCGCCTGGACGGCCGACGGGCCCGCGTTGTAGGCGGCCAGCACGAGGGCGACCCGGTCCCCGGGCAGGTGGCCGACGAGCGCGGCGAGGTGCTGCTCGTAGCGGGCGGCCGACGGGATCGCGTCGAGCGGGTCGAGCGGGTCGGCCACGCCGTCGCCGTCGCCATCGATGCCGAACTCGGCCCAGGTCTTCGGAAGGAACTGCATCATCCCGACGGCGCCCGCGTGGGACACCACCGAGGAGTCGAAGCGGCTCTCCACCCGAGCCTGGGCCGCGAGCTGGGCGGCCGAGAGCAGTCCGTACGTGGTGGCGGCGGCGCGGAAGGCCGGAATGAGGTCCGTCGGGATCAGGCTGCTCGACCTCATCGGCAGCACCTGCGAACAGGCGCCGAGCAGCGCGGCGACCACGGTCACCAGGCCCGCCACGAGGACGGGCGACTGGCGTGTTCGCTGGCGGGACATCGCCTCATTGTGGCCGCCTCGCCACGGCCGTGTCCGGCATCTGCCACGGCACGTCGCGAGCCGGGGCCTCGGAGCACATCCGGCAAGACGGCCAGCGGCCCTCCGCTGGGAACCGCGGCGGACCCGACCGGCGCCGGTCGGGGGCACCCGCGGTGTCCGGCCCGGACGGCACGGTCGGCGGTCCCGCGGTGAGGCATGCTGGAGGCCGTGACACACCCTCCGGCCAAACCGGCATCCGCCCGCCGGGACGGGTCGCCACCAGCCGCCCGCCAGCAGCCAGCGGCCGAGGTGACGTCGCCACGGCCGCCCGGCCCGCCCGCCGGGGAGTCATCCCCGGTGCCGGCGCAGGCCGCGGCCCAGGACCCGGGCGCCGCGACCGGGGAGACCGCCAGCCGCCCCGACGCGGCCACGAACGACGCCGTCATCCGCCGGATCGAGCGGGCCAGCGGGCTGCTGGCGAACAAGGCCGTGGCCAGGATGTCCGAGCAGCTGCCGTGGTACCCGGGCATGTCGGCGCGGTACCGGGCCGACATCCAGCTGGTCGTGCAGGCGGGCATCGCGTCGTTCGTCGAGTGGTGCCGGCGCCCGCAGCACGCCCGGGAACTGTCCAGCGACGTGTTCCGGGTGGCGCCGCGCGAGCTGGTCCGGGCGGTGACCTTCCGCCGGCTTGTCGATCTGGTCCGGGTGGCGGTCGAGACGATCGAGGCCGAGGTGCCGAACATCGTCGACCCGGAGCACGAGCAGCGGGTGCTCGCCGACGTGCTGCGCTACTCCCGCGACATCGCGTTCGCCGGCGCGGTGGTGTATGCCCGGGTCGCCGAGGAACGCGGCGCCTGGGACGCCCGGCTCGAGGCGCTCGTCGTCGACCACGTCGTGCGCGGCGACCAGGACCGCGCGCTGTCCTCGCGCGCCGCGGCGGTGGGCTGGCGCAACCCGCCCGCGGTGACGGTCGTGGTCGGCGCGGCACCGCCGCAGGCGCCGGAGGCGGTCGTGGACGAGGTCCACCGGCTGGCCCGTTCGGGTGGCCTGGAGGTGCTGACCAGCGTGCACAACCAGCGGCTGGTCATGATCGTGGGCGGCCGGTTCCGCACGACCGACGTCCTCGGCGACGGGCCGGCGGGCGCAGACCCGCCGGCCGGCCCGCCTGCGGCCGTCGCGGCCGGCGGCGGCGCGGTGCCGCGCGAGGCAGCGGCGCGCGCCGTGGCGGCCGCGACCGGTGACCCGAACCGGCCGAGAAGCCGGCGGGGCGCCGACGGTGAGCTCGCCTCCGGCGTCGAGTCGGCGGTGGCGGCCGCCGAGGTGCTGATGTCGGCCTGCGGGCCCGGTCCGGTCGTGGTCGGGCCCGTCGCGGCGGACCTGGCGGGCGCAGCCGAGTCGGCCCGGGCGGCGATCGCCGCCGCCGACGTGGTCGCGGCCTGGCCCGCGGCGCCGCGGCCGGTGACGGCCCGCGCGCTGCTGCCGGAGCGGGCGCTGGCCGGTGACGAGGGGGCGCGCCGGGCGCTCATCGACGAGGTGTACGTCCCGCTGCGGGACGCCGGGGCGCCGCTGCTGGAGACGGCGGGCACCTACCTCGACTTCGGCGCCTCGCTGGAGGCGACGGCGAAGGCGCTCTACCTGCATCCGAACACGGTCCGGTACCGGCTGCGGAAGGCATCCGAGATCTGCGGCCTTGACACCGCCGAGCACCGGCAGCGTTTTACCCTGCACATAGCCCTGCTCCTGGGCCGCCTGGACAGCACACGGGCGTAGCCGCCGGTTGTAGATCGCCGACGGCCAGCCGTCGCGCGCGGCACACGAACACGGCTCGCGCCTCGTGCGTGACCTACAGCCGCGAGAATGCGAGCATGGTCAGCTGACCGCAGGTTACCGGTGCGACACCGGTCACATCCACCGACTTAACAGGCCTGTCACACGGTTGTCGGCCGTCGTCCAGCGACGCGGCTAACGCACCCAACCGGGCGGCGGGTTTTGTAGGTCCGCTACAACGAGCCGTCGGCACATCGGTGAGTGGCCGCCAGCGACAGGCCACCGCCGCGAAGGGTTAGGTAGACAGGTGCTCGCGATTCTCGCGCCAGGCCAGGGCGCCCAGACCCCAGGCATGCTGCACCCGTGGCTCGGTCTCCCCAGTGCCACGGCTCGGCTGCGTTGGTTCTCGGCGGCGACCGGTCTGGACCTCGTCGAGCTCGGCACTGAGGCGACGGCAGAGACGATCAAAGACACGGCGGTGGCGCAGCCGCTCATCGTGGCGTCCGGCCTCCTCGCCGCGGAACAGCTCGGCCTGCCCGGCCTCGCGGGCCCGAACCTGCGGGTGGCCGGACACAGCGTCGGCGAGATCACCGCCGCGGCGCTCGCCGGCGCGCTCACGCCGGAGACCGCGCTGGTGCTGGTGGCGCTGCGCGGCCGCGCGATGGCAGCGGCCTCCGCCGTCACGCCGACCGGCATGTCCGCGCTGCTCGGCGGTGACCCGGACGCGGTCGCCGCGCATCTGGAGGGCCTCGGCCTGACGCCCGCGAACCGCAACGGTGCCGGCCAGATCGTCGCCGCCGGCGACCTCGCGGCGCTCGCGCGGCTGGCCGACGAACCACCGGCCGGAGCCCGCGTCCGGCCGCTCACCGTCGCCGGGGCGTTCCACACCCACTACATGGCCTCGGCCCGCGACACGCTCGCCGCGGTCACGCCCGGCATCGTGCCCGGCGCGCCTCGCGTCGGCCAGGTGTCGAACGCGGACGGCGCCGTCGTCACCGACGGTCCCGAGGTGCTGGCCCGCCTGGTCAGCCAGGTCGCGAGCCCGGTCCGCTGGGACCTGTGCATGGCGACGCTGCGCGAGCTGGGCGTCAAGGCCGTCATCGAGCTGCCGCCGGCGGGCACGCTGGCCGGCATCGCCCGCCGGGAGCTGCCTGGTGTCCGGGTCCTCGCGGTGAAGAGCCCCGACGACCTGGCCGCCGCCCGCGAGCTCATCGCCGAGCACGTCGGCGCCGAGCAGCCCTCGGTCGTGATCCCCGCTCCCGCCAGGGAACTGGTACCCACCACTGTCCACGCCGGGGAGGCTTGATGACCATCGGAGCACGCGTGCTCGGATTCGGTACCTACCGACCGGTCCGCGTCGTCACCAACGACGATCTCGCCCAACGAGTCGAGACGTCCGACGAGTGGATTCGCACCCGGACCGGCATCGCCACCCGGCGGATCGCCGACTCGGACGAGACCACCGTGATGATGGGCGCCGCCGCCGCGGAGAAGGCGCTCGCCGCTGCCGGCCTCACCGCCGCCGACATCGGCCTGGTGATCACCGCGAGCTGCACCAGCCCGTCGCAGATCCCGGGCGCCAGCCCGCAGATCGCGCACCGGATCGGCGCCCTCTCGGCCGGCGCGCTGGACATCAACGCGGGCTGCGCGGGGTTCTGTTACTCGCTGTCCCAGGCGGCCGACACGGTCCGCTCCGGCTCGGCCCGCCACGTGCTGGTGGTCGCGACGGAGCGGCTCTCGGACTACGTCGACTGGGATGACCGGACGACCTGCATCCTGCTCGCCGACGGCGCCGGTGCCGCGGTGGTGGGCCCGAGCGAGGCCGACGAGATCGGCCCGGCGGTCTGGGGCCACGACGGCTCCCGGCCGGACGTCATCAGAGTGCCCGGCTACGGCGACAACCTGTTCCGGATGGAGGGACAGGCGGTCTTCCGCTGGGCGATCACCCTGGTGCCGGCGCTGAAGAAGATCTGCGAGCGGGCCGGGGTCGCGCCGGAGGAGCTGGCCGGCGTCGTCCCGCACCAGGCCAACCTCAGGATCATCGAGGCGCTCGTGAACGGCCTCGGCGCCAAGAACGCCGTCATCGCCCGCGACGTGGTCGACGCGGGCAACACCTCGGCGGCCAGCATCCCGCTGGGCCTGGCCCGGCTGCTCGACGCCGGGGAACTGCGGCGCGGCGACCCGGTCCTCCTGTTCGGCTTCGGTGCCGGCTTGACCTACTGTGGCCAGGTCATCCGCTGCCCCTAGGCCGGGCGTCGCGGGCGGCTCCGCCGGAGCCCGCCCACGACACCGCTCGGGGGGCGGCCCCCTGGAACCCCCATCTGCCGGGCCTGCCCGGCCCAGGGCCGCACCCGCGGGTGGCAGCACCAACAACTGCACGTGACTCCCCTGCCCGATCAAGAAAGGTCCCCGATGTCCCAGACTGATGTCCTCGCCGGTCTCGCCGAGATCCTCGAGGAGGTGGCCGGCGTCGAGCCCTCCGACGTCACCCCCGAGAAGACCTTCATCGACGACCTGGACGTCGACTCGCTGTCGATGGTCGAGGTCGTGGTCGCGGCCGAGGAGAAGTTCGGCGTCAAGATCCCGGACGACGACGTGAAGACCTTGAAGACCGTCGGTGACGCGGTCTCGTACATCCAGAAGGCGGGCGTCGCGGCGTGACCAGATCCCCTAGGCGGGTTGTGGTCACCGGCCTCGGGGCGACCACTCCGCTCGGGGGCGATGTGGCGTCCACGTGGGAGGGCCTGCTCGCCGGCCGGTCCGGCGTCCGCACTCTCACCGAGGACTGGATCGAGACGGTGCCGGTCCACATCGCCGCCCCGCTGGCGGTCGAGCCTCCGCTCGGCCGTGTCGAGGCCCGCAAGCTCGACCGGACCCAGCAGATGGCTCTGGTCGCGTCCCGGGAGGCGTGGGCCGACGCCGGCTCGCCGGAGATCGACCCGCTACGGCTTCAGGTCTGTCTCGGCTCTGGCATCGGCGGCGTGCTGACCCTGCTCTCCCAGCACGACGTGCTGCGCGAGCAGGGCTTCCGCAAGGTCACCCCGCACGTCGTCCCGATGCTGATGCCGAACGGGCCGGCCGCGACGGTGGGCCTGGCGTTCGGCGCGAAGGGCGGGGTACGTGCCCCGGTCAGCGCCTGCGCGTCGGGCACGGAGGCGATCGCGCTCGCGTACGACCTGATCAAGCTCGGCCGCGCCGACGTCATCATCGCGGGCGGTACGGAGGCGGCGATCCACCCGCTGCCGATCGCCGGGTTCGCGCAGATGCAGGCGCTGTCGCGGCGGTCCGACGACCCGGCGGCCGCCTCGCGGCCGTTCGACAAGGGCCGTGACGGGTTCGTCCTGGGCGAGGGCGCCGGGATCCTGGTGCTGGAGGCCGAGGACCACGCGAAGGCCCGCGGCGCGCGGGTCTACGGCTACCTGGCGGGCGCCGGGATCAGCTCCGACGCGTACCACGTGGCGGCGCCGGAGCCGACCGGCGCCGGCGCGGCCAGGGCGGTCACCGAGGCGCTGGAGACCGGCGAGCTGATGGCCGGTGATGTCGCGCACGTCAACGCGCACGCGACGTCGACACCGGTCGGTGACCTTGCCGAAGCGAAGGCGCTGTACCTTTCACTCGGAGCAGCGGCCGGCTCGACGGCGGTGACGGCGACCAAGTCGATGACCGGGCACCTGCTCGGCGCGGCGGGCGCTGTCGAGGCCGTGGTGACGGTCATGACGATGGTGCAGTGCGTCGTCCCGGCGACCCGCAACCTCGACGCCCTCGATGACGAGGTCGAGCTCGACGTGGTGCGGATCGACAACCGCAAGATCAAATCAGGCGCCGCCCTGTCGAACTCCTTCGGGTTCGGCGGACACGACGTCTGCCTCGCGTTCACGCCCGCCTAGCGGCGGCGAGAACCCCGCCCGCCGGGCGAGAATGCCGGGCGAGCGGGTACGCGATCCGGGGCCAGACCCCGGAGGCACGTGGAAGGCGCTGGGTGCCCGGGGCGACCCGGGCGCCCGGCCGCTCTCCGTGAGTGTTGGCGGCGCCAACGTCGGCGCCGATGGCCGAGCGGGCCAGACGGAGACCCCGTGTTCCCCGCGAGAAGGCCGACGGGCCGGGCCTCGTCAAGGCGCCTCCCGCGATCCGCCTGCGCGGTTTGCGGGATGGCGACCTCGCCGAGGGAACTGTGTATCGCCCCTCGTAGTCGCGACTCGCCCCGCGCAACACGGATGTGCAACACGCCCCGCCGCTGCCGCGGTCGGGTGCAGGAGCAGACTGTTCGCCGCTCAGGCAGGAGATTACCGGTGAGTCTGTCCACGTTGGAACTCGTCGACCCCCGCTCCCCCGTTGCCCGGCTGAACCGCTTCTTCGATGCCGACAGCGTCAACCTGTTCGCCGCGCCCGACAGCTCGGGTGTCGTCGCCGGTCAGGGGATGGTCGACGGCAACGAGGTGGTCGCGTTCGCCAGCGACGCGACGGTGCAGGGCGGGGCGATGGGCCGCGACGGCTGTGCGCGCATCGTGCACGCCATCGAGTCGGCGGCCCGGATGGGCGTCCCGGTGGTAGGCATCTGGCACTCGGGCGGCGCGCGGCTGCAGGAGGGTGTCTCGTCCCTGGACGGCATGGGCCGCGTCTTCGCCGCGATCGTGCGGGCGTCCGGCCGGATCCCCCAGATCTCGCTGGTGCTGGGCGCGGCCGCCGGTGGCGCCGCCTACGGCCCGGCACTGACGGACCTGGTCATCATGGGCCCGGACGGGAAGGTCTTCGTCACAGGTCCGGACGTCGTCCGTTCGGTGACCGGCGAGGACTGCACGTTCGACAGCCTCGGCGGCCCGACCACCCACTCCACCAAGAGTGGCGTCGTCCACATGACCTGCGACTCCGACGACCAGGCGTTCGAGACGACCCGTCACGTCGTCGGGCTGCTGGCCGACCAGGGTGACATCGGCCCGGTCGAGCCACGCGAGCTCGCCCAGTTCCTGCCCGAGTCGCCCCGGCGGGCCTACGACGTGCGCCCGCTGGTCGGTGGCCTCGTCGACGACGGGTTCGTCGAGATCCACCCCCGCTGGGCCCGCAACATCGTGACCGCGCTCGGCCGCCTCGGTGGCCGGACGGTCGGCGTGATCGCGAACAACCCGCTGCGCCGCGGCGGCTGCCTGGACTCGCTGTCGGCGGAGAAGGCGGCTCGCTTCGTGCGGCTGTGCGACTCGTTCGGCGTGCCGCTGGTCGTCCTCGTCGACACGCCCGGCTACCTGCCCGGCGTCGGCCAGGAGTGGGAGGGCGTCGTCCGCCGCGGCGCCAAGCTGCTCTACGCCTTCGCCGAGGCCACCGTGCCGCGGGTGACCGTGATGACGCGCAAGGCCTACGGCGGCGCCTACATCGCGATGAACTCCGCGTCCCTGGGCGCGACGGCCGTCTACGCCTGGCCGACCGCCGAGGTCGCCGTCATGGGCCACGAGGCCGCCGTGAAGATCATCCACCGGCGCGCGATCGCCGCGGTGCCCGAGCAGCGCCAGCCGGACAAGATCAAGGAACTGGCCGAGGAGCACGCCGTCGCCGTCGGCGGTGTCGACAAGGCCGTCGAGCTCGGCGTGGTCGACGCCGTTGTCGAGCCGGGCGACACCCGCACG
The DNA here is from genome assembly GCF_000966285.1 of Pseudofrankia sp. DC12. Classification (NCBI taxonomy): domain Bacteria; kingdom Bacillati; phylum Actinomycetota; class Actinomycetes; order Frankiales; family Frankiaceae; genus Pseudofrankia; species Pseudofrankia sp. DC12. The sequence goes on from NZ_KQ031391.1 coordinate 1,702,640, forward strand.
GTGGTGGCCGCCGCCATCGCCGACGCGCTCGCCGCCGGCCGCCCCGACAAGAACGTCCACGGCAACATCCCGCTGTAACACTGGTTCGCTGCGTCCGCCTGGACGCAGCGAACCAGTGTCAGAACAGGCAAGTCGGCCGAAGGCGCGCAAGCGCCGGTTCCGGCCGGCTGCCTAGGCGTCGGCTATGTCGGCCCAGGTGCTTACCACGCGGGCTACCTGGCGGGGGGTCATCCAGGCTGCGGCGCGGGCGAAGATCGGGTCGGCGCGGCGGGCGAGGTCCAGGCGGCCGTCGCCGAGGGCCGGGGCGATCGCGCGGACGTGGTCGAAGCTGATCGTGCCGGTCGTGAAGGCCGCGCGGGTTGCCGGCAGGTCGCGCAGGGCGCGGGCGACAGTGATCAGGTTCGTCGAGGTGGGTGCGTTGATCCGGCACTCCCGCCGCAGCCAGGCGGTCGGCGAGACGGCCCCGTCGGCGAGCCAGAGCGAGCGGCGGTCGAACTCGCCGAGCAGCAGGATCCAACGGGCGGTCGTGGCGTCGACCGTCGTTCGACCCTCGATCACCGCGGTCGCCAGGTCTATGTCGGAAAGCCGCTCCGGTTCGGTCGGCAGCCGCGGGTTCGGCGGCGCCCAACCCGGATAGGTCGGGTCGTCACCGCAGCCGGCCGCCAGCGCCGACTCGGCCAGTTCGGCGCCGTCGAGCCCCGGCGGCCGGCCCTCGGACGAAGCCTCTGTAGCCGGTCGGGCCTGATCGCCGTCCGGCATCCCGGCCTCGGGCCGGTCGGGCCGACTGGAGGCGTCGCCGGACTCCCTCGGTATCCCTGGCTCGGGCACGCCTGCGCGGTCGTCGGGGACGTCGGTCACCTTGCCACCCCTCTGCGCCAGCCCACCACGGCACGCCCGCGCCGTGGCCAGCGGATGCCCAGCGCCACGATCGGGGAGGCCGTCTGGAGTTCGAACGTATGTTCGTATTTTAGGGGATCGGACGGCTGTTCGCCAGCGGCCAGTTGTCCATCAGTTGGCTTGCTGGACGAGCGTACGGCTCACCATCAAGGCGCCGGGCGACAATCCGCCGCGGACCCACCCGACGCGAGGTCGCGGATGACCGGCTGCGGGCGAGATAGTTACCTAATGTGAAATAACGACCTTGACGGTGAGGTTGCACTGCTCGGAGGTGCGTGACGGGTGTTGCGGGAGCTGGGAACGGAGTTCGAGGCGGATCGCGAGGCGGCGGCGACCACGGAAGGGGCGGCGGCGCGAACCGTCGGCGCACCCGCCAGGCGATCACCGACGGCGGTTGGCGACCCTCCCCCGACGGCCGACCAGCCGCGCACCCTGGCGACAGCGAGGCCTACTGTGGCGGCTGCGGCGGCGAGGCCGGTCACGAGCCCGAGCGTCACCCCGGCCGGATCGGCGCGGACCAGCGGCCGCTCCGGCGGGACGTTCGCGGCGCTGCGGGTGCCGAACTACCGGCGGTTCATGACCGGCCAGATCATCTCGATGTGCGGCACCTGGATGCAGACCATCGCGCTCGGCTGGCTGGTCCTGTCCCTCGGCGCCTCCGGCACGATCCTCGGCATCGTCACCGCCGCGCAGTTCCTGCCGATCCTGGTGCTCGGTGCCTACGGCGGGCTCGTGGCCGACCGGGCCAACACCCGTGCGCTGCTGATCACGACTGCGTCGCTGCAGGCCACGCTGGCCGCGGTGCTCGGCGTCCTGGTGATCACCCACGTCGTGACGCTGTGGATGGTCGTCGCGTTCGCCGCCTTGCTCGGCCTGACCCAGGCCGCCGACAACCCGGCTCGGCAGAGCTTCGTCCAGGAGATGGTCGGCCCGGAGACGCTGCCGAACGCGGTCACCCTGAACTCGGTCACGATGAACGCGGCGCGGGTGGTCGGCCCGGCTATCGCGGGCCTGCTCATCACGCTGATCGGCACCGGAACGTGCTTCCTGCTCAACGCGTTGTCGTTCGCCGCGGTGATCGTCGCGCTGATCCGCCTCGACCGCGCGGAGCTGCGGCCCAAGCCCCGGCTGACGAAGGCCCCGGGCCAGATCCGGGACGGCCTGCGCTACGCGGTTCGTACTCCGAGCATCCGGATCCCGCTGACGATGATGGTGATCATCGGCACGCTGGCCTACGAGTTCCAGGTCACCCTGCCACTGATCGCCCGGCAGGCGTTCCACGGCACCGCGGCCACCTACAGCCTGCTGACCGGCGCGATGGGCGCGGGCGCTGTCATCGGTGGCCTGCTGGTGGCGCGACGCCGCCTGACCGGCGTACGCAGCCTCGTCGTCATCGCCGCCGTGTTCGGCGTGCTGATCCTCGCCGCGGCGGCGGCTCCGTCGTTGCCGCTGCTCGTCGCGGCGCTGGTCCTGACCGGCGCGGCCAGCGTCGCCTTCATCTCGACCGGCAACGCGACCGTCCAGCTGTCGTCGGATCCCAGGATGCGTGGCCGGGTGATGGCGCTGTGGTCGGTCGCCTTCCTCGGCACCACCCCCGTCGGCGGCCCGGTCGCCGGCGCCGTCGCCCAGGCCCTGGGGGCGCGCGCGGGCCTGGTGCTGGCCGGTGTGGCCGCGCTCGTCGCCGCGCTGATCGGCCTGGCCTCGCGGCGCCAGGCCGCCGCCCACCCGGTCACCGCCGCGGGCCGGCCGACGCCTGTCTCGAGCTGAGCCCACCCGGGCAGAAGCAGCTCGATCTCAGGATCGGCGGATGACAGATGTCGGCCCACGCGGCCCCCGTCCAGCTGATGACCGGGGGCCGCGCGGGTCGCGGGCTGCCTGCCGCCGGGCTACTCGGGCTCGGCGGCCGCCTGGGTGGACGACGTCGGCTGAGGCGACTGGGCCGGGGCCTTGGCGGCGACCCGGTCCAGCTCGGGAAGGTCGCGCAGGTCGTCCGAGCCGCCGCGGTGCGCCTGCAACGCGCTGGTGTGGTACTCCTCAGCGATGTCGACGAACTCCGGCTCGTGGTAGCGGCGGCCGTCGACGGTCGGGCCGACGGTCCCCTCCATGATCGACTCGACGTCCTCGCCGGTGATGGTCTTGTGGGTCTCCAGTGCGTGCGTCAGCGCGAGCACCTCGCGGCGGTTGGCCGCCAGGACCTCTTCCGTTCGCCGGTAGAGCTCCTGGAGCTTCGCCTCGACCTGCTTGCCAAACGGCCGGTCGGCGTCGACGGAGCCGACGCCCATTCCCTCCGAGACCATCATCGTCCAGTTGGCGATGGTGTCGCCCATGCCCCACCGCGTGATGCTCTGCGCGACCAGCATGGTCGCGGAGCCCAGGTCGCCACCGACGCCCATCGTGTTGTCACCGTCGAAGAACATCCGCTCCCCGACCAGCGAGGCCAGCGAGACCATCACCCCGACCTCGACCTCGGACTTCCACGAGAACATGGAGTCCTCGAGCTGGACCGAGGCGACGAAACCGCCGGTACCGCCGCGACGCTCGATGGTCGCGATGTCGATCGCCATGTTGCGGCGCAGCCGGTAGGCGACGACCGCGTGGCAGGCCTCGTGCAGGGCGACACTGTGCCGCTCCCGCTCGATGTGCTCGTGGTCGTCGGGTAGGCCGTGCTCCTTGATGACCCGCGCGCGCAGCACGTCGGACCAGGTGATGATCTCGCGGCCGTCCTTGATGGCCTGGGTGAGCGCCTCGTTGACCGTATCCTTGATCGTCGCACCGGTCGCCTGCGGGCTCATGATGGCCAACCGGTCGATCTGCTCCTCGGTCAGCTCGTGCTTGACCTTGGCAAGGTAGCCGTTGTAGGTCTTCACCCGGCCTTCCTTGCTGGGGTACCCGACCTCGTACTGACGGTCGATTCTTCCCGGCCGCAACAGTGCCTCGTCCAGCGAGTTCGGCATGTTGGTGGCCATCATGATCAGGATCCGGTACTTCGGCGGCGGCTTCGGCTTCATCCCCAGCGCACGACGCACCACCCGGTTGAGGAAGCCGCGCGGCTTCTTCAGGCCGGACATCTCGGCAAGCAGCGACTGCAGCGTGCCCATGTCGCCGCCCATCATCCCGCCCATCGGCATGACGGCCCGGTGCACGGAACCGCCGGCCTGCACCGACCCGTCGGCACCGAATCCGGGACGGCCGGCTGCCGAGGCACGGTGCTCGTACAGCTCGGCCTGCGCCCGGCTGCTCAGGTAGTGCACACCGTTGCATCCCGAGAAGTCCTCCAGCCCGTCGGCGTACGACGGCGCCCGCCAGCCATGCGCCCCGAGGCGGGTCGCCGCGTGGGCCGCCCGCCCGCCGGGCCGGTTGAAGCCCGAGGCCAGCTGGCCGCGGTTGCCGAGGCTGTCCGCCTCGTCGAAGAAGGCGATGACGCCGCCGTAGCGCAGCGAGAGCTTGCGCAGCTTACGGAAGAGCGACTTCACCTTCAGGATGCCGACGCCCATGAACATCGCCTGGAAGGCGCCTGGGTCGATGAAGACGTACGGCTTGCCGGTCTCGCCCGCGACCGCCTCGGCGAGCAGCGTCTTGCCGGTGCCGGGCGGGCCCCACAGCAGAATGCCGCCGGGAACGTAGCCGCCCCTGCTCTCGATCTCCTCAGGGTGCTCCAGGTAGAAGACGTTCTCCTTGACCCGGGATACGACGTGGTCCTGGCCCCAGACGTCGGCGAACCGGGTCTTGACGTCATCGGGGTAGTAGACCTCGACGCCGCCCTTGGACATGAACCAGAAGATCGCGGCGAACTGCCCGACGACGATCAGCAGCAGCAGCACGATCTGGAACAGCAGCGGGATGGCGCTCCAGATCGCGTTCGGCACCTTGACGACCGCGTCGAACAGCGAGACGTGCTCGAGACGGGCGTAGACGAACAGCGCCACGACCAGCGTCACGATCCATTTGGCCGCGCGGCTGAGTCGGTAGCGGTTCCAGTCGTTGTACCGGTGCATCCGGGTCTCGGCGCGGCCGAACACCCGGTCGGTCCAGAACACGTAGTACGGCGAGGAGCGTTCGCCGAGGTACATGTGCACCTGGCGGACGACCTCGACGCCGATCAGGGCGAGCAGCCACCAGCTCGACCGGGCCTCGATGCTGAGCGCGTCCCCCCAGGACATCAACGGGTTGCCGGAGACCTGCGCCGCGACCACGAACGCGAACAGACCGAGCAGCAGCAGGAGGAACTTCCCCCGGTCCCAGAGGGAGAGCTTCTTGCGCCTCGGGCCGGGCGTCGCCGGCGCCGCGCCTGGGTCGCCCTCCGGCGCCGGGAACGTGCCGTTCGGCCCGGCGGTGGCGAGGACGTCCGGCGTCGGCGGGTCGGTGTGGTTCATGACTATCGCCCTCAGTCCGTCGGTCTCGTCGGTGGGTTGTCGCGGCTGCGCGCGGTCGCCTGGGCTCGCGCCGTCAGCTCGTCGACGTCGGCTTGATCGTGAAGGAGCGCAGGACCTGGTCCACCGCAGGGCTGTTCTGCGCGTAACACAGCGCGGTGCAGGTGATCACCAGCTGGTAGAGCACGGTCTGGTTCTGGTCCAGCAGGCTGGTCTGGTCGATCTCCGCGAGGCCCGCTGACGTCGAGAGCTGGTAGATGAGGTGCACCCCGTGCACACCATCGGCCTTCTTGACGGTCTCGTCGGCCAGGAGCAGGAAGGCCGGGTGCAGCCGGGCGCCGACCGGGTCCTGCTTGATGGCCGCCTCCTGCGCGGCCTCCGCGTCGTCGATCGACACGAGCAGGTTGCGCAGGCTGTCGGTGGAAATCGTCTTGGCCTCTTCCGGCAGGAGCTGGCGCACCTGCAGGAACCCGTTCGGCTGCTGGGAGTCGGGGGCCAGCGCGGTGGTCGGCTGGGTGCTTCCCGAGGCGTCGAGCTTGGTCATCCACTCGCGCTGGCTGAGCGCGACGTACATGTCCGGGCTCATCTGGCGAGCGTCGATGCCCAGCAGCTGCGGGTCCTGGATCCGGACGTGGCTCCAGCCGTCGGGCACCTTCACGTACACGCCAGCAGCCTTATTTGTAACGTATTTGTTACTCGCGGAACTGCACGCGGAAGTAAGCACAAGGACGCTCACGACGGCGCCCGCTACGGCGGCCCTGAGGACGGACCCCGACCAGCGACGCCGATCGGCTGCTCGCGCGACCACGGCAAACCTCCCCAATATGAGGCCGAATCCATGGTGCGGCACCGAGCCATGGTCAAACTACGTCTTCACACAACATTAAAGCTATCGGCCGCCGTGCCGCGTCCTGCCGACCACTTGTGATTCCGTCCACCCGCGCGCGTCGTCCGAGCACGCACCTTCACCGCCTCCCGGCACCACCCTGCGACGCCACGTACCGTGCCGCCACTGGACGCCGCCACTGGACGTCTCCGGGAGCCACGGTGAGACACGTCCGGCCCGGCGCGCCCTGCCAGACCGTGGGCTCGCCGTCGAACGCCACCATCGGATCCCCGATCCCGAGCAGATCACATCGATCCCGCCCGGGACCCAGCGACGCGCCACCCTGCCGACGCCACGCGGACATGACGGTCACACCCGCAGGTCTCGGCCACTTCCATCCCCACGCGGGACGGGTCAGGCACACTGGTCGGCATGGCGCGTACGCGGGCAGCCGGGCACGACAACGCGTACCGGGCCGTTCCCGGCGGCGACCTGCCGGGCACACCTGGGCGTTCCGCTCGCGACGGCGGCCCCCGGCACCTCTTCGGCATCGTCGCCGTGGCCGTCGTGTTCGCCCTCGTCGGGCTCACCCTCTGGCGGCCCCTGTCGGCGCTGGTCGCGGTGCCGCTCATCGCGGTGCTCGCCCTGATCGTCCGACGGGCCGTGCCGGTGCCCGCGGCCAAGGCCGCGGCCCCCGCCCGCCGCCCAGGCCGGGACGGACAGGCCCGGTCCACCGCCACGGCCTCGTCCCGCGGGGTCCCGTCGTCACGGACAGCTCCCGCGCGCCGGCCAGTCAACGCCAGCCGTTACGACGACCGGGCGCCTTACGACCAGGAAGCCGAGCTTCCCACCACGGCGACCCGCCGCCCGGCAACACCGGCCGGGCGAAACCCGGCCGACGTGCGCTACGGCCGGGACGACGCCCGCGACCGCCACGACGAGCAGGAACCCAGGCCCCGGCGGGCCACCACTCCCTCACCGGGTTTCGAGCCCGACTACGACCACCCACGCCGCGCCGCCGCTCGCCGCCCTGGCGACGACCAGGGCCGCGCGCTCCCCCGCGACGGCGCCCGCCCGGCAGGCCAGCAGCGGCCCGGCTATGCGGACGCGCCGTATCACTCCCCCGACGAGCGCTCCGGTTACGTCCGGCCCGGCCATGACCAGGGCGGCCCGGCCCCGGACGGCCGGCACCCGTCGGCGCCGGGCTCCGCCCAGCCGGCCGCGCGGGACCCGGCCGACGGCCGCTACACCGGCACAGGCCCCGGCGGTGCGCCGACGGGCGGCACCGGGCCCGGTGCCGCCCGGTACGAGGACGCGCGGTACGGCGAGGCGGGGTACGGCGGCGATCCTTACACCGCCGGCCAGGGGCCCGCGGCCTACCAACGCGGGCCAGCCGACGAGCACCACGACCAGCAGCCTGGCTACCCCGCCCCGCGGCGGGCCGAGTACGACGGCGCCGACGGCTACGACGAGTACGAGGACCACGACGGTGACGACCAGGGCGAGGACCTCGACGACTCGGGCGCCGAGACCAGGCGGTGGCGTGGCTGGCGGCGGCCGGACTGGGACTACGACAGCGAGCCCGAGCCCGAGCCGAACGAGGACATGATGCACACCATGGCCCTCGACATGCGTGGCTACCTGGACGACACCGGAAGCTTCCGGATGCCGTAGGACCAGCTGGTCCGACGCCCAGCGGCGGCCACGTCCGCGGATCCGGGAGACCCGTCAGCGATCCACGTCGGGAACCTCTTCGGCAAGCGCGGCGCGGACCGTGGCGACGGCGTCGGCCACCGCCGCCGGGCCGCCACCGGCCCGCCCGGCGGCCAGGCCGACGAGGAACGCCGTCAGCGGCGCGGCGGGCCGGGCCACCCCGTGCGCCACCTCCCGGGTCAGGTCGAGCAGCTGCGCGACGTCAACGGCGGCCGGGTCCAGCCCCAGCACGTCACCCACGCGGCCCACCCAGTCCTCCAGCGCGCCCACCGGTTCCCTCGCCCTCGCTAGCCGCCGATCGCGGACATCGGCCGGTCCGGCTGCCGGAACGACGGCTCGCCGATGCCGTGGCCAGGGCGCTTGATCCAGACGGCCTGCCGCCAGCGCTCCGCGATGTCGTCGTCAGTCTCGCCGGAGCGCAGCGGCCCGCGCAGGTCGCCCTCCTCGCGGGCGAACAGGCAGTTGCGCACATGCCCGTCGGCGGTCAGCCGGACCCGGTCGCAGGCGGCGCAGAACGGCGCCGTCACCGACCCGATCACGCCCACCGTCGCGGGGCCGCCGTCGACGTGGAACAGCTCGGCCGGCGCGGAGCCGCGGCCGCCCACCGGGGTGAGCGTGAACTCGGCGCGCAGCGCGGCGAGGATCTCCGCGGCGGTGACCATCGACGCGCGGTTCCAGCCATGCTGCGCGTCCAGCGGCATCTGCTCGATGAAGCGGGGCTCGTAGCCACGGTCCAGGCACCAGCGCAGCAGCGTAGGCGCCTCGTCCTCGTTGACGCCGCGGGTCAGCACCGCGTTGACCTTCACCGGCCGCAGCCCGGCCGCCGCCGCGGCCGCGAGGCCGGCGACGACGTCGTGCCAGCGGCCGCGGCGGGTGATCTCACGGAAGCGCGCGGGATCCGTCGAGTCGAGCGACACATTCACCCGGTCGAGACCGGCCGTGCGCAGCGCGCCGGCCGACCGGGCCAGGGACAGGCCGTTGGTGGTGAGCGAGAGCTCCGGCCGGGGCCGCAGCGCGGCCAGCCGACCGACCAGCTCGACCAGGCGCGGGCGCAGCGTCGGCTCACCGCCGGTGAGCCGGACCTCGGTGACGCCGAACCGCTCGACGGCGATCCGGACGAGCCGGACCACCTCGTCGTCGGTGAGGATGTCGGAGCCCGGCAGCCACGGCACCCCGTCCGCCGGCATGCAGTAGGAGCAGCGCAGCGTGCACCGGTCGGTCAGGGATACCCGCAGGTCCGTGGCCACCCGCCCGAAGGTGTCGATGAGCTGCACACCTGACAGGGTATGGGTACGGCTGGCCGCGTGGGCCGGACACGGTCGCGGGCCGGTACGAGGGCGCCAGGCCGGCTTCGGTGGGCCGCGTGTGACGGAGCGAAGTGGGATATCGCCGGTCGGTCGCGATTTCGTTGACGGGCCTGGGACACTACGGCGGCGCCCGGGACATCCCCGGGTGGTTGGTCGACGACGTCACCGGCGGGCAGACGGCGTTGGAGGGAGTGGGATGCGCGTCTTCGGGGTCGACATCGGCGGGTCCGGCATCAAGGGCGCACCGGTGGAGATTGACGACGGCACGTTGGCCGCGCCCAGGGTCCGGCTGGCCACCCCGAGCCCGGCCGAGCCGGCCGCCGTCGCGGCCGTGGTCGCCGAGGTCGTCGGCGAGTTCGGCTGGCAGGGCCCGATCGGGGTGACCTTCCCTGCCGTGATCCAGGGCGGCGTCGCGCAGACCGCGGCCAACGTGGCGAAGGGCTGGGTCGGCACCGACGTCGCCGCGACACTGGCCGAGCCGCTCGGCGGGCGGGAGGTCGTCATCATCAACGACGCGGACGCCGCCGGCGTGGCCGAGATGGCCTTCGGCGCCGGGCGGGACGTGCCCGGGCTCGTGGTGATGACCACGTTCGGCACCGGCATCGGCACCGCGCTGTTCCTGCACGGGCAGCTCATCCCGAACACCGAGCTGGGGCATCTGGAGGTCGGCGGCCACGACGCCGAGACCAAGGCCTCCGACGCGGCCCGCGAGCGCGAGGACCTGAGCTGGGAGCACTGGGCCAAGCGGGTCAGCAAGTACCTCAACACCGTCGAGGCGCTGCTGTGGCCCGACCTGATCATCATCGGCGGCGGGGTGAGCAAGCGGGCCGACAAGTTCCTCGACCTGCTGACGGTGCGGACCAAGGTCGTCCCGGCGCAGCTGCGCAACGACGCGGGGATCGTCGGTGCCGCGCTGGCCGCCGGCATCGACCAGAACCGGCCGAAGATCCCGTCCCGCACCGTCCGCCGCCGCCCGCCGGCGACCCGTCCGCCTGGCGGACGCCGCCCCTGAGGCCGCTCCGGCCTCGGTCATCGGTCCTTTGGCGGCACCCAGCCGCGATGCCAGCCACAAAGACACGCCCGGCCACCGGACTCCACCGCAAGCCCGAAAAAGGGTCGAAGGGCGCTCAGCGCCCTTCACAGGCGGGTGGTCTGGCCGCCTCCGGCGGCCAGACCACCCGCCCGACACGCCCGGCCGGCCGGGTGAACATCGCCGCGACCCGGTCAGGACGGCAGACTATGGGTGTCGGTGCCCGGCACGGGCCAGCCGGCCAAAGCAGACGCGACCATGCCATTGGCGCCCAGCGAGGTGCCAAGCCCTCCGGCCGCGTCCGCAGAGGTCCCTGGCCAGACGCGTACCGGCGCAGGCCAACCGTCGTTTCCAGCCCCGTCGTCGCCCATGTTCCGCCGGTCATGCCTCACCCTGCGTGATCGTGGCCGTGCCCGTTGGCTGATCTGTCCGGCTTCCGGGCGGGTTCGGGAGTCAGCGCGACGGCGACGCGGGACGATGTGCGGCGGTGCCGGCGGGTCAAGGTCTGCCGGGCGGCGCGGACCAGGCTTCGGCCGCGGCCGGGCCGGGATGAAGCGCGGCCCGTCGGGCGGGACGCGGGCAAGGCGACGGGAGGAGATGGCGTCATGCGCGAGCTGCGGGCGGTCGCACTCAGCGAGGACGGCGGCTACCTCGTGCTCGCCGACACGAGCAGCCGGTCCGACGCCGAGCAGTTCCGGGTCCCCGTCGACGACCGGCTGCGGGCTGCGCTGCGGGGCGCCCGGCGCAGCGAGGTCCGGACCGAGAGCGCGCTGACTCCGCGCGAGATCCAGGCCCGGCTGCGCGCCGGTGAGACCGCCGCCGATGTCGCCCGCGCCGCGGGCATTCCAGTGGAGCGGGTCGAGCGGTACGAGGGCCCGGTGCTCGCTGAGCGGGCCAGGGTGGTGCAGGAGGCGCGCGCCGCGCTGCTGCCCAAGGACACCGGCGGCGCACCCGGCCGGCCGCTGGGCGAGGTGGTCGACGCCCGTCTGATGGCAGGCCAGGACGACCCGGACAGCGCCCAGTGGGACGCCTGGCGCCGGGTCGACGGGATCTGGCTGGTGCAGCTCACCTCCGAGAGCCGCTGTGCGCGCTGGACCTGGGACCCGGTGGTCCGCCGGGTCCGGCCGCACGACGACGCGGCCCGCACGCTGGTCGCGCCAGAGCCCCTTGACGCGGCGCCGGCGCCCGCCGCGACCACCGCCGCGCCGCCGCGCCCCGGCCCGCCGGCCCTCACGCTGGTGACCGAGCCGGCCACGCGGCAGCCCGCCCCGGCGCGCCCGGCGCCCGGCTACCCGGGCGACCAGCGACCGCGGTACGCCCAGCCGGCCTCGTTCCCGGCAGGTGGCTACCAGGAGGCACCCACCCCGGCGGCTCCGTTCCCGCCCGCGCCGCAGGAGCCCCACTACCCGGCGGCCGCCCACCAGCCAGCCGCCCATCACCCCGGCGCGCAGCATCCGACGGCTCAGTACCCCGCTGCCCAGCACCCTGCGGCTCGGTTCCCGGCGGCCCAGTACCCCGGCGCCCAGTACCCGGGTGAGCCGTCCCCGGCCCCCGGCGAGGACCTCGGCCTGGGCGGCGCCCAGGCCGGCCACTACCCGGACCCGGCCGCCTACCCGCCGGCCCAGCAGCGGCCTGAGCACGCAGGCCAGGCCCGCTACCAGGCGGACGGCTACCCGCCGCCGGGCCAGCCGGCCCCGACGCGCTACCCGGCCGCGGACGCCCAGCGTCCGTTCCCGGCGTTTCCCGCGGAGCCGTACGCCGACCCGGCCGCCGGGCCGCTGTTCGGCGAGGACCCGTTCGCGGCGGAGTCGTACGCACCGGACACCTACGCCGATCCGGACACCTACACCGATCCGCAGGTCGGCGGCCCAGGCGGACGAGACGGACGAGACGGACGAGACGCGCCGGCTGGCCCGCCGACGGGCCCGACGCCGGTGCCAGCCGCCTACCGCCTCCCTGCGCCGGAGCACACCGGCGGGCTGCCGGTCATGCCACCGGCCGACGAGCCCGACGCGCCGACGCCCTTCGCCGCGCCCGCGGGCCGCCCGGCCCGCCCGGCCGCCGCGCACCGGCCGACCCGGCCGCCGGCGCTCGAACCACGGCCGGGTCGGCCGCTGGACGGCCGCCGGTGGCCGGAGCACGACGACGCCGGCCTTGATCTCACCCTGGACGCGGACCTGTTCGACGAGCCGGCCGACCACCCCGCCCCGCCGTCACCCGCGGGAGCGCGCCCGCTGCCGCGGCCGGCCACGGCCCCGCCGCGCGGGACGCCAGCTACCCCGGCCCGCCCGGCGCCCGCCCCGGCACGGCCGCCGGCCGCCGAGGCCCAGCCGCAGACCCAGCGCGCCGGGCTGCCGCCGATCCCAACGCTTTCCCCGCGGCAACGGCCCGAGGCTCGCCCCGCGCAGCCACGCCCGGTGCCGCCGTCGCCCGGCCTCGAACCGCCACGCGCTCCCGCGGCACGACCGACGCCGCCGGCCGCGGTACCTCAGGTCGCCCAGCAGCCCGAGCCCCGGGCCGCCCTGCCGGCGTCCGACCCGAACACGCCGTGGCAGGCCGAGGGCGTGGCCGCGGACGAGTCCGTCGCCGACACGGCCGGTGACCAGCAGGCGACGCGACCCGAGGCACCGGCTCGGGCGACCCGCCAGCCGGAGACACCTGCGCCGGAGGCGCCATCGTGGGACGCGCCCAATGGCAACGAGTCCGGCGCCACTACCACCGCGGAGGCCGACCAGCTGGACGAGCTGCCCGACGTCGCACCGGCCGCGGAGCCAGTCCTGACGGCGCCCCGGGTCGCCGGCCCGGCCGTCGTACCAGCCCGGCCGACCAGGTCCCCGGCACGCCCGGCGGCCAAAGGCCCGGCGGCCGCCCGCCCGTCGACCACCGACGCGTCTTCCCCAGCTCCGGTTGCCTCAGCCCCGGCCGCGGCCGGGCACGTCCCGACCGGCGCAGTGGCCGCCACCGCGGCACCCGTCGCGCCGGGTACAGCGGCTCCGGCCGCGGCGGCCGCTGAGCCGCTCCCGGCCGCGGCGGCGACCAGAACCGGCCAGGCCACTCCCACGCGGGGCAGGGAGGCCGTCACCGCGGCGGCAACGACTACCCCTGGCGGTTCCAAGGCGGACGAGCGGGCGCTCGTCGCGACGGAGGCCGCGGCCGACGAACCGAACGGCGAGGAACCGATCGGCGACGGAGCGACAGTCGAGGTGACGTCGGTCACGACGGCGACGGACCAGGCAGGCCCTGCGAAGGGCGACGTGACGAAAAAGACGTCGGCCGCTGGCGGGAACCGGCTGGCCGCGGCGGCCGCCGCCGCGAAAGCCGGCGAAAAGCAGGACAAGCCGGAGAAGTCGCCAGGGAAGAATCAGGACGGGACGCCCGGATCGTCCGCTACGGATGGTGACAGGGACGCGACGAACCAGCCGTCGAACCGGCCACGGAACACCCCCCGAACTGGTGAACGTGCCGGAGGCGGTCGACGTGGGCGCAAGTCGGTGCCAGCATGGGATGACATCGTCTTCGGTGCCCGCCGCACCTAGGCGGGGCAGGGCCCTTGGCGTACGCCGCTCCAATCCCCCGAAAGGGGGCTGAAGTCCCGGAAACCGTGAAACGCGGGGCGCAAGACCGGGAAGGGTTGAAGATGGTGGTCTCGGCGGTTCAGAGGAGACCCAACGGGACGCGGTACAGCCGCTCTGGACGCAACGGCGCCACTCCAGCCGGCATGACCGGACGCCATGCGATGCAACCTCATCGCGTGGCCGGCGGTCCTAGCGAAGTGTGAGGGACCGATCACACGGCCAGGCCTGGAAGGTCTGGCCGCCGGACACAGTTGGAGAGGGTGTGACTGGTACTACCACGAAGCCGACGCTGACCAATCTCGACAGGTGCGACAGGTGCGGCGCTCAGGCGTACGTCCGCGTCGTCCTGCCCGGTGGCAGCGACCTGCTCTTCTGCCGGCACCACGCCAAGTCCCACGACTCCAAGCTCCGCGAGATGGCCGTCGAATACCACGACGAGTCCGACAAGCTCACCGTCGGCAGCTAACGAACCTACTGGCGCGGGCCTGCCGGGTCCGCCGCCTGAGGTGGGTGGCCATCATGGTCGCCCGTCCTGAGGCGGCCTCCCGGCAGGCCCGCGTCGCGTTGTGCCCACGACGCGGGCCGACAGAGCCCCGGCGACCCGAACACTCATGAACGTCGGCTCGTGAACATCAATGTCGACCCTCCGCACGCCCACCCCTCGGGATGAGCGCACGCCGGGGATACTGCCAACTGCGCAAGTCGGCGGATGGTCCACAACGGCCGGCCGCCGACCCCGTACGGTTGGGGCCGTGACCATGGCCAACGAGGGCGCGCCCGCGATGGCGCCGCCGCCCGTGCGGCTGGCTGGACGCCACGAGGCGCCAGGGCCCGACCGCCGCGCCACGCCCGCCCTCCCTGTCGGCGGTCCGGCGGGCTCCACCGGCCAGGCGTCCGGGGGGCCGACCGGGCGGTCGCGTCCCGACGACGGCCGGCCCGCGAGTCCGGGCTCCACTACACCGGACGGCGCGGCCAACGGGCCCGGGGCGGACGGCGACGGGGTCCGTCCGGGCGACGACCAGGCTCTGCCAAGGGACGACGGGACCACGACCGCCATCGGCGCTGCTTCGGCGCCGGCCGACATCACCACGGCGCCGGCGGCCGGCGCGGCGTCAGCGGGGCTGACCGCCCCCGCGGGGCCGACCACAGACGATGCCAGGGTGGCGGACGACGACGTCCCGACGGCCACGCACGGCGAACCGGCCAGTCCCGGCGGCCCCGCGTCCAGAGAGCCCGCGGACCGGCCCGAGCACAGCCGCGACGCAGCGCCAGCCGTCCCGCTGGCGCGCCGGGTTGTCGCGGCGGCACGGCTGCATGCGACGGACGCGGGCCGGGTGGCCGCGCGTGCGATGTCGAACGCCTGGCGGGACCGGGTGCTGGGCCTCGCGGCCGAAGCCGGTTTCTGGCAGCTGCTGTCGCTGCCGCCGCTGTTGCTGGCCCTGCTCGGGTCGATCGGCTACCTCGGCGACGCGCTCGGCTCCGACGCGGTCAACAGCATCCGCAACAGCCTGCTGCGCGGCGCGGACGACCTGCTGACCGCCGACGTCGTCGACGACGTGGTCCGCCCGACGGTCGACCAGATCCTGACGCACGGGCGCCCCGATGTGATCTCGATCGGGTTCGTGCTGTCGCTGTGGACGGGCTCGACCGCCATGGCGACCTTCGTCAACACGATCACGATCGCCTATGGCCAGCGCGACCTGCGCTCCGCGGTCCGCAGCCGGATCGTCGCCCTGCGGCTGTTCATCGTCCAGGTCATCACCGGCATCGTCCTGCTGCCCGCACTGGTGCTTGGGCCTGGCCTGCTGGCCGATCTCCTGCGCGCCAAGCATCATCCAACGATCGAGGTGCTCCTCAAGTCGGCATTCTGGCCGGTGGTCGCGGTGGTCGCGCTGACGGTGCTGACGTCGCTCTACCACCAGGCCCTCCCCCAGCGGCGGCCCTGGCGACGCGCGCTGCCCGGCGCCGTGTTCGCGCTGGTCGGTTGGCTGATCGGCAGCTACCTGCTGCGGCTGTACCTGGAGCGGGTCTTCGGCAACGAGCTGGTCTACGGCTCGCTCGCCGCGCCGGCCGCCGCGCTGCTGTTCTTCTACATCACCGGGCTCGCGGTCCTTCTCGGCGCCGAGCTCAACGCGGCCCTGGACCAGCGCCGCCCGGGGGCGCCGGCGCCCGAGCCGCCTCAGGACGGCCCCGAGACGCCTGCGCCCGCCACCGAGCCCGCCACGGCCCAGTCACCGGCAGCCCAGTCACCAACGACCGAGTAACCGGCGGCCCGCTCCACCTCCACTGCCGGCGTCGGCGAGGCCCCGGGTCAGTACGTACAGGACGAGCCGCCGGACGACTGACCGGTCGCAGGCTGGGTAGCCGCCGCCGTCGCACCGCCGGCCAGCAGCGAGGCAGGCCGCACGGCGAGCGTCGAGCCGGTCGTCCGCGCCGTCCCGGCCGTCGGCTGGCGGGCGGCCGAGGCGGCCGCCGGTCGCAGCGGGGCGAGGAAGGCGGCGAGCTTCGCCGGGTCCACGAGCAGGACCGACTGGCCCGCCCGGGTCGCGGGCGTCGCCGGCACGGTCTCGAACCCGGAGCCGCCACCGGCGAGCGTCCGCATCCGCAGCGCCAGCGGCTCGAGATCGGTCAGGCTGGTGCCCTGGTCGACCGTCAGCGCGGACGTCGTCGCGTCGAGCAGGGCGCGGACCCGCACCGGGTTCGCCAGCGTCGACGGCGCCGTCACGGCGTGGAACACCGCGCCGAGGAACTGCTGCTGGCGGCGGATCCGGCCCAGGTCGCCGCCGCTGTCTCGTTCCGGTAATCCAGCGGCGACGGGATCAGCTGCTCCGACCGGACACGCCGGGTCGTCCGTCCCCGCTCAGAACACGCGGCGACGGCCCCGGCGAGCCACTCGTGTCCTTCCCGCCGAGTGATTTCGACATCCGGCCGCGGCCTGCGCCGGGCCTGGCGCAGGCCGGGTGCCTCGACTTTCGCGGCCGGCCGCGCTGCCCCAACCGTTCGGCCTAACGTTGACGCATGAGTGCTCAGCCCGCCGAAAGCTCGCCGTCACCGCCGGGGAGCGGCGCGTTCACCGACCGAGCCGACGTTTCGCCGACCGCGCCGGATGGCGAGTCGGTCGTGACCGCCGAAACGCCCGAGCCCGCCGAAGTCGCCGCGGCAGCGGCGCCAGCCTCCGCGGCCGCCGAGGAGCCAGCGCCCACCAGTGGCCGGGCGGCCGGTCAGGTGAGCCATGACGAGGAACCGCATGCCGCGTTCCGCCAGTTCATGGCGACGGGGTGGGCGCCTCCGGTGGACCTCTCCGGGGGACGCGACGACGTTGCGCCCT
Organism: Pseudofrankia sp. DC12; assembly: GCF_000966285.1. Taxonomy (NCBI): domain Bacteria; kingdom Bacillati; phylum Actinomycetota; class Actinomycetes; order Frankiales; family Frankiaceae; genus Pseudofrankia; species Pseudofrankia sp. DC12. Next base: position 1,719,686 of record NZ_KQ031391.1, read on the forward strand.
ACGCCGCGAAACGACGCGCGCTGCTCGGGACCAGATTCCCGACCGACGCGCTGGTGATACCGACCGGTGGGCTGCGGGTGCGGGCAAACGACACCGACTACCCATTCCGGCCGGGCAGCGCCTTCTTCTGGCTGACCGGCTGCCATGATCCGGACTCGGTTCTGCTGCTGCTGCCGAATCCAGCCGGCGAGCACGACGCGGTGCTGTACGTGGCCGACCGGGCCGACCGTACGACGTCGGCCTTCTACACAGACCGTCTCGGCGAGTTGTGGGTAGGCCCCCGGCCGGGCGTGCGAGACACCTCGCAGGCACTCGAGATCGAATGCCGTCCGCTCACGGAGCTTCCGGCCGCGCTGGGCCGCCTCGCGCCTGGTAACACGCGGGTGCTGCGCGGGCTGGACGCCCAGGTCGACGACGCGGTGCTTACCTATCCCAGCCGCCGGGTCGCCCGCCCCGACCAGCCGAGCAGGGACGGTGAACTCGCCGAGGCGTTGTCGGAACTCAGGCTGCTCAAGGACGACTACGAGATCGCCCGGATGGAGGAGGCGGTCGCCGCGACGGTGCGTGGCTTCACCGAATGCGTCGTCGAGATGCCGGCCGCGGCCAGGCTCCCCAACGGGGAACGCTGGCTGGAGGGAACGTTCTGGCGACGGGCCAGGGTCGACGGCAACGACGTCGGATACGGCTCGATCGTGGCCTGCGGACACCACGCGACCACACTGCACTGGTGGCGCGACGACGGCCCGGTGCGCGCCGGAGAGCTCGCGCTTCTGGACATGGGGGTGGAAAGCCGTTCGCTTTACACCGCCGACGTGACCCGCACACTGCCGATCAGCGGCGAGTTCAGCGACGTGCAGCGCAAGGTATACGAGGTGGTGCTCGCCGCGCAGCAGGCCGGAATTGACGCCGTCCGGCCCGGCGCGGCGTACCTGGACCCGCATCGGGCGGCCATGCGGGTGATTGCGACCGCGCTGCACGACTGGGGCCTGCTGCCGGCGAGTGTCGAGCAGTCACTTTCCGAGGACACGAAAGCGCCGGGCGCCGGGGTACACCGGCGCTACACCCTGCACTCCACCTCGCACATGCTGGGCCTGGATGTTCACGACTGTGCGCAGGCGAGGGACACGACCTACCGCAACGCGGATCTGTCCGCCGGCATGCTGCTCACCGTGGAGCCCGGCCTCTACTTCCAGCCCGACGATCTGACGGTTCCGCCGGAGCTGCGCGGCATCGGAGTGCGCATCGAGGACGACATCCTTGTCACCTCGGACGGCTCTCGCAACCTGTCGTCGGCTCTCCCCCGCACGGTCGGAGATATCGAGACCTGGATGCGTCAGCACCGCCCGGTCTGATCGGCGCCCGACGCCCGGCCAACCAGCGGCGCCTCGGCACACGCAAGGGCTGGTTTCAGCCGAAGAAGGCCGGCTGGCCCCCGCTCGGGGCCAGCCGGCCTTCTTCGGCACCAAGTGGTGACACGATTCACCTAGGGCTGACGGAGGTCACCGCCGGACTCACCGTCCGGGCAACCCGGCTGACGCCACGCAGTCGACAAATCCGGCCGGATCTCCGAAGTCACCAGAAAAATGCGGAAACGACAACACCGACCGGCCGCCGCCGCAACCGACCGAACACCGCCAGCTACACCGGCACCGGGCGATCGCACCGACCAGAACCTCGCTGACTCCAAGACAATCGTCGGCCCCGCCATCGCCCAAACCCCGAGCGAACCCCGGCGGCGGATAGCTGTGGAACCAGCCGTTCGGCGGCCATCTGGTCCCGGACCGGCCAACGAAGCCGGTCGAACGTGGAAATCCGGCAGCCCCGGGTCGAGTCGTGCTCGACAGCCGGGGTTCCGGGAACCAGGATCACCCGCGACGAGCCACGCCGACGGGACGCGCCGACGGGCCATCAGGGGAGACGCCCCTGGACAGACAATGCGGGCCAACGGGAAGCCGGCCGAAAACCGCCGGAACGGCCACCCGTACCCGCCCCGAAGCACCGGTTCACGACCTGGCGCCCTGGGCCGCGGCCCAGTCCATGACCGGCAGCGAAGCCCGCCGAAGGCTAACAATCTGCCTACCCCCGGGGCCGAGACAACCTCGACAACGGGGGTTCCAACGGACCCGGGGCCGCCGGCAAGCCGCGCTGGCGGATTGTCGGGGGACGTGTCCCGGTGGCAGACCTCTGGTTCGCTGCCTCCAGCGAAGCCGGCCGAAGACCGGCTAGCAGGCGAACCCGAACCCGCCGCGAACTAGTGGGCCTTCTCGTACGCCTCGACGATGTTGGAGGCGATACGGCCGCGGTCACTCACGGTGTAGCCGTTGCTGCGCGCCCACTCACGAATGTCGGCGGTCCGGTCCGTTCCGCCGCCACGGCGAGAAGTGGCGCGAGCAACGGCGCGGCGGCTGCCCGAGGCGCGACCACCCGAACGACGGGCGGCGGCCACGAACGGAGCCAGCGACTCACGCAGCTTGGTCGCGTTCTTCTCGGAGAGGTCGATCTCATACTGCGCGCCGTCGAGGCCGAACCGGACGGTCTCGTCGGCCTCTTCGCCGCTGAGATCGTCAATCAACGAGACGATGGTCTTCTGGGCCATGTCAACTCCTTCAGGTCAGCGGTTCAGGTCAGCGGACCCCAGAACTCACGCGTCTAGTATTACCACGAGAACACGGGGAACGTTCGCGACTGGTTCGAGGTGGCGAGCCGGGTGGCCGACGATTCAGCGCCGCACGCAGATCTGCCGACGCAGATCCGTGCGGACTCCGCTACGCGCGGACGCGGCCTACGGGCGAGATCCTCGAATCGACCACATGGCGCTTCGGCTCGGCTTCCGGCGCGCCGCAATGTCTGCCGGCGAGCTCCCGTCGGCATCTGGGAGCTACCCCGCGCCAAGAGTGCCAGCAGAGAAGCCGACGCCTCGACAATGGCGCGATCAAGGCCGTCGCCCGGCGCTTCGTACGGTTCCCCGCCGATTCAGCCTCCCCCGCTCCGGACCGGGCCGAGCCTACGGCAGCCCGACGAATCGGCGGGCACGGTGGTTTGGTGCTTCGCCTATGGGTGTGATGTCCATCAAGGGCCAGCCAGGGCCGGAACCCTGATGACGGGCTTCCGCGTTCGCCCGGTTGCCGTCCGGCGATGCCTGCGCCCGCGGAACGGTGTCGCACCGGTGGATCGGTCAGCGGAACCTAAAGAGTCCACCGCGGCGGGGCGTGATAGAAGGCCCATCGTGTCAACGGAATCACCCGCCCGGACCCGGAGCTTCACACCCTTGGGGACAGATGGGCCACGACGGCGCACGGGTACGGCGGCCCGGGAGCCAGCCCAACGCGACGGTCAGCGGCCGGTGGGACGTCATTGCTCCGCAAACAGAGCCGCGCTGTGTCTGCGGGCTTTGGACTCGCTACGGTCGGCATCCGGCGGCCGCCGTCTCCCGTATGGGACAAGCTTTCGCAGGGGGAGGCCGGCACGAGTCGGCAGCACGAATGGGAAACCTTGACCGATGGTCCGCCGGAACGGCCCACCCGCCGGCCTTTCGCCTGCCCCTCGGCGTCCGTCCGGTGACCTCCCGGATCAGCGCCATCATTCCGCCACGTCAGGTTGGCGCCCCGTGATGACCGCGCGAACCTGGGTCGTCGACGCGGCAAACGTGGTCGGTTCCCGTCCGGACGGCTGGTGGCGTGACCGCCCGGGCGCCGCCGCCCGCCTTCACAGGCGGATTCTGCGCCTGCTCGCCGCCGAACCGGCCTCGGGGCCGGCCGGAGCAACGGCCCCTGGCGGCCCGCTCGCCCGGCTGGAGCGGGCCGTTCTCGTCCTGGAAGGCGCGGCCCGGGCCGGCGTCGAGGCCGGGACGGTGTACTCCGAAACCCAACCCGGGTCTGCTGAGAATGCCGACCGCCCCGTCGATTCAGCTCGGACGTTGACGGTCGTGCACGCACCGGGGCCGGGCGACGACGCGATCGTGGCGGCGGCGCTCGCCGCGGCTCCACCCGTGCTCGTCTTCACTTCGGATCGAGCGCTGCGCGCCCGCATTACCGAGACCGGCGCCCAAGTACAGGGCGCGGGAAGCCTGTGGGCCCTTCTGGACCAGGTCTAGCCGGTATCGCACCTGATTTGCCGGCACCACCCCGGCCGTGGCTCCAGCGGCCCGCTCAGGCCGGCGCGACGACCCGGGGGCGCGGCGGGTGAGGTGCCAGGCGGGCCGTGAAGCGGCCCGCGGTGACCGTCACGTCCAGCGGGATTCCAAAGCACTCGGACAGCGGCCCGGCGGTGACCGTCTCCTCGACCGGGCCAGCGGCGACCACCCGACCGCCGCGCAGCAGCAGGGCGTGGGTGACGCCGACCGGGATCTCCTCGACGTGATGACTGACCATCACCATCGCGGGCGCGGCCGGATCGGCGGCGAATCGGGTGAGCCGGCGCAACAACGCCTCCCGCGCACCCAGGTCGAGGCCGGCGGCCGGCTCGTCCAGCAGCAGCAGCTCGGGGTCGGTCATCAGCGCGCGGGCGATCGCGACCCGCTTGCGCTCTCCCTCGGAGAGGGTGCCGAACCAGCGGTCGACCAGCGCGCCGCAGCCGAACTGGCGCAGCAGCCCGGCGGCCCTGGCCACGTCGACGTCGTCATACCGCTCGTAGCCACGGCCGAACACCGCCCACGCGGCGGTGAGAACCACGTCCAGCACCCGCTCGTCGGGCGGCGGCGTCTCGGTGAGCGCCGAGCTGACCAGCCCGACCCGGTAGCGCAGCTCACGCATGTCGACCGAGCCCAGCCGGGAGCCGAACAGGTCGACGGCGCCCGCGGTCGGGAACAGCCGGCCGGCCGCGACCAACAGCAGCGTCGTCTTGCCGGCGCCGTTCGGCCCGAGCACGACCCAGCGCTGCCCGGCCGTGACCCTCCACCTCACGTCGGACAGCAACGCCGCCCCGTCTCGCCGCACGCTGACCGCGTCGAGGCTCACGATCGTGTCCGCCATGGAGCTCACGTTACCGGTCGGGATCGAAGCGACCGGGTGGCGTTTGCCGCTGGAGGCGGCACTCCGGCCCGGCGCGCGGCCGGGCGCGCCGGGCCGGGCCCGGGCGACGGTCGCCGCTCCTCGCCCGGGTGACGGGACGGCTCAGCCGGGCTGACCAGGCAGGAACGCGGCCGGCCCGATCTCGGCCCAGACGACCTTGCCGTCGGCGGACGGCCGGGCTCCCCAGCGGTCGGCGAGGGTGGCGACGAGGTCGAGGCCCCGGCCGGCCTCCTCGTCGACGCCGGCGTGGCGGCGCCGCGGCAGTCGCCCACCGCCGTCGGCGACCTCGACGACGACCCGGTCGGCGAGCCGGCGGACCCGGGCGTCGACCGGCGCCCGGCCGTGCGCGACCGCGTTGCCGACCAGCTCGGACAGCACCAGCACGGTCGTCTCCAGCGCGTCGGCTGGCAGCGCCCAGTCGGCCAGCGCGGCCCGGGCGGCGGCCCGGGCGGTCGCGAGGTCGGCCGCGCCGCCGTCCACCGGGATCTCCACGGTCGCACCGGGCGGTGGGGCCGCGGGCAGCCGGGCGACCAGCAGGGCCGCGTCGACGGTCAGCGGATCCTCGGCCGCGCCGCCGGCCGCCTGGACGGCGGGGCCAGAGACGGCGGCCTCGCTGGCACCCGCCGCCGGGCCGAGCAGCGCGAACGCCTCGTCAGCCAGCTCGGACAGCGGCACGCCGGGCCGCGCGAGCGCGCCCGCCAGCTGCGACACCCCGGTGTCCAGCTCGCGGCCGTCGGCGGCGACCAGCCCGTCGGTGAACAGCGCGAGCAGCCAGTCAGGCCCGAGCCGGACGACGTACTCCTTGACGTCGTCGCGCCGGGAGCCCAGCGCGGGGCCGACCTCCATGTAGAGCCGGGAGACCAGCCCGTCGGGCGCCACCACGAGGGGCGGCGGATGACCGGCGCTGGCCAGCGTGACCCGGCCCGAGTCGGTCTCGACGACCGCGTAGATGCAGGTAGCGAGCCGCACGGGCAGGTCGGCCTCGCCCGGACCGGCGACGACGGCGGAGCCGGCGGCCAGGTCGACGTGACCGGCCAGGTCGACGTGACCGGCCAGGTCAGCCCGGCGGCCTTCGGCGGCCAGGTCGCCGAGCACGCCGTCCAGCAGGGTGATCACCTCGTGCGGCGGCAGGTCGAGCCGGGCGCAGGCGCGCACCGAGGCCCGCAGCGCGTCCATCACGGCGGCCGCGGCGTCGCCACCGGCGATGTTGCCGATCGCCAGGGCGGCCCGGCCAGCGCCGAGGTCGATCACGTCGAACCAGTCCCAGCTGACGCCGCCCTCACCGGGGCGGTGCCGGGCGACCACGGCGAGCCCGGCCGGCGTGAGCGACCGTGCGGCGGCCCGGCGGCTCGCGGCCAGCGCCGCCGGCGCCGCGGCCGCGGCGAGCTCGGCCCGGTCGACCGCGTCCGCCGCGCGGGCGGCCAGCTCGGCCACCAGCGGGAGGTCGGCCTCGGCGAGCGGCTGCCGGTCCCCGAGCGCGGCCAGCGCGACGACGCCGACGGACCGTCCACCCCGCAGGACCGGCGCGGCGGCGATCGTGGTCGCGCCAGCCCGCCGGGCCCAGCGCACCTCGTCCGTGGCCGGCGCCGCCAGTGTCTGGACCGACGGCAGGACCCGCTCGGAACCCGGCGCGTCCCCGGCTGGCCCGGCCGGGGCCGAGCCCGTGGCGTCACGCAGGACGGCTAGCTGGGGCTGGCCGGTGGCCAGCGCGCGGCCGACTGCGCTGGCCGCCGGCCAGCGCAGCGGCCGCGGGCGGGGCAGCGCGGCGGCCCCGGTCGGGGCGGTCGCCGCGACGCGGACCAGCTGGGGCGCCGGCGCGGTGGGAGCGGAGTCCTCGCCGCCCGCCGGCCCGGTGGCTTCCGGCCCTGAGCCGTCGGCGGCGGAATGCTCGGCGGCCGGGTCGGCGAGCAGGTAGACGACGCAGGCGTCGGCGAGCTCACCGACGGCGGCCTCGGTCAGCGCGCGCAGCGCCCGGTCCGGTGTGCTCGCCGGGGCGGGCCCGGCTCCGGTCGCCAGGGCGGTGCTGACGGCGGCGAGCACGCCCAGCCGGCGGGCCGACCGGTCCGCGGCCGCCCGGGCCGCCGCGGTGTTCTCCTGGGCCACCCGGCCGGCGGCCGCCTGCGCGAGCGCGCTCTCGAACAGCGCGGCCCGCTCGAAGGCCAGCGCGCACTGATCGGCGAGCAGCTCCAGGTAGCCACGCTCGTCGAGGATGAAGTCCCGGGGGGTCGGGAAGCCGAACAGCAGCACCCCGACCGGGGTGTCACCGGTTGCCAGCGGCAGCAGCGCCCAGGAACGGTCCTCGGCCGCGTTGACCGCGGCGACGAGGTCGGGCACCGGCCAGCGAGCCGTCAGCTCGTCGCGGCTGGTGAGGAACAACGGCCGGCGGCCGCGCACGACCTCGGCGGCCGGGTGCACGGCGCCCAGGCCGATCCGGGACCAACGCGCGGTGTGCTCCGCCGAGTAGCCCGCCAGTGCCCGGAACACGAGTGTCTCGCGGGCGTCGTCGATCAGCGCCACGCCACGGCCGGCCGCGCCGAGCACCCGGCCGGCCTCCATGACCACCGAGACGACGTCCTCACTGGTCACCGCCCGTGCCAGCGCGCTGGTCACCCGTTGGATCTGTTCGACCCGGTCGGTGGCGGCCCGGACTCGGCCCGCCGCGGCCTCGGCCGCGGCCTCGGCGGCCCGCAGGTCGGTGATGTCCGTCAGGGCACCGACCCACTCGCCGCCGGCCGCGCCGGTCAGCGCCCGCGCGGTGACCACGCGCTCGGCGCCGTCGGCGCCCAGCACCCGGAACTCGGCCTCGAAGCTCTCACCGTGGTCCAGCGCGGCCTGCCAGGCCCGCCGGACGGTGTCCCGGTCGGCGGGATGCACCGCGTCCAGCCAGCCGAAGCCGTCGGACTGGGCTCGCCGCTGCCCGGTGAAGGTCCGCCAGCGCGGCAGGTCGGCGTCGAGCGTGCCGTCCGGGCCGGCGCGCAGCACGTCCGCGCCGGTCGCCTCGGCCAGCATCCGGGTCCGCTCCCGTTCACGCGCCGCATCCTGCTCCGCGTCCCGGCGGGCGCTGACGTCGATCGCGACGAAGACGGCGCCCAGGGGCGCGCCACTGGTCCCGGGCACCGGGTACCAGCTCGCCTGCCAGGTCTGGGTCGGGCCACCCGCTCCGGTCGCGACGCTCATCTCGAGATCACCGACGGGCTCACCCGTGCGCAGCGCCCGCCCGAGCAAGTTGGCCAGCTCGTGGCCGATCTCGCCGAGCAGCTCGGGAGCGGTGCGCCCGATGTGCTCCGCGACGGTCCGGCCGTTCAGCCGGGCCAGCACCTCGTTGACCCGGACGTACCGGCCGGCGGCGTCGTGGAACGCCAGCGCGATCGGCGCCCGGGTGAACAGCGTCTCGGCGACGGCGGCCGACGTCGGCAGCGCCCCGCCGGCCCCGGTCGCACCGCCGGGCGCCGCACCGGCCGCGGCGGGCGCCGGCTGCCCGCCGAGAACGGCCAACGGGTTCGCGGCGCTGGACGGCGCAGCGGGCGGGGCCGGAGGCGGGGGCGGCGCGGAGACCGGTGCGGGGGGCGGGGGCGGACCGCCGAACGGTGGCGCCTCGCCCGGCGGATAGCTCGGTGGCTGGGGTGGCGGCGTGGTCGCGAGCCCGGGCGCACCGGAGCGGGCCTGCTCGGAGCCCGGCTGCCGGCCCGACGGGTCGCCCACCGGCACGGAGCCGGTGGGCCGCGCGCCGGGGCCATAGGGGCTCTGGCCGTATGCCTGCCGGGTGGCACCGAGCCCAGGGACGACCGGTGCCGCGCCGTAGCCGGCGCTGCCCACGGAGGGCGCGCCGCCGCCGCTGCCGGATCCGCCCGGACCTGGCCCACCGGCGCTCGGTGCCCCGACGCTGGAACCGCCGACGCTCGGCCCGCCGACGCTCGGCCCGCCGACCTCGAATCCGCCATAGCCAGGGCCGTAGCTGCCGGCCGCCTCGGCGCCGCGGTCGTAGCCGCTCTGTTCGTAGCCGGCGTACCCGCCGTTCGGGCCGCCCGCCGCGTAGCCGCCATAGCCGTCACCCTGGCCCTGGCTCTGGCCCTGGCTCTGGCCCTGGCCCTGGCCGCCGTAGCCGTCAGCTTGGCCCTGGCCGCCGTACGGCGGTCGGTCGTAGCCCCCGTAGCCGCTGTCCCGGTAGGCGCCGTTGCCGTACCCGCCGTCGCCGTAGGCGCCGTTGGCATACGTCGCGTCGCTATAGGTGGTGGCCCCGGGGCCGTAGGTGTCGTCGCCGGCTGCGGCGGAGCCCTCACCGTGCGCGCCGTTGCTCAGGACGCCGCCGTGCGAGCCGTTCGCCGGGTCGTAGCCGCGCGGCCCACCCGCGTCCGGGTAGGGCGAACCGCCCGGCGGCTGGGCGAGGCCGACCGGATGGCCCGGCTCGGTCCGAGCCGTCGCGCTCGGCGGCCAGACGGCGGACGCGCTCCAGTCCTGGCCGCCGCTCCAGTTGCGGTCGTCCCAGTCGTGGCCACCGGCCGGTGGCGCGGGCGGCCAGGGCGCGGCGCCAGGCCGGTTGTCGTTGTCCTCCGGCACGCCGTATCCCTGGTCCGGGTAGGGCGAGGCGTACCCACCGGTCTGACCGGCGGGCGGGCGGCCGGACGGCTCGGCGGCAGAGGACGGCGTCATGGGTCCCAATTGTCGACGGTGGGAACATGTTGTGTGGAACCGGGCCGAACCCTGCTGTCTGGCGACGTTCGACTTGAGGCTTCCAGAGCAGCCCGGACAGACCTGGCAGCGGTTCCACACCGCCACGAGGCGCATCCGGGACACCGGTCCGCGCCGGTCCGCGGCACGATTCTCACCGAGTGGGACATTACGACGGCGGGTAGCGACCCGTTCGCCGGGGCAACCGGCGGCAGGTGTGACGCAACCGACGGCGGCCGGGTAGCCGCGTGGCGGGTCAGGAGATCGGGTCGACGGCCCGGACCGGAGCGGTCCAGTAGCGACGGGGCCCGGCATCGGCACGCCGCGGCGGCGGCCCGACGACGACCTCGGCGGAGAGCACCGTCACCCCGCGCACCGACACGATCACCGGGTCGAGCATCAGCCGGGCCACGTCGGGCAGATCGTCCGCCAGCCGCGCCAGCCGCAGGATCAGCTCCCGCAGCGCGGCCACATCCACCGGCTCGGAGCCGCGGTAGCCGGACAGCAGCGGCGCTGCTCGCACCGACGAGACCAGCCGCTCCGCGTCCACGTCCGTGAGAGGCAGGATGTGGTAGGCCCGGTCGCCGAGCAGGTCGGTCGTCGGCCCGGCCAGCCCGAACGACACCAGCGGGCCGTACCGGGGGTGCTCCTCCGAGCCGAGCACGACGGGCACCCCGGTGGCCACCTGCCGCTGCACCACCAGCGGCGCGTCCGGCCCGACCCGGTCGCGCAGCGAGGCCCAGGCGGCCCGCACCGCCGCCTCGTCGAGCAGCCCGAGCCGTTGCCCGCCCAGCTCGGGGCGGTGCCGGTACGGCCGGGACCGGGCCTTGAGCACCGCCGGCCAGCCGAGCCGGCGCGCCGCCTCGACCGCGGCGTCCGCACTGTCCACCCTGATCATCGGCTCGACCTCGACGCCGTAGCAGGCCAGCAGCGCCGCGCCGGCCTCGTCGTCGAGCGGCCCGGACCGGCCGGCGACCAGGGTCCGGGCCGTGTCGAGGTCCACCGCCAGCGCCGGCACCGTCCCCAGCGGACGGGACCGCCAGCGGGCGTAGGAGACCACCTCCCGCAGCGCGGCCACCGCGCCCTCGGGTGAGGGGTAGGCCGGTACCGCGCCGAGCTCCGGGATCCGGGTCCCGCCGAGGACGCCCGCGAGGACCGGGATGTCCAGGGTCGCCGCGGCGGAGGCGACGGCGGCGGCGAGCGGGGCGACCGGCTGCGGCGGCAGCGGGGCGACGGTGACCATCAGCGCGTCCGACGTCGGCGCCGCGGCCAGCATGGCCGCCGCGAACGGCTCCGGCGCGCTGCCGAGCTTCAGCAGCACGGACTCGACGGTGAGCCCGGCGGCCTCGGCCGCCTCGACGGTGAGCCGCACCAGCGCACGCGAGTCGCCGATGACCGTCAGCCGCCGGCCGCGCGGCAACGGCTGGCTGGCGAGCAGCTGCGCGACGTCGAAGCCGGCCGGCACCCGGTCCACGGAGATCACGCCGGCCTGCCGCAGCAGCGCCGTGTCCAGCTCGGAACGCCCAGCCCGCACGACCACCACCGGGGTGCCGCGGCCGACCCGGCGGGCCAGCCGGGCGAACTTGCGCGGGTTGCCGAACGTCTCCAGGTGCAGCAGCGCGACCTCGGTCGCCGGGTCGTCCTCCCAGTACTGCAGCATGTCGTTGCCCGAGATGTCGGCCCGGTCGCCGGCCGAGACGAAGACCGACATGCCGAGGCCACGGGTCTCGGCCGCCGTCAGCATCGCGGTCCCCAGCGGCCCGGACTGCGAGTAGCACCCGATCCGTCCGGGTGGCGGCATCTGGCCCGCCAGCGAGGCGTTCAGGCCCACCGCAGGGTTCTGGATGCCGAGGCTCGCCGGCCCGACCACGCGCATCCCGGCGGCACGCGCGGCGGCGGCCAGCGTGGCCTCGGCCGGCTCGTCACGCAGGTCGGTGATCACGACGAGACCGCGCACGCCGTGGCGCCCGCAGGCCTCGACGACCTCCGTGGTCTCGGCGGGCGGCACGCACAGCACCGCGAGGTCCACCGGGCCGTCGATGTCCTCGACGCGCGCGAACGCCCGGACCGACGACACCGCGCCCGGGTCGGCCGCGGCGGCCGGGTTCACCGGGTAGACCGGGCCGGCGAACCCGCCGTCCAGCAGGTTGCGCAGCACCGCGTTGCCGGTGGCGCCGGGCCGCCGCGACGCGCCAAGGACCGCCACCGCCCGGGGCCGCAGCAGCCGGCCGATCGACGCGGCCTCGGCCCGGTGCTCGCGGGACCGCATGACGTCGACGGACGTCTCCGTCGGCTCTATGTCGAAGGACAGCCGGACCGCGCCGGAGTCCCACTGCCGGGCGACCTTGTAGCCGGCGTCCAGGAACACCCTGATCATGTTCTGGTTCTCGGCCAGCACGTCCGCGTCGAACCGGCGGATCCCCCGCTCCCAGGCCGCCGCCGCCAAGTGCTCGAGCAGCACCGAGCCGACGCCACGGCCCTGCTGCGCGTCCTCGACGAGGAAGGCGACCTCGGCCGCCGACGCCGGGCGCACCAACGCCGCGCCGTCAGGGCCAGACCGCGCGGCCGGCAGCGCTGATCCCCCCGGCGGCGCCGGGGGGTCGTCCAGCGGCAAAGCCGCCGAGCCGGCCGGCCGCACTGCCGCGTCGCCGTCCTGCGGCGAGGCCGCGGTGCCCTCCTGCGACGAGGCCGCGGTGCCCTCCCAGTGCGCGAGCGCGACCATGTCCTCGCCGATGAGGGCGATCAGCGCGCCGCGCACCGACTGGTCGACGACGGTGAACCGCCGGACGTCCGCCGCGGACAGGCCGCGGCGCACTCCGAAGAACCGCAGGTAGATCGAGCGTTCCGACAGCCGGTCCCAGAAGTCCAGCAGCCGGGGCCCGTCACTCGCCAGGATCGGCCGGATGTGCGCCGTGCCGCCGTCAGAGAGGATCACGTCGGCTTCCCAGCCGGCCGGGTACCCCATGCCGGTCAGCGGTCGCGCCACGGGTCGAGCCCGTGCAGCGGAAGGATCTCACGCCTCGTCTCGGCGACCGCGCGGTCCAGCGGGTCGTCCGGGTCGCCCTCGCCGGCGTCCCACCCACGGTAGGTCACGGGACCGCCGCCGTCACCGAACGCGGTCGGCATCGCGGCTATCGCCGCGTCGTCCCGCGCCGGCCCCCGCCCGGTGGCGACGCCGACCCGGCCGGGCGCGGCCTCGCGCCACTCGGTCGGAAGCGGGCGGTCCACCGGCAGCGGCGCGTGCGCCGCGATCGCGAGCAGGTGCGTCCAGGCCCGCGGGACGACCGTCTCCAGCGCGTACCCGCCGCCGCCGCAGGCGACCCAGCGGCCACCCGCGACCTCGTGGGCCAGCTCGTGCAGGGCGTCGTAGGAGGCCCGCTGGCCGTCGACCGTCAGCCGCAGGTCGGCCAGCGGGTCCAGGGCGTGGGTGTCACAGCCGTGCTGGGTGACCAGCACGTCCGGCCGGAACTGGCGCAGCAGCACCGGCACGACGCCGGAGAACGCGCGCAGCCAGCCGGCGTCGCCGGTGCCCGGCGGCAGCGCGACGTTCACGGCCGTGCCCTCGGCGTCGCCCGCCCCGCTCTCCGCCGGGAAGCCGGTCCCGGGGAAGAGGGTGCGGCCCGACTGGTGCAGCGAGATCGTCAGCACACGCGGGTCGTCGTAGAACGCGTTCTGGACCCCGTCGCCGTGGTGGACGTCCACGTCGACGTAAGCGACCCGGCTGGCGCCGTTCGCCAGCAGCCAGGCGATCGCGACGGCCGGATCGTTGTAGACGCAGAAGCCGCTCGCGCCGGCCCGCATCGCGTGGTGCAGCCCGCCGGCGATCGTCACCGCATGCCGGTGGGTGCCCGACCAGACCGCCCTGGCCGCCGTCAGGGTCGCGCCGGTCGCCGAAGCGGCTGCCTCGTGCATGCCGCGGAACACCGGGTTGTCCGAGGTGCCGAGCGCAAACATCGCGGCCAGCCGCGGGTTGCCGCCTCCGGGGGCGCCGACGTGCCGGACGGCGGCGACGTAGGCCGGGTCGTGGACCAGCTCGATCAGCTGGTCGGTCGCGAGCGACCCCGCGGCCCTGGTCAGGCCGGGGGTGGCGAGCACCCCGGCCCGCGCCGCCAGCTCCATGGTCAGCGCGAGGCGGACCGGGTGCATCGGGTGGTGCGGGCCGAAGTCGTACCCGAGCAGGTCGTCGTCCCAGACCACCAGCGTGTCCCGGCCGGCCTCCGCCGGCTCCTGGCCGGGCCCCGCCGGTGCGCCGGACTCGCGGCCGCTCGCGTCCATACCGCGACGGTAGCCGTCCTGGGCCTGGGATGGAGCCCCACGTCCACCGGTCCCCGCGCCGCCCGGCGGTGACGGAGCCCGTCCGTTCCGTCCGGAAGCCGGGCCCAGCCATTGCGCGGGGTTTCCAGACGGATACGGCCCGTTTGAGCGTGGCGGCCGGACAAGACCGCGAGATTACTTTCCGCCTGGTGTGTGGTGGCAGGCGATGGAAAGCCGGCTCCCAGTCACTAGGGTCGGTCGCGTGGCGGGCAACCAGTACACGCAGACCCCCGGCGGCGCGGACGGCTCCGGTGGGGGGGTCCGCGAGGGAACATTGCTCTGGGAGCCCTCGCCGGAACGGGTCCGCGACGCCGGCGTGACGCACTACCGGGAGTTCATCGCCGCCGAGTACGGAACACGGTTCGCCGACGAGCACGAGCTGTGGCGCTGGTCGGCCACCGAGCTGGGCCCGTTCTGGGAGTCGATCTGGAGCTTCTGCGGCCTGCGGGGCGAGCGCGGCGACGGCCCGGCGCTGGCCAGTGCCGGGATGCCCGGCGCCACCTGGTTCCCCGGCGCCAAGGTCAACTACGCCGAGAACGCGCTCAGCCGCCGCGGGCCCGAACCAGCTGTGATCGCGATCCGGGAGGACGCGGCCACGGTCGTGCTGTCCTGGGACGAGATGCGGCGCCAGGTGGCCCGGTGCGCCGCCGGGCTGCGCCGGCTGGGCGTTCACCGTGGCGACCGGGTCGCGGCGGTGCTGCCGAACTGCGCGCACGCGGTGATCGCGATGCTGGCCACGGCCAGCATCGGCGCCGTCTGGTCGAGCTGCTCGCCGGATTTCGGCCCGTCCGGGCTCGCCGACCGGTTCAGCCAGATCGCCCCGAAAGTACTGATCGTCGTCGACGGCTACACCTACAACGGCACGCCGCACGACATCCTGCACAACATCGGCGAGCTCGTGCAGTCGCTGCCGGATCTGGCCGCCACCGTCGTCGTGCCCTATGTCGCGGCCGACGTGGTCGAGCGGGCGCTCCGGATGCGGCTGCCCGGGATGACCTGGTGGGACGAGCTCGTGATCGGCCTGGCCGAGACGCCGACATTCGAGCCGATGCCGTTCGCGGCGCCACTGTGGATTCTCTACTCGTCCGGCACCACCGGCCTTCCGAAGCCCATCGTGCACAGTCACGGCGGAATCCTGCTGGAACACCTCAAATCCCTGGCGCTGCACCTTGATCTGGGCCCGGACGACCGATTCTGCTGGTTCACGACGACCGGCTGGATGATGTGGAACTTCCTCATCTCCGGCATGCTCGTCGGCTCGACGATCGTCCTCTACGACGGCAGCCCGACGTTCCCGGACAACTCCACCCTGTGGCGCCTGGTCGAGGCCCTGGAGCTGACCTGCCTGGGGGTGTCGGCCGCGTTCATCCACGACTGCCTGGGCAAGGGCCTGGCTCCCTGCGTCGTGTCCGACATGTCGACGCTGCGGACCGTCGGCTCCACCGGCTCGCCGCTGTCGACCGACGGCTACGCGTGGGTGTACGACTCGGTGAAGCCGGACGTGCTGCTGACCTCGATCAGCGGCGGCACCGACGTGTGCGGGCCGCTGGCCGCTGCGCTGCCGACCACCCCCGTCCGCGCGGGCGAGATGGGCGGACGGGCGCTGGGCTGCGCCGTCGACGTGTTCGACGAGGCGGGCAAGCCACTGGTCGACGAGGTCGGCGAGCTGGTCGTGACGGCGCCGATGCCGTCGATGCCGCTGCTGTTCTGGGGCGACCGGGACGGCTCCCGGCTACGGGAGAGCTACTACTCCACGTACCCCGGGGTGTGGCGGCACGGCGACTTCGCCCGGCTGACCCCGTCCGGTGGCGTGGTGGTCGAGGGCCGTTCGGACGCGACCCTCAACCGGGGCGGCATCCGGCTTGGCACCGCCGAGCTCTACCGGGTGGTCGAACGGTCCGACGGCGTGCGGGACAGCCTGGTCGCCGACACCTCGGCCGGGCCGCGCCAGAGCGGCCAACTGCTGCTGTTCGTCGTGATGAAGAAGCGCGGCACGCTTACCGAGCAACGGGCCGCCGCGCTCAAGGCCGAGATCCGCGCCGAGCTCTCACCGCGGCACGTGCCCGACCGCATCATCGAGATCCTCGACGTCCCCCGCACCCTGACCGGCAAGAAGCTGGAGGTCCCGGTCAAGCGCCTCCTCGCCGGCGTCCCCCTCGACCGCGCCGTCAGCCTCGCCGCCGTCGCCAACCCCGAGGCCCTCGCGCCGTTCATCCGCTAGAGCGGTCTCGGCGGTTCCCGCGCACCTCAGCCCGTCCGCAACGTGCAGCGGCAGGCGACCGTGCGGGCGCGCAGGCGCGCCTCCGCGGAGGCATCCCCACGAGCGCAGCGACGTGGGGGTGCCGCAGCGGAGGTCGCCGGAGCGCCCGTGAGCGGAGGAGGACGTGGCGCGGAGGTCCCTTGCGAGCGCAGCGAGCAAGGGGCCGTAGCGCCGCGCCCGGACGGAGCGAACCAGAAATACAGCAGCCCCGACAGCCCATGATCGCCGTTTTGGCCCTCTGGTGGATCCTGCTGGCCAATTACACGCAGCTACGACTCGGCCGGGACTGGCCGCCGATCAGGGGGCGAGCGGTCGTTCCGGCGTCCGTTATGTGGCGTATGTCTGGGCACCTCTTCTAGATCACCCGAGGCTTTCCCGAATTAGCCAGCAGGGTCCTGGTGGTCGTACCTGGAGATGTTTCGCAACCACCGGAGGGCCGAAACGGCGATCATGGCGACGGCCACTGGGTGGAGGCTCCGCATACGAAGAAGGCCCGCCCCCTTTGTTGGGGACGGGCCTCCGACTAACACTTGCTAATCGAGGAACTCACGCAGGCGGCCGGCTACGGCGGGCTTGCGAAGTTCGCGCAGGGTGTCGCGCTCGATCTGGCGGATGCGCTCGCGGGTCAGGCCGAGGCGGTTGCCCACCTCTGCCAGGGTGTGCTGCTTGCCGTCGGCGAGGCCGAACCGCAGGCGCATCACCTCCCGCTCGCGCGGGGACAGGTTGCCGAGCACGTGGTCGATCTCGTCCTGCATGGCGCCGTACGAGGCGGCGTCCGCGGGCGAGGTCGCGTCCGAGTCCTCAATGAAGTCGCCGAGCACGGAGTCGCCATCGTCACCGACGGTGGTCTCCAGGCTGACCGTGTCCTGCGCGTACCGGCGCAGCTCCACGACCTGCTCGAGCGGCATGTCGAGCTCGAGCGCGAGCTCCTCGTCGGTCGGCTCGCGGCCGAGCGTCGAGACGAGCTGGCGCTGCAGTCGAGTGATCTTGTTGATCTGCTCGACCACGTGGACGGGGATCCGGATCGTCCGGGCCTGGTCGGCCAGCGCGCGGCCGATGGCCTGGCGAATCCACCAGGTGGCGTAGGTCGAGAACTTGTATCCCTTGGCGTAGTCGAATTTCTCGACCGCGCGGATGAGACCGAGGTTCCCCTCCTGCACCAGGTCCAACAGCGTCATGCCACGGCCGCTGTACTTCTTGGCGACCGAGACGACCAGACGCAGGTTGGCCGAGACCAGCTGCTGCTTGGCGGCCTCGCCGTCGCGGACCAGCAGTTTCAGGTCACGGTGCAGGTCGGGCTCGAGGTCGCCTGCCGTGTTGAGCTTGTGCTCGGCGAAGAGGCCGGCCTCGACCCGCTTGGAAAGCTCGACCTCCTGGGCGGCGTTGAGCAGCGGGACCCGGCCGATCTCGCGCAGGTACATGCGCACGAGGTCGGCGGTGCCAGCGTGCTCAGCCGTCACGCGGCCGGGCTCGGACGGGGCAGCGGATCGCTCCGCGCCGTCCTCCTCCTCGACCACTTCGACGCCGGCCGCGACGAGCCTGGCGACCAGCGCGGGCAGCAGCTCGGTGCCGACGTCGGCGGTCTCGAGGGCCTCGCGCAGCTCGGACCGGCTGACCTCGCCGGACTCGCGACCGCGGGCGATCAGCTCCGCGACAGTGCTGACGTCGAGTTCGTCAATGTCCTCGGCGACTGCCGTCAGGGTACGGGCGGAAGAGGTACGGGCAGCGGAAGTCGACCGACGCGGGCGCCGCGCGCTGGTACGCGCGCGCGGGGCGTCGTCGTGAAGTTCCAGAGCAGACAGCGTCATCAGTGATAGATCCGAAGGTCGGTGCGAGTGGGTCGTCGTCCTTGCACGTGGAGGTAACGTCTGACGACGCGAACCGATTCCCCGCGCAGGCACAGCCGGACGGCAGCGAACGCCGGGCCTACGCCGCAGTGTAGACCCTCGACCTCGGGACGCTGTACTCGCTTGTCGCGAAGACTACCCCGCCGATCGGCCGTTGTGGCTGAAACGACGAACTATCTAGGCAGTTCTTCCCTACAGCACACGCCCCTCGGACGCTTTTCACAACGTCTCGCGGTTGGAACGGCACCCTCTGCACAGAAACACACGTCACGTGTAGACGGTTGCCGTCCCACCTTCGAGCGTCACACGTCCAGCATCAGACGGAGTACCCTGCGCGCGGCGTGTAACGACACCACATTTGTGATCCACCCCACACGGGGTCGCCGGCCGCTCGGGCGCGCCGCGGCCGTCTAGCCGGCGTCCCCAGCAGCATGGCCGTCGCCGCCGAGGATCCCGCTGCCGGCGGACCGCCCCACCACGGCGTCGTCGCCGGCCCGCCGGGCGTCCGGCACCCCGGCGACACCTGGCCGCCCACTCGCCATCCGCGCCGCCTCGGCCTGGATCTCGGGCAGGTCCTCGCGGGCCAACAGGTCGAGCAGCAGCGCCGCGGTCCACGAGAAGCTGTTGCTGCCGGCGCCCGAGCCGTCCAGCGGCGAGTAATACTCGAACATCTCCCCCGAGTTGACGATCAGGTTCAGCACGTTCGCGCGCAGCTCGCGGGCCGCGTCGTGTCGGCCGTACCGCTCCAGCCCGTCGGCGAGCAGCCAGTTGATGTTGATCCAGACCGGGCCCTGCCAGTAGCAGCGGGGCTCGAAGACCGGGTCGTCGGCGGGCACGCTCGCGACGCCGTAGCGGGGCCAGTACCGTGGCGAGGTCATCGCCTTGACCAGCGCGTCGACCCGCTCCTCAGGCACGACGCCCGCGTACAGCGGCAGGAAACCGCCGACGGTCTCGTGGCGCAGCAGCTCACCGGTACGGAAGTCGCAGCTGTAGTAGGTCGAGGACGACCAGAGCCGCTCCATCGCCTCGCGGCAGCGGCGCATCTGGCGGGTCAGCCGCTTGGAAAGCGTCACGCCCGCCTCGGCCGCGATCTCGACCAGGTGGTCGTCGGCCCGGACGAGGATCGCGTTGAACGCGACGTCCTGCACCAGCGGCACGTCCGTCTCCCGGATGTTCCGGAAGGCATACCCGCTGCGGCGCAGTTCCCGGACCACCCGGTAGAGGGTGAACAGCTCGGCCGAGGTGAGGCGCTCCTCCGCCGGGACCTCCTTGGAGTCCCGGCGCATCGCGTCCAGTGCCTCGGCCGCGCCCAGCCGCTTGAGCACGTTCACCCGGCGCGGGGTGATCGGGAGCGTGGCCTCCATCCAGGGCGGGGTGTTGTCCATCCCCGACTCCCAGGAGTGCACCAGCGTGACCAGGCCGTCGTCGTCCGGGTCACGCTCGAAGTGCAGGAACTCGTGGAAGCGGATCAGGCCAGGCAGCAGGGCGCGGTAGAAGTCCGCGCGGGCCTTCGGGTCGAGCATCTCGCCCACCCGCAGGGCGGCCTCCGCGATCATCGGCGGCTGGGTGATCCCGGTGCTCAGCGCGCCCGAGGCCGTCGTGGTGACCCGGTCGATCCGCCACCGCTGCGGGCCGGCGTGGTAGAAGTCGTCGACCTCGGCGAAGATCACGTGCGGGATCATGCCGTTCGGCCACTGGCCGCGCAGCAGCGAGAGCACCTCGGCCGCGGCCCGGGCCGGGTCGACGTGGCGCAGCCCGATCGCGATGAAACACGAGTCCCACAGCCACTGGTGTGGATACAGAGTCGGGGACGGCCGGGTGACGTCGCCCAGGTCGTTGCCGCGCAGTACTTCGACGGCTGTCGCGCGCAAAGACTGCAGGTCAGGGGGCAACGTGGGGGCTGAGGAACCAGCGGACCTCGGAGCGGGCATCGTGCGAGGGTATCCAGCTACTGTTGCGTCGGAGCCGGCAACCCGTTACAAGCAGCCCCGGTCACGGCGTTTCTTGGCCTTCGCAGACCATTGGGCCGTCTACCAGGCACGATCGTGAAAATGGCGCATTTCCGCCGGAGATGGGCGGCCGGCCGCAGGGTCCACGAGCCGCCCGCAGGGACGCCGGAAGACCCACGGAAGGGCCGCCGGCGACCGAAGTTTTTCCCGGCCCCCGCGCCGCCGCGGCCGGGACAGGAGACCGTCGCGCCGACCATCCCGCGGCAAGCCCTGGTAACCACAACGTCACGCGACGAGATCACTCGCCGCGCGGCCGCGATCCCGCCGGCCCGGCCAGGGCCGAGCGCGCCGCCGGCCCCGGGCACCCGTGCCCCGGGCCCGGCCGGCCGCCTGCTCAGTGCCAGTCGCTGATCTGCACGTCTCGCGGCGCGGGCGCGCCCGCGCCCGTCTCCACCAGCGACTTCAGGCTCATCAGGAACGAGCCCCACTTGGTGCTGCAGTGGTGCATGAACTCCCCCGGCTCGCGCCAGCCCGCGTGGCTGAACAGCACGATCGTGTAGTCGCCGTTCTGCCGCAGGTCCCAGCCGACCGTCGTCCCGACCCACTCCTCGGGGCCGTCGACCACTCGCCAGGCCACCCGCTCGGCCGGCCGCAGCTCAACGACCTCCATGTCGAAACCACCGACCGGGAACCGGAACGCCAGCACCCCGCCGAGGTCGCCGCTTCCCTTCGTGTCCTCGGTCCACCAGCCGGCGAGGCCCTCGACCGTCGTCAGCGCGTCGTACACCTTCTCCGGCGTCGGGGTGTTCGTTCCGACCCTGTGCAGGATGTCCACCATCTCGGCTCTCCTCAGTCCTGTCAGTCCTGTCAGTCCTGTTGCCTGTCGGCCTGGGCACGCTGGATCGACTCGGCGATCCCCTTGATCCGCCGCAGCCGGGCGTCCCACGCCGACCCGACCGCGGTCAGCTGCGCCACGGCGCGCGCGAGCTGGGCGTCGTCCACCCGGTATCTCTTCTCGCGGCCGGCCGGCGCCGCCTGGACCAGGCCGACCCGGTCCAGAACGCCGAGGTGCTTGGCCACCGCCTGGCGGGTGACCGGAAGCTGCCGGCTCAGCGAGGTCGCGGTGCCGGTGCCGTCGATGAGCAGCAGGTCGAGCAGGCGGCGGCGGGTCGGGTCCCCGATCGCGGACCAGAGGTCGTCGTCGACCTTCTCGGCGACCGCGCTGCTCACGGCCGCACCCCGAGCTTCGCGACGTACGGCCCCAGGCGCGCCAGGTAGAAGTCCCAGCCGGAGACGTGGTCGTTGTACTGCTGCTCCAGGACCGCGGCCTCCCAGCCCAGCTCGCGGAAGCCGGTCTCGGTCATCTTCAGCAGCGTGCCGGCGCCCGAGGGGACCAGCTCGAAGGTGACCAGCAGCGAGTTGCCCGCCGCCGCGGCCTGGTCGGCCGGGTGCGTCCAGCGGAACGCGAAGGTCCGCGGCTTCCACGCCTCGACGACCGTGAAGGCCATCACGGTCCCGCCCGCGTCGCGGTCCCCGAAGACGAGTTCCCCCGTGGATCCGAGGGTCGGCTCGTACCGGGCGTCGTCCGGCCACCACTCCTTGACGTGGTCGGGACTGCTCACCACCTCGAAGACGACCTCGGGCGACGCGTCAATGTAGATCTCGCGCTCGATGGTGCCGAGCTCCATGGCAGCCTCCCGCAACATTTGGTTGCCCTTGAGGTTAGCCGCGGAACCGGCGTTACGCAACCATCGGTTGCTTCTTCAGTGCGTGGCTTCGATGACCACCGTGCGAGCCCACCCAGGCGGGTTCGGCCCGGTGGTGCCCAGACCGGGTTCGCGCAGCAGGCCGATGACGACCCGGACGCCGGGCGGAGGCTGCTCGGGCCAAGGGGTGTAGCCGTCGGTGAGCACGATGATCGTCGACGGGCGCGGGCGCAGCCTGGCGGCCGCGGCGATACCCGCGCCCATGTCCGTGCCGCCTCCGCCGGCCAGGCGGACCTGACCGGCCTGGCTGACTCGCCGCAGCGTGGGCACGGTGGTGTCGACCGCGAGCACCCGGACCCCGCCGCCGCGCAGCCCGGCCCGGCTCAGAATGCCGTCGATCTCGGCGAGCGCCTGGGCGAGCAGGCCTTCGTGCATGGAACCCGAGGTGTCGCAGACGATGGCCACCTCGGGGACCGGCCGGCGCATCGTGGGCAGCACGACGCCGGGCGCGGCGCGCGCCCGCCGGGACGGGTGGCGGTAGCTGTAGTCGACCGCACCGGCCGCGACGCTGATCGCGGCGCGGATCTCGGCCGCGAGCACCCGCCGCCAGTCGACCCGTGACGGCAGCATCGCCTCGGCCCACCGCAGCCAGCCGCCGGCGACCGTGCCCGGGTCGGTCGCGTACTGGCGGTGGATGTCCGCGGCGACGCCGAGCCGCAACAGGTCGCCCTGCGCACGTGAGAGCCCGCCGGGCGGCCCGTCCGCCGTGTGGTCCCCCGTTTCGATGCCACCGCCGCGCTCTGCGGGCCGGGCATCGGCACCGGCCCCGCAGTCCCAGTGCCGGGGCCCGGGCACGGCCACCCGGTAGTAGGCCTCCGTGAGCTGTCCGGCCGGGGCGTCAAGGTCTCCCGGCAGGTCGGGGGCCGCGCGCGGCCGGCAGCCGTCGACCTCAAGGTCGTCGTTGATCTCCGCGTCGGCGGACCTGTTCCAGCGGGCGCGGCCCTCGTCTTCGGTGACGCCGTTCGCCTCGGCCCGGGCCGCGTGATCGCGGATCAGATGGCCGGTGAGATGGAGGAACAACCGGCCCAGCTCAGTCGGGTCGAAGCCGGCCAGGAGGTCGGGGTCGACGCAGAGCCGCCAGTTCCGGTCGACGGCGATCGTGCCGCTCGCGGGCGCGGCCACGACGGAGCAGGCGAACAGGGCGCGGGCCAGGTAGGGCTGGCGGGCGACCGCCCAGATCCGCGCGGCGGCGATCTTCGTCCGGTCCGGCCCGGTCAGCGCGCTCATCGCCGCTGGTCCGCTCGGCTCACCCCGACAAGCCGGCTCAGCCGGGCAAGCCAGCTCAGCCGAGGGCGCCGGCCCATCCGAGAAGGCCGGCTCATCCCGCGAGGCCGGCTCATCCGAGCAGGCCGGCCTCGCGCAGCAGTGGGGCGAACGTCGACACCTCGGGTGGGATCGGCGCGCCGGCCGGGCGGCAGCGGGCCAGGGTGCGGGCGGCGGCCGCCGCGACGTCGGGAGCCGCGTGGGCGGCACGCCCGAACGCCCGCCAGCCGCGCTCCCAGCGCCCCGAGCCCGGGTCCGCGGCGACCACGGCCGCGATCGACGAAAGCGCCGCGTAGGCCCGGTCGCCCCGTTCCGGCAGGACGAAGGAGTCCGGGTCTGCCAGCACGGACTCGGGGTCGGGTAGGTCCGCCTCGACGAGCCAGGTCAGGAACTCCGCCCCGGCGCCCGGGCCGACGCAGCCGCGCACCAGCAGCGAGACCATCCCGTCGCCGACGGCGGCGGCCCGCGCCGCGGCGAGCAGCCGAGCCGTCATCTCCCAGGTCCGCGGGCTCGGCCAGGCCCGCCCCGCGGTCAGGGCCTGCTCAGGCACGGCGATGGTCAGCTCGGGCCGTACGGTCAGGAACCCGGCCACCCAGCTGCGGGCCACCGGGACCTGGTCGGGCCAGTCGCCGGCCAGGGCGGGCGGCGTGACGGTCGGCCAGCCGCCGGCGAAGCCCTCGGCCACGGCGCGTGGGTCCAGCGGCCAGTCCAGATGGCAGAAGCGGTTGGCCAGCGGCGCGGAGAGATCCCAGCCGTCGGCGGCCTGCTCCGGCGGGTTGGCCGCGGCCACGACGGCGACCTCGTCGGGCAGGGTGAGATCGCCGACCGTTCGTTCCAGCACGACCCGAAGCAGCGCAGCCTGCACCGCCGGCGGCGCGGTGGAGATCTCGTCGAAGAACACCAGCCCGTGCCCGGCGCCGACCAGCCGGGTCGCCCACCGTGGCGGCGCGAACTCCACCCGGGCGGACCCGCCGAGGCCGGTCACGACCGGGAGCCCGGCGAAGTCGGAGGGCTCCCGGATGGAGGAGATCACCGTCTCGCACGGCCAGCCCGCCGCCTCGGCCATCGCCTGGATCGCCGAGGTCTTGCCGGTCCCGGGCGGTCCCCACAGCAGCACCGGGACCCGGGCCGCGACGGCAAGGCCAAGCGCCCCGGTTACCGAAGACTGTCCACCCACATGCGCAGTGTGGCAGGCTCTCCGCGGTGGACGGATTTGACGGCGAACTCCACCTCCGCCTGCTTGGCGAGCGACTGCTGCTTTCCGGTGCGTCGCAGGATCCACTCGGCGACCCGCTGACTGGGCAGGCGCGGGCCCTGGCGGCCGTGGGCGCCGTCGCCAGGCCGGTGGCGCAACGCGTCGTCGACGACTACGCCCGGGCCCGCGCGCTGCGCGGACAGGGCGGACCGGCCCAGTCCGGACCGCCGCCCTCGGCCGCGCCGCTCCCGGCTCGCCGGATCGCTCCGGGCCGCCGTGTGATCAGGCAGCCTACCGGCGACCTGGAGATCCGTTACGCCATCCTGGGCCCGACCGAGACCCGTCTCGCCATTACCTTCCGGTCCAACGCGCGGGTCTCGCCCGACGTGGCCCGCCGCCCGGCGGGCATGCCGATCGGCATCACCACGGTGCCTTCGATCAGCGTGACCGACGACCGGGGCACGACGGTCACCTCGTCGGCGTTCTCCGGCGGCGGCACGGCCCTTCAGTGGCGCGGGTTCCTGACGCTGCGGCCCGCGCTGGCCCCGGACACCGGGTGGATCGAGCTGTATGGCGAACGAGTCGTGCTCGGGCCGGACGCGAGCGACCGAGCGGTCACGATCGACCACTTGGCCGAGGCCGACGCGGTCGAGCGCTACCTGGCCCAGTGCCTGGCCGTGGACAGCGCGCAGCCGCGCCCCCGGGCGATGGCCCACGCACTCGGGGCGCTGCGGGCCGCCGGCCTCGTCGACGGCGCCGATCCCGCGATCGCCGCCATCGCCGCGGTCTACAACGCGCTCATCCCCCAGTCGGGGCCGTACCTCCTGCCGGCCACGCTAGCGGCCGGGCACTGGCGGTCGCTGCTCGCCCGGCGCGGCACCACCGGCGGCCCGCGCCGGGCGCTGTTCGTCGGAGCGACCACGCCGGTGTTCGACGGGATCAGGGCCACCCTGCTGGACCTGACCTCGACCGATGACCGGTTCCAGTGCGACTTCGAGATCGCCGGCCCGATCGAGCTCGGCATGGCCGGCGACGCCAGCCTCGGCCGGACCGTCGTCACGTCCGGCGCGCTAGACGACCTCGGCAACTTCTACCTCGGTCAGCCGGGTACCTGGGGCTGGGGCGGCGGCGACGGCAGCACCTTCTCCGGCACACTCGACTTCTGGCCGGCACTCGATCCAGCAGCGACGCGGCTCGACCTCATCCTCACCACCGACCGGGCCCGCGTCACGATTGCCGTGCCCCTGACCTGGGACGCCGCCCCGTGACGCCGAGCTGGTGGGCTGGGCTGACACCCCTCGAAGAGACAGTCCGCTGTGGCGACGGCATGCACCGGATCCGGTGGGCTGGCGGCAACCTCGCCACCCCCGACCATGAGGATCCCGACGGGGAACGCACGCTCGGCGCACTCGGCGGCGAGTCCGCGCCCTGCATCGCGATCCTCGACGCCTGGCAGCGCCACCGCGCCGACCTCGACGTGCTGCTGCTCACCAGCCGCGGCAGCGTCGACCCGCTCCGGCTCCCGGCCACGGGCGGGCCTGGCGGCTGGATGGCCACGGTCCCGGCTGCGATGGCCATGCCCGCGCCACCCATGGCCAGGCCCCCACTACCCCCGCATATCCCAGCGATGCCCGCGTCGTTCGTCCCGGGGAGCCCGACGCGTGCCCGCGCCAGGTCAGGCGGCTTCTACTACGCGGGCGGCGGCCACGGCCCGGGCGGGCAACCGCGCGACGACACCCTGACAGGGCTGTTGCGCCTGCCGGGAACGCTGCCCGACCGGCTCGTCGCCACCGTCGTCGCCGCCTGGGCGCAACGGATCGCCGACGACGACCCGCGCGTCGCCGAGTCACTTCCCGCACTGCACGCAGCCCTGTACGGGCGCGCGCTGGCCGCCGCCCGCTCCTGGCTCGGCGGCGGGCCCACGTTCGACGTCCGGCTGGCTGCCTCGCCGGCCGTCGTCCGCCGCCCGGACGGCATCATCGCAGCGGAGCTGCCGTTCAGCTGGCTGCGCGACGTCTGGGCCCGCGGCTTCGCCACCCTCGCCGGCCATTTCTGCCTCACCGCCCAGCCCGGCCCGGCCGGCGACTGGACCTTCACCACCATCGCCCCCGACTGCGGCCCACCCGAACAGCTGACCCTGCGCACCCCGTGACGGCGGTATCGACGTCCGCTCCCTTCCATATCTGGCCACCGAGAAGTCGCCGTCGGGCAGTAGCGTTACCGGCGGCACGCGTACTCATCGGCAGGAAGGGCCAAGGCCCGTGGTCGAGCCAGCCGGTCAGACGGTCGTCGAACGACCGGACGCCGCGACCGTTCCCGCCGCACGCACCGGGCGGTTTCATGCCGCGACGGAGAGCGTCTCCCGGCGTCTTCCGTCCGGGTTGTCGCGGATCGTCACTCCCAGCGTTCTCGGCTTCGCCGTGATCAACGGGTTCACGTTCACCGTCGACCTCAGCCTGCTGACGGTTTTCCGCTCTGGCCTGCATTGGCCGCTTCCCGCCGTGATCACGCTCTCCTACCTGGTGGCCTTCGGGCTGAGCTTCCTGCTGAACCGCCGCTTCAACTTCCGCTCCCACGGCCCGGTCGGCGGGCAGGTCACGATCTACCTCGTCGCCATCGCCATCAACTACGCGGCGTTCATCCTGGGTGTCACCGACGGCCTCGCCCACCTCGGCGTCGAGTACCACATCGCTCGGCTCGTCGGGGGTTCGTGCGAGGCGATCTACATGTACTGCGTCATGCGCTGGGTCGTCTTCCCGGACAGGGGAAGCCCGAACCGCAGGGGCAACAGCCCGCAGGAAGCCTGACGCGGGAACCAGACGCCCATGACGTCAGTATCGACATCAGGGCATGGTGACTCATTCACCACGCCGCATTCGCATTGCGTTGGGCAGCCCCGCCAGTGGCGAAGGATTGGCGACCACCAGTCGAGCCACTCAAGCTGGCGGAGGGACTTGTTCGCGGCCTGCGGTTTTCCCGGCGAACCGAAGCAGCCGCCGCTCGACCCCGGTGAACCGCCGGGGTAGCCCACGTTCTGACTCACGCCCAACACGATTCCTCGACAACAAACCCAACATCGGCAACGACCTCCCTGGCCGGGGTCCAGGAGAGATCGCGCCGGCCCGGACGGCCGAGGGCTGCCAATGCCCGCGTGAAGCGTTGCCAAGGGCCAGTCACCGACACCACGCACCCCAGCGTCACTCATCGCGACCATTAGCCGAGCCTGAGTCATCCACACACGCCGATCATCGGCTGGCTGTCGGCACGGGTCTCGTCGTGGTCACCGAGCGCGCCGCAAATCATGCAACAAGCAAAATTTCCGACATTGCGGATGGGCATGACTTCACCTAGCATGCGGCGAATGCCGTCTGCGGGTACACGGGGGATGCCGGCGATGCTGCGGAGGATGTACTCGGTCCCCGAGCACATCACCATGGCCGGGCTGGGTGCGGGCCTGATCGGGGCGATCTACCCGACGATCATGGCGCACACGGGCGAGCGGGGCCTTTTCTGCCCACTGCGCGCGCTGACCGGCCTGCCGTGTCCGTTCTGCGGGCTGACGACCGCGACGGTCGCGCTGACCCACAGCGAGTGGGCGGCTGCTGCGAGCACCAGCCCTCTTGTCTATCTCGTGGCGGCACTGGTTACCGCGACGACGCCGATCCTGGCTGCCCGGCTCCTCGGCCTGGCGCCACCGCCACGCCCCTGGTCCGCCGCCGCGCGTGCGCGGACCCGGTATTCGGCCTACGTCGTCGTGGCCCTCAGCTGGCTCCTCCAGCTGCATCGGTACCACTTCATCTAAGCGGTCGCCAACCCATGCAGGACCGCTCTTCTCAGAAAGGCCGACCGTGACCGGCTACAACCCACCCCCGTCCGAGCCGACTCCCCCGCAGTGGGGCCAGCAGCCCCAGCCCGGCCAGTACCCGCAGTACCCGCAGCCCGGCCAGTACCCACCGGCCGATCAGTACCAGCAGCCCGGCCAGTACCAGCAGCCCGGCCAGTACCCGCCCGCCGGTCAGGGCGGCTACTACCAGCCCAACCCGTACGCACAGCCGGGGTACGGGTCCGGCCAGCCCGCGGGGCCAGGCGCCTACGCCAGCTGGGCCCAGCGAGTCGGCGCATACCTCATCGACGTGTTGCCGCAGATCATCGTGCTGGGGCTGTTCGGAGCGATTCTCCGCGGCCCGGCGGTGGCGCTCCTGGTGATCCTCTGGCTGGCCTCACTCGGCTGGATCATCTACAACCGCTGGATCCAGGCCGGCAGAACCGGTCAGTCGCTGGGCCGCAAGACGCTGAACATCCGACTCGTCAGCGAGGTCACCGGCCAGCCGATCGGACCGGCGATGGCGTTCGCCCGCGATCTCTGCCACTTCGTCGACAGCGTCATCTGCTACATCGGCTACCTGTTCCCGCTGTGGGACCCCAAGCGGCAGACGCTCGCCGACAAGATCGTGAAGACGGTCGTCGTGCCCGCCTGATCGTCGCGGGAGCATGACCCCCCGTCCTGGGACCACCGGAGTCCCAGGACGGGTATTGGTCGCGACCCGCGCGGGGGATCTCGGATACTGGCGGAGGCATTCTTTCGCGCTGCGCCGCCGCTCGGATGACCGAGGAACCGGTCACCCTCCTGCGGGGGCCACGCGCGGTGGGCAAATCGACCCTGCTACGCCGCCCGGCGGATCGGGTCAGTGGCGAGCGGGCGCGCGCTCGACGGTGGCCCCCTGCATGCCTGGTCGAGGCCGGCCTGACCTACGCCGCGCTCGCCGAACTTGCGATCCGAGGCCTTCCAGGCGGCTACGACCTCGACCACCTGCGCGGTTTCCACCGCGAGATCTTCGGGGATCTGTATCCGTGGGCAGGCGAGATCCGCACGGTGAGCATCGCCAGGACAGACCCGTTCTGCCTGCCCCAGCACATCGAGTCATATGCCCATGAGGTCTTCACCCGCCTCGCAGGCGAGCAGCATCTCCGCGGCCTCGACCGCGACGTCCCCGACCGGGACGGCCGGCGTGCCGACGTGGGGCTTTCCGCGTACCGGTTGCGGCAGACGCAACAAACAATCTTGAGGCGCTCCTCAGGTGGGGTGCGGCCACCGGGCCTCACCCCACCTGACCTGGGAACTCAGCTCCCGGAGGTGCCCGGAACGACTAGCTGCAGCCGCTGGTGGAGCCGCACTGTTCGCAGACGTAGCAGCTGCCGGCGGGGCGCATGGTCACGCCGCAGGTGAAGCAGAGCGGGGCGTCGACAGCGGTCTGGGCGAACAGCGACTGGCCGGGGGCGGCACCGCGCAGCTCCAGCTCGACGAACGCCGGACCGTGGCCCGTGTGCTCGCCGGACTTCGCGGCGGCCGGCGGCGCGGTCGGGGCGATCTCGGTCTCGGGCGGGTCGGCCAGGTCCGCGTCGGCCGGGCCGCCGTACTGGCCCGAGATCTGCCGGGCCCGCTCGGCGGCGGTCAGGATGCCGAGCTCCGCGCGCTGCTCCTCGGACAGGTAGTCCAGGGCGAGGCGGCGGAACAGGTAGTCCATCAGCGACTGGGCGATCCGGATGTCCGGGTCGTCGGTCATCCCGGCCGGCTCGAACCGCATGTTGATGAACTTCGAGACGTAGGTCTCCAGCGGCACGCCGTACTGCAGCGCGATCGAGATCGCGATCGAGAACGCGTCCATGACGCCGGCCAGCGTCGAGCCCTGCTTGGACATCTTGACGAAGATCTCGCCGAGGCCGTTGTCCGGGTAGGAGCCAGCGGTCATGTAGCCCTCGGCACCGCCGACGGAGAACGAGACGGTCTGCGACGGGCGGGTCTTCGGCAGCCGCCTGCGGACCGGTCGGTGCACGACCGGGGCCGGGGCCGCACTGGTGCCGGC
Source organism: Pseudofrankia sp. DC12 (assembly GCF_000966285.1). Taxonomy (NCBI): domain Bacteria; kingdom Bacillati; phylum Actinomycetota; class Actinomycetes; order Frankiales; family Frankiaceae; genus Pseudofrankia; species Pseudofrankia sp. DC12. The sequence goes on from NZ_KQ031391.1 coordinate 1,749,821, forward strand.
GTTCGCGTCGGCGATCGCCTTCGCCTCGTCCACCGAGCGCTTCGCGCCCCGGACGTCGGTGAGCGGCTGACCGACCTTGCAGTTGTCCCGGTAGATCGCCAACGCCTTCAGGCCGAGCCTCCAGCCCTCGACGTAGATCTCCTCGACTTCCTCGACGGTCGCCGTCTCGGGCATGTTGACCGTCTTGGAGATCGCACCGGACAGGAACGGCTGCACGGCGGCCATCATCCGGACGTGGCCGACCGGGGCGATGGCCCGCTCGCCGATCGCGCAGTCGAACACCTCGTAGTGCTCGGGACGCAGCCCAGGGGCGTCGATGACGTGGCCGTGCTCGGCGATGTACTCGACGATCGCCTCGAGCGTTTCCTCCGTGTACCCCAGGGCCCGCAGCGCGGCCGGCACGGTCTGGTTGACGATCTTCATGCTGGCGCCGCCGACGAGCTTCTTCATCTTGACCAGCGCCAGGTCCGGCTCGATGCCGGTCGTGTCGCAGTCCATCGCCAGGCCGATGGTGCCGGTCGGCGCGAGCAGGCTGGCCTGGGCGTTGCGCCAGCCGTCGCGCTCGCCGACCGCCAGGCACTTCGCCCACTCCTGGCCGGCGGCGGCCAGGATGCGCGCGTCCTCGCTGTGCACGCTGCGGACCGCGTCGTTGGCGGCGGCGTGCTTGCGGATCACGCGGCGGTGGCCGTCGGTGTCCCGGGCATAGCCGTCGTACGGGCCGACGACACCGGCGAGCTCGGCCGAGCGGCGGTACGCGGTCCCGGTCATCAACGAGGTGATCGCGGCGGCGAGCGTCCGGCCACCCTCGGAGTCGTACGCGCGGGCCGAGGCCATCAGCAGCGCGCCGAGGTTGGCGTAGCCGATGCCGAGCTGGCGGTAGGCGCGGGTGACCTCGGTGATCTGGGGCGTCGGGAAGTCGGCGAAGCAGATCGAGATGTCCATCGCGGTGATGATCAGCTCGACGGCGTGGATGAAGCCCTCGACGTCGAAGGTGAGGTCACTGCGCAGGAACCGCATCAGGTTCAGCGAGGCGAGGTTGCAGCTGGAGTTGTCCAGGTGCATGTACTCCGAGCACGGGTTGCTGGCCGAGATCCGGCCGGCCTCCGGGGTGGTGTGCCAGTCGTTGATGACGCCGTCGTACTGGATTCCCGGGTCGGCGCACTCCCAGGCCGCCGTGGCGATCTTGCGCATGAGTTCGCGCGCGTCGACCGACTCGATCACCCGGTGGTCCATCCGGGCCCGCAGGTCGAACGAGGTGCCGTCCTGGACCGCGCGCATGAAGTCGTCCGTGACGCGGACGGAGTTGTTGGCGTTCTGGTACTGGACCGACGTGATGTCCTTGCCGCCGAGGTCCATGTCGAAGCCGGCGTCCCGCAGCGCGCGGATCTTGTCCTCCTCGCGCGCCTTGGTCTCGACGAACTCGACGACGTCTGGGTGGTCGACGTCGAGCACGACCATCTTCGCGGCGCGCCGGGTGGCCCCGCCGGACTTGATGGTCCCCGCTGACGCGTCGGCGCCGCGCATGAAGCTGACCGGCCCCGAAGCCGTTCCACCCGAGGACAACAGCTCCTTGGACGAACGAATGCGGGAGAGGTTCAGGCCGGAGCCCGAGCCGCCCTTGAAGATCAGGCCTTCCTCGCGGTACCAGTTGAGGATCGACTCCATCGTGTCGTCGACCGCGAGGATGAAGCAGTTGTGCACCCGCAGGCCGTTCGAGAGGTACTCCCCGCTGTCAGTCTGGATGTCGTAGACCGGCATCCGCCCGAGCGACTCGATCCGGTCGATCAACAACGTCTTGACCGGGTTGGCACGACGGCCGGGAAGCTCGAAGGACCTCTCAAGCTTCTCTGCCTTGGCGGTATCAACGAAACCGATCTCGTCGGCGAAGATCCGCCGGTCGCCGGCATTCTGGATCCGCAGGCTCCACAGGTCGTGCCGGTTGGGACGCGGGTCGGCCTTGCGACCGACTCGGGCGAAGATCCCGAAGCGAGCCAGCAGCGCCTGTACGCCCCGGATCAGCTCCTCAGAGATCATGTCGAAAGCGACCAGGGTCGACCGCTGCCGCGCCGACACATATCCCTCAGCCTGGAAGAGGCTGCGCAGATATGCCGCCACGACTGGCAGCGGCGCGGCAAGCAAACGGGCTGGCACCCGCATGTCCACGCCACGGGCACGCAAATCCCAATCCGTGACGAACTCGTTGAGGACGTCGCCATAGAGACGCAGGCGGCGGCAGTCGAGCGTCGGGTCCTGAACCTCCTGCCTCCGCTCGTGGCGATGGACTCCGGGAAACACCAGATCGACGGCCGCCGCGACCCAGGCTCGTTCCGCGTCAGTGACCGTCATCGCCTCGATGGTCAGCGATCGGTTGGTGCCCTCGTACTGCCCGACGAAGCCGTCCGCCTGCAGCCAGCCAGCCAGCGCGGCCTCGGCGATCTCGCGCGACGTTATCTCGCGCTCTCCCGGAGCCTCGGCCCGGTGCCACTGCAGCTGGTCGCCGGCCCGCAGCTCGCCGGCGGGAACGAAGGCACCGCCGTTGTCCTGGCGCCCTTTCCAGACGAGATGGTCCGCAGTCACGTCAAGGGCGTGACCAGCCTTCGTCCAGACACGCAGCACTTCCTTCATGCCGTTGGACTTGGTGGCGACGACCTTCGTCAACCCGTGGGCGTCGAACACCTTGGTACCGACGAGATTGCGCTCGACCAGCTCGCCGATCGGGATCAGGCCCTCCGGAGTGGTCACCAGCGCGTCATACGGCTGGCAGGCGCTCACCTGCTGCGGGGCCGAAGTGCCGACGTTGAACCAGACCGGGCTGTTGAAGCTGAACATCTGGTGCAACAGCATGTAGGTGAGCTCGTGCTCGAAGATCTCCGAATCCTCGTCGGAGGCGAAGTAGCCGTTCTCCCGGCCGGTCCGCCCGTAGGCGTGCACGACCCGGTCGATCAGCTGGCGCAGCGACGACTCACGCTGCGGGCTGCCGACCGCGCCCCGGAAGTACTTGCTCGTGACGATGTTCGACGCGTTGATCGACCAGTTGACCGGGAACTCGACACCGCGCTGTTCGAAGTTGATGGAGCCGTCCCGCCAGTTCGTCATGACGACGTCCCGCGACTCCCAGGTCACCTGGTCGTACGGGTGCATCCCGGCGGTGGTGTTACGCCGCTCGATCCGCAGGCCTGGCTTGCGGGCCGCGCCCTTGAGGGTGGCGGCCTTGCCGGACCCGGCTGCCTTGCCTGCATCCGCGGCGGGCTTGCCACCGCCGGCGACCGTGTCCTCGGTGGCGGCCTCGTTCGCGGCGGGTGCCGGCGCCGAGGCGGGCCTCCCGGCGGTCGAGGCGGCCTTTCCGTTGGAGCTGGCCTTCTGCTTCGCGCCGCGGGTCTCCGTCATGACACTCCTCAGCTCGTCTCGTGCGCTGCGCCGAACGCGGGCGTGCCGAATAGACCGACGGCCTCACGACCCGCTTGCTGGCCTTCGGAGGGCACAAGCTCCTCGTCCCCCTGAAGGCCCTGATGATGTTGTGGACCTGCTACGCGCTCGCGTTTCCGCGCGTCAGAACTCCGCGCGCCACCGTTGGCGGAGGCGCGTCGTGACGGGTGTGACCGACGGCGTCGCGTCGGTGCGACCGCGGCGAGCCAGGCCCGCCGCGGGCGTTACGGCCGGCCGGGGCCCGCCGCGGGCGACAGGGCCACGTCCAGCTCGTCGGCCAGCGCGGCCGGGCTCGCTGGCGCCGCCGGGTCGGCCCGCAGCTCGGAGATCGCCCGCTCGAAGTCGGCGAGCGACTCGAACGCCAGATAGACCGACGCGAACCGCAGGTAGGCGACCTCGTCGAGCTCTCGCAGCGGACCCAGGATCGCCCGGCCCACGTCCTCGGCCGCGACCTCGGCCGCGCCCGACGAGCGAACGGTGTCCTCGACCCGCTGGGCCAGGATCGCGAGGTCCTCGGCACTCACCGGCCTGCCCTGGCACGCCTTACGAGCCCCGGCGACCACCTTGGCCCGGCTGAACGGCTCGGCGGCCCCACTGCGCTTGCGAACCCGCAGCGATGCTTCCTCCATCGTCGTGAAACGCCGGCCACAGGACGGGCATGCCCGTCGCCGCCGGATGGCCGCGCCTTCCTCGGCCTCCCGGCTGTCGACCACTCGGCTGTCGGGATGCCGGCAGAACGGACACCGCACGGCTCCTCCCTTCTCCACGCTCGTCGAGGCGGGGCCGCCCGCACGAGCGCGTGGCAATCATCGACCTGGGCTCTCGCGCCCGCTCAGGGCATGGCTGGCGCAGGGCATGGCGACAGCGCCCCGTAGCACCGGCGGGCACGCGACCGCGCGTCACCGGGGACGGCAAGCACACCTCCACGCCCTCCACCAGCCTGTCCACACCGTCAGACGTGGCACCCTTCAAAAACTACCAGTGGATGACTTACAGGTGTGTAACTACCAGATGTTGTGCCGCCAGACTAGCGCATGCCCGGTTCGTCGGTGTGCATGCCCCCCTCGCGTGTCGGATCCCACCGTCGCCGGAAACGGCGGACGCGACCGGCGCAGGTGCTCGTCCTCGCTGCTTCCCGCAGGTCAGGACGCAGCCGACGCCGCCCCGACGACGGGACCACCGATCGCCTTCGAGGGTTCGCGGACGCGGCGCCCCACCAGCACGGAAGAGCGGACGGGGCGGAAGCCGGCAATGATCACGCCTCACGCCCCCGCGGAACGCAAAGATCCACCGCGCCCACCAGCATCCAGTCCTACGTCCTGGTCGCGGACGCGGACGCGCCATGAAACACCATCACCAGGGATGACCGTCGGGTATCACGCGTGGCGAGGTCACGACCGCTGAGGGTCTGGGCTGCCAGCGGTGCCGGGGCGGGCGCGGGCGGCACGGAGTGGCTCTCCCGGCCCGCGGCAGCTCCACGGAAGCCGGATGGACCGGCTGGCTTGACCAGGCCACGACCACAAGCCCGCCTCGCCCCCGAGCCCGACAGGGGGCGTGAGGCACGGGCTTGCGAGCGGCTTAGGTCAGTGGCCGGAAACGGCGAGGAGCCAGGTGACGCCGAGCCAGCCGGCGCTCGCGGCGCCCCAGAGCGCCAGGCCAAGGACGAAGGCGGCCACGACGCGACCGCGGCTGGTGAGCCGCAGCGCGGGCGTGGCCTGGGACTTGCCGCCAGCCCGGCGGCGCGGCGGCCGGACGCCGGCCACGGGGTGCTCGGCCGCCGCCGCACGCGCCAGCGGGCTCTGTACCAGTGCCGCCGGCGCGGGCACGCGGCCAGGGCGCCGACGCGTCGGGACGGGAAGACTGATTACTTGGGCGCCGTCGGGACCTACCGGGGCAGGGCGCCCCTGGATCGTCGTGGCCCCACGCGGGTTCGTCATGCCAACCTCCTAGCGGCCGGGCCAGCGACCCGGCTGCGCTCGTCGAGCGAAGCTCAACCAACTCGGGGGTCCGGGGAGATGTTCCCCGGGCAGACATCGCGGACCACCGACGACGCTAACCCAAGGTCGACATGCGGCGGTGGCCGGTACTGGGGCAGGGTGCGATTCGAACTGATGGTCGATTCTTACACGCATAAGCCCGGCAAGCCACGCGGACACGCTCGAACGCGTGTTTGAGATTCCGACGTCGTCCGGCTACGGTCATCACGATCAGGCATGACGCGCGCAGCAGCACCGATCCGCCCAGCTCCACCCAGATGCCTCCCCGGAGATCCTCGACGGTCGGGGGCGCCGGCCGCCGGTCTGGTGTGGTGGCGCGGCCGGGCCGCGGCGCCGAAGCCTGCGGCGCCCGTTCTGGTCGGGCTCGCCGGCCCAGGTGCCGACGGCCCGCCCCCGGCGGGCGTTCGATCCGGACACGCCGGGAGGCGCTCCGGGTCCCCGATGTCGAGCCTCGCTCGACGAGCTCGACGAAGGAGAACGGTCGCCATGACCTCGAGGCTAGGAGTGCCAACGCCATGACCACGCAGGGAAGGGGACCGCGCAGAGCCGGTCGCCCGTCCGCCGGACGCGGTGAGGCCGGCGGGACCGTGCGCGACTTCCCCGACGGCCCCGTCGACGAGCAGGGTCTCACGACCCGGCAACGCAAGGTTCTCGAGGTGATCCGTGATGCCGTCGAGCGCCGCGGCTACCCGCCGAGTGTCCGGGAGATCGGCGAAGCAGTCGGGCTGACCAGCACGTCCAGCGTCGCGCACCAGCTGAAGATGCTGGAGGACAAGGGTTTCCTGCGCCGCGACCCGAACCGGCCGCGGGCGATCGAGGTCGTCACCTCCGAGGGCGAGCCGCCGATCCGGCCGCTGCCGAAGACCCGGCCCGCCGTGGCCGCGGGCCGGGGCCGAGCCCCCCTGCGGGTCCACACCCTCGGCCCGGACGACGGCGTGCGCGCCGACGACGACGAGAACGTCCAGCTGGCGGCGGCCACGGCCTACCTGCCGTTGGTCGGGCGGATCGCGGCCGGTGGGCCGATCCTGGCCGAGCAGGCCGTCGAGGACGTGCTGCCGCTGCCCCGGGAGATCGTGGGCGAGGGCACGCTGTTCCTGCTGCGCGTCGTCGGTGAGTCGATGATCAACGCGGCGATCTGCGACGGGGACCTGGTCGCCGTCCGCCAGCAGCCGGTGGCCGAGAACGGCGAGATCGTCGCCGCGATGATCGACGGCGAGGCGACCGTCAAGCGCTTCCGCCGCCACGACGACGGCCATGTCTGGCTGCAGCCGGAGAACCCCGCGTTCCACGACATCGCGGGCGACGACGCCACCATCCTCGGCCGCGTCGTGGCGGTGATGCGGCGGGTCTAGGCCCGCCGCGGGCGCGAAGGAGCGTCCGGAACGGCGCTGGCGCGCGCCGACCGGGCGCTCCGCCGCCAGACGGCACGTCGTCCGGGCACACTGCCCGCCAGGTGGGCCGCCGACCGGACGCTCCGCTCAGCAGAGGTCCTTCCGCCCGGCGCACCACCGCCGGCAGCCGCGTCGGCCAGGCGCTCCGCCGGCCCGACGCCTCGCCCTTGTTCGTCTGCGGCCTGCCCAGACCAGCCGGCGCCCGTCTCCGATCGGCGCGCCGGATCCACCGCGACCAGGCCGGCAGACTGACCGTGATCATGACGGCAGATCGACCGTGACCATGACGGCAGATCGACCGTCGATCATGAGAGAATCGACCGGCGGCCTGGCGGTGAGGGACGGCGGTGGTGGCGGTGTCGCAGCTGAGAATTGAGCTCTTCCCGAGGCACGCGGAGGCGTTGGTGTCCGCCGCGCTGGCGGATACGCGGGTCGTCGTCGTGACCGGTGCGCGCCAGGTCGGAAAGAGCACGCTCGCGCGCCTCGCCGTCGAGGCGCACGGCGAGGCGAGAACCTACTACCTGGACGATGACGCGGTGCGGGCCGCGGCCCTGGCGGACCCTGTTGGCTTCGTCAACGCGGACGGGCTGCTGATGATCGATGAGATCCAGCGAGCCCCGGATCTTCTGCTCGCGATCAAGTCGAAGGTGGACCGCGACCCCCGTCCCGGGCGCTACCTGCTCACCGGCTCCGCGCGCCTGTGGGGAATGAAGGGCATTCCGGATATCCTGCCGGGCCGGTCGGAGACCGTGGAGCTATGGCCGCTTGCCCAGGGCGAGATCGACGGCGGCCCCGACGCGTTCGTCGATGCCGTCTTCTCGCAGGACGAGCCATGGCTTGCCCACGGCACCCTTGATCGGAACGACTACGTCGAGCGGGCGCTGCGCGGCGGTTACCCCGAGGCCGTGCGCCGCGAGGACCTGCGCCGGCGGGCCCGGTTCTTCGAGTCGTACATCTCGGACCTCATCGAACGCGATATTCGCCAGATTTCCGAGATCGAACGAACGGTGGAACTGCGCCAGCTTGTTCAGGCGCTGGCGGCGACGGCGGGTGGTCTTCTGGTTCCGAACCGGCTAGGCAATGACCTCGCGGTGCCGGCCACCACCGTCCGCAGGCACCTTGCCGCGCTGGAACTCTCCTACGTCGTCCAGCGAATTCCGGCCTGGTCGAGCAATCTGACCACGCGCGCCGTCGCGACACCGAAGATCATATTTGTCGACTCCGGCCTCGCGGGGCACCTGACCGGTATGTCGCCGCGCCGGGCGTCCCACCCGACGGCGAACGTCGGCCCGCTGATCGAGAACTTCGTCCTGGGCGAGCTGGCCCGGCAGCTGACCTGGGCCCAGGAGCCGGTCTCGCTCTTCCACTACCGGGACCGGGACCGCAACGAGGTCGACGCGGTGCTCGAGCGGGCGTCCGGGGAGATCGTCGGGGTCGAGGTGAAGGCAGCCGAGACGGTACGCACGGACGACTTCCGCGGACTGCGCCGGCTGGCCGACCAGATCGGCGGCCGCTTTCACGCCGGATACGTCCTCTACGCCGGTCCGGAGGTCCTGCGCTTCGGCCCGCGCCTGCGGGCCGTCCCGATCTCGGCGCTCTGGACAGCGCGGCCAGACCTCTGACCGGTCGACGGCGTTCTCACTCCGGCGACGAACGATCCGGATGCACGACGAAGCCGGCCCCGTTCGTCAGCCGAGGGACAGGCGGACGGGCGGAGCCGGCTTCGCGGCGCGGTCGGCTCAGACCCGCGCCGGCTGGCTGTAGGCGTCGAGGTCGGCCGCGAGGGCGGCCGAGACCCGGGCGCGCAGCTCCGTGCCGGCAGCGGTGTGCTCCTGGTGCAGGACCTCGCCGGACTTGTGGATCCGGGCGACCAGGTCACCCCGGTTGTACGGGACGACGACGTCGACCTCTACCTGCGGGTGCGGGACGCGGCCCGCGAGGGCCTCGACCAGCTCGGCGATCCCCGCTCCCGTCCGGGCTGAGACACACACCGCGTCCGGCGCGATCCGCTTGATGGCCGCGACGGTCGTCTTGTCGGCGATGTCCGTCTTGTTGACGACGACCAGCTCGGGCACGTCACCCGCGTCGATGTCGTTCAGGACCTCGCGCACCGCCGAGATCTGCCCGACCGGGTCGAGGTGCGAGCCGTCGACCACGTGCAGGATCAGGTCCGCGTCGGCGACCTCCTCCAGCGTGGAGCGGAACGCCTCCACGATCTGGTGTGGCAGGTGACGGACGAAGCCGACCGTGTCGGTCAGCGTGAACGCCCGCCCGTCGGGCAGGGTCGCGCGGCGCACCGTCGGGTCCAGGGTCGCGAACAGGGAGTCCTCGACCAGCACCCCCGCGCCGGTCAGCCGGTTGAGCAGCGACGACTTGCCCGCGTTGGTGTAGCCGGCGATCGCGACCGACGGCACTGCACCGCGCCGCCGCGACGACCGCTTGGTCTCGCGGACGGTCTCCATCTCGCGCAGTTCCCGGCGCAGCTTGGCGATCCGGGCACGCAGCCGGCGGCGGTCGGTCTCGATCTTCGTCTCGCCGGGCCCGCGGGTACCGATGGGCGCGCGCCCACCAGAGGCCGCCTGCCGGGACATCGACTCACCCCAGCCGCGCAGCCGCGGCAGCATGTACTGCAGCTGCGCGAGCTCGACCTGCGCCTTGCCCTCCTTGGACGTGGCGTGCTGGGCGAAGATGTCCAGGATCAGCGCGGTCCGGTCGATGACCTTGACCTTGACGACCTCCTCCAGCTGGCGCAGCTGGCCAGGAGTGAGTTCGCCGTCGCAGATCACCGTGTCGGCGCCGACCGTGCGGACGACGTCGGCCAGCTCCTTGGCCTTGCCGGAGCCGACGTAGGTCGCCGTGTCCGGCTTGTCCCGGCGCTGCACGAGCGCGTCGAGCACGACGGAGCCCGCGGTCTCGGCGAGCTGGGCGAGCTCGGCCATCGACGTCTCTGCGTCGACGATCGTCCCCGCCGTCCAGACCCCGATCAGGACGACCCGCTCCAGCCGCAGCTGGCGGTACTCGACCTCGGTGACATCGGTGAGCTCGGTGGCCAGCCCCTGCATGCGGCGCAGCGCGTCGCGCTCCTCGACCGCCAGCTCGTCGCCCGCGTCGTCGTAGAAGCCAAGACCCGTGAAGGTGATCTCGCCGGTGTCCCTGGCGTCCGCCAGAGCGTGGTCGGTGGCCAGTACCCGGGCCACCGCGTCAGAAGGATTCCGGTCGCCTCGCGTGGCAGCGGGCCGGCGGACCGGGCTGTTGGGAGTGGATTCAGCTGGAAGACTCATACCATCCGTTCCAACGCGACGGGCCCACGTCCGGATTCCGCGTGGTCGCCGTTCGCTCCAGTTGTCCGGGATGTGCATCCAGGACGGTGGTACCGGGACCCTTTTGGGGCCTTGTTCCCCGCGGCCGCCGGTGCCTGTCGGCCTCTGTTCCCCGGCTCCGGCGGTTCGCACCCCGCTGCGGGAGATGCGGCGGGGTGTCGATGCCGGTAGCGTGCCACGCCCGGCTCACCCCTGCGACGTGTTTTCCGGTCCCGGACCACGCGACGCTCAGGTGCGGCCTCCGGCCAGCGCCGGCTCCTGGGTCCGTGCCCGCGCGGCGGCAAGCCAGTCGGTACGCAGCAGGCCCTCGCTGACGAGGACGGCCGGCCCGCGCAGCCGGACCTGGTCGCTGTCCCACAGCACCTCGACCCGGCCGCCGGGGACGTCGACCGGGACCACGGTCCCGGGGCCCCGGCCGGCCCTGGTCGCGGCGGCGACCGCCACCGCGCAGGCCCCGGTGCCGCAGGACAGGGTCTCGCCGACACCGCGCTCGTAGACCCGCATCCGGACAGCGTCGGGGGCGCCCATGACGATCTCGACGTTGGCGCCGCCGGGGAAGGCCTCCGCCGCGAACTGGGGCGGCCGGGTCAGATCAAGCGCGTTCAGGGCCGTCTCGGCCAGGTCGTCGGCGAAGCAGACGGCGTGCGGGTTGCCCATCGAGACGCTGGTGGCCGGGAAGGTCCGCCCGCCGATGGACACGGTCTCCGCGTTGAGAGGGCCGATCGTCGGGGGCCCCATCTCGACCGTCACGTCGCCCTGGCTGGGGACGTCAGCCAGCCGCACTCCCGCGCGGGTCGCCACCGGAATCAGCCCGGACCGCTCGTAGCCGGCGTCGACGAGGTAGCGGCCGAAGACGCGCAGGCCGTTGCCGCACATCTCGGCGCTAGACCCGTCGGCGTTGCGGTAGTCCATGAACCAGCGGGCGGAGCCGAGGGCTCCCGCCGGTTCGGCGGTGGGCCGGCTGGCTCGCGGCTGGGCGGCCGCGGGCTCGGCCGCGGTGAGCACCACCCGCAGCACGCCGTCGGCCCCGACGCCGAACCGGCGGTCGCACAACGCCCGCACCAGCTCCGGCGTCAGCTCCAGCTCACCATCCGGATCCGGCACGATCACGAAGTCGTTTCCGGTCCCCTGCCCCTTGACAAACCGCACTCCGCGATCGTACGGGGCCATCCCGTCCGCCGCCTGCGGCGGCCATCCCGACGGCCTCAGGCCGGCGTCTCGCCGTGGGACCCGTTGGCATCATCGCCTCGGACCGTCGTACCGTGATAGTTATACCGGTGCCTCGTCGGAGCCACCGGTCGATGGCGGCACCGCGCGGACTCTTCGCGGTGCGTCGCAACGCGAACGGCCGCCACGGCCGGGACAGGTGGGCTTGGACATGGTCGAGCTGAAGTCGGCGGCGGCGATCGGGGCGATGCGGGCGGCCGGGCAGGTCGTCGCCCAGGCCCTGGCGGCGGTGCGCGAGGCCGCGCGGGTCGGCACCAGCCTGCTGGAACTGGACGAGGTCGCCGCCACGGTGATCGCGCGCGCCGGCGCGGCCTCGACGTTCAAGGACTACCAGCCGCGCTTCGCGCCGACGCCGTTCCCGGCGGTGACCTGCGTGTCGGTCAACGACGTGATCGTGCACGGCATCCCCGACGGCTACCGGCTGCGCGACGGCGACCTGGTCAGCGTCGACTGCGGCGCCGAGCTGGCTGGCTGGACGGGCGACGCCGCGACCAGCTTCGTCGTGGGCACCGCCCGGCCGGCGGACCTGCGGCTGATCGCGGCGGCCGAGGAGGCTCTCGCCGCCGGGATCGCCGCGGCCCGCCCGGGCGGCCGGCTCGGCGACATCTCGCACGCGGTCGGCGCGGTCTGTCGCCGGGAGCGGTTCGGCATTCCCGACGGGTTCGGCGGGCACGGCATCGGCCGGCTGATGCACGAGGACCCGCACGTCCCCAACGACGGGCCGCCTGGGCGTGGCTTCCCGCTGCGTGCCGGCCTCGTGCTGGCGATCGAGCCGATGCTGCTCGCCGGGGGCCGCGACCGCTACCAGACCGCCGCCGACGGCTGGGCACTGCGCACCACCGACGGGAGCCGTGCCGCCCACGTCGAGCACACCGTGGCCGTCACCGCGGACGGCCCACGCATCCTCACCCTGCTGTAACGGGCCCTCGACGGCCCCGCGAGTTCCGCCAGGGCCCGGCCAGGACCTCGCCCCGCGGGCCAAGGGGTGGCGTCAGGCGGTGGGCGCCATGTCGAAGGTGGCCTCGTCGGGGGCGCCGGCCCGGCGTGTGGTGCGGGGCTCGTCGGGACGGCCGCGGCCGAGCGCCAGCAGCCGGGCCTCGTCCACGCCGAGGGGTGGGCAGAACACCGGGCCGGTGGCCCGGTCACAGCCGAGGCTGATGAGGCGGGCGGCGAAGCGGGCGGTGTCGACGCCGTCGGCGAGGACCGCCGTCCGGCGGCGTCGGGCCAGGGCCACCATCGCGGCGAAGACCGACTCGCCCTCCAGATCGCGCAGCGTGGCCCGCAGGAAACGGTCGTCGAGCCGGACGAGGTCGAGGGGCAGCAGGTCCAGGGTGGCCGGCGAGCCGATCCAGCGGCCGAACGCGCGCACGGCGACGGCCACGCCGCTGTCGCGCAGCCGGTCGAGGGTGCGAGGCAGGGACGGGTCGGCCCGTCCCAGCACATCCTCGGTGAACGCGAGGCCGACGGCCCCGGGTGGCAACGCGCCGCGGTCGCGGACCATCGTGACGATCTCGTCCGCGAACCGCGGCTGCGCGAGCTGGCGGGAGCCGATGTGCAGCCACAGCCGGGGCGGCCGGACGGCGCTGCCGGTGGCCATCCGATGCCAGGTCCGGCACTCGGTGACGGCGGCGCGCAGCGCCCACTGGTCGAGCTGGTCGGCGAGCCCGGCGAACTGGGCGATGACCCGTACGTCGGCGGCGTCGAGCAGGCCTCTGTCTGCGTGGGCCCACTGCAGGCGGGCGGTCATCCCCGGAACGGAGCCGGTCCGCAGGTCCACCTCGGGCTCGAAGGTGAACCGCAGCGTGCCGTCGTCGAAGGCGGCGTAGAGAGCATGAATGAGCGCAAGGTCGAGCTGGGTCACGCGGCCACTCCCGGATGCCGGGATGGACCGGCCGCGCCTCCGCCGGCGCACTTCGGCGGAAAGACGTCCGGTCACACGTCACGGGCCGCGCAGCGCGCGGCGATGACGAAGCCCCGCGCCCGCCGGCCCTTCCAGGTTCACAGCGAGCAGGTTCACAGCGAGCAGGTTCACAACGAGCAGGTTCACAACGAACCCACCAGACGGCGGACGGTGCCGGCATCGGGCTGGTCGAGCCAGCTTATCCGTGGATCACGTCGGAACCACGACCTTTGCCGACGCGCGAACCGCCGCGTCGCCGTCACGGTCGCGGCGCGGGCGTCGTCCTGCGACGCGAACTCGCCCTGTAGCCAGCCGAGCACCTGCGCGTAGCCCAGCGCGCGCGACGCGGTCCGTCCCGTCGACAGGCCGGCCTTGTCCAGCTCGCGGACCTCCTCGACGAGGCCGGCGGCCCACATCCGGTCGACCCGGGCCGTGATCCGGTCGTCCAGGTCGGCCCGGTCGACACCGACTACGACGACGTCGTAGTGCGAGCGGTGCTCGGGCAGCCGCGCGACAAACCCCCCGGTCAGCGCCACGACCTCCAGCGCCCGCACGATCCGCCGGCCGTTCGAGGGCAGGATCGCCGTCGCGGCGGCCGGGGCCGCCGCCGCCAGCTCGGCGTGCAGCGCCTCCGGGCCGATCTCGGCCAGCCGGGCCTCCAGCCCCGCGCGGATCACCGGGTCCGTGCCGGGAAACTCCAGCTCGTCGAGCACGGCCCGGATGTAGAGCCCGGAACCACCGACGAGCACCGGGAGCCGGCCCTCGGCCAGGAGACGGTCGACGATCTCGCGCGCGTCTCGCTGGTAGCTGGCGACGTCGGCGGTCCTCGTGACGTCCCAGATGTCAAGAAGATGATGCGGTATTCCGCGGCGCTCGTCCGGTGGGACCTTGGCGGTGCCGATATCCATGCCCCGGTAGAGCTGCATCGAGTCGGCATTGATGATCTCGGCTGTGCCGGCGTCCAGCGACGCGACGAAGTCCAGAGCCAGGTCACTCTTGCCGGCAGCGGTGGGCCCGACGATCGCGACCACGCGGCCACCAGGTTGCCGCTGCCCGTCAACGTCGTCGCGCACCGCCACCGCCCTTCAGAATTCCGTCAAGCCTGCCACGGATGGCCCGGGCGTAGGACGGCCCGCGACAACCGACGTGACCGTCGGTAGCGGCGGCCTGGTGGCCGTCCGGGCCGGCCGCCCGCGAGCGTCGCCGCCGTCGTTCAGGCCGCTGCCTCGGTTTCGGCCGCGCGGATGAAGGCGACCAGCACATCGGCGGTGCCGGTCGGGTTCTGCACGGCGGGCGAGTGCATCGCGGCGGGGATGGCGGCGTGGCGGGCCCCCAGCCGCACGGCCATGTCCGCCTGCTGCGTCGGCAGCCACGCGTCGTCGTCGACCCCGTGGGTGACCAGGAGCGGGATGCCGTGCGCCGCGGCGACGGCCGCCGCCTCGGCGACCCGGTCCGTCTCGTCGAGCAGCGTCTGTGCCATCACGAGCATGCCCCGCTCGGAGCTGCCGAAGAACCGGCGCCGCAGGAACTCGACCTCCTCGGCGGAACGGACCGCCGGGTCGATCGCGCGGGTGCCGTCCCAGACCGCCTTGAGGCCGCCCTGGGCGTAGAGCGCGTACAGCGCCCGCAGGGCCAGACCACGCGGCCCGCCGATCGCCGCGGGCCCGGAGCCGAAGAAGGTCACCGACGCCAACAGCGCGGGACGCTCCAGCAGCGTGGCCCGCGCGACGAGGCCACCAAACGAGTGGCCGACGAGATGGACCTGGCCGCCAAGCTCCTTGGCCACCAAGGCCACGTCGGACGCAAGGCCATCCAGCGAGAACTGGCTGTCGGGCCCGTCAGGGTCGCCCTTCGACTCGTGCTGTCCGCGTAGGTCGACCGCGACCGCGCGCAGCCCGGCCGTCGCCAGCAGGGGCAGGATGGGGACGAAGTCCTCCTTGCTGCCGGTGAAGCCGGGCAGCATCAGTACGGCCGCGCCGTCGGCCGGTCCGGCCACGAGGGCGGCGAGACCGCCCACGGTCACGGTTTGGGGCTCGTCCAACCTGTCAATGGCCCTCGTCACGCGCTACCCCCCGGTTCCCACAGGCAGACGAAATACCCGACCCCATACGGGGCGTCCGCGTACAAAACGTCCGCCGACCAGGTGGGCGTTCCTGGGACGGCCGCCGCGCCGGCGAGGACCTGCCACGGGGCGCGGCCGGCCACCAGCAGGTCGGCGGCGAGGCCCGGTTCGAGAGCGAGCAGCGCGTCGAGATCGACCGTCGCTAGCGCGCGTTCGACGACCGCGTCGCAGGGTTCGGCTCGCTCGTCCAGGGAGCCAGGGGCCTTGACCGTCCTGCGGGCGCTCCCGTCGCCCATCACGAGCAGCGCGACGAGTTCCGGTCCCGCGACCAGCTCGGCGCCCCGGCTGGCGGCCTGCGTCGCCTCCGTCTTCGCCGAGACCCCCAGGCCCCAGCGAGCGATCTCCCAGCCCGTCTCGGCGAGCAGCCAGGCGCCGACCGCGAGTGACAACGGCAATCTGGGGGCCTCGGCAGAGTCGCCCTCCCCCACGGAGTTGAGGCCTCCAGCCGCACCGGGCACCCCGGCGGCCGGGACCGGCCCGAGCGGGACCTGGTAGTTGACGCCGAAGCCACGGAAGTCGCCGACCGCTGCCGGCGGGTAGACGTTGAAGCCGGTCGCGAGGGCGTCCGGATCATCGCCAACGACTACCAGAACATCCGGGTTCGCCGCCCGAAGGCGATCAATCGCGGCCAACGCGGGAAGGCGGGCCGCGACCGGCTCGCCGGCGCCGACCCTGGGTACCAGCAACGGCGGGTGCGGGCAGACCGCCGCGACTACGAGCGGCACTTCGTTACCGTGCCGAGGCCGAGGCCGAGGCCGAGGCCGCGACGCCGTCGGCCGAGGCGGCCACAGACGTGTCAGTTCCGGAGCCGACCATGGCACCGCCAGCCTGGGCGGCCTGGGCGTCCGGGAGACCGCAACCGGCTGTCGAACAGCCACCTGCGTGCCCGTCGCCGTGCGGCTGACTTGCCTCGTGTGACTGGCCTGCCGCGTGCGTCTCACCAGCGGGGTGGGCGCGACCGCCGGTGGCGGCCGAGGTGCCGATGGCCGGCATGCCCAGGCTGACCGACTGGCGGGCCGGGCCCGCGGGCGCCGCCCGGTCGGCCTCCCAGAGATCGCCGGCGCGGGTGGCCCGGGCGGTGAGCGGCGCACCGGCGGCGACCAGGTAGTGCGGCGCACCGTAGGTGATCATGGTGGTGGCGACGTCGCCGGGACGCAGCCGGGCCAGTTCGGCGAGCACCGCCGCCTCTTCGGCGGGCGAGGTGGTGACGCCCGAGCGGGCGGACGCGTTGGCGTCGGGCCCGAGGTGGACGAGCCGGCCGTCCCGGGCTCGGCCCGAGCGGCGGCCGGTGGCGTCGTCCTTGCGACCCTCCCCCTCCGCCAGCAGGACCTCGACGGTCCGCCCGACCTGGGCCCGGTTCTCCGCCAGGGAGACCTCGTCCTGGAGCGCGACCAGCCGGCCGTAGCGCTCGGCCACGACGGCGGGCGGGACCTGCTCGTCCATGGTCGCGGCAGGGGTGCCGGGCCGGGGCGAGTACTGGAAGGTGAACGCACCGGAGAAGCGGGCCTCGCCGACGACGTCGAGGGTGTCGAGGAAGTCGCGTTCGGTCTCGCCCGGAAAGCCAACGATGACGTCGGTGGTGATCGCGGCGTCGGGAAGCGCGGCTCGGACCCGTTCGACGATGCCGAGGTAACGGTCCCGGCGATACGAACGCCGCATCCGGCGCAGCACGTCATCGGAGCCCGACTGCAGGGGCATGTGCAGGCTGGGGCACACGTTCGGGGTTTCGGCCATCGCGACGATCACGTCGTCGGTGAAGTCGCGTGGGTGCGGAGAGGTGAACCGGACCCGCTCAAGGCCCTCGATCCGACCGCAGGCCCGCAGCAGCTTGGCGAAGGCGGCCGGGTCTCCGAAGGAACGGCCGTAGGAGTTGACGTTCTGGCCGAGCAGCGTGATCTCGACGGCGCCGTCGGCGACCAGCGCCTCCACCTCGGCGAGCACGTCCCCGGGCCGGCGGTCGCGTTCCTTGCCGCGCAGGCTCGGGACGATGCAGAACGTGCAGGTGTTGTCGCAGCCGACGCTGATGCTCACCCAGGCAGACGCGTGGCTGGCCCGCCGCGCCGGCAGCGTGCTGGGAAAGACCTCGAGAACCTCGGCGATCTCGACCTGGGCCGCGGAATTGTGCCGGGCGCGCTCCAGCAGCACCGGCAGGCGGTGCAGGTTGTGGGTGCCGAAGACGACGTCCACCCACGGGGCCTTACGAGTGATCGTGCCGCGGTCCTTCTGCGCGAGGCAGCCGCCGACGGCGATCTGCATGCCCGGGTTGTCGCGCTTCGTCGGATACAGATGGCCGAGGTTCCCGTACAGCCGGTTGTCGGCGTTCTCCCGGACGGCACAGGTGTTGAACACGACAAGGTCGGGCGTCTCGCCGGCCGGCACCGGGACATAGCCGGCGGATTCGAGCAGACCCGAGATCCGCTCTGAATCGTGCACGTTCATCTGGCACCCGAACGTGCGCACCTGGTAACTACGGCCAATCACGCTTACCAGCCTAGTTCACAACCGCAAGGAGGACCGAAACGGCGATCTTCGGTGGACGTCCGGGGGCGCGACTGGGCCCGCATGTCGGGCGCGGGCCGATGCTCGCTGGTGGCCTCGGCCCAACCGTGGTGGCCGTTGGGGTCGAGATGATCTCCGCGTTCGGCGGAACGCGCTTGGGCGCCGAGGAACGCACCTGGCCGAGGCCCGCGCGGCCGGTCCAGACAGCGGGCGATCCGGCTCGGTCCGCACTCCCTTCCAGCGATGGTCGCGTCGCCGGAACCGCACCGATACCCGCCTCGTGGACCGCCCTATTTGGCGGTTTCGATGGCGCGGGTCTCGCGGACCACAGTGACCCGGATCTGGCCTGGGTAGGTGAGCTCGTCCTCGATCTGGCGGGCGACGTCCCGGGCGAGCAGACGGGCCGCGGAGTCGTCGACCTCTTCGGGGACGACCATCACTCGAACCTCCCGCCCGGCCTGCATGGCGAACACCCGCTCGACGCCGGGGCGCTCGGCGGCGATCTGCTCAATGCGCTCCAGGCGCCGCACGTAGGACTCAAGGCTCTCGCGCCGGGCGCCGGGCCGGCCACCGGAGATCGCGTCCGCGGCCTGGGTGAGCACCGCCTCGACGGAACGCGGCTCGACCTCGTTGTGATGGGCCTCAATGGCGTGCACGACGTCCTCGTGCTCGCCGTAGCGACGGGCGATCTCGGCGCCCACCAGGGCATGCGAGCCCTCGACCTCGTGGGTCAGCGCCTTGCCGAGATCGTGCAGCAGGGTGCCGCGCTTGGCGATCACCGCCGGCAGCCGCAGCTCCGCGGCCATCAGCCCGGCCAGGTGCGCGGACTCGACCAGGTGGCCCAGCACGTTCTGGCCGTAGCTGGTGCGGTACCGCAGCCGGCCGAGCAGCACGACCAACTCCGGATGCATCTCGCCGATGCCGACCTCGACCAGCGCGTCCTTGCCTGCGCGCACGCAGCGCTCCTCGACCTCGCGCTGGGCGCGCTCGTACTCCTCCTCGATCCGCTGCGGATGAATCCGGCCGTCGGCGACCAACGCGGACAGCGTGATCCGGCCGACCTCACGGCGGACCGGGTCGAAGCAGCTGAGCAGTACCGCCTCGGGAGTGTCGTCGATGAGCACGTTCACACCGGTGACCGACTCGAAGGCGCGGATGTTGCGGCCTTCGCGGCCGATGATCCGGCCCTTCATCTCGTCGCCCGGCAGGTGCAGTACGGAGACGACCGACTCAGCGGTCTGCTCGGCGGCGACCCGCTGGATCGCGATGGTGACGATGCGCCGGGCCCTGTCCTGGGCCTCGTCCTCGGCACGCGCCTCGATCTCGCGCGCCAGCGCCGCTGCCTCCAGCCGAGCGTGGTGCTCGACCACCGACAGCAGTTCGGTCTTCGCCTCGGCCGAGGTCATGCCAGCCGCCTGTTCGAGTGCCGCGACCCGACGAGCGTCCAGCTCCTCGGCGTCCCTGGCCCGACGGGCAAGGGAGGCATCCCGATCGGCGAGCTCGCGGTCACGGGACTCGATCCGTCGGGTCTGGTCTTCCAGGGTGGCAAGGCGTTCCTCGATGCGGGCCTCGCGCTGGGTGAGCCTGCTGTCCCACTCGCGCAGTTCGGCTCGGCGGCCACGAAGCTCGGCCATCGCTTTGTCGCGTTCCTCGTGGGCCTCACGGCGGGCCACTTCGGCCCGTTCGCGGTCGGCCTCGGCGAGCTTGCGGGCCAAGGCCTGGGCCTGCTCCCGGGAGGTGGCCTCGGCGTGCTCCCGGGCCACGGCCGTGGCGCGCTCCCGGGCGACCGTCTCTGCATGGGCGACTGCTTCGGCCTGTGCGGCACGCAGCGCAGCCGCCGCGTCGGCGTCCGGCACCGACGATGGCCGTGCGCCCGGCTCGATGCCCGTGCGCGAGCCCGCCCGCAACAGCCGTAGGACGACCAGAGCGAGGGCGACGATGGCCACCAGCACCACCACGACGAGTGCCACGAGCACGCCGATCAACGCTGCTCCTCCCGATCCGGGTCGTGGAGCAGGAGCCCCCACCAACCCCGGGCGGAGTCGACGGAAAGCTGCTCCCGGGCACACGTCCAGCCCACCGGGAGCCAGCCCAAGGCCGGCGAACTACAAAAGCCGACCCTGTCGGGTCCCGTCGAACGGACCGGAGCGGCGAGTAGCCCACGCGAGACGGCGGCATTTCCACCAGGGCCGGAGAAAACGCCAGGACGCCTTCTCGACCCCGTCGGCATTCACCCGGTGGCAGTCTCCAGGTACACGGAAACTCTCCTTGCGTGACCGAGGGATCTCGGTAGCACGAGGGAGCACTGGGTGGCGTCGCCTACATATGCACTTGAGTCAACTATAGCGACCGCGTTGTCCGCGGGAGTCCTCGCGCCGTTGCTGAGCGTAGATCGATCAGTTTTGGCGGGTCAAGAAATACCGGACAGCGCAGATCGTTGGTCTCTAGCCCGCAGGTCAACGGCCTTCTCGGTCTGTCGCCGCTTCTTGGAGCCCGGCTGCCGGTACAGGCGTGCCCGCGGGCGCGTCGACGGCTTCCCGGAGTCACCCCTCGCCCTCGTCCAGGTCGCCGAGGACGTCGTCGAGCGCCTCGCTGTCGGCTGCTTCGAGCAGCTCGGTGACGACCCGGACCGCGAGATCCGTCGGGTAGCCCTTCCGGCCGAGCATCGCCACCAGGCGGCGCAGCTGCACCTGCGTCTCGAGCCCGCGCATGCCACGCAGCCGGCGGGCGACGAGGTCGCGAGCGGCCGTCTCCTCGGCGGCGCCGTCCACACTGGCGAGCGCCGTCGTCGCGACGTCGTCGGCGATCCCCCGGCGACGCAGCTCGACGGCGAGGCCCCGCCGGGCGAGCCCACGGTTCTCGTGGGCAGAGGAGACCACCGCCGCGGCGAAGGCATCATCGTCGATCAGTCCGACCGCCGTCAGCCGGTCGAGCACCGCCTCCGCGACGTCGTCGGCCACCCCGCGCCGCCGCAGCGCTCCGGCCAGCTCGGCTCGGCTCCGCGCTCGAACCGCCAGCTGCCGTAGACAGATCTCCCGAGCGACGGCCACCGGATCCCGCTCGACGTCCGCCTCCTGGCCCGCCCTGGCCCGCGCCACCATCCACCTCCCAGCTCCGAAAGACCACCTCAGGCGCTCGACACACGGTCCCCACCCATCCGTCGTCGCGGGGAGGTCGGGCACCGAAAGGCCGGCCCGGCGGACCGGCGACAGACCGACCGGCGACAGGCGGACCGGCGACCGATCCGCCTAGATGTCGACCGGGACCGGAGCCAGGGTGTCACCGTCGAGGGTGGGGATGATGCCGAGCTTCTCCTTGATGCGTTTCTCGATCTCGTCGGCGAGATCGGGGTTGTCGCGCAGGAAGTTGCGGGCGTTCTCCTTGCCCTGGCCGAGCTGGTCGCCGTCGTACGTGTACCAGGCGCCGGACTTCCGGATGATTCCGTGCTCGACGCCCATGTCGATGAGCGAGCCTTCGCGACTGATGCCGCCGCCGTACACGATGTCGAACTCAGCGGTCCGGAACGGCGGGGCCACCTTGTTCTTGACGACCTTGACCCTGGTCCGGTTGCCGACCGCGTCCGCGCCGTCCTTGAGCGTCTCGATCCGGCGGACGTCGAGGCGGACGGAGGCGTAGAACTTCAGCGCCTTGCCACCCGTGGTGGTCTCCGGCGAGCCGAACATCACGCCGATCTTCTCGCGCAGCTGGTTGATGAAGATCGCGGTGGTGTTCGAGTTCGACAGCGCGCCGGTCATCTTCCGCAGCGCCTGGGACATCAGCCGGGCCTGCAGGCCGACGTGGCTGTCGCCCATCTCGCCCTCGATCTCGGCGCGGGGCACCAGCGCCGCGACCGAGTCGATGACGATGATGTCCAGCGCGCCCGAGCGGACCAGCAGGTCCGCGATCTCCAGCGCCTGCTCACCGGTGTCCGGCTGGGAGACCAGCAGGTTGTCCGTGTCGACGCCGAGCTTGGTGGCGTACTCCGGGTCGAGCGCGTGCTCGGCGTCGATGAAGGCGGCGATCCCGCCGAGGGCCTGGGCGTTGGCCACGGCGTGCAGCGCGACCGTCGTCTTGCCGGACGACTCCGGGCCGTAGATCTCGACGATCCGGCCGCGGGGCAGACCACCGATCCCCAACGCCACGTCGAGGGCGATCGAGCCGGTCGGGATCGCCTGGATCGGTACGCGGGTCTCGTCGCCGAGGCGCATGACGGAGCCCTTGCCGAACTGCTTGTCGATCTGCGCGAGGGCGTTCTCGAGAGCCTTCTCGCGGTCGGGTCCTGCCATGGGAGCTACTCCTGGCTGAGGTCGTCGAGTCTTGGTGGCCACGAAGGCGACGTTAGGGGGTGGGTCCGACAGTTTCGAGAGGGTGTCCCGCAACTGTGGACAACGGTCTACCTGTGGTCAGACTAACCGAACACTCGTTCGACCTGAACGTCGGCGCGCCAGCGCGCCCCGGCTTTTCCCAGACGGGCCAGCGAGGCACCTGGGCGCGGACAGTGACGTCGAAGGTCAGTGCTCCCGGGCCGGGACGTCGAACTCCTGGCAGACAGCGCGCCAGACGGCCTTCGCGTCGTCACCACGGGCCAGCGCCCCCTCGACGGTGGCACCGCCCAGGCTGCCCAGCACGTGGTCCCGGGCAACCGATTCCGCATAGTCGGCCCCGAACTGGCGGTTCATCCTGGACCAGAACTCGGTGAGTCGCACCCATCCAGTCTGCCGCGCCCGGATGACGGCCCTGCCAGCCAGGTGCGGTCACCCCACCAAACGCCCGGCGAGCCGTTCCCCTTCGGGCCATCACGGCCCCAGCCGCGCGGACGACGGGACCGCCGCAGGCTCAGGCCCGGCGCCGGATCGGGGCGTTATGTCGGAGGCGGGAGGCAGACTGGCGGGCGTGCCAGACTCCGATCCGCTCGCCGCGTTCTCGGCGCCGACCAGGGCGTGGTTCCAGGCTGCCTTCCCCGCGCCGACCCCGGCCCAGACGGGCGCGTGGGCGGCGGTGCGCGCAGGCGGGAGCGCGCTGGTGGTGGCGCCGACCGGATCCGGCAAGACGCTGGCCGCGTTCCTGTGGTCGCTCGACGAGCTGGCACGCTCCAGCCCGCCGGCCGACCCGACCCGGCGGTGCCGGGTGCTCTACGTCAGCCCCCTGAAGGCACTCGCCGTCGACGTCGCCCGCAACCTGCGCGCCCCGCTGGCGGGCATTCAGGCGGCGGCGACCCGGCTCGGCCACGCGGTTCCCGAGATCAGGATCGGGATGCGCACCGGCGACACCCCCGCGACCGAGCGGCGGGCGTTCGGCCGGACCCCGCCAGACATTCTGATCACCACCCCGGAGTCGCTCTTCCTCATTCTGACCAGCCAGGCGCGCGAGGCGCTGCGCGCGGTGGAGACGGTGATCGTCGACGAGGTGCACGCGGTCGCGAGCACCAAGCGCGGCGCCCATCTGGCCCTCAGCCTGGAGCGGCTGGACGCGCTGCGGACGCCGGAGCCGGGCCGCCATCGGCCCGCGGGCACGGCCGACCCGCCAGCTGGGGCGCCGCTGGCCCGCCGGGTCGGGCTGTCAGCAACGGTGCGGCCGGTCGAGGAGGTCGCCCGGTTCCTCGGCGGCGCCCGGCCGGTGACGGTCGTCCGGCCGCCGGCCAGCAAGACGCTGCTGGTCGACGTCGTGGTGCCGGTGCGTGACATGGCCGACCCAGGCGCTCCGGCCGGGCTCGCCGGGCTGACCGCGCCGGGCGGGGTGTCGGCGCGACCGACCCTGGAGAGCCTCGACGGCGGCCCACCGGTCGCCGAGCCGACCAGGCCGTCGATCTGGCCGGCCGTGGAGGCCCGCGTCCTCGACCTGATCGAGGCTCACACGTCGACGATCGTCTTCGCCAACTCCCGCCGGGTCGCCGAACGGCTCTGTGCCCGGCTGAACGAGCTGCACGCCGAACGGCTGATCGCGGCCGAGGCGGCGCGGGTGGAACGCGGCGGCGGCCGGATCGACCTGGACGAGCTCGACGGCCCGCCGGGTGACGACGGCCCTCCAGATGCGGGCAGCCTGCTGGTCGATCTCGACAGCCCGAGCGGCGACCACGGATCGGCCCGGCCAGCAGGCACCGAAGCGCGCGTACCCGCCTCAGGCAGGCACCAGGGTGAGCCCATCCGGGTGACGCCAGCCGAGGTGATGGGCGCCGCCGGGCTGGCTCGCGGGTCGCTGCCGTACGCCGAGGTCGCCCGCGCCCACCACGGCAGCGTGAGCCGGGAGCAGCGGCTGCTGATCGAGGAGGACCTCAAGGCCGGCCGGCTGCCCGCCGTCGTCGCGACGTCCAGCCTGGAGCTGGGCATCGACATGGGCGCCGTCGACCTGGTCGTGCAGATCTCGTCGCCGCCGAGCGTCGCGGCGGGCATGCAGCGGGTCGGCCGAGCCGGCCACCAGGTCGGCGTGGAGAGCCGAGGGGTGGTCCTCCCCAGCCACCGCGCGGATCTGCTGGAGGCGGCCGTCGTCGCCGAGCGGATGCGCGACGGCGCGATCGAGGAGGCCCGCTACCCGCGCAACCCGCTGGACGTGCTGGCCCAGCAGATCGTGGCGATGACGGCCGTCGACCCCTGGCCGGTGGCCGAGCTGGGCGCGCTGGTCCGCCGGGCGGCACCGTTCGCGACGCTGCCGGGCAGCGCGTTCGACGCGGTGCTGGACATGCTGTCCGGCCGCTACCCGTCGGACGCCTTCGCCGAGCTGCGCCCGCGGATCGTGTGGGACCGCGCCGCGAACACCGTCGCCGGCCGGCCCGGCGCCCAGCGGCTCGCCGTCACCAGCGGCGGCACGATCCCCGACCGGGGCCTGTTCGGCGTGTTTCTCGTCGGCGAGAAGGCGAGCCGGGTCGGCGAGCTCGACGAGGAGATGGTCTACGAGTCCCGGGTCGGCGACGTGGTGCTGCTCGGCTCGTCGAGCTGGCGGATCGAGGAGATCACCCCGGACCGGGTGCTGGTCACCCCGGCCCCGGGCCGGCCCGGCCGGCTCCCGTTCTGGCACGGCGACTCCCCCGGCCGGCCCGCCGAGCTCGGGCGCGCCCTCGGCGCCTTCCTGCGGGAGCTGACCAGGAAGAGCCCGCAGGACGCCGAGGCTCGGCTGCGGCAGGCCGGCCTCGACGAGTGGGCCACGAGCAACCTGCTCACCTACCTCGCCGAGCAGCGGGAGGCGGCCGGCCGGCTCTCGGACGACCGGACGCTCGTGGTCGAGCGGTTCCGCGACGAGCTGGGTGACTGGCGCCTCGCGGTGCACTCCCCGTTCGGCGCCCG
Source organism: Pseudofrankia sp. DC12 (assembly GCF_000966285.1). Taxonomy (NCBI): domain Bacteria; kingdom Bacillati; phylum Actinomycetota; class Actinomycetes; order Frankiales; family Frankiaceae; genus Pseudofrankia; species Pseudofrankia sp. DC12. Next base: position 1,774,980 of record NZ_KQ031391.1, read on the forward strand.
GGTGAACGCCCCGTGGGCGCTCGCGATCGGTGGCAGGCTGCGGGAGCGTTACGGCGCCGAGGTCCAGGTCATGCACACCGACGACGGCATCGTCGCCCGGGTGCCGGACGCCGATGCCGCTCCAAGCGCCGCGGACGTCGTCTTCGACCCGGACGAGATCGCCGCGGTGGTGCGGGCCGAGGTCGGCGCGAGCGCGCTGTTCGCGAGCCGGTTCCGCGAGTGCGCCGGGCGGGCCCTGCTGCTGCCGCGGCGCTCCCCCAGCCGGCGGACCCCGCTGTGGCAGCAGCGCCAGCGCAGCGCGGCGCTGCTGTCGGTGGCGGCCGGGTTCGAGAACTTCCCGGTGGTCCTGGAGACGATGCGCGAGTGCCTGCAGGACGTCTTCGACGTCCCGGCGCTGGTCGAGCTGCACCGCGACGTCGACGCCCGCCGGCTGCGGGTGGTGGAGGTGGAGACGCCGGCGCCCTCCCCGTTCGCCCGCTCGTTGCTGTTCGGCTACGTCGCCACGTTCCTCTACGACAGCGACGCGCCGCTGGCCGAGCGCCGCGCCCAGGTGCTCTCGCTGGACAGCCGGCTGCTCGCCGAGCTGCTCGGCGAGACCGACCTGCGCGAGCTGATCGACCCGGCCGCGCTCGCCGAGGTCGAGGCGGAGCTGACCCGGCTCGCGCCCGGCCGGCAGGCCCGCGATCTGGAGGGCGCCGCCGACCTGCTGCGGGTGCTCGGCGACCTGACCACCGCCGAGGCGGTGGCCAGAGGCGCGGCCGCGGAGTGGCTGCCGGCGCTGGCGGCCGCGGGCCGGGCTCTGGAGGTGCGGATCGCGGGCGAGGAGCGCTGGGTCGCGGTCGAGGACGCCGGTCGGTTGCGGGACGCGTTGGGGGTACCGCTTCCGGTTGGGGTGCCGGCCGCGTTCACCGAGCCGGTCCGCGACCCGCTCGGCGACCTGGTCTCCCGCTTCGCGCGCACGCGTGGCTCGTTCGACGCCGAGGAGCTCGCCACCCGGTTCGGCCTCGGTGTCTCGGTGGCCGTCGGCGCGCTGGAACGGCTGGTGGGCGCGGGCCGGCTGGTGCGCGGCGAGCTACGGCCCGGCCGGACCGGAGAGCAGTGGTGTGACGCCGAGGTGCTGCGCCGGCTGCGCCGCCGCAGCCTCGCCGCGTCGCGCCGTGAGGTGGAGGCGGTGCCACCAAGAGCGCTCGGCGCCTTCCTGCCGGCCTGGCAGTCGGTCACGGCCGGCCGGGCCCGCGGCGTCGACGCCGTCGCGCGGGCGGTCGAGCAGCTACAGGGGGCGCTGATCCCGGCGAGCGCCTGGGAGCAGCTGGTCCTGCCGGCGCGGGTCGCGGACTACTCACCGGCGATGCTCGACGAGCTGTGCGCGACCGGCGAGGTGCTCTGGGCCGGAGCGGGCGGACTGCCCGGCGATGACGGCTGGGTGACGCTGGTGCTCGCCGACGCCGCCCCGCTGCTCCTGCCCGCCCTGGCCGCCCGGACCGCCGGCGCGCCAGGCGACTCCGGCGCGGACCCGGGCGGGGTGGCGGACCTCGCCACGCTCGCCACCGGCCGGGCCGACGCACGTGCGGGCACCGACGAGGGCCTACGCGCGGCCGCCGCCGACGAGGACGGCGCGGTCCCGGCGATCGACGACCCGGCCGCGACCCCGCTGCACCGGGCCGTTCTCGACGCGCTCGCCGACGACCAGGCGCTGTTCTTCCGTACGCTGTCCGACCGGGTCGGCAGCCTCGACGACGCCGCGCTGGCCGCCGTGATCTGGGACCTGGTCTGGGCCGGCCTGATCACCAACGACACGCTCGCCCCGCTGCGCGCCCGGCTGTCCGGCGGCTCGGCGACCACCCACCGCGCGACGGCTCGGCCGCGCCGTTCGAGCATGCGGTTCGCCTCCGGCTACGGCGCCGGCCTCGCCGGCGCGGGCGTGGCCGGCCGGCCCGCGACACCGCGGCGCGGTGGCCCGCCCATGGTCGCCGGCCGCTGGTCGCTGCTCCCGCCCCGCGACACCGACCCGACCCGACGGGCGCACGCGCTGGCGGAGGCACTGCTCGACCGGCACGGCCTCGTCACCCGCGGCGCGGTCGTCGCCGAGCGCGCACCAGGCGGGTTCGCCGCCGTCTACCGGGTGCTGTCCGCCTTCGAGGACGCGGGCCGGGCCCGCCGCGGCTACTTCGTCGAAGGCCTCGGTGCCGCCCAGTTCGCGATGCCCGGCGCGGTCGACCGGCTGCGGGCCGTCGCCGCCACGCAGCGCGCCGCCGACGAGGAGCCGGACTGGTCCGAGCAACCCGGAACAACGGGACCGGGCGGACCGGTTGCTGGCGCGGCACGCGGCGGGCGGGCTCAGCCGGGCGGGCGCCGGGAGACCGACGGCCGCGCGGTGGTGCTAGCGGCCACGGACCCCGCGAACCCCTACGGCGCGGCCCTCGCGTGGCCGGCCCGGGCCGAGGATGCCGACGGGCCGGGCCACCGGCCTGGCCGCAAGGCCGGGGCGCTGGTGGTGCTGGTCGACGGCGACCTGGCGCTGTACGTGGAGCGAGGAGGAAAGACCTTGTTGTCCTGGCCGGAGCCCGCGCGCGCCCTGCAGCCGGCGGTCGACGCGCTCGCGCTGGCGGTGCGCGACGGCTGGCTCGGCCAGCTCGCCGTCGAGCGGGCGGACGGCCGAGCAATCACCGGCAGCGCGCTCGGAGACGCGCTGGTGCGCGCGGGGTTCCACCCGACGCCGCGCGGCGGCCTGCGGCTGCGGGGCTGAGCGAGTGACCGCCCTGGCGGACGGCCCTCGTACCGCGCCCGCGGCCCGGATCTGGGGCCCCGAGCTGCGGATGCTGAGCATCGGCCTGGTCTCGACCATCACGCTCGTCGCCTTCGAGTCGTTGGCCGTGCTCACCGTCGCGCCCGCCATGTCGGCCGATCTGCGCGGCCTGAACCTGTACGGCTGGGTCACGGGCGCGTTCTTCCTGACCACGGTCGTCGGCGCCGTGCTCGCCGGAGCGGCGATGGACCGGACGGGAGCGGCCCGGCCCCTGCTCGGCGGCCTGCTGGCGTTCGGACTGGGCCTCGCGGTCGCGGCCACCGCGGTCAGCATGCCCGTCGTGATCGTCGGCCGGGGGTTACAGGGCCTCGGCGCGGGCGCGATGACGTCGATCAACATGGCCCTGATCGGCCGGATGTACCCGGCCGAGGTCCGGCCGAAGATGTTCGCCGTGATCTCCACGGCCTGGGTGGTGCCCAGCCTCGGTGGGCCCGCGGTGGCCGCGGTGGTCGCGGAGCAGGCTGGCTGGCGCTGGGTGTTCGGCGGGCTGATCCCGCTGGTCGTGCTCGCCGGCGGCGTCACGGTCTACGCGATGCGCGTCGCCGCGGGCCGGCTGGGCATGGGACCCACCGAGACCGACGCCGTCCGCCCCGCCGACGGGCTGACCGGACCCGCCCGCCCCGCCGCCGTGGCCGACATCTGGCCGCCCGAGGAGACGGGACGGACGCCGCTGCTGCGGGCCGTGCTGGTCGCGGTGGGAGCCGGCCTGGTGCTCGCCGGGCTGACCAGCCGTTCTCTGCTCGGGATTCCGCTGGTCGCGGCCGGGCTGCTGGGCGGCCTGGGGCCGCTGCGCCGGCTGCTGCCGACCGGCGCGCTGCGCGCGAGCCCGGGGGCGCCCGCGGCGGTGGTCTCGCGCGGCCTGATCGCGTTCGTCTACTTCGGCGCGGAGGCCTTCCTCCCGCTGACCATCACCTCGCACCGGCACTCGACGACGGGCGTCGCGGGCATCGGTGTCACCGCGGCCGCGATCATCTGGACGTGCGGGTCGTGGACGCAGGCCAGGCTCGCCGCCCGCCACTCCGCCCGGTTCCTGGTCACGGCCGGGATGAGCCTCATGGTCGTCGGTATCGCCGGAGCCGGCGTGACGCTGCTCGACTCCGCCGTCCCGCTGCCCGTCGGCATCGCGCTGTGGTCGGTGGCCGCGTACGGGATCGGCATCTCCTACTCGCCGTGCATGAACGTCGCGCTGAACGCGGCCCCGCCCGACCGCCAGGGAGCGGCGAGCGGCTCGGTCTCCCTCGCCGACAACCTGGGCACCGCGTTCGGCACCGGTCTGGGCGGAGTCGCCGTGGCCGCCGCCAGCTCGGCCGGCCAGGGGGGTCACGTGGACTCGGCGGTGCAGGCGGCGTCGCCGGCCGGCCTGGCCGCCGCGTTCACGCTCTCGGTCGCCGTCGGCCTGACGGGCGTCGCCGTGGCGCGGCGCCTGCCGGCCACGAGGCTGGCCGCCGAGCAGCCAGCCGCACCGGGGATCAGCGTGGCCGACTAAGCCTGAGGCGGTTTCCAGGTGCCCCGGAGGCCGGCGGCCGGCTGCCCCACGGCCAGCTCACGCAGGCCGGCGGCATACCCGCGCAGGTTCGCGGCCTGGGCGGCGAGCCGGTCGAGGTCGACGGGCGACATCCCCAGCCCGGAGCCGGCGAGCGGCGGTGGGCCACCGGGCGTGGCCAGTGGGAGGCCGTCCGCCGCGGCACCGGCGCCGACGACCTCCGCGGCCGCCGCGACCAGCTCGTCCAGCGCGCGCAGGGCGGCCTCCATCTCCCCGACGAGGGCCCGCGCGGCGGCCGTGATCTGGGCCCGCCCCGCCGGATCGGTGACCGCTCGGGCCGCCCCTTCGCAGGCGATCACCCGGCTCGCCCGCATCCGCAGCCCGTCGACGACCTCGGCGGCCGAGGCCATCGCGTCTCGAACGACGTCCGCGGTCGGGCCCGGGGGCAGCGGTCGCGACAGCGCGACGAAGGCCGTGATCACGGCCTCGCCGCGGCGCAGCGGGCCGGCCGCCGCCGAGCCGGTCAGCGCCCGGACGCCGGGAGCGGGCGCCGCCGGCAGCGGCAGCTCCGGGTTGCGCAGCCGGTAGCGCGCCGCGTGCACGGCCCAGCCGCCACTGTTGATCATGGCGCCCACTCCGACCGCCAGCCACAGCCACCACTGCGACAGGTCGGCGGCGGCGCCGACCCCGCCCGCGACGATGCCGAACGCTGCCCACCAGCCCGCCGTCCAGTGCGCCCGGCGCACATATCGGCCGGCCGCCCGGGTCTCCCGCCAGGCAGCGCGCCGTTCCAGGTCGGCGCCGACCGCGTCGGGCACCTTGGGCCGCGTCCGGCGCCAGTCCCAGCCCTCCAACCGCATCCAGGGCCGCCGCTGGGACGTGTCCGCGGCGGGGCCGCCGGGCTGAGCGGGGTATGGCGGCCAGGCTGGTCCGGCCGAGTATGGCGGCGACCACTGGGGTGTCGACCACGACGGGTTTCGACCAGGCGGCCCGAGCGGGTCTGCGCCTGGCGGGCCGGCTCCCGGTGTGGTCATCGTCCGTTCCCCCGTGGGCTGGCTCAGTGGTTCTCGGGCGTCGGACCGGCGGCGTTCTGGTTCTCCGGCGTGCCGTGCGCGGTGGAGGTGCCCGGCCCAGGCTGCTCGCTCTTACCGAGGGCGACCCGGTCGCCGCCGGACGCTACCTGCTGCGCCGGACCGCCCGCCTCGCCGCGGGCCGCGGCGGGCCCGGCCGGCAGGCTGGCCCGCAGCTCGGCGAGCCGGTTGGTGGCCCGGGCGTCGATGCTCGCCCGGCGGACCTCCAGCATTCTCGCCTCGACGCCGGAGGACGCCAGCTCGTGGCGGCCCATCGCGACCGAGTACCGCTTCTCGACCTTCTCCCTGATCTCCGCGAGCGTCGGAGTGTCGCCAACCGGGGTGAGCTCCGACATCGACTCCATGGCCTTGCTCATCTGCTCGCGCATCGCGGCGTGCTCGATCTGGGTCAGCAGCCGCGCCCGCTCGGCGAGCTGCTGGCGTAGCCGGTCGGTGTTGTCGTCGACCGCGCGGCGCGCCAAGCTGCTGGACTGCTCGGCCTGCAGGTGCAGCGTGCGCATGTCCTCCAGGGCCGACTCGGCGGAGACCAGTTCGCTGGCGAACGTCTGCGCGGTCTGCTCGTACTGGGCGGCCGCCGCCGCGTCGCCGGCCACCCGCGCGTCGTCGGCGAAGGTCAGCGCGGTACGGGCCGACTCGGTGAGGTTCGCGACGTTCTCGATCTGGCGGGCCATCCGCATTTCCAGCTGACGCTGGTTGCCGAGCACGAGGGCGGCCTGCTGGCGCAGCGCCTCGTGCTGGCGGCGGCTCTCGTCGATGGCCTGGTCGATCTGCACCCGCGGATCGGCCTTCTCGTCGAACTTCCGGTTCGCCGACGCCGACAGATAGCGGAAGGCCCGCCGGACGACATTCGCCATGCTCCGATCGTCGCACGTCCCGGCGCCGGAGAAACCCCCCGCGGCCCAGGTCGCCCGCGCGAGATATGTCCGAGATCGGACACTCGCGCCGCTGACCAGGCAGAACACTCAGCCAAAGCGGTGCCCACCTGGGCACACATATCAGCCAAACCGGAACAAACGCGGCAGCCCTACCCTGCGCTGGCCACCGGCTGATGAAAGCGCGAAAAAGACCTAGGCGGCGCGGTCGACCATCGGGGCCGGCGGGCGGGCGGACACCACGATCGGAGCGCCGACCCGCGGGGTGTCGGCCGCGAGCTCGGCGAGCTCCACGTCGTCACTGACCTCGCGGAGCAGATCGGCCAGCCGGACGCCGAGCGCGTCGCAGATCGACGCGAGCAGCTCGGAACTGGCCTCCTTCTGCCCTCGCTCGACCTCGGACAGGTAACCGAGCGAGACCCGCGCCGCTGAGGACACCTCGCGCAGCGTGCGGTGCTGATCCTGGCGGCGGCGGCGGAGCGCCTCGCCGATCATGCGTCGGAGCAGGACCATCGCGCCTCCCCCTTCGTCCACGGGCTGAGCTTCACCGTATACCTACCGCCGCGGCCGCCGGGCCGTCGTTAACGGGACCGTAGCTGTTCATCGAGCAACCCGGACCGAAGACCGGGGATTCCCTTTGCGCCGGCCGCCCGAGGCCGTGACCGCCCGAGGCCTCACCACGGATGGCCTGGACATCCCGTGTTCTCATTCCGACTACACGACCGATTCGCCGCTCGGGCCGTGCGAGCCGTCGCGCCCGCGCATTCCGCCCGGCGGCGGTCGGGAGCCTGCTGGGCCTTACGACCGCGCTCGGCACGCCCCCACTGCGCCGGGACGCGGCCTGCGGGCTCATCTCGCGATCATAGTGGAGGTTCGTCATGACCGCGCTTCCTCGACCGCTACCTGTCCGGAAGCTCCACGGCTCCCGACGGCCCGGTGCCTGCCATTGGGAGTCCCGAGAGCGTACGCCGTAACACGTCCAGCGCCTGGACAACCGCGAAGGCCTGGATGCGCGGCCGGTCCCCGGGCAGGCGCAGCGATCGGGTCGTCGTGCGGTCCGGGCCGGCCAGGCCCAGGTGCAGCGTGCCGACGGGCTTGCCCTCCTGCTCGTCCGGACCCGCGACACCCGTCGTCGCGAGCCCCCACGTAGCGCCGAACAGGTCCCGGACGCCGACGGCGAGGGCTGCCGCGGCGCGCGCCGACACGGCACCGTCGGTCGCGAGGACCTCCGGGTCGACGCCGAGGACGGACGCCTTCGAGTCGGTGGCGTAGACGACCACGCCACCGCGGAAGTAGGCGGAGGCACCGGGCGTCTCGGTGAACGCGGCGGCCAGCCGACCCCCGGTGAGCGACTCGGCGACGGCGATCGTGCCGGTCCGGGTGGTCAGCTGCCGGCCGACCACGCCGGCGAGCGTCTCGTCGTCGACGCCGTAGACGGCCGGGCCGAGCGCGGCGCGCGCCGCGGCCTCGACCGGCGCGATCAGCCGGTCGGCCTCGGCCCGGTCGCCGGCCCGCGCCGTGATCCGCATCCGGGTCTGCCCGCCGCTGGCGAGGAAGGCGATCGTGGGGTTCCCCACCCCGCGCAGGCGCTCGACCTCGCCGGCCACCGCCTCGGCGACGGCCGACTCCCAGATTCCGGCCGTGCGCAGCACCCGGTGCACGACGACCGCGGGCTGGCCGGCGCGGCGCAGCAGGTCCGGCAGCACGCTGGCGGTGAACATCGCGTACATCTCGTGCGGCACGCCCGGCAGCGCGTAGGCCACCGCCGGGCCGATCTCCACGCGGACGCCGGGAGCGGTCCCCGGGACGTTCGGCAGCGGCTCGGCACCCTCGGGCAGGTCGGCCTGCCGGTAGTTCATGTCGGGCACCTGGCGGCCCAGCTCCCGGAACCGCCGGCGCAGCTGGGCCTCGACGAAGTCGTCGCGGCGCAGCCCCACCCCGGCGGCCGCGGCGATGCCCTCCCGGGTGAGGTCGTCCTGCGTCGGGCCCAGGCCGCCGGTGACGACGACGACGTCCGCCCGGCCGGCCGCGGCACGCACCGCCTGCTCGATGACCGCCACGTCGTCACCGACGACCACCGACCGCTCGACCCGGACGCCCACATCGGCGAGCTGGCGGCCCAGCCAGGCCGCGTTGCCGTTGATGATGTCGCCGTAGAGCAGCTCGTCGCCGACCGCGACGACCTCAGCCAGCATCGACGCCCCGTCCTGACCCATCCGGTGCCTGCCCGGCCTCGGCCGGCTGGCGCGCCGCTCTGGAGGTGTTCCGAAGCTTCAGCGCCCGGGCGACGTAGTCGATGCCCGTGGCGACGGCCACGACCAGCGCGACGGCGAGCACCGCCTTGCTGACGTCCGCCGCGAGGCCCGTGAGCGGCAGCACCGCCAGCCCGAGCGAGATGTTCAGCAGCAACGTCTTCAGCTTGCCGCCGCGGCTGGCCGCGATCACCCCGTGCCTGATGACCCACAGCCGTAGCAGCGTCACGCCCAGTTCGCGCAGCACGATCACCGCGGTGACCACCCACGGGATCTCGTTCAGGATCGACAACGACACCAGCGCGGCGCCGGTCAGCGCCTTGTCCGCGACCGGGTCGACGAACGCCCCGAACTCGGTCACCAGGCCGTGCTTGCGGGCGACCGCACCGTCGATCTGGTCGGTGACGGCCGCGACGGCGTAGGCCGCGAACGCGGCGAGCCGCCAGACGTCCTCATGCGGCCCGACGAACAGGAACACGACGAACACCGGCACCAGGACGAGGCGCATGATCGTCAGAATGTTCGCGATGTTGAGCAGTCGCGCCCCCGACGCGACCGGGTCGGCGCCCGGGCCGGCGAGCTCGCCGGCGGCCCCGGTGGCCGCGCCGACGACGGGCACGGTGCCCGCCAACGCGGCGGCGTCGACGGGCCCGGTGCCCGCTGACAAGGCGGCCTCGCCGTCCGGCGCCGAGGCGCCGCCGGCCATGCCGGCGATCGTCACGGACGTGCTCCGGCGGCGACCGGCTCCGGCACGCCGCGGGCCCGGTCCACCACCTCGACGAGCTCGGTGACCAGATCGACGCCCTCGGCCCCGACCACGCGGGCCGCCACCAGGTCACCGACGGCCACGGGCTCGCCGCCAGCACCCGCCGCCAGCCGCACGGAACAGGCGCCGTCGGCGTCACGCTGCTGGTGCCCGGCACTGCCGTAGGCGATCTGGGCCGCCCCGGCGCCGCCACCCTCGTCCTCGTCGATCTCCTCGACGAGGACCTCGACGATCTCGCCCACCCGGCGCTCGGCGCGGGCGGCCGTGAGTTGTTCGACGAGGTCGGCGATCCGGGCACGCCGGTCCTCGATCTCGCCGTCGGGAAGCTTGTCAGGCAGGCGGACGGCCTCGGTACCGTCCTCGTCCGAGTACCCGAAGATCCCGATCGCGTCGAGGTCGGCCTGTTCGAGGAAGTCTGCGAGGATGTCGAGGTCCTCGGCCGTCTCGCCGGGAAAGCCGACGATGAAGTTCGACCGGGCGCCGAGCGCGGGCGCCAGGTCCCGGCCGCGGCGCAGCAGGTCGAGGAAGTCGGCCGAACCACCGAACCGGCGCATCCGGCGCAGTACGGACGGGCTCGCGTGCTGGAACGACAGGTCCAGGTAGGGCGCGGCCCCCGGAGTCGTCAGCAGCACCTCGAGCAGCGACGGGCGGGTCTCGGCCGGCTGCAGGTACACCGTGCGGACCCGGACGATGCCGGGCATGGCGGCCAGCTGGGGCAGCAGCTTCTCCAGCGCACGCAGGTCGCCGAGGTCCTTGCCGTAGGAGGTCGAGTTCTCGCTGACGAGCACCAGCTCGCGGGCGCCCTGGCCGGCCAGCCACTCGGCCTCGGCCAGGATGTCCTGCGGCGGCCGGGAGACGTGGGAGCCGCGGAACGACGGGATCGCGCAGAAGCTGCACCGCCGGTCGCAGCCGCTGGAGATCTTCAGCGCCGCCACCGGGCCGTCCTCCAGCCGTCGCCGCACCACCGCCGCGCCCAGGCTCTCGGCCGCCCGCGAGCCGTGGCCCGGGACGACCACGCCGGCCGCGGCCTGACCACGTTCGACCGGAGAGATCGGCAGCAGCGACCGGCGGTCCCGCGGCACGTGCGCGGCCGGCCGGTTGCCAGCCAGCACTGCGGACAGCCGGTCCGCGATGTCGGGGTAGGCGTCGAAGCCGAGGACGGCGTCGGCCTCGGGCAGGCTCTCGGCGAGCTCGGCGCCGTACCGCTCGGCGAGGCAGCCGACCGCGACGACGGCCTGGGGGCCCGGACCGCTCCCGCCGTCGCCGCGCAGCCCGTCGGCGGCGAGCAGCGCGTCGATCGAGTCCTTCTTCGCGACGTCGACGAAACCGCAGGTGTTCACCAGCACCGCGTCGGCGTCGGCAGCATCGTCGACCAGCTGGAACCCGCCGGCGGCGAGCCGGGCGGCGAGTTCCTCCGAGTCGACCTCGTTACGCGAACAACCCAGCGTGACCAGAGCGACGCGGTGGGCTTGACCAGCGGGCACCAGATCAGGCTACCGGGCCGGACCGGTCGGACGCGCGAGCGCCCGGGCCGGACACCGGTGGAACATCCAGGCCGGCCCCGCGCAGGGTCAGCGCGCCGGTCCCGCCGATGCCGGGCCGCCCTCGACCTTGCACGCTCCGGCGTCACCCAGCCCGAGCTGCACCGTCACCACCTGGCCCGGACCGCCGAGCGAGCCCAGATCGTGGCCGTTGCAGTTCAGGCTCATCGCGCCCGCGTTGCCGATCCGCACCCGCATGGCCTTGGCGGTCAGCGTCTGGGACGCGCCCTGCGTGAGGATCTGCTGGTAGAGCACCTTGTTCGAGTCGTCGCTGACCTGCAGCCAGCTGGGCGCCCCCACGGCCTGCAGCCGCAGGCTGACCTCGGTCGGCGCCGGCGTCGTCGGGGCGGGCGCCGGGCGCGCCGGGGCCGCGGCGACCGGGCTTCGCGAGCTGGACGTCGCCCCGGGCCGGCCGTGGGACGGACCGGGCCGCAGCAGGGTGAACACGAGGACGACGCAGAACACGACCGCGGCGACGACCATCGCGGTCCCCCACCGCCGGCTGCTCCCGCTGGTGGCGCCGTGGCGCAGCGGATCGAACGAGTTGGTCGGCGCCCGCAGCGACGGCGGCGCACCAGCCGGCTGCGCCACGGCGAAGGCCGCGACGATCGGCTCCGGGTCGGCGCCGAGCGCCCGGGCGATCCCGCGGATGTGGCCGCGGGCATAGACGGCGCCGCCGACGGCTGCGAAGTCGTCTGCCTCCATCTGGCGGATCAGCGTGGCCCGGATCCGGGTGCGAGCGCTGACCTCGTCGACCGACATCCCGGCCGCGACGCGCGCCGCGGTCAGGCGCGCCCCTGGGGAGGCGGCCGGATCGGCGCCGCCCGAGGACGGGTCGGTCACCGGCTGCGCGGCCGGCCCGTCCGGCGACGGGCCGGGATTTTCGGCGCGTCGCTGGTCGCGCGGCTCGTCGATAGCCACCACGGGCGAACCTCCGCACGCGTCCGGCGCTGGTCCGCGCTGCCGCGACACCGATGACCCGACATCGGCAACCGGCGCGGGGGCGACAGCCAGCCAATGACGATCAACGGAGCGCGGGGTGAGAGCGGCCGAGCGGCGATGAACAGACGTTGTCTGAGTTTACGATTCAACGCCGCCGGTAGAAACCCGCAACGGGACCCGAGAGGACCAACTGACTGACGTCAGCCACTCCGCAACGTAACCAGAAGGCCTTCCAGCTCATCTGGCATCACCAGGACATCACGGGCCTTAGAGCCCTCAGTGGGCCCGACGATCCCGCGGCTCTCCATCAGGTCCATCAACCGGCCCGCCTTCGCGAAACCCACCCGAAGCTTACGCTGCAGCATCGAGGTCGAGCCGAACTGGGAGCTGACGACGAGCTCGACGGCCTGCAGGAACAGCTGCATGTCGTCGCCGATCTCCTCGTCGATCTCCTTGCGGGGGCCGGCCTCCCCCTCGAAGACGTCCTCGCGGAACGCCGGCTGCGCCTGTTCCTTGGTGTGGTCGACGATCGCGGCGATCTCGTCCTCGGAGACGTAGGCGCCCTGGATACGGGCCGGCTTGCTGGCCCCCATCGGCAGGAAGAGCGCGTCGCCCAGGCCGACCAGCTTCTCGGCGCCGGCCTGGTCGAGGATGGTCCGGCTGTCGGCCAGGGACGCGGTCGCGAACGCCAGCCGGGACGGCACGTTGGCCTTGATCAGGCCGGTGACGACGTCGACCGACGGCCGCTGGGTGGCGAGCACCAGGTGGATGCCGACGGCCCGCGCCATCGCGGTGATCCGACAGATCGCGTCCTCAACGTCACGCGGAGCGACCATCATCAGGTCGGCGAGCTCGTCGACGATCGTCAGGATGTACGGGTACGGCGTGTAGACGCGCTCCGAGCCGGGCGGCGCGACGATCTCACCGTTTCGCACCTTGCGGTTGAAGTCGTCCACATGGCGAACGCCGCAGGCTGCTAGGTCCTCGTATCGGTTTTCCATCTCCTTCACGACCCACTGCAGCGCGTCGGACGCCTTTTTCGGGTTCGTGATGATGGGGGTGATGAGATGCGGAATTCCCTGATAGCTCGTCAATTCGACACGTTTTGGGTCGACGAGCACCATCCGCACCTGATCGGGGGTGGCACGCGCCAACACGCTCGTGATGAGCGTGTTGATACAGGTCGACTTGCCGGCGCCCGTGGCGCCCGCGATGAGGATGTGCGGCATCTTCGCGAGGTTCGCGAGGACGTAGCCGCCCTCGATGTCCTTGCCGAGGCCGACGAGCAGCGGGGCCGGGTTGCCCGTCGCGTCCGCGCTGCGCAGCACGTCGCCGAGCGAGACCAGCTCCCGGTCCGTGTTCGGGATCTCGATGCCGACGGCGCTCTTGCCCGGGATCGGGCTGATGATCCGGACGTCGGGGCTCTTGACCGCGTAGGCGATGTTCTTCCCGAGCTGGGTGATCCGCTCGACCTTGACCGCCGGGCCCAGCTCGACCTCGTAGCGGGTCACCGTCGGGCCGCGGGTGAAGCCGGTGACCCGGGCGTCCACCTTGAACTGGGTGAGGACATCCGTCAGCGAGGCGATCACCGCGTCCGTCGCGGCCGAGCGCAGCTTCGGCGGCGTGCCGGACTTCAGCAGCGTCGGCGACGGGAGCACGTAGTCGCCCTCGACCGGCACGGGCACCAGGTGCTCGATCTCGTCGTCCGCGGCGGCGGCCGTGCCTGCGGCCGGGTTGCGCTGGCGTGGCGGGCGCCGGGTGGCGGCCGGTGGGGCCGGCTCGGCCTCCGCGGCTTCCAGGCCGGGGCCGAGGTCGAGGCCCAGGTCGAGATCGAGGATGTCGCCGGCCTCGACCGCGGGGCCGTGCCCGTCCGGCGGTGGGACCCGCCCGCGGCCGGCGGCGGCGTCGATGTCGTACACGTCGTCTACCGACCTGCTGGCGCGGCTGCCCCGAGACCGGCCCCGGCTACGGCCGGCCGGGGCAGCGGTCTCGCCCGCCCCGGAGCCTCTGGAGAGCAGCTCGTCCGCGAGCCCGGCCCCGTCGTCAAGATCGTCCGCGCCGGCGCCGGGCCGGTCGGCGGCCGCTCGGCCACGGCCTCGGCCGGCGGCGGCATCCTCGCGCAGCCCGGTGGCCAGCCGGTCGGCGAGACCGCGGAAGACCACCGGCACCTGCCGCAGCGGAGTCCGGGTGACCACCAGGATTCCGAACAGGGCCAGGAGGATCAGCAGTGGCGCCGCGACATACGGGGTCACGGCGGCGGCCAGCGGCGAGGAGGCGACGAAGCCCGCTGTACCCCCGGCGGCGCGCAGCCGATGGGTACCGCCGGTGAAGTCCGGAATGCCCCGCACGATGTGGTAGAAGCCCAGCGTCCCGAGCGCTGTCGCGGCCCAGCCGATGACGACCCGGCCACGGCTGCCCGGGTCCGCCGGCGCCCGCACCAGCCGCCACGCGGCCACCAGCCCGATCAGCGGCAGCAACAGCGCACCAGCACCGAACAGCAGCCGCAGCACGAGGTCGAGGCCGGAGCCGACCGGCCCGGCGGCGTGGAACCAGACCGCCGCCATGGTCAGGATGGCGGCGCCGAGTGACGCGAGCCCGGCGCCGTCACGCCGGTGCTCCGGCTCGATCCACAGCTCCTTGCCGCCGCGCCGGACATGGCGCAGCGAGGAGCCGAACATCGTCGCGATCGCCTGCCACAGCCGGACGACCCCGCGCAGCAGCCAGAACGTCAGCGCGAGCGACCACGGCGTCTTGGCGGACTTGCCTCGGCCGCCGCCGGAGCCGCCCGACGGACGGCTCGCACCCGCGCCGCGGGCCGCCGACCGGCTGCCGCTGCCGGAGGACCGGGACGCGGCGGATCCCTCCCGGGGTCGAGCGCCCGCCCCGGTCGTGCGTGTGGCCACGCGAGCACGGTACAGCGGGGCTTCCGCCACTCCACGCATCCCCGACCTTCCGGGCGCGCCGCCGATCATTGTGGGCGGCGGTCTCGACTCCGCGGCCGGGCTGGCCCGCCTCGGCGCTCCCGCGTGAGCGCCGAGTCCTCGGGCCACGGCGGCACTCAGCGTCTTCAGGCCCGGATGGCTGGCGGCGTTCAGCGTCACCGGCGTTGCCGTCTCGCCCCTCGGCTTCTCCCGCATCCGGGCGTATGACTATGCGGCGGCCGACCACGCTCTCCTGCTCGGCCTGTTCGTCTTCATCCTCATCCTGCTCGGCGGGTTTGATCTCCAACGCGCCGCCCGCCGCCAGGCTCACCACGCCAGCTCGACGGCCGCGGACTGACGAGGACGCGGCAGCCCAGGCCGCCAGCACGCTTTCGGCCCCCGGTGGTCGGGGTCAGGCTGACCTACAACCACCCGGGGGCCGAAACGGGGATCTTGATGTGCCTGCTGCCTCAGCCCAGACGAGGGTCAGACCTCGACGACCACCGGGATGATCATGGGGCGGCGGCGGTAGTTGTCGCTCACCCAGCGGCCGACGATGCGGCGGACCAGCTGTTGGAGCGCGTTGACGTCGGTCATGCCGTTGCGCATGCCGTCGGCCAGGCCGTCGTTTATCAGCTTGCGCACCTTGTCGAAGGCGACCTTGTCGTCGGAGAAGCCGCGCGCCATCAGTTCCGGGCCGGCGACGACCTTCCCCGCGGCGGCGTCCACCACGGCGGTGATCGTGATGAAGCCCTCCTCACCGAGGATCCGCCGGTCCTTCAGGCTCGACTCACGGACGTCGCCCACGGCCAGGCCGTCGACGTAGACGTAGCCGCACGGCACGACGCCCGTGATCGACGCCTGGCCCTCGACCAGGTCGACGACCATGCCGTCCTCGGCGAGGACGATCCGCTCCGGCGGCAGGCCGGTCAGCTCGGCGAGCACGCCGTGCGCCCGCAGGTGCCGCCACTCGCCGTGCACGGGCATCATGTTCGACGGCCTGGTCGCGTTCAGCACGTAGAGCAGCTCGCCGGCCGGCGCGTGGCCGGAGGTGTGCACCTTGGCGACGCCCTTGTGGACGACCTTGGCGCCCCACCTGGTCAGCCCGTTGATGACCCGGTAGACCGACTCCTCGTTGCCCGGGATCAGGCTGGAGGCGAGCACGACGGTGTCGCCGGCCTCGATCCGGATCGCGTGGTCGCGGTTGGCCATCCGGGACAGCGCCGAGAGCGGCTCCCCCTGGGACCCGGTGGAGATCAGGCAGATGTTCCGGTCCGGCAGCGACTCGACGTCGCGGGCGTCGATGATCAGGCCCGGCGGCACCCGGAGCAGGCCCAGGTCGCGGGCGACCCCCATGTTGCGGACCATCGAGCGGCCGATGAACGCGACCGAGCGGCCGTGCGCCTCGGCGGCGTCGAGGACCTGCTGGACGCGGTGGACATGGCTCGCGAAACAGGCCACGATGATCCGCTTGCCGGCCTCGCGGAACACGCCGTCGAGCACCGGGGCGATCTCGCGCTCGGACGTGACGAACCCGGGGACCTCGGCGTTCGTCGAGTCCGACATCAGCAGGTCGACGCCCTCGGCACCCAGCCGCGCGAAGCCGCCGAGGTCGGTGAGCCGGCCGTCGAGCGGCAGCTGGTCCATCTTGAAGTCGCCGGTGTGCAGCACCAGGCCGGCGGCGGTGCGGATCGCGACGGCGACCGCGTCCGGGATGGAGTGGTTGACCGCGAAGAACTCGAGGTCGAACGGCCCGAAGCTGTGCCGCTCCTCCTCGGTGATCTGGAGGGTGACCGGCTTGATCCGGTGCTCCTGCAGTTTGGCGACCATCAGCGCCAGCGTCAGCCGCGTCCCGACCAGCGGGATGTCCGCCCGCTCGCGCAGCAGGTAGGGCACCGCGCCGATGTGGTCCTCGTGTGCGTGCGTGAGGATTACCGCCTCAATGTCGTCGAGGCGGTCCCGGATGGCGGTGAAGTCCGGAAGGATCAGGTCGACGCCGGGCTGGTCGGTCTCCGGGAACAGCACGCCGCAGTCGACGATGAGCAGCCGGCCCGCGTGTTCGAAGACCGTCATGTTCCGGCCGATCTCACCGAGACCGCCGAGGGCGATGATCCGCAGGCCCTCGGCGGGCAGCGGCGGCGGGGCGCTCAGCCCCGGATGCGGGTGGCTCATGAGGCAGCCGCCCCTCGGGCCGCCCAGGTCGGCTGCGCCGGCCGGGTAGTGACCCCGGCCATCGCGATGGGCAGGTCCGCGGGTGGTGTGAGCGCCGAGGCGGCGAGGTCGAGCGTCAGCTGGGCGATCTCGTCCGCCGTGGCGTCGACGAGTGGTGAGCGGACCGGCCCGCCGGGCAGGCCGGCGAGGGTCAGAGCGGCCTTCGTTGTGATCACTCCCTGCGTTCTGAAAATTCCCTTGAAGATCGGTAGTAGCCGCTGGTGCAGCTCCCGGGCGGTCACCGGGTCGCCGGCGTCGAACGCGGCGATCATGGCCCGCAGCGCCGGCGCCCCCACATGCGCGACCACGCTGACCAGGCCGACGGCGCCGACTGCGAGCAGCGGCAGCGTGAGCGCGTCGTCGCCGGAGTAGTAGGCGAGGTCGGTCTCGGCGATGACCCGCGCGGACGCCTCCAGGTCGGCCTTCGCGTCCTTCACCGCGACGATGTTCCGATGCTCGGCCAGGGCGAGCATCGTCTCGGTCGCCACCGGGACGCCGGACCGGCCCGGAATATCGTAGATCATCACCGGCAGCCCGGTCGCGTCGGCGACCGACCGGAAATGCCGGGCGAGCCCGGCCTGCGGCGGCTTGCTGTAGTACGGCGTGACGACGAGCAGCCCGTGGGCGCCGGCTCGTTCGGCCGCGCCGGCCAGTTCGATGGTGTGGTGGGTGTCGTAGGTGCCCACGCCGGCGATGACGCTCGCCCGGTCACCGACGGCGGCGAGCACGGCCCGCAGCAGCTGGTCCTTCTCCGCGTCGGAGGTGGTCGGTGACTCGCCGGTGGTCCCACTGATCACCAGGCCGTCGCTGCCCGCGTCCACCAGGTGCGTGGCCAGCGCCGCCGCGCCGTCGAGGTCGAGCCCACCGTCGCTGTCGAACGGCGTCACCATCGCGGTGAGCAGACGCCCGAACGGCGCTGGGGGCAACACTGACATACCGGCCACGCTAGCTGGCACCTCCGACATTCCGCTCGGCTCCAATCCAGGCGACGACGCGCCGCCTACCCGGGCCCGTCCACCCACGGGGCCAGGCCCGCGCACGGTCGCACCCCGCCCGGCCGTCGGCGCGCCGGCGCCGCGGGGCAGGTCTCATTCTCCCGCCGGCGGCCAGGACGCGCCCACGGTCCCGGCCGCGGCCGGTCGACGCTGGACGAGACCGCGGACACCCCGACGATACGGTGCCCGATCTCTTCGCACCGGCCGCGCGAGCCGGCCCAGGCCTCCCAAGCCGGGGGCACCGCCTCCGGCTGTCGGCATTGCCCCCAAGCGGCGGGGACCGCCCGAACCCGGCCGGTCAGCGCGTGTGCTGGCCGGCTCCTGGCTCGGACCGGGCGCCGCGCACCCTGGAGATCATGCTCCGGTCGAGCCGCTGCCAGAGGTCGCGGCGGGCCAGGCGAACCAGCGCGTGACCGCCGGCCCGCGGAGTGCGCACCGTGACGCCGAGGCCAAAGTTCTTGGGCATGATCACCGGTCCATCCGTCGAATGCCGGACGCCCGCCCGATCGACGAGGTACAGCCGGCAGGTCCGGGGTCGGGTCCAGATCAGGCTACCGTGCCGCGACGACGCCGTCACCGATACCGGCCTGCCGGCCCGGGCCGGCACGCTGGCGAAACCGGTCCCACCGGGTGACCCGGCCTTCGGAGACCGGCCGGTGCGCGACCCGGCCGGGCCGAGGAAACGTTCGGCGAGCCGGCGCCCGCATCTCACGCTGAGAAATGTCCTAGTCTGCGACGGTGGCAGTCGGCCGTCTCGCGCGCCTTACGGCCGGCCTGGAGCGGTGCCGATGACCGACGGCGCGGACGGCGCGGGCCCGGCGCCCGACGGCACCGGCCCGCCGCCCGGCCCGGGGACCGGCGGCCAGGCGCTCGCCCGCTGGCGGCGGCTCGACGACGCGGCGGCCGCGCCGATCCTCGACCTGACCGACGTCGACGAGGTGACGACCACCCTGCTCGCGCCGCCAGCCGAGTTCTTCGGCGTGCGCCGCCGCGTCGTCGACCAGTTCACCCTGCTGTCGGCGAACCGCGCGCAGCTCGCCCGCTCCGTGAACTGGGGCCCGCTCGACGGACTGCTGAGCGCCGTCGTCCCGCCGACCGGCCGGGTCGACACCTCCGGCGCACTCCCGCCCGAGGTCTCGGTGCTGCTGCCGATCTCGACGCTGCCCAAGCGCGCGCTGGTCGGCTTCGACCTCTCCGGCCCCGGCGACACCGCCGCCCACCTGATGCCCTACTCCACCTCGGTGGCGATCCAGGGGAACGTCGTCGCGCTGCTGGCCGCCGGGATCGGCCTGCCACCGTCGGCACCGGTCCGCCGGATGGTGGACGCGATCTCCAGGTTCCGTCCCGGCAAGTTCTCCGGCAACTACCCGAGGCTGGCACCGTCGAACGGCCGCGGCCCGCTGCGGCTCGCCGCGCTGCGCACCTACCTGGGCCGCGCCGCCGAGCTGTGGGTGCCGGAGCCGACCTTGCTCCAGTGGTCCGTGCTGGCCAAACCCGCGCAGGAGGTGCTCACCAGGGCGCTCGACGAGCCGTTCGACGCGCTGTGCAGCGCCGGCACACTGCTGCTCGCGGCCGGCGAGCTGTGGCGCGACCCCGACGGCCCCGACAGCCCGACCGTCGACGAGGTCGAGGGCCACCTGGCGGAGTTCGTCAGCTGGGTCGCCCAGCTGGAGGCCGCCGGCCCCGACGCCGAACCGGTGCTCTCGACGGTCGCCGAGTACGGCCGGCGCTGGGAGGCGCTCGCCGCTGTCCGCCTCGATCCATACCAGCCGAGCCTGATCAAGATGACCGAGGAGCGCCGCGCGATCCTGTGCCGGCGCCCGCCGCCGCCGTCCCGGAGCACCCCGGGCTGGTGGTGGCGCCGGCCCACCCGCGCGCTGGCCCTGACGAACCCGGTCGCGCTCGTCGACCTGGACCCCGGCGGCCCGGGCAGCTACCACGTCAGCATCGGCACGGACGACTCGAGCATCGAGCTCAGCCATCCCGCCGTCCTCGACCTCTACAACCACGAGATAGAGCAGATCTACGTCGAGGACGTCCAGCACAACCGCGAGGTCTACGCCTACTACACGACCGACGTCCGGCGCCCCAGCCGGGCCCGCCTCTCGGTCGGCCTGTCGATCTCCCCGGACGTCTCCCGCGTGACGGTGGCGCTGCTCATCCTGATGGCCCTGGCCGTGGGCCTCGCGGCGCTGCCGTTCAGGCTCGGGCCCGACGCGGTCGCCGTGATCACGATCCCGTCCTCGTTCGCGGCGACGATCCTGCTGACCCGCGAGCGCAGCAGCCTCGCCGCCTGGGTCCTCGGCCCCGCCAAGACCACCCTGTTGGCCCTCCTGGTCGTCCTGGCCGTGCTGTCCGGCCTGCGCGCCGTCGGCTGGCACCGCCCGGCCGACGGCGCCGCGCCCACCTCGCCGCCAGCGACTGTCGCGCCGGCCGGCCGCTGACGCACTCGGGCCGTCAGCGGGATGCCAGCACCGAGCGGACGCCGCGGGCGATCTCCAGATCTTCGCGGGCGGCGAGCACGAAGGTGCGGACGGGTGCGCCCTCGGCTGTGAGGTCGGCGTCGGGGTCGATGGTCGGGTCATGGCCGGCGTTGCGGGTCAGGTCCAGGCCTATCCCGAGGAAGGCGAGGCCGTCCGCCGCCGTGGCCCGGATCTGGGGTGAGTGTTCGCCGACACCGCCGGTGAAGACGAGCGCGTCGAGTCCGCCCAACGACGCGGCCATGGCGGCGATGCCGGCGCGCAGCCGGCGCAGGTACACCGCGAGCGCGAGATCTGCCGCTTCGTCGCTTTGCCCAGCACGCTCGACCAGGGCGCGCATGTCGGCTGTTCCGCCGAGGGCAACCAGGCCCGACGCGTGGAAGAGCCTGTCGGTCAGCTCCTCGGCGCTGAGCCCGCCGGAGGTCTGCAGCCAGAGGAGCAGCCCGGGGTCGACATCGCCGGAGCGGGTCGCCATCACGAGCCCTTCCAGCGGGGTGAAGCCCATCGTCGTGTCAACGCTGATCCCGTCCCGCACGGCCGCGAGTGACGCCCCCGAGCCCAGGTGGCACGTGACGATCCGGCGGGCTGGCGATCCGGTCATGGCCTCGGTCAGCTCGCGGGCCCGGCCGGCCGCGTAGGAGTGCGACAGGCCGTGGAAGCCGTAGCGGCGCAGGCCGTAGCGCTCGCGCCAGGCCGCCGGCAGGGCGTAGGTGGTCGCGGCGGGCGGCAGCGTCGCGTGGAAGGCGGTGTCGAAGCAGGCGACCTGGACGGCGTCCGGCAGCAGCGTCCTCGCCTCGTCGAGCGCCGCGAGCGCGGCCGGCTGATGCAGCGGCGCGAGTGCGGTCAGCTCGGCGAGCCTCCCGGCGACGCGAGCGTCGATCTGGACCGGCGCGGTGAACTCCAGGCCGCCGTGCACGATCCGATGCCCGACGGCCAGCCGCCCGGCGCCGGCCCGGTCGAGCTGGTCGCCGGCGCCGCCGCCGGGGCCACTGTCGGCGCGGCCGCGGCCGCGTCGGTCGAGCAGACCGTCGATGGCGGCTCGGACCTCGGCGAGATCGGCGTGGCCGCCGGGCGCGGCCAGCTCGCGGGCGCCGACCAGGGCGTCATCCGGCGCGACGAGGGCCAGCTTCAGCGTCGACGAACCCGCGTTGACCACCAGCACGTCCACGGCTGGCGACGACCGCCCGTTCATCTGTGATCAGCTCCCAGCCGGTGACGAGACGCGAGCGCCAGCCGTAGTCATACCCCGCGACCGCGAATGCCCGGCACCCGACGTCCACCGCGTAGGCCAGCCCGCATGGGCCTGGTCAGTAGGGCCAGACCCAGTCGCTGATCTCGGGCGGGTCCTCGCCGTGCTCGCGGGTGTACGCGCGGACCCGGAGGCGCTCGTCGATCATCAGCTGGCGGATGTGGGCCGCCCGGGCGCCCAGTGCCGGAACCCGGTCGATCACATCCGCGACGAGGTGGAACCCGGTCCAGCCCTTCGGGGTCCGCATGATGATCATGGGCCATGCGGAGCGGCTGACATCCTGGCCGGCCGCGGCGCTCGCACTGGCCTCCCGCTGGATTCGGGCGATCTCCTCGAGCGCGTGGTCCAGCACCGCGGCGAACCGACCCGTTCCGACCTGCCTTGCCGACCCTCAGGCTGTGACTTCCGGCCTGGCCGGCCCAGTACGGTCAGCCGGTGGGGGCCGAGTCGACGACCTCGCTGCTCACCGCCGTGTAGGAGATCGCGGTACCCACCGCGACCCCGGGAATGTAGTCGGCGTTCAGGACGACCTCCCGCTCTCCGATGAACTGGCCCGTGGCCGGGTCGAAAATCATCTCCTGGCGGGTGCCGCCGCCCTCGTCGCGGCCGACGGCGACTCCGGTACGGCCGGCCAGGTTCGCCGCGTGGTCCGTGACCGTCACGCCCGGGATGCCGGTCGCGGCGCGGAAGAACGCGGCCCGCAGATCCGCGGGCACGAATCCGCAGCGCATGACGTCGGCGATGAAGACCAGCGCCTCGCCGTCCTTGGACCTGCCCTCGCCACTCGAGTCGTGGTAGATCCGCGCCAGCAGCTTGTCCGGGTCGCGCGGCAGGCGGGACAGGAAGCCCGGAGTCGGGGCCTGCCAGGCCTGAATGTCCGAGATCGGGCCGTTGAACTCGCCGTCGACGGCCCGGGTCAGATACGGCGGGGAACCCGGCCCGACCAGCCCGTTGGCCTTCGCCCAGGCCTCGTCCGCGGGGTTGAACCAGTGAATCGACCTAGGGCCGCCTTGCTGCAGGATCCAGGGCTTTGTCGGGTCGCCGGGAATCCAGGTCCTGGTCACGGACTCCTCCAGCCAGGTCGCCTCCCTGCCGTCCCTCCCCTGGGCTGTCCCAGCGTTGGAGGCTCGGGTGGTGATCTCCCGGTACTGCGTCGGGCCGACCGGCGGATCCGCCTTCGTCGACAGGGCGGATGCGGCCTGCCGCAGCAGGGTCGACGCTTCGGCGGTCGCGTCCGCCCTGCCCCCCACCGTCACCGTGTCGAGTGTGAACAGCCCAGCCGCCACGACGACGGCCGTGACCACTACCGCGATCACGCGGCGGGTCGTGATCCGCGGCCGTAGCCGCCGCCGGTGGCGGGCCGCGCGGCCCGACGCCACGTCCAGCTCGGTGGTCCGCGCTGTGGCCGGCGCACCGGCGGCCATCGAGCGGGCGGCGGGCACGTCGGCGGCGCTCACCCGTGCCGCCCGGTCCAGCAGCCGGTCGCGAGCGGTCGCGAGCGCGGCGGCCCTCGGCTCGGGAAGACCGAGACGCAGCCCGGCCAACGGCGCGAGCTCGGCCCGGACCACGGCCTCCTCGGCGGCCAGCTGGCCGGCGGTCAGGCTGCCGGACGTCTCGTCCGCGGGGACCGCCGTCCACGCGCCGTTGAGGGCGGCGGCCGGGTTCGGGCGGGCGTCTGGTGCGCGGCCAGCCCCGGGCACCGGGAGGTGGTCAGCCATGGTCGCTCTCCTCGGTCACGATCGGGCGGCCGGCGTCGGTGTCGAGGGCGGCCCGGACCCGGCGACGGGCCCGGTGCAGGCGTGAGCGCACGGTGCCGACCGGGATCGCGAGGGCCTGGGCGATCTCCGCGTAGCTCAGCGAGGCCCAGGCGAACAGCAGCAGCACGTCCCGGTCCTCGACCGCAAGCTCCGCGACGGCGGCCGCGACGGCCGGCCCAGAGGCCTGGGCGTCGGCCCGCTCCAGCGCTCGGTCCATGCCGTCCTCGGCCGCTGGGTCGACGCCGCTGCGCGCGTAAGCCCGCAGCATGCGGGCCTCGTCGCGGTGCTGGCGCCCGACCAGGTTCGACGCGATGCCGTACAGCCAGGGCCGGGCGTCGGCACGATCCAGGTCGTAGGCGGCGCGCCGCTCGAACGCGACCAGGAAGGTCGCGGCCACCAGGTCGTCCGCGGCCTGCGGCCCGGCCCGGCGCGCCAGGTACCGGTAGATCGCCACCGCGTGCCGGTCGAAGAGTTCCGCGAAGGCCGCGGGCATCTCGACGGACCGCGCGACGATCTGCGCGTCGGTCCGCTCCGGCGGCTGATCTCGAGCCGGAACGACAGGACTGTCCGCCGGTCCGGACGCCCCGAGCGGCCACTGCCCACGCCCGCGCGGGACATCGGCCGACTGCGCGACGGCTGGGACGCTGGTCTCTGCGCTCACACGTGTATTTGCCCGAAACGGCGCATCGGGTTCACGGGGGCTGTCGCCGCCGGGTCAGGCCGCCCCGAGACGACGGCCCGGTGGCCGGCCGCGCGGGACGGCTACCCCTCGGAGACGAGCGGGCTGGACGCGACCTCGGTGCCGTCGTCGAGCGTGGAGACCCGGAAGTCCGCGAAGACGTTGGGGGCGACGTCCTGGAGGGCGCGCAGCGCCATGATGGCCAGGCCGCGGATCTCGACGTCGGCCGACTCGGAGGCCCGCATCCCGATGAAGTGCCGCCAGGCCCGGTAGTTGCCGGTGACGACGATGCGGGTCTCGGTGGCGTTCGGCAGCACGGAGCGGGCTGCCTGCCGGGCCTGCTTGCGCCGCGAGGTCGGCGCGGCCACCTCGGCGAAGTGCTTCTCCAGGCCCTCCAGCAGCTTCGAGTACGCCTCCAGCGACGCGGCGGCGGCCTCCTGGAACAGCGCGTGCAGCTCCGGGTCGGCCGCGACGACCTCGGGCTCGACCATCTCGGCGTCGCGCTCCGGGACGTAGCGCTGGGAGAGCTGGCTGTAGGAGAAGTGCCGGTGGCGGACCAGCTCGTGGGTGAGGCTGCGGGAGACACCCGTGATGTAAAGCGTCACCGTGCCGTGCTCCAGCACGGACAGATGACCGACATCGAGGATGTGGCGCAGGTAGCCAGCATTGGTGGCGGTCGCCGGGTTCGGCTTGTTCCAGCTCTGGTAGCAGGCCCGGCCGGCGAACTCGGCCAGCGCCTGACCGCCGTCGGCGTCGGTCTCCCACGGCACGTCGGCCGGCGGGAGGAACTCCGTCCGCGCGATCACCTGAACCCGCACTGCCACCTCCACGATCTCCCCGCCTTGCTGAAGGCGGCCGAACCACCGTAACCGCCGGGCCAGATGTCCCGGTTCCCGGTTGCCGGCATCGGATCGAAGACCACGCCGAGCGACGCCGTCCGTGCGGTCAGCCGCCCGGGCACGACGGTCTCCAGCGAGCCGAACCCGCGGGTGGGCCGAGCCCGACGACCTGGTACGCACCCGGACTCGCCGGGAAGAGACCCCCGAGTGGGGCGGTGTCCGCACCCACATACCCGTCCGGTCACCCGTCCGGAGCAAGGTCTGGGTCGCCGCGCACGACCGTGGTACACCGGAACCGGCAGCCGCTCACGAGCGGTCGCCACCGCCAAGGTGACTGTGTACCCGCCGCCGGCCTCGCCGACGGACAGCCACTACGGCTACGGCCGGGGTCTTCGCCCCCGTCACCCCCGGCTAGCGGCCCACCGAGCAGGCTGACCCCCCGGGTCAGCTTCCCGGTGGGCCGTTATGGGCGGTCGCCACGACGCCCGGAACCCGGGCGATCCGCCTTGGCGCAATGATCGCCGTCTGGACCTTCGGGTGGTCGTTGACGGCCGCTGGGCACAACCACGCGAGGGCCGAAACGGCGAGCAGCCGCGCCTCAGGGGGTCCAGGTCTCGAGGTCGGCCTCGGTCTGTTCGCCGGTGGCCAGGTTCTTGACCTCGTGGGGCTTGCCGTCCTCGAACGGCGGGAGCCAGACCGCGCCGATGCCCTTGCGGGAGGCGTAGCGGAACTGCTTGTTCAGCCGGTCGGCCTGGTGGTAGGTCTCGACCTTCAGGCCGCGGGCGCGCAGCCGCGCGGCGGCCGTGACAGCGACCCGGCGCCGCTCGTCACTCGGGATGATGACGAGGACATCGGCGGGGCTCGCCGGTCCCGGGGTGATCATCCCCTCGGCGACCAGCTTGGCGAAGATCCGGGTCAGGCCGATGGAGATGCCGACGCCCGGCAGGTTGCGCCGGATGAACGAGCCGGCCAGGTCGTCGTAGCGGCCGCCGGAGCAGATGCTGCCGAAGCCAGGCCAGTCGACGAACTTCGCCTCGTAGACCGTGCCCGTGTAGTAGTCCAGGCCCCGCGCGATCGAGAGGTCGGCGACCACGCTGCCGGCCGGCAGGTCGGCGAGCTCGTCGAGGACGAACGTCAGCTCGTCGAGACCGGTGGTGAGCAGGTCGGACTTCACCCCAAGCCGGTGGACGGCGTCGACGACGGCGGCCGAGCCGTCGGCCTTGACGGCGGCGAGGTCCAGCACCGACTTCGCCTGCGCGGACGTGAGCCCGACCTGGTCGACGAGCACCTTCGCGACGCCGTCAGCGCCGATCTTGTCGAGCTTGTCCGCGGCCCGGATGACGGCCACCGGGTCGTCGATGCCGAGTCCCTCGTAGAAGCCCTGCAGCAGCTTGCGGTTGTTGACGTTCAACGTCCAGGCCGGGACGCCGAGCTCGGTGAGCACCTCGTGCACGATCCGCGGCAGCTCGGCGTCGAAGTACAACGGCACCGAGTCGACGTTGATGACGTCGATGTCGCACTGGGTGAATTCGCGGAACCGGCCCTCCTGGGGCCGTTCACCCCGCCAGACCCGCTGGATCTGGTAGCGCCGGAACGGGAAGGCGAGGTCGTTGAAGTGCGCGGCGACGTAACGCGCGAACGGCACCGTCAGGTCGAAGTGCAGCCCGAGGCGGCCGGAGTCGTCGCCGGACTCGGCCTGCAGCCGACGCAGCGCGTAGACCTCCTGGGAGGTCTCTCCCTTGGCGGCGAGCACGTCGAGCGACTCCACCGACGGCGTCTCGACGGAACAGAAGCCGTACCGCTCGAAGGTGGCGCGAATCCGGTCGAGCCAGGCCAGCTCGACGGCCCTGACCCCCGGTAGCCATTCGGGGAATCCGCTGATCGCGACCGGCTTGACGATCGGGGCGTCACTCATCGCGGAAAAATCCTGACCTCTCACCTTGGCTTGAAGAACGGCAACAGCGCGGCGCGCGGACGAACGCGGGCCCGCTACCGATGTCGCGGCGAGAGGACGATATGCACGGGCCGTTACTCTACCCGCCCCGATCGAACGGCCGATCGGGCATCCAGAGCCCGTCGAAGTCCGCGACCGGATAGGTTTTTGCCCGTGCGCGCACGACGAGGCGGTTCATCCGGCCTGTCCGGAGACGGGACGGTCTTCGGCATCGACCTCGGCACCACCTTCAGCTGCCTGGCCCGCGTCTCCCCGGCCGGCGAAGCCGAGATCGTGCCCCTGCTGGACGGCTCGTCGACGTTGCCCAGCGTCGTCCTCTTCGTCGGCTCCGACGACTACATCACCGGCGAGACCGCCCGCCAGCTCGCCCGGTCCCGGCCGGACGACGTGTGCGCACTGGTCAAGCGGCGGATGGGCGACGGTGAGTGGCGTTTCGTGCCGGCCGGAGCGCCGCCGGGCACGGCCTGGTCGGCCCCCGCGGTCAGCGGCCTGATCCTCTCGGCGCTGATCTCCGACGCCGAGCTGACCGGCGGCGAGCCGGTGCGCGACGTCGTGATCACCGTCCCGGCCTACTTCGGCGACGAGGAACGCCGGGCGACCGTCCTCGCCGGCGAGTACGCCGGCCTGAACGTCGTCGACGTCATCAACGAGCCGACCGCGGCCGCGCTCTCCTACGGCTTCGCCCGCTTCGAGGTGGGCTCCCGGCGCACCCTCGCCGGCCCGGGCGCCGCCGACGAGGAGGTCGCGCTGGTCTACGACCTGGGCGGCGGCACGTTCGACGTCACGATCGTCGAGCTCGCCGACCGCCGGGTCTCGGTGGTGGCGATCGACGGCGACCACCAGCTCGGCGGCGCGGACTGGGACGAGAAGCTGGTGCTCCACCTGGCGGACGCCTTCACCGCCAAGTACCCGGCGCTGCCCGACCTGCTCGACGACGGCGCCGCCGCGCAGACGCTGTCCCTGGCGGCCGAGCAGGCCCGCCGCGAGCTGACCGGCCGCACGGCGACCGTGGTACGGGTCGAGCACGCGGGCGCGGCGCTGGACGTCGAGCTCACCCGCGCCGAGCTGGAACGGCTCACCAGCGGCCTGCTGGACCGCACCCTCACGCTGACCCGGGCGGCCGTCGCGGCGGCCACCGAGCGCGGGGCCAGCGGCGTCGACCGGGTCCTGCTGGTGGGCGGCGCCTCCCGGATGCCCGCCGTCGCCCGCCGGCTGTCCGAGGAGTTCGGTGTCCCGGTCGAGCTGACCGACCCTGACCTGGCCGTCGCGAAGGGCGCGGCGATCTACGGTGAGAAGAAGGCGCTCGAGCGGCTCGTCGTCGGCGATCTGGTGACCCGCGGCCAGCTGGCCGACGGCGCGGGCGTCGACACCGCCGACCCGGCCGACCTGGACGCGGCCTGCCGCCGCCTGGCCGACGCGCTCGGCCTGCCGGCGGCGCGGGTGCGCCGCACCGTCGAGGTGCAGGTCATCAACGTCATCTCCCGCGGTTTCGGGGTGCTCGCGCTCGACCGGTACGGCGAGCACGGCGCCGTCTTCCTGGTGCATCGCAACGACCGGCTGCCCGTCGTCGTGCGCCGCCCGTTCGGGACGGTGCGCGACGACCAGGACGCCGTCACGGTCTACGTCGTCGAGCAGGCGGGCGGGACCGAGTCCCGCCGCCTGGACGACAACAAGGTCATCGCCGAGGCCGAGATCGCCGAGATCCCGGCCGGCTACCCGGCCGGAACCGAGATTGAGATCACCTTCCGGATGGGCTTCGACGGCATCCTGGAGGTCACCGCGCGGCACGAGGGCCTCGCCGACCGGCCGCTGACCGTCCGGGTGGAGACGTCCGCCGCGCTCAGCCAGGCGGACGTGGCCCGG
This sequence comes from Pseudofrankia sp. DC12, assembly GCF_000966285.1. Taxonomy (NCBI): domain Bacteria; kingdom Bacillati; phylum Actinomycetota; class Actinomycetes; order Frankiales; family Frankiaceae; genus Pseudofrankia; species Pseudofrankia sp. DC12. Next base: position 1,803,681 of record NZ_KQ031391.1, read on the forward strand.
GAGCGGGACCAGGTCGCCCGCGCCCGCCGGGCCAGGGACGCGAGCCGCGCCCGCCGGCCCACCGATGGCAACCCCGGCCGCGGCCCGGCACCCGGACCCGGCTTCCGCGGCGGCCTCGGTGGACCACCGATCGGCTGGACCTGAGCCCCGGGCCGCCTGGACGACACAGCGCCTGGACGACGCAGCGGAAGGATGACGAGGGCAGGGATCTGATGGGGCCGTTCGACGCCAACGACTACCGAAGCCGGGTGTTGGGGCCGATCCATGCGCGCGGCGGGGTCGAGCACAGTGACCCGTTCGAGATCTACGACATTCCGCTGGCCGAGGCGGCCACGCTCGACGACGCAGCCGTCGCGGCCCGGATCGACGCGGTCTGGGCGTTCTGGCAGCGCAGCCGCGACCATCCTCGCTACCGCGGCGTGATCGACGCCCTGCTGCGCCAGCATGCCGAGCTCGCGGCGGCACTGCGGGGCCGACAGGCGCGGGCCGAGCTGGCCGCGCTGGTGGCCCAGGCCCGCGCGGAGCGGGACTCCGAACGGTTCACCACGGTGGCCTCGGCCGCCGACCGGCTCGTCGAGCGGTTCGGCGGGCTGCCCGAAGACAAGATCCCCGGCCTTCGCCTGATCGCCGCGTCGGCCGGCGTCGACGCCGGCGAGTTCGAACGACGCATCGCCGGCTATCCCCGCGTCCCAGCCGGCACCCCGGAACGCACGACGCGACGCCCGGTGCCACGCCAGGTGCTGCGTCAGGTCCGGGCCGACCTGGACGAGCTCGGCCGCATCGTCGGCGAGGACGCGCCACGCAGCCTGTTCGACCTGCTCGGCGTGCCTCCGGGCAGCGACCGGGCGACGATCCGGGCGGCCCACGACGACGCGGCCACCCGCAACCGGGCCCGCCGGCCGGACCGGCGCCGCGCGCTGATCGACGACCTGCTGGCCGCCGTCGCGACGCTGCTGATCGACGGCGACCCGGAGGCCTACCTGGACGGGCTCGCGGCCGCCGCGGCCGAGCTGCTGCGCCCCAGGCTGGCGGCCGTGCTGCTCGTGGAGGACCGGTTGCTGCCGGCCGACGCGGCCGCGCTGGTCACGGCGGCGCGCGGCGAGGGCCTCGACCGAGCCCGAGCCGAGGCCGTGGTCCGCGCGCTGGCCCGTGAGGCCGGCCTGGACGACGCCGTCGTCGGGCCGTCCTGCGAGCCGGAACACGCGGCGGCGGGCTCGCCCACGGACCGGCGGACCGAGCCGACGGCGAGGCGCCGTACTGGCACGCCCAGGACGGCGGCCGAGCCGGCCGACCAGCCGGGCGACCCGGGGTCCCGTGACCACGAGTGGCGTGAGGTTCTCGGCCAGGCCAGGGTCCTGCTCGAGGCCGGCGCGCCCATCGCGGCCAGCGACCGGCTCGCCCACGCCCTGGAGATCGCCGGTACCGCGACCCCGCCGATCCGCCGGCTCGGCGACACGATCGAGGCGTCGATCCGCCGAGGCCAGGAGTGCTGGGTGCGGCTCGCCCAGGCCGTCGCCGCCCACCGCCTGGAACAGGCCAGGCAGCTGGCCGACGAGCTCGGCCGGATCGCCCGGGACGTTCCCGGCCCGGACGGCGCGGAGCTGGCCGCCGTCGCGGTGGAGATCGAGGAGCGCTACCAGCGAGCCGGCGAGCTGCTGGCCGCCGCGGCGCAAGCGGCACCGGCCGACCGCGCCGCACTGGCGCTCGCCGCACTGGAGCTGGTGGCGGACTCGGGCCAGGCCCGCGCCATGCTCGTCGAGAGCCTGCTGCCGCCCGGCGCGCTGGCCGTCCGGCGGGCCGCCGGCGCCGTCGAGGTCAGCTGGGACGCCTCCCCCACGCCCGGGGTCCGCTATCGCGTGCTGCGGATCGGCGCCGACGGTTCCAGCCGCGCGGTCGGCGTCACCGCGACGACCCGGATCGACGACGGCGGTGTGCCGGCCGCGGCTGCGATCCCGGGCTACGAGGTCCGCGCCGGCATCGGCGGGGTGTGGTCGCAGCCCGCGGTCTGGAGCGGACCGGCCGCGGAGGAGCTGGCCGCCGAGACGATCACCGAGCCGGCCGGCGGCGCGGCGGGCCAGCCGGCGGAAGCGGCCGACCCGGACGGCGAGCGCACCCGGCTGCTCACCCGGACACCGGCCGACGACCTGGCACCGGCCCGTGACCTCACGGTCGTCGCCGGCAAGCTCCAGTGGACCTGGCCGGACGGCTGCACCGAGATGATCGTCACCTGGCGGCCCGACGCGCCGCCGATCGCCGCCAACGACCCGGTCGCGGGATTCCGGAAGGTCACCAACACCCGCTACGAGCTAGACAACGGCCTCGCGCTCCCGTCCGCCCGCCCGCTGCACGTCGCGATCTTCGCCTGCCTGCGCGACCGCGTCGGCACGCTGATCGTCGCCTCGATCGCCGCCCCGCCCGCCCGCCGCCTGCTTGTTCCCCGCGACCGCCTCGGCTGACCCACGGCGGCGGCGAGATTGAACGCGTACGGCTGGGTCGACGACGGCCGCTCGGTGACAGTGTCCTTGTTGTGCGAGGTACACCGGCTGCTCATGAGCGGCACACCCGCCGAGGGCTCCGAGTCGGGGCGGATCCGGCAGACACAGGTCGCGATCGGAAGTCCGCACAACGGGATCGAGACCGCTCGCTTCATCCCGGTCGAGGGCGGGCCCGGCCAAACCACGGGCTACAGGCCGAGCAGCGGGTCCAGGCCTACGGTGAGGCCCGGGCGGGCGCCGACGTGCCGGACGGCGAGCAGGACACCGGGCATGAAGGACGTCCGGTCGAGCGAGTCGTGGCGGATGGTCAGGGTCTCGCCGGAGCCGCCGAGGAGGACCTCCTGGTGGGCGACCAGGCCACCGAGGCGGACCGCGTGCACGGGGACGCCGTCGACGGTCGCGCCGCGGGCTCCGTCCAGGGACGTGGTGGTGGCGTCCGGGCCAGCCGCGTCCAGGCCGGCCTCGCGGCGGGCTGCGGCGACGAGCTGGGCGGTGCGCCTCGCGGTGCCGCTCGGCGCGTCGACCTTGTTCGGGTGGTGCAGCTCGACGATCTCGACCGACTCGAAGTACGGGGCCGCCTGGGCGGCGAACCGCATCATCAGGACCGCGGCGATGCCGAAGTTGGGCGCGACGAGCACGCCGACCTCGGGAGAGGCCGCGAGCCAGCCTCGTACCTGGGCCAGGCGCTCGTCGTCGAAGCCGGTGGTGCCGACGACGGCGTGCAGGCCGTTCTCGACGCACCAGCGCACGTTGTCCATGACGGCGGACGGGCTGGTGAAGTCGACGACCACCTCGGCCTTGGTGAGGGCCGACCGGTCGTCACCGGCGTCGATGGCCGCCACCAGCGCCAGGTCGTCGGCCGCCTCGACGGCCGCGCGGACGGTCGCGCCCATCCGGCCCCGCGACCCGAGCACACCAACGTTGATCATGAAAAGGAACCACCCATCAGCTCGGCGGACACGCCCACGGACCGGCTGCGCTCTGTCAGGTTAGTGCGGCGCCACGTGGGTACGGGCCAGGTCGGCTCGGACCGGTCCGGAACCAGCCGAGGCCCTTCCCCGGCGGGGAAGGGCCTCGGTGGGCGGACCGGTCAGGAGACCAGGGCCGCGAAGTCGCCGTCGTTCTTGAACGGCCCGATGACGCCGAGGCCCCAGGGCTGCGCGACGAGCTCGCCGGCGATCGCCTGGACCTCGGTGAGGGTCACCGCGTCGACCCTGGCGAGCACCTCGTCGACGGAGAGCAGCTCGCCGTGGACCAGCTCGCCCTTGCCGAGGCGGCTCATCCGGGAGCCGGTGTCCTCCAGGCCGAGGACGAGCGAGCCGCGGGTCTGGCCGCGGGCCCGGTCAAGCTCCTCCTGGGTGATCCCCCGCTCGGCGATCTGGCGGACCTCGTCGCGGCAGATCTCCAGCACCTCGCGGGCCCGCTTGGGCGCGCAGCCTGCGTACAGGCCGAACAGGCCCGCGTCCGCGAAGTGCGTGGCGAACGAGTAGACCGAGTACGCCAGGCCGCGTCTCTCCCGGACCTCCTGGAACAGCCGGGAGCTCATGCCGCCGCCGAGGGCCGTCGAGAGCAGGCCCAGCGCGAACCGGCGCGGGTCACGTCGGGACATGCCCGCGGTGCCGAGCACGACGTTGGCCTGCTCGGTCGGCCGGCGCGAGACGAGCAGCCCCGGCTTGCCCGGGTAGCCGTAGGCGCCGCCGCGTGGCCCGGCGGAGTCGGCCGGACCGGCCAGCCGGTCGGCGAAGGCCTCCGCGACCATCGCCAGTGCCCGGTCGTGGTCGATATTGCCCGCGACCGCGACCACCAGCGCCGGCGCGGTGTAGCGCCCCCGGTAGTAGTCGGCGATCGTGTCCCGGCTGAGCGACTCGATCGAGTCGATCGTGCCGAGAACCGGGCGGCCCAGCGACGACGAGCCGAGGACGGCCTCGGCGAAGACGTCGTGCACGACGTCTCCGGGGTCGTCCTCGTGCATGGCGATCTCCTCGAGGATCACGCCCCGTTCGGCCTCGACGTCGGCCGCGGTGATGAGCGAGTTCGCCACCATGTCGCAGACGACGTCGATCGCCATCGGCAGGTCCTCGTCCAGGACCCGCGCGTAGTAGCAGGTGTACTCCTTCGCGGTGAACGCGTTGAGATCACCGCCGACGGCCTCGACGGACGCGCTGATGGTCAGCGCGTCGCGGCTCGGCGTCCCCTTGAACAGCAGGTGCTCCAGGAAGTGCGAGCAGCCCGCCGTCGCCGGGTCCTCGTCCCGCGAGCCGACGCCGGCCCAGACGCCGATGGCGGCCGACCGCACGCCGGGCACCTGCTCGGTCAGCACCCGCAGGCCGCCGGGCAGGACCGTGCGCCGCGCACTCCCGCCGAGCAGCTGTTCGGTCGGGCGCCCCGCGAGCAGTGCGGCCGTCCGGGCCGACGGCGTCTGGGTCTCGTCGAGTTGTGTCATGTGCGTGTCAGGCGCCCGCGACGGCGGCGGCTTCCTCCGCCGGCGAAAGGCTGATCTTGCCACGGCTGTCGATCTCGGTGATCTCGACCTGCAGCTTCTGGCCGACGTTGAGCACGTCCTCGACCTTCTCGACCCGCTTGCCGCCGGAGAGCTGCTTGAGCTTGCTGACGTGCAGCAGCCCGTCCTTGCCCGGGGTGAGCGAGACGAAGGCGCCGAAGTTCGTGATCTTCACGATCGTGCCCAGGTACCGCTCGCCGACCTCCGGCATCTGCGGGTTGGCGATCGCGTTGATCGCCGAGCGCGCCGTCTCCGCGGAGACGCCGTCGGCCGCGCCGATGTAGATCGTGCCGTCGTCCTCGACGGTGATCTCGGCGCCGCTGTCGGCCTGGATCTGGTTGATCATCTTGCCCTTCGGGCCGATGACCTCGCCGATCTTGTCCACCGGGATCTTGACGGAGATGACCCGCGGCGCGTGCTGCGACATCTCGTCCGGTCCCTCGATGGCCTCGGCCATGACGTCGAGGATCGCGAGCCGGGCCGCGCGGGCCTGCTGCAGCGCGGCGGCCAGCACGTTCGCCGGGATGCCGTCGAGCTTGGTGTCCAGCTGCAGCGCGGTGACGAAGTCCCGGGTGCCGGCGACCTTGAAGTCCATGTCGCCGTAGGCGTCCTCGGCCCCGAGGATGTCGGTCAGCGTGACGAACGCGTCGCCCTCGCGGATCAGGCCCATCGCGATGCCGGCGACCGGCGCCCGCAGCGGCACACCGGCGTTCAGCAGCGACAGCGTGCTCGCGCACACGGAGCCCATCGAGGTCGAGCCGTTGGAGCTGAGGGCCTCGGAGACCTGCCGGATCGCGTAGGGGAACTCCTCGCGGCTCGGCAGCACCGGCAGCAGCGCCCGCTCGGCGAGCGCGCCGTGGCCGATCTCGCGGCGCTTCGGCGAGCCGACCCGGCCGGTCTCACCGGTCGAGTACGGCGGGAAGTTGTAGTTGTGCATGTAGCGCTTGGTGCGGTCCGGGTTGAGCGTGTCGATGGTCTGCTCGAGGCGCAGCATCGCCAGCGTCGTGACGCCCAGGATCTGGGTCTCGCCACGCTCGAACAGCGCGGAGCCGTGCACCCGCGGCACGTAGTCCACCTCGGCGGACAGCGCGCGGATCTCGGTGGTCGCGCGGCCGTCGATGCGCAGGCCGTCCTCGACGACCCGCTTGCGGACCAGCTTCTTGGTCAGCGCGCGGTAGGCGGCGCCGATCTCCTTGTCGCGGCCGTCGAACTGCGAGCCGACCTTCTCGACCGCCAGGGCCTTGACCCGGTCGAGCTCGGTCTCGCGCTCCTGCTTGCCGGCGATCCGCAGCGCGGCGGCCAGCTCGTCGCCGACCGCACTGGTCAGCACGTCGAGCACGTCGTCGGTGTAGTCCAGGAACACGGGGTACTCGCGGACCGGCTTGGCCGCGGCGGCGGCCAGCTCCCGCTGGGCCCGGCACAGCTCGCGGATCGCGGGCTTCGCGGCCTCCAAGCCTGCGGCGACGACGTCCTCGGTCGGCGCCGGGGCGCCGTCGGCGAGCAGTGCCACGGTGCCCGGCGTCGCCTCCGCCTCGACCATCATGATCGCGACGTCGGAGTCGTCCTCCAGCACACGGCCGGCGACGACCATGTCGAAGGTCGCGCGGGCGAGCTCGGCGTGGGTCGGGAACGCGACCCACTGGCCGTCGACGTAGCCGACACGGGTCGCGCCGACCGGGCCGGTGAACGGCAGGCCGGCGAGCAGCGTCGACGCGCTGGCCGCGTTGATCGCGACCACGTCGTAGAGCGTCTCCGGGTCGAGTGCGAGCACCGTCGCGACGACCTGGATCTCGTTGCGCAGGCCCTTGGTGAACGACGGGCGCAGCGGCCGGTCGATCAGCCGGCAGGTCAGGATCGCGTCCTCGCTCGGCCGGCCCTCGCGGCGGAAGAACGAGCCGGGGATGCGCCCGGCCGCGTACATCCGCTCCTCGACGTCGACCGTCAGCGGGAAGAAGTCCAGGTTGTCCTTGGGGTTCTTGCTGGCCGTCGTCGCGGACAGCACCATCGTGTCACCCAGGTAGGCGACCACGGAGCCGGCGGCCTGCTTGGCCAGCCGGCCGGTCTCGAACCGGATCGTCCGGGTGCCTAGCGGGGTGGTGACGACCGCCTCGGTCGCCGTTGTCGAGTCATCCACTTCTTTGGACCTCCATCCTCTTCGCCTGGCCGGGGCCGTCTGGCGAAGGGGTGCCGGTGCTCAGTCGTGGCCCTCGGCCGGCCCCACCAGGGCGGGGCCTCCGGGGGCCACGACCGAGGACCGGCGGCTCGCGCCACCACGGACCCGGTCAGGTCCTCCGCCGCCCCGGGGTCTCGTCTCGCCCGACGCGGTTCTGCACTTCTCGTTCTCGTACCTTGCGCCCGCCTGCCGGCCTCCTGAACCGCCGGCTGCCGGCCCTCGGACCACCGGCCCGAGAACCCGCGACCCGCGGATCGCCGCGGGTCCGGGGGTCGCCCCCCCCGGGGCCAGCATCACGGGCTACCGGGAAGCCGCCCGTCAGGGCGGCGACCAGGATCAGCCGCCTCGCGACCAGGATCAGCCGCCTCGCGACCAGGATCAGCCGCCTCGCGACCAGGATCAGCCGCCTCGCGACCAGGATCAGCCGCCTCGACCCGATATGCGGCAGAGGGAGCGGCCCCAAGGACCGCTCCCTCTGGTCGTTACCGGCGAAGGCCGAGTCTTTCGATCAGGGCCCGGTACCGGCCGATGTCCGTCTTCTGCAGGTAGTTCAGCAGCCGGCGGCGCCGACCGACCAGCAGCAGCAGGCCGCGACGGCTGTGGTGGTCGTGCTTGTGCACCTTCAGGTGCTCGGTCAGGTCGCTGATCCGCCGGGTCAGCATCGCCACCTGCACCTCAGGGGAGCCGGTGTCGTGCTCGACCGTGGCGTAATCGGACATGATCTTCTGCTTCACGTCGCTGGAAAGCGGCACGATCCACCTCTTCATCTCTCGTACGGGGGGCGCGCCCGGGGTCTTCGTCACCCAGGCAGTCCGACTGTCCACACCGCGCCTTGATCAAAATCTCTCTTGATCAGATCTCGCCGTTTCTCGGGCCACCCACGTCTCAACGGCGATCCGTCTCAACGGCGATCCGTCTCAACGGCGATCCGTCTCAACGGCGATCCGTCTCAACGGCGATCCGTCTCAGAAGCGATTCGTCTCAAAATCGATACATCTCAGCAGCGATCCGAACACACCTCACCCGTCTTCACTCCGCAGCCTATCAACTGCGGGGAACCGAGCAGCTACGGCGGTCGGCCGTCCGCCCGTGCGGCGCCCACCAGCCGCTCCCGCCGGCCGCCGGCGGCGCGGGTCAGGTGGGGATGGTGGCGGTGCGGGTCGCCTCGACGTCGAGGGTCATCTGGCTGACGAGTTCTTCAACTGAGTTGAATTTAAGGGTCGGGCGCAGCAGGGCGACGAACTCGAAGGCCATGTACTCGCCATACAGGTCGCCGTCGAAGTCCAGCAGGAACGCCTCCACCCGACGCTCCCGGCCGGCGAAGGTCGGGTTCGTCCCGATCGAGATCGCGGCCGGCTGACGACGGCCCGACCAGCAGGCGTAACCCGCGTAGACGCCGTCGGCCGGGATCGCCGCCCATGGGGTGACCTGCAGGTTCGCGGTGGGGAAGCCGATGGTGCGGCCGCGCGCGTCGCCGTGCACCACGACCCCCTCGACCCGGTGCAGCCGGCCCAGGCCCTGCGCCGCGCCGGCGACGTCACCCTCGGCGACCTGGGCGCGGATGTGGGTGGAGCTGACGACCGGGGTCGCGTCAGGGCCGGTCAGCTCGTCCTCGCGCAGCAACGGGACGCCGTCGACCTCGAACCCGTGCTGCGCGCCGGAGCGGACCAGGGTGTCGATCTTGCCAAGGGCCCGGTGGCCGTAGCTGAAGTTCTGCCCGACCACGACCACCCGGGCCTGCAGCGTCTCGACCAGGATCTTGGCGACGAACTCCTCCGCCGGAATCTCGCTGAACTCCAGGGTGAACGGCTGCACGCACAGGGCATCGACGCCGTTCGCCGCGAGCAGCTCGGTCTTGAACGGCAGCGTCGTCAGCAGCGCGGGATGGCTGCCGGGGCGCAGCACCTCGCCCGGGTGCGGATCGAAGGTCAGCACCAGCGACGGCAGGCCTAGCGCCTGCGCCCGCGCGACGGCCCGACCGATGATCTTCCGATGGCCCACATGGACGCCGTCAAAAAAACCGATCGTGACGACGCCACCACGCCAGTCGACTGGTGTGTTGTCCAGCCCTCGCCACCAACGCACGTGCCGAGCCTAGGGCATGGCGGGCGCGGTCCTTCGCGGGTGCGGCGAACAACATGATCCACAACCGGATCCGCGACCGGAGCTCCCCGCCGGCCGGGCCGCCGACGCGTGGACGCCCTTAGCCACCGGATGACGCCGTGCTCGGGCCCGGTCGGCCCGCGGGGCTCCCCGGGGCACACAGCAGCGGTCCTGACCGCTCACCCCGCAGCGGCGAAGACCACCAGGTAGCGGGCCTGCGGGCCGTGGTCCTCGGCGAGAGCGAGGGCCGTGCCGTCCGGGCCGAGGATGCCGTAGGGCCCGGCGAGGCCAGCCGCGGGCAGCCGGCGGCCGTGCGCCACGGCGTCGGCCTGATCCGCGTCCACGCGCCGCACCGGGAAGGCCCCGGCGACCGCGTCGGCCAGTGGAGTCACCGCCGTGCCCGCTCGTTCAGCGAAAGCGGCCAGATCCAGCGCACCCGCGACGTCGAACGGCCCGACGCGGGTGCGGCGGAGGTAGGTCAGATGGCCGCCACAGCCGAGGTCCGCGCCCAGGTCTCGGGCCAGCGCCCGCACGTAGGTCCCGCTCGAACAGGCGACCCGCACGGCCAGGTCGGTGCCGGCCGGGTCGAGGGCGCCGGTGTCACGGTCCCGGCGCTCCCGCAGCTCGAAGGCGCTCACGGTCACCCGGCGGGCGGCCAACGCGACCTCCTCGCCGGAGCGGACCCTGGCGTAGGCGCGCTTCCCGTCGATCTTCACCGCGCTGACGCTGGACGGGACCTGGTCGATCCCGCCGGTGAGCCTGGCCATGGCCGCGGCCAGCTCGGCCGGAGCGGCGTCCACCGGGCGCTCCTCGACGACCTCGCCCTCGGCGTCGTCCGTGACGGTCGTGACCCCGAGCCTGATGACCGCCTCGTACTCCTTTTCCGTCAGCGCGAGGTGGCCGAGCAGCTTGGTTGCCCGGCCGACACCGAGGACCAGGACGCCGGTCGCCATCGGGTCGAGCGTGCCGGCGTGGCCGATCTTGCGGGTGCGCAGGATCCGCCGGGCCTTCGCCACCACGTCGTGCGACGTCCAGCCGGCCGGTTTGTCTAGGATTACCAGCCCGTCCAGGACGGGCGGGGGCGCGGCCGGAGCGGGCGCGACCGGAGCCGGTGACGGCTCGGCCGCGGACGTCGATGACAAGGTCACTCCTGCTCCGTTCATGACCGGCCGCGGTTTTCCTGGGCCGCCGGGCGGCACGGCCGCGTCAGGACCGCCGTGGCGAGGCGGCGAGGTGGGCGACACGGATGGTCTGCAAGCCCATCGGCCCGACGCCGCCGCGGCCAGCGGCCAGGCGGCGGACCTGGTTCAGAATGCTCGCCACGATCTGGCCGACGCGTGCCTCGTACTCGGACGGCCCGCCACCGGCCTGGCCCGCACAGGGCTGGCCGCCGGATGGCTGGTCGGTGGCGGGGCTGACCAGGAAGCCGGCCTTCTCCCGGTGACCGCCGCCGCCGAGGCCCATCGCCACGGCACCGACATCGATCGGCCCGCGCGAGCGTAGCGACACCGTCCAGCCCCGGTCGGGCAGCTCCTTGGCGACGGCGGCGAGGTCGGCCTCCAGCACCCCCCACAGCACGTCGACGACACCCTCGACGTGCTCCAGGCGCAGCCCGTGCCTGGTCAGGTCGGCGTCCGTGATGTAGGTCCACGCCAGCCGGTGCTCCTCGGCCCCGGCGCACTGGGACAGGCCGGCCCGGCCGAGCACCTCGGCGAGCAGGCCGACGTAGCCGAACCGGTGTATCCCCCAGACCGACCAGCCGATCACGGTCGGATCCGCGCCGGCGTCGACCAGCCGGGCCGCCGCCCGGTGCGCCGCCGCCGAGGTGGTGGCCTGCCGGAACGAGCCGGTGTCGGTCGCGAGCCCGGCATACAGCGCGGTCGCGACGTGGGCGGTCAGCTCGAGGCCGAGCCGGTCGAGCAGCTGGAGCACCACGCTCGAGGTGGACGGCGCGTCGGGGTCCACCATCCGGACCTGGCCGAAGTCGGCGCCAGACCGGTGGTGGTCGACGACCAGGGTGCGGGGGGCGCCCGCCATCCGGTCGGCGAGGGTACCGAGCATGTGCGGCGCGGCGGCGTCGAGCGTGACCACCAGGTCGAACCGCGCCGGCAGCTCCGCCGGAGCGACCAGCAGGTCCTGGCCCGGCAGGAAGGCGAGACCGTCCGGCACCTGGAAGGGTTCCGCGTCGAACGACACGACGACCTTCCCGCCGGCGGCGCGCAACGCGAGCCCCAGGGCGAGCGCCGAGCCCAGCGTGTCCGAGTCCGGGTTGACGTGGGCGAACAGCCCGACCGCCCAGCCCTCGTCCAGCGCCGCGCGCAGCAGCGCGACCGCGTCCGGCCAGACCCACGGACGACCGGACGCCGCCTCGGGGCTCATCGCCCGACGCCGCCCACCGGTCGGCCCTCGCTGGCCGGGCCTGGCTCGTCCGCCTCGTCATCGCGCTCGCCGGTACCGAACGCACCGTAGCCAGGCTCGTCGTCGTCCAGGTCGTCGAGGTCGTCGAGGCCGTCGTCGACCTCCCTGGGCTTGCGGTAGGGGTCGGCCTCGCCCGCGGGGCTCGCGCCCTCGCGCGCGGTCTCGAGCGCCGCGTCCCGTGCCCTGGCGACCGCGAGCAGATCGTTGAGGTGCTGGGCGTCGTCGGGCAACCGGTCGTGCACGAAGGTCAGCGTCGGCGTCGACTTCACGCCGGTCGCCCTGCCCACCTGGGAGCGCAGCAGTCCCTTGGCCGACTCCAGGGCGCGGGCCGACGCCTCGCGAGCCTCGTCGTCGCCGTAGACGGTGTAGAAGACAGTCGCCTCCATGAGATCCGGGGTTACCCGGGCGTCCGTGATCGTCACCATCCCCAGCCTGGGGTCCTTGACACCGCGTTCGAGCGCGGCCGCGACCACTTCCCGAACGCGGACCGCCAACCGGCGCGCGCGGGCGGGATCAGCCACCGTTCACACCTCCATGCAAGCCGCTCGGAGACCTAGCCGGCCTCCGTCGGTCATGCCCCTTGTAGGCCGCTCCAGCCACTGGAGGGGTCGGCCTGTTCGTCGATGTCGTCTTCGGCGAGAAAGCGGCGGCGCGCCTCGAGAACCTCGAGCTCCGGCCGCTCGGCGACCAGGCGCTCACAGCCGTCGAGGACGTCGACGCAGAAGCCCCGGTCGGCGGCGACAACCGCGATGCCGAACTTCACCCGCCGGTGCAGCTCGTGATGGTCGACCTCGGCCGCGCTCACCGGAAACCGCTTGCGCAGCTCGGCCACGACCGGCCGCACGAGCGACCGCTTCTCCTTCAGCGAATGAACGTCACCAAGCCGCACGTCCACACTGAGCAGACCTATCCACATACAAGTCTTGTTCCCACTGACTAGTAAGTCGCCGAGCCCCTCGTGCGGCGGGCGTCCCCGGGCCTCCGGTCGCGCGCTCCGCGCGCGACATCGGGGGTCCGGGGGCCGCCCCCCGGAGCAGATATCTGACCGGCGCCCCCGGCGAAGCTGCCGTCAGGCAGCGAGCAGGGGGCGCCGGCCCGAGCCGGTCACCGCAGGTCAGACGCGCGGGATCTCGCGCTGCTCGAAGGTTTCGATGACGTCTTCGATCTTGATGTCGTTGAACGAGCCGAGCCCGATACCGCACTCGTACCCGTCGCGGACCTCGACGGCGTCGTCCTTGAACCGCTTCAGCGACTCGACGGTGAGGTTGTCGGCGACCACCACGCCGTCCCGGATCAGGCGCGCCTTGCTGTTACGCCTGATGATCCCGGTCCGGACGATGCAGCCGGCGACGTTGCCGATCCGCGGCACCCGGAAGACCTCGCGGACCTCCGCCGTGCCGAGCTGGGCCTCCTCGTACACCGGCTTGAGCATGCCCTTGAGGGCGTTCTCGATGTCCTCGATCGCCTGGTAGATGACCGAGTAGTACCGGACCTCGACACCCTCACGGTCGGCCAGCTCGGTCGCCTTGCCCTGCGGGCGGACGTTGAAGCCGATGATGAGCGCGTCCGACGCCGAGGCCAGCATGACGTTGGTCTCGGTGATCGCGCCGACCCCGCGGTCGATGATGCGCAGCCCGACCTCGTCACCGAGGTCGATCTTGAGCAGCGCGTCCTCGAGGGCCTCCACCGAACCGGAGACGTCTCCCTTGAGGATGAGGTTGAGCTGAGTCTTCTCGCCCTCCTTCATCCGCTCGAGGATGGTCTCCAGCGTCGGGCGGCCACGGCTCATCGCCAGCTCGGCGTTGCGCTCGCGGGCCTGACGCCGCTCGGCGATCTGCCGGGCGACCCGGTCCTCGGGCACGACCAGGAGGTTGTCGCCCGCGTCCGGCACGCTGGTGAAGCCCAGCACCTGCACCGGACGGGCCGGACCAGCCTCGGTCACGTTCGCGCCGTGCTCGTCGAGCATCGCCCGGACGCGGCCGAAGGCCTCGCCGGCGACGATCGAGTCACCGATCTTCAGCGTGCCGCGCTGCACCAGAACCGTCGCGACCGGGCCACGGCCGCGGTCGAGCCGGCCTTCGATCGCCACACCCTGCGCGTCGACGCCGAACGCCGCCTGCAGGTCAAGCGACGCGTCAGCCGTGAGGATGATCGCCTCGAGCAGCCCGTCGATGTTGGTCCGGCTGCGCGCGGAGACGTCGACGAACATCGTGTCGCCGCCGTACTCCTCGGCCACCAGGCCATATTCGGTGAGCTGGCCGCGGACCTTCGCCGGGTCCGCGCCCTCCTTGTCGATCTTGTTCACCGCGACCACGATCGGCACGTTTGCCGCCTGGGCGTGGTTGAGCGCCTCGATCGTCTGCGGCATGACGCCGTCGTCAGCCGCGACGACCAGCACGACGATGTCGGTCACCTGGGCACCGCGGGCACGCATGGCCGTGAAGGTCTCGTGACCCGGGGTGTCGATGAAGGTGATCGGCCGCTCGTCGCCGTCGACCGTGGCGGTGATCTGGTAGGCGCCGATGTGCTGGGTGATGCCACCCGCCTCGCCGGCGACCACGTCGGCCGACCGGATCGCGTCAAGCAGCTTCGTCTTGCCGTGGTCGACGTGACCCATGACCGTGACGACCGGCGGACGCGTGCCGAGCACGACGTCGTCGGCGTAGGCGCCACCGAACTCGAGGTCGAAGGTCTCCAGGAGCTCCTTGTCCTCGTCCTCGGGGCTGACGATCTGGACCTCGTAGCCGAGGGTGACGCCGAGCAGCTGCAGCGTCTCGTCGGTGCACGACTGGGTCGCCGTCACCATCTCGCCGAGCTGGGTGAACACCACCTGGACCAGAGCGCCCGGGTTCGCCTCGATCTTGTCGGCGAAGTCGGCGAGCGACGCGCCACGCGGGAGCCGGATGGCCTGCCCGTTACCGCGCGGGACCATCGCCCCCATGCGCGGCGCCTCGAGGCCGCTCTCCCATTCCTGGCGCTTCGCGCGCTTGGACTTGCGCTGACGGCCCGGACGGCCACGGCCACCGGGACCGAACGCGCCCGCCGTCGTACCGCCGCGGCCACGACCACCGGCGGCCGGGCGGCCACCGCCGCCCGCGCCACCGCCGCCGCCGGGACCACCGGGACGACCAGCGCCACCGGCGCCGCCCGGACCACCGGGACGACCGGGGGCACCACCGGCGCGGCCGGCGAAGCCGCCGCCTCCGCCGGGTCGCGGACCGCCACCGCCGCCGGGACGCGGCCCCGGCGCGCCGGGGCGGCCGGGAGCGCCGCCCGCCGGGCGAGGCTGGAACATGCCGGGGCCAGGGCGCGGACCGCCGGAGCCACCGGGCCGCGGCGGCATGCCGCCAGAGCCACCCGGCCGCGGGCCACCGCTGCCACCGGGCCGAGGCGGCATGCCGCCGGGACTCGGCCGCGGGCCACCGGGACCGCCCGGGGCGCCCGAGCGCGGCGCGCCGGGCGCGCCACCGGGACGCGGAGCACCAGTCCTGGGACCGCCAGGAGCGCCGCCACTGGGGCGGGGCGCCGCGGAGCCGGGCGTGGTGTACGGGTTGTTGCCAGGTCCCTGCGGCCGGGGGCCGGGACGCGGACCAGGCCGCGGGCCACCGGTACGAGCCGGCGCGGCAGCCGGACCACCGGCGGCCGCCTGCGCGGCCCCGGCAGCCGGACCACCGGCGGCGGCAGGCGGGGTCCCCTGACCACCAGGAGCGGCCGGGCTACCAGGAGCGGCCGGGCCACCCGGGGCAGCCGGACCGCCAGCAGCGGCCGGGCTACCAGGAGCGGCGGCCGGGCCACCGGGGCGCGCCCGCGACCCGGGCGGGCCAGGCATCCCAGGCCGTGGGCCGGGACGAGGACCTGACTGAGTGGGCGACTGCGCGACCGCGGCGGGCGCGGCCGGTCGGTCCACCTGCGGCACCGGCTCCCGGCGCACCGGCTCGACCGGGGCGTTCACCGACGGGCGGCTGGACACCGGGGCCGGGGTGGCGCCGCCGGTGGGAGCCGCGGCAGGCCGAGGAGCGGTCGCGGGACCGGGACGGCCAGGAGCCGGGGCGGGGCCGGGGCGGGGGCCCGGCCGACCGGGCGCACCTGCGCCGGGACCAGGACGAGGACCCGCACCATTGGCGGGACGACCGCCGTTGCCGGCAGGACCGGGACGGCCCGGCTTCGGGCCGGCCTCCGCGGGACTGCCGAGGCGCTCCTTGAGTTTGCGGACGACGGGCGCCTCAACGGTGGACGAGGCGGACTTGACGAACTCGCCCATGTCTTTCAGCGTGCCAAGCACGGTCTTGCTGTCGACGCCGAGCTCCTTGGCGAGCTCGTGTACGCGGGCCTTACCTGCCACGGTGCTCCTTCGTTCGGCCCGCGGTTCGGCGCCCGCGTGACCTCGTTACCTGCTGGTCGCGATCATGGCTGCGTGCTCATTGCGCGGTCATCGCTCTCGACCTGCTTCCATGTCGGCGTCAGCCGGTTTCCCGCCGGCGGACGCCACCGTCGAGTGGGGCACTCCCCCACCTTGATCCTTACCGTTCCCTGCCCGGGTAGCGCGAGGAGCACGCCATCCGGTCCTGCCCGAGACCTGGCAGCCCCTGCGGGGGCCGTCGGCTCCCGCAGGAACTGTCAACAACGTCCCGGCTCGTCCTCGTCCCGACCGGGGCGAGGAATCTGCTGGACGTGCGCCCGGACCCGCTCGAGACCGAGTGGGCCGGACACCCGCAACGCACGGGGAAAAGCCCTCCGGCGCTCCGCGAGGTCGAGACATGCCAGGTCGGGGTGCAGATGCGCCCCCCGGCCGGGCAAGCGGCGGCGAACATCGGGCAGGAGCTCCCCGTCCACCACGACGATACGCAGCAGGTCGGACCGCGCCGCCCGGGACCGACAACCAACACAGGTCCGAACCGAACTAGTTGGATCTTGCCCAGCTAGATCTCGATCAGCTAGATCTCGATCAGCTAGGCCCTGCTCCGAACGGCGCGCCACGGCGAGTCTATCCCGTTGCGCCCCTGGGTTGCCCGCCCGTTGCGGGCGAGCGTCTGACACCCGGTCCACCGGCGCCCGGTCCGGCGACGACTGAGGCCGCGTCCGGGCGGCGGAGGTCCGCCGGCCCGGCGCCGGCGCGGCGCGGCGAGTCGGCGGGGCGTCGCGCGACGCCACCATGATCACCCTCCGTGTCCGAGTGAATGTCGATCCGCCAGCTGGTCAGCCTGGCGGCGAGCCGCGCGTTCTGCCCCTCGCGCCCGATCGCCAGCGAGAGCTGGTAGTCCGGCACCGTCACCCGAGCGGCCCGGCCAGCGAGGTCGGTGACCTCGACGCGGGACACCCGTGCGGGCGAGAGCGCGTTGCCGACGAACGTCGCCGGGTCAGCTGACCAGTCGACGATGTCGATCTTCTCGCCGTGCAGCTCGGCCATGACCGCCCGGACCCGGCTGCCCATCGGGCCGATGCACGCGCCCTTCGGGTTCACCCCGGCGACCTTGGACCGAACCGCGATCTTGCTGCGGTGCCCGGCCTCCCGGGCGATCGCGGCGATCTCGACAGTACCGTCCGCGACCTCGGGAACCTCCAGCCGGAACAGGCCCTTCACCAGCTCGGGGTGGGTCCGGGAGAGAGTGACGGCCGCACCGTGCGGACCACGGGCGACGTGCACGACGTAGCACTTGATCCGGTCACCGTGTTCCAGCGTCTCGCCGGGCACCTGCTCGGCAGGTGGCAGGACGCCCTCGACCGCGCCCAGGTCGACCAGGACCACCCTGGAACCGGCCCGCTGCTCGTGGTGCTGGACCACGCCCGAGACGATCTCGTGCTCACGGTCCGCGTACTGGCCGTAGGTGACCTCCTGCTTGGCCTCCCGCAGCCGCTGCATGATGACCTGCTTGGCGGTCGCCTGGGCGATGCGGCCGAAGTCCGCCGGCGTGTCGTCCCACTCCCGGGCCGAGCCGTCCGGCTGGATCTCCTGGGCCAGGACGGTCACCTCACCGGTCTTGCGGTCGACGACCACCCGGGCGTCGGCGGCCCGGGGCTCCTCCTCGTCGCCCGCGTCCGCCTGGACACGGGTGTGTTGGTATGCCTTGAGCAGCGCGGTCTCGATCGCCTCGACCAGCGTCTCGAACGAAAGATCGTATTCCCGCTCGATGCCGCGCAGCTCGGCGACGCTAATTTTCACCGGTCTGTCTCCTCACCCGGGCTCCCGCCGCCATCCTCGCGGCGCCCGGCGGTCGGCGCGCGCCGGGCATCGCCCGGGTCGTCGTCGCCGTGCTGGTCATCGCCGACGTCCAGCTCGTCAAGGTCATCGGCCCAGCCGTCATCGGCCCAGCCGTCATCCAGCTCGTCGCCGGCCGGGTCGACGCGGCCCGCATCCACTCCAGCGGCGGCGACCGCGTCCCCGCCGGCCGGGCCGAACTCGATCTGGACGACGGCCCGGGCCACATCGGCGAACCGTAGCCGTTCGAGCTTCGTCTTCACCGGGCGGCCGCGCCGGACCGGGCCGGCGGCGACCGCGAGGTCCGCGCCCTCGTCGTCCGCGCCGAGCACGCGGCCGACGACGACGGCGCCGTCCGCGCGCTGCGCCTCGACGAGCCGGCCGCGAGCCCGCCGCCAGTGCTGGGGCTGTGTCAGCGGCCGGTCAACCCCGGGCGACGTCACCTCCAGCACATACGCGCCGGCCAGGCCGCCCTCGTCGCCGATCCGGTCGAGCAGCTCGGAGATCAACCGGCTGGCGTCGGCGACCGCGTCGAGATCGATGCCCTCGTCCCGGTCGACGGCCACCCGCAACACGCTGCGGGAGCCGGCCCGGGACAGGCTCAGGCCGTCCAGGTCGAAGCCGTCCTCGGCGAGCGCCTCGGCGAGCCGGTCGCGGATCTCGGCCGGCAGCGAGCCGGCTGTGGCCTTCGCGCCCGAGCCGGCTCGGGCGCGCTGGGCCGTCCCCGGCTCATCCAGGTGCCCCGAGGGCACCGACCGGCCCGGCTGGGCCTTCTTTCCCGCCGGCCCGGCGCCCGTGGCGGCGCCGCCAGGCCGGGCGGAGCCGCCCGCCTGCGGCCGGTGGCCCGTCCGGCCACTCGCGTCCCGTGCCACGTCGCCCGATCCCTTCGTTCTGTCCTGCCCGATGAGGCTCGCGCCTCGGTGGGTGTGTGCGGGTCTGGGGCGGTCCCGGGAGATGCTCCCCCGGCCGGATCTCGTCCCGCGCCGCTGCTGCCGACCGACTGGCGCCGCGTCACCGGGTGTTGCCGCTGGCCAGAGACGATCAGGACGCCTGCCGACGGTCTGGGTGGTCTTCGAGATCCTTAGCCTACGTCCGTCGCGGTACGGCTCCAATCCAGCCTCACCGCCGGGCTGCCAGGACCTGGCCCGGCAGAGTCCCATGATGACCAGGCTGTCCGGTCGCCACCGCGTGGCCGCGCGACTCGACCGCTCGCCCGAGCGGGAGCCCAGACCACGTCGGGCGCACAGGAGTGTGATTGGCTGCGCTGCGTGCGTAGGGTCGCGGCCCCGTCCCGGCGGGCAGTGCTGGCGTTGCCGGCGGCCGGCCTGGCCACGGCCGGCCTGGCCACGCTTGCCGCCGGCTGCAGCACGACGCTGCCGAGCAGCTTCCTCGCACCGCCGGTCGATCTCCCCGCGGCCCGGGCGGCGGCCGGCACCGAGCGCGCCCTGATCGCCCGCTACGACGCGGCGATCGCCAGCCACCCGGCGCTCACCGGGCTGCTCGCCGGCCTGCGCTCGCACCACGCGCAGCACCTGGCCGCGCTGGCCGCGCTCGTGCCCGCGGCCGCGCCCACCGGCCCGGTCCCGACCCCGTCGGGGGCCGGCTCCGCCAGGCCTGGCGCCAGTCCCGCCACCGCCACCGGGACGACCGCGGTACCGGTGGACGACTCCACCGCGGCCCGGGCGAGCGCGCTGGCGGCCCTCGCGGCGGCCGAACGCACCGCGGCCGGCGCGCACCGGGCGAGCTGTCTGACGACTACCGTGCTCGCGCCGCTGCTCGCCAGCCTGTGCGCGGCCGAGACCTGCCACGCCGATCTCCTCGCGCTCGGCGCCATCGGCTGACCCGGCCGGGTCGCGTCCCGCCCTGGGACGACCCGGCGACCGACCCAGACAACGCGGACGAGGAAGGGCACGATGGTGGGGACCAGCCGGCCGGCGACGCCGTCGCCCGCGGCCGCGGCGCTCGGCCCGGCCGCGGTGACCGCGCTGTCGGCGCTGCTCGCCGTCGAGCACGGGGCGGTGTACGGGACGTCGGCGGCCGGTGGGGCGCTCGCTCCGCTCGGCCCGCCGGCCGGGGACGCCCGCACGCTGGCGTTCGCCGCCTACGCCGCGCACCGCGAGCTTCGCGACCAGCTGACCGCGTTGCTGCTGGCCGCGGGCGCCCAGCCGCCGGCAGCGCTGCCCGCCTACGCCCTGCCCGTCGACCCCGCGACGGTTCCAGCCGCGTTGACGCTGCTCGCGCAGCTCGACGACCAGACGGCGGCCGCAGCCTACAACGCGGTCGCGGCGGTGGGCGGCCCCGCTCGCGAGCTGGTCGTCGACGCGCTGACCCAGGCGTCCGTCCGCGCCGCGCGGGCCAGGCTCATCGCCGGCAAGAGCGCCGCGACCGCCATCGAGGCGTTCCCTGGCCGCTCCTGACGCGCGCGGTCCACCGAGCCGGCAACGCGGGCGTCAGCGACGCGGCATCAGCGACGCGGCATCAGCGGCGCGGCATCAGCGGCGCGGCATCAGCGGCGCGACCAGGCGCCCGGGGCCTGGCTGTGTTCGCGGATCAGCTCGGGCAGCTCCCCCGAGGCGATGTCGGCGAGGGTCACGGACTCCAGCACCTGACGGAGGCTCACCCGGACGGCGATCCAGACATCCTGCAGGCTGCGGGCGGCACCCTCGTAGGTGACCTCCTCCGGCCGCCGGCCGCGCACGCCGGCGAGCGGGCCGTCGGTCGCCCGGAGGACGGTCGCCACGTCGATCTCGGCTGCCGGGCGCGCCAGCTGGTAGCCGCCCTCGGCGCCGCGCCTGCTGGCGACCAGGCCGCTGCGCCGCAGGTCGGTCAGGATGTTCTCGAGGAACCGCAACGGCAGGTCCTGCGCCGACGCGAGCGTCTCACCCTTGACCAGCCCGCCGTCGCTGGCGGCGAGGGTCAGCAGTGCGCGCAGGGCGTAGTCGGCACGCGCGGAGATCTGCATGTCCCCATCTTGCCGCCCCCGCCATGATCACGCCCACGCCGGGTGCCGCGCCGCGATCAGCGCGGCGCGCGGACCCACACGCGGTCACCGGTGGCGAGTCCCAGCGCCTCGGACTGCCCGCGGGTGAGCTGGGCCCAGGACTGCTCCGCGTCGACGTCCAGCGTGACCCGCACCTCGAAGCCGATCCGCTGCAGGCTGGCGACCGCCGCCGGCACCGTTTCGGGCGTCTCGGCCGTGAAGATCTCCAGGTCGTGCGGGCGGACCAGCCGGCCGCGCAGCCGGGTGACGGGACCGAGGAAGCCCATCACGAAGTCGTTCGCCGGCTTGTCGTAGACCTCGGCTGGGCTGCCGACCTGCTCGATCCGGCCGTGGTTGATGACCACCAGCTCGTCGGCGACCTCGAGGGCCTCCTCCTGGTCGTGCGTCACGAAGATGGTCGTCACGTGCACCTCGTCGTGCAGCCGGCGCAGCCAGTCGCGCAGCTCCTTGCGCACCTGAGCGTCCAACGCCCCGAACGGCTCGTCGAGCAGGAGCACCGACGGCTCGACCGCCAGGGCACGGGCGAGCGCCATCCGCTGGCGCTGCCCGCCGGAGAGCTGCTCGGGCAGCCGGTCGGCGAACTGCTCCAGGTGGACGAGGGCCAGCAGCTCGTGGACCCGCTCCCGGATCTCGGCCTTCGGGCGCTTGCGGATCTCCAGCCCGAACGCGACGTTCCGGTAGACCGACAGGTGCTTGAACGCGGCGTAGTGCTGGAACACGAAGCCGACGTTGCGCCGCTGCGGTGGGATCCCGGTGGCGTCCGTCCCGTTGATGCGGACGGTTCCGGTGTCCGGCTGCTCCAGGCCGCCGATGATGCGCAGCAGGGTCGACTTGCCGCCGCCGCTGGGCCCCAGCAGGGCGGTCAGCCGTCCGTCCGCCACGGACAGGTTGACATCGTCCAGCGCGACGAAGGTGCCGAACCGCTTCCCGACCGAGTTGACCTTGATGCTCACCTAGAGTCCACCCTCGTCCAGTCCCGCGTCCTGCGGTTCGACATTGTTCGGTTCGTCCCTGGTCCGCCGGAGGTTGACGACGATGATCGCGAGCACGGTGACCACGATCAGCAGGCACGCGAGCTGGTAGGCGCCGGGCTCCAGCTGCTGGATCCGTTCGGAGACCAGCAGCGGCACGGTCTGGGTCTGGTTGGCTCCGCTGACGTTGCCGGACACCACCAGCACGGCGCCGTACTCGCCGATCGACCGGGCCAGGCTGAGCACGATGCCGTACAGCAGGGCCGGCCGGATGATCGGAATCGTGATCCGGACGAACCGCTGCCAGGCATTGGCGCCGAGCACCTGGGCGGCCTGCTCCTGCTCGGTGCCGGCCTCCTCCAGGACGGGGACGAGCTCGCGCAGGATCAGCGGCATCGAGACGAACGTCGTCGCCAGGATCATGCCGGGAACCGCGAAGATGATCTCGATGCCCGCGCTGTGCAGGCCCTTCCCGAACCAGCCGTCGACCGGGCCGTAGACCAGTACCAGCGCGAGACCGACGACGATCGGGGAGACCGAGATCGGCAGGTCGGCCAGCGCGCCGAGCAGCCGGCGCCCGGGGAAGCGGTGCCGGGCGATCAGCAGCGCCAGGCCGACACCGAACACGGTGTTGAGCGCCACCGCGGCCACTGAGATCTCGGCGGTCAGCCGGAAGGCGGTCAGCGCCTGGTGGGAGCTGATCGCCGACCAGAACTCGGACGGCCCGGCGCTCACCGTGTTCCAGAAGACCACGACGAGTGGGACCAGGACGAGGATCGCGACGTACGCCAGCGCGATGAACCGGCCGACGAGGCGCCCGGGGCCGCGGCTACCCACGGCGGGCCGCCCAACGCTGGAGCAGGTTGAGGCCGACGATCACCAGCAGGCTCACCACCAGCAGGACGGTGGCGGTCGCCGAGGCGGCACCGAAGTCGAAGTTCTCGATCTTCTGATACGCGTACATCGACGAGACCCTGGTCCGGCTCAGGCCACCGGAGATCAGCAGCACCGACCCGTACTCCCCCATCGCCCGGGCGAAGGCGAGCGCCGCGCCGGAGGCGATGGCCGGCAGCAGCAGCGGGAGCACGATCCGCCGGAAGATGGTCAGGGGCCCGGCACCCAGGCAGGCCGCGGCCTGCTCGGCCTCGGTGTCCAGCGCCATCAGCACGGGCTGGACCGACCGGACCACGAACGGGAGCGTCACGAAGAGCAGCCCGAGCACGATCGCCCGCTGCGTGCCGAGCAGATGGATCCCGACCGGGCTGTCGCTGCCGTACACGGCCAGCAGCACCAGCCCGGCCACGATGGTCGGCAGCGCGAACGGGATGTCGATGATCAGGTCGACCAGCCGCCGGCCGGGGAACGGGTCGCGCACCAGCACCCAGGCCAGCAGCGTCCCCATCACCGCGTTGATCGCGGCCACCAGCAGCGAGCTGGTCACCGTCAGGCGCAGCGCCCGCAGGGCGCTGGGGTCAGTGATGTTGTCCCAGAAGCCGCTCCACCCTCCGGTGAACCCGCGCGCGACGACCGCCGCCAGCGGGATCAACACCAGCAGGCTCAGCCACAGGACCGCCATGCCGAGCCCCAGGCCCGACCCGCGACCGAGCCGCGCGGCGCCGGAGGCGTCCCGCGCGGCTCGGGTCCGAGCCGGTGAAGCCGCTGGAGCCGACTCCACCGCGATACTCATCCGGTAGCGTTCTCGATCTTCGTCACGATGCCGTTGTCGGCGTCGAAGAACTCCTTGTTGACCTTCGACCAGCCGCCGAGGTCCGCGATGGTGGTCAGCTTGGCGACCGTCGGGAACGGCTTGCTCGGGTCGCTGGCGCCCGCCACTGTGCCGACGGTGACGTTCTGGTCGACCGGCCGGAAGCCCTTGCTGGCGAAGATGGCCTGGCCCGCGTCACTGCGCGCGAAGTCCAGGAACGCCTTGGCCGCCGAGTTGGCGGTCAGGGTCACCGCGACCGGGTTCTCGATCAGGAAGCTTTCCTTCGGCACGACGTAGTCGAGCGACGTGCCCTTCTGGCGGGCGCCGATGGCCTCGTTCTCGTAGGAGATCAGCACGTCACCGGTGCCCTGCGTGAACGTCGTGGTCGCGTCAGCGCCACTGGAGGGCTTGCTCACGACGTTCTTGAAGAACGACGTCAGGTACGTCTGGGCGTCCGCGTCGGTGCCGCCCTCGGCGATGACGTGCTCGTAGGCCGCGAGGATGTTCCACTTCGCGGAGCCGGAGGACGCCGGGTCCGGGGTAACGATCTTCACGCCCGGCTTGATCAGGTCATCCCAGCCGGTGATGTGCTTCGGGTTGCCCTTGCGCACCGCGATCACGACGACCGAGTCGGAGATCTGGCCCCTGTTGGCATCCGCGTTCCAGCCCGAGGCTACGAACTTCGGCACAAGGCGGGTCATGTCCGGGTCGAGGGAGAAAGCAACGAAGTCGGCCTTCTGGCCAGCCGCCACGGCCTTGCTCTCGGTTCCGCTCGCCCCGAAGGTCTCCGAGAACTTGACGCCCTTACCGGCGTCGGTCTTGAGGAACGCCGCCTCCAGAGCGTCGTACGCGGGCTTGGGAACCGAATACCCGACGATCGCGACCGTCTGGCCCGCGTTCGGGCCCGGGGTGCCGCTCGCCGCCGCGCTGCCACCGCCGCCCGAGCTGCCGCCGCAGGCGGCCACCGCCAGCGCGACAGCCGCACCAGCAGCGATCAGGGGTACCCCACGGCGCACCCGGCCCGCTGTCGGCCCTGATGTCCACCGGCCCGCCCTTGGCCCTGATGTCGACCAGCCCGCTCCCCGACCGGATGACCCCAGCCTCGTCGGCTTCATATCTGTTCCTCCCAGGACACGCACACAGCGACGGTACACGCAAGTCAATCGGACTTGTCGGGAACGCCAGCATGCCAGAGGGATCACGGGAGAACCAGCCGCTTGTTGCACCGATGACACGATCTTGCAACAATCTGCCGTGGGCGTAGTTCGGGCGGAATGACCAACCCAAAAAGCGCTGCGGGGCCTAGAGAAACGCTTTTCCTAGTTAGCTCATCGGGATTATGAAGAAAGGACTCGGCCAGACCGCCGGAGCACCCGACGATCTAGAACAAAACGGACGCGAAGGTACCGGCCCGCTGGAAGCCCACCCGTTCGTAGGCGACGCGGGCCGGGGTGTTGAAGTCGTTGACGTACAGGCTGACCACCGGGGCGTACATCGCCTGGGCCAGCGCGACGACGCTCGCCGTGCCCGCGGCCCCATGGCCCCGCCCGCGCAGCGCCGGAGCGACCCAGACGCCCTGCACCTGGCTGACCCCACCGGCGATCGCGCCGATCTCGGCCTTGAACAGCACCCGGCCGTCCTCGATGTGGGCAAAGGAACGGCGCTGCCCGACGAACTCCGCGACCCGGGCCCGGTAGAGCGCGCCACCATCGGCCAGGATCGGCGAGACGCCGATCTCCTCGGTGAACATGGCGATGCTCGCCGGCATCAGGATGTCCAGCTCGTCGGGCCGGACCAGCCGTACCCCCGGATCCGGCCGGATGAGCGGTGGACCGTCGATGACCAGCAGCGGCTGCTCGCCGCGCACCTCCCGGGCCGGTCCCCAGGCCGGTTCCAGGTGGCGCCACAGTTCGGCGACCGAGCGCGCCTCGCCGACGATCGACGAGCAGCGGCGCCCGGCGCGCCGGGCCCGCTCGGCGAAGAGCTTCACCGACGAAGGCCCGGCGCCGACCGGCCACAGGTTCGCGCCCGAGTAGCACAGCGCCGCGATCCGGCCGTCGACGATGTGTCCCCAGATCTCAGCCCCGAGACGCCAGGGGTCCAGCCCACACGCCTCGACCCGGGACGCGACGAAGACGTCGGTCACCGGGTCGCGCGCGAGCAGCTGACGGACCGCGGGCAGGTCACGGTCGTCCAGCAGCCTCACCGGGGCTGATCGAAGCGGCAGTCCCATCCGCTGCCGTGCCCGCCGCCGCTAGCCGACGGAGACGGACGGATCGCCGGAGGCGACGCCCTCGGCCTCCATCTCCTCGGCCAGTCGCATGGCCTCCTCGATCAGGGTCTCGACGATCTGCGCCTCGGGCACGGTCTTGATGACCTCGCCACGCACGAAGATCTGGCCCTTGCCGTTGCCGGACGCGACGCCCAGGTCGGCCTCGCGGGCCTCGCCGGGGCCGTTGACGACGCAGCCCATGACCGCGACCCGCAGCGGGATCGTCATGCCCTCCAGGCCGGCGGAGACCTGTTCGGCCAACGTGTAGACGTCGACCTGGGCCCGGCCGCAGGACGGGCAGGAGACGATCTCGAGGCGCCGCTCACGCAGGCCGAGCGACTCCAGGATCGCTGTGCCGACCTTGACCTCCTCGACCGGCGGGGCGGACAGCGACACCCGCAGGGTGTCCCCGATCCCCTCGGCGAGCAGCGCGCCGAACGCGACGGCCGACTTGACCGTGCCCTGGAACTGCGGGCCGGCCTCGGTGACGCCCAGGTGCAGCGGGTAGTCGCAGCGCTCGGCCAGCATCCGGTAGGCCTGGATCATCACGACCGGGTCGTGGTGCTTGACCGAGATCTTGATGTCGCGGAAGTCGTGCTCCTCGAACAGCGAGCACTCCCACAGCGCCGACTCCGTCAGCGCCTCCGGCGTGGCCTTGCCGTACTTGGCGAGCAGCCGCTTGTCGAGCGAGCCGGCGTTGACGCCGATCCGGATCGGGATGCCGGCGGCCTTGGCCCGCCTGGCGATCTCGCCGATCTTGTCGTCGAACGTCTTGATGTTGCCAGGGTTCACCCGGACGGCGGCGCAGCCTGCGTCGATCGCGGCGAACACGTACTTCGGCTGGAAGTGGATGTCGGCGATCACCGGGATCGGCGACTTGCGCGCGATCGCGGAGAGGGCGTCGGCGTCGTCCTGGCTCGGTACGGCGACCCGGACGATCTGGCAGCCAGACGCGGTCAGCTGCGCGATCTGCTGCAGCGTCGCGTTGACGTCCGCGGTCAGCGTGGTGCACATGGACTGCACCGAGACGGGGGCGTCGCCACCGACCAGGACGCTGCCGACCTTGATCTGCCGGCTCACCCGGCGCTTGCCGAGCGGACGAGCCGGAGCCTGTGGCATGCCCAGAGTTACGGTCACTTTGTCCTCACTGGGATGTGATTACGGTGTGCGCGTGGCCCTGGGTTTATCTCGACCAGGACCGGCTGTGCCGCCTTGCCAGGATCGGGGCGGGGATCACTGCAGGCGAATCGGGTTGACGATGTCGGCGGACAGGACGAGCAGACTGAACCCGAGGAGCAGGAACACCGTCGCGTAGGTGGCTGGTAACAGCTTCGCGAAGTCCACCCGCTTGACCGGTCCACGGTATCCACGCAGCCTGCGAAGCCCGTGCCTGGCCTGCTCGAAGCCGAGGACGGCGATATGGCCACCGTCCAGCGGCAGCAGCGGCAGCAGGTTGAAGATTCCGACCGCCAGGTTGATGCCGGCCACCAGCACCAGGAAGCCGCGGATGCGGTCGGTCCACGACGTGTCGGACGCGGCGACCACGTCGCCACCGAGCCGGGCGGCCCCCACGACGCTGACGAAACCGTTCGCGTCACGCTTGCTGCTGAACAGGTCGCCGAGGCTCGACAGCCGGTGCGTCAGGGTCTCGTACATCCCCTTGACACCGGTCCACATGAAGTTCCCGGTACTCGGGATGGCGGAGATCGGCCCGTAGTGCTTGGTGTCCGTGCCCTGCCGCACCCCGAGGGCGCCCACCGGGTCGTTGCCGGCGAGGCCCGTCTCCCGGTTGCGCAGCACCTGCACGAGGTCAGGCGTGAGCGTGAGCCGCTTGCCGTCCCGGTCGACGACGACCGTCGCCACGCCCTTGCCGTGGTCGCGGACGAGCTGGGTGAACTGCTTCCAGGTGGTGATCGGGGTGCCGTCGAAGCTGACGACCCGGTCGCCCACCCGCAGGCCGGCCGCGGCGGCCGGACCGGGGCCGGTGCACGAGCCGCTGGTCGACACGCAGCTGGTGACACCGACCTTGTTCTGGCTGTCGGTCGGCGTGCCCAGGGCCAACAGCACGCCGTAGATCATGATGATCGCGATGATGAAGTGCACGATCGAGCCGGCCGACATGACGACCAGCCGGGCCTTCGCGGGCTTGTTGTAGAACGCCCGCGGCACGTCGTCGGGATCGATCTCCTCGAGCGGGGTCATCCCCTCGATCTTCACGAAGCCGCCGGCCGGGACGAGCTTGACGCCGTACTCGGTCTCGCCGCGGACGCGCGACCACAGCGTCGGGCCGAAACCGACGAAGAAGCGGGACGCCTTCATCCCGTAGTGCCGAGCCGTGATGAAGTGCCCGGCCTCGTGCAGGCAGACCGAAATCAGCAGCGCCGCCGCGAAGGCGACGATGCCGAGCGCCATCACCGCGACACCTGTGCCTCACCCGGCCAAGGACGGGCCACTACGCCCTCGTCGGCCACCGCGCGCCCGATGAGGCGGGCCGCGGCGGCCCGCGCCTCGACCTCGGTGGCGAACACCTCGTCGAGCGTCGGCTTGGGGATCACCTCGTGCCCGGCGAGCACCTCGGCGACGATGTCGACGATCCGGACGAACGGCAGCTTCCCGGCCAGGAAGGCGCCGACGACCTCCTCGTTCGCCGCGTTGAACACCGCGGGCGCCGTCCCGCCGCGCTTGCCCGACTCGCGGGCCAGCGCGACCGACGGGAACGCCGTCGTGTCCAGCGGTTCGAAGGTGAGGTTCTGGGCGCGGGTCCAGTCCATCGGCGCCTGCGCCTCGGGCACCCGGTCCGGCCAGCCGAGCGCGAGCGCGATCGGCAGCCGCATGTCCGGCGGCGAGACCTGGGCGATCGTCGAGCCGTCGTAGAACTCGACCATCGAGTGCACCAGCGACTGCGGGTGCACGACCACGGCGATGTCGTCGTACGGGACGCCGAAGAACAGATGCGCCTCGATGAGCTCGAGACCCTTGTTCATCAGCGTCGCCGAGTTGATCGTGACGAACGGCCCCATGTCCCAGGTCGGGTGGGCCAGCGCCTGCTCCCGGGTGACCTCGGTCAGCTCCGCGCGGGTCCGGCCGCGGAACGGGCCACCGGACGCGGTCAGGACCAGCTTGCGGACCTCGTCACGCCGGCCACCCCGCAGGCACTGGGCGAGCGCCGAGTGCTCCGAGTCGACCGGGATCAGCCGGTCGGGGTCACCGTCGAGCGCGTCGAGCACCAGCGGGCCGCCGGCGACCAGCGACTCCTTGTTCGCCAGGGCCACGGTCCGGCCGGCGGCGAGCGCGGCGAGCGTCGGCGCGAGGCCGACCGAGCCGGTGATGCCGTTGAGCACTACATCCGACGGCCAGGCGGCGATCTCGACCGCCGCCTCCGGCCCGGCGAGGATCTTCGGGACCGCGAACTCACCCTTGCGGTAGCCACGCTTGGCGGCCTCCGCGTAGAAGGCGAGCTGCAGGTCCTGCGCGGCTGACGCGACCGCGACGCCGACGACCTCGACACCCAGGTCGAGCGCCTGGGTGGCCAGCAGGTCCACCCGGGAACCCCCACCGAGCAGCCCGGCCACCCGGAACTTGTCCGGGTTGCGTTGAACTACGTCGATTGCCTGGGTTCCGATCGAGCCTGTCGACCCGAGCAGTACGACCTCACGAACGGCGCGCGGCTTCGACACCAGACCATTGTCGCAGGCCCATCGGCGGACCGACGACGGCCTGTTCGGTTCATCCTGTTCTCTACGCGACACGGTGCGGTGCTGACGGCCGGAACGGGCGCGGAGCGCCCGCCGGCCGTCACCACCGGGTCGGGCGCTGGGCGCCCTCCCCAACGTGAGACTCAGGTGGCGCAGAAGACCGGGGGTGTGCGCTGTCCAGGGTCAGAGCCTTGGTCGCGTTCCGCTTGGCGATCGCGCACCCGCATCTACCGCCTGACGAGTTCTTGGTCCGCCCGCTAAGGGAAGTGCGCCCGGACGGGCTCTCATGCGCTCGGGCGCACCGGCGCTCAGTCAGTTGCCGGCGGCGCCCAGGGCGCCGCCGAGGGACTGGGCGAGGCTTGGGGAGGTCGGGGAGACGACCGAGCCGAGCACCGGGTGCGACTGGAAGTACAGCAGGCTGACCACGGTCGCGGAGAAGGTCGCCGCCGTCGGGCCCAGGTCGGGATGAGCCGGCGCCTGCGGCCAGGTGTGACCGCCCCCGATGACCGAGAGCGCGCCGACGTCCGGCTTGCCGTTGCAGGTCCACGACGTCAGGGCGCCGAGGCCGGGCAGCTGCTGGCTCGCCGCCGCGGCGGCGCACCCGGTGGCCTGCGCGTAGCGGCCGAGCCGGTCGGCCACCGGCTGCGCGGTGACCGCGGCGAACGGCGCCGTGCGCGCCGGCCCGCCGCCGTCCCACGGCGAGATCGGGTCCGCCGCGCCGTGGATCTCGAACAGGTTCGTGACCGGGCTCGGGCAGCTGGCCGGCACGACACTGCCCGCGACCGAGACGATCGCGGCGATCCGGCCCGGCATCGCGCAGCTGGCGGTGACGGCCATGTCGGCGCCGTCCCCGAGGCCGGCGGCGAAGACCTTGTTGTCCGCCATGCAGCCACGGGTACGCAGGTCGCCCAGCAGGGCGGCGATGAAGGCCACGTCATCCGGCCCGGCCGCCGTCGCCCGGGAGACGTTCCACCGGTCGCTCACCCCGGCGGGGTAGGCCACGACGTAGCCCCGCTTGGTCGCCGTCCCAGCGAGCCCGGTGTCGGCCTCGGCCTGCAGCGGGCTCTCGCCGGCGGCGTGGAAGTTCAGGATCAGTGGCAGCGGACCGGTGTTCGGCAGCGGCTGCGGCACGGCGAGCAGGTAGGTCCGTTTGACCGAGCCGACGGTCACCGTCTGGGTCGTCACGCCCCCCGGCAGCGTCCTGCCGGTCTGGCAGCCGCTCGGGCCGGTGGGGACAGCCACCACCGCTGAGGCGCCGGTGCCGCCCGCCGCGGGCGCCCCGCTCCCGGCCGTGTCGGGGAAACCGGCCTTCGCGGCCGCCGCGCCCAGGCTGCCTCCGCTGGACGCCGGGTGGGACGGCTGGTGCGCGAGGATGTACCAGAGCAGCAGAACGAGCACGCCCAGCGCGGCGACGAGCGGCAGCCAGACCGTGTTGCCCCGGGACCGCGCGGCCGAGGCCCGGGCACCGGCGCGCGTCGACAGGCCGCGGCCCCGCGACGCCGGGTTACGGACGGCCATGGTCCACCGCGACCTCGCCGATGCCGCCCAGGCCCAGGCTGGGCCGAACGTCCGAGGCGTCCGGGACCCCGTCGAGCGTGCCCGCGCCGGACTCCAGGCCGGCCAGGTCGTCGGAGACGGCACCGGCCCGGCCGCGACGGGAGCTGGAGTCGTCCGCGGCGAGCTGGCCACAGGCGGCGGCGATCTCCCGGCCGCGGGTGTCCCGGACCGTCGTGGTGACCCCGCGGCCGCGCAGCCGGGCCACGAACTCCCGCTCGCTGGCCGCCGCGCTGGCATGCCAGCTGGAGCCCCGGGTCGGGTTCAGCGGGATGAGGTTGACGTGCACCGGGCGGTCGCGCAACAGCCGGCCGAGCAGGTCCGCTCGCTCGGGCTGGTCGTTGACGCCGTCGATGAGGGCGTACTCGATACTGACCCGCCGGCCGGTTCGGGCCGCGTAGTCCCAGGCGGCGCCGAGCACCTCGGCGACCTTCCACCGGGTGTTGATCGGGACCAGCGTGTCGCGCAGCTCGTCGTCCGGAGCGTGCAGTGAGACCGCGAGGCGCACCGGCAGCCCCTCCTCGGCCAGCCGGCCGATCGCCGGCACCAGCCCGACGGTGGAGACGGTCAGCGTCCGGGCCGAGATTCCCAGCCCGTCCGGAGCCGGGTCGCTGATCCGGTGCAGCGCGGTGACCAGCGCCCTGTAGTTCGCCAGCGGCTCGCCCATGCCCATGAAGACGACGTTGGACAGCCGCGCGTCGCCCGCCTGCCCGGCGGGCCGGTGGCCGGCGGCCGGCAGCCCGCCACGCCGCAGCACCCGGGCCGCGTCCACGACCTGTTCGACGATCTCCGCGACGGTCAGGTTGCGGGTGAGGCCGCCCTGGCCGGTGGCGCAGAACGGGCAGCCCATGCCACAACCAGCCTGGCTGGAGACACACACGGTGGCCCGGTCCGGGTAGCGCATCAGCACCGACTCGATGGTCGCGCCGTCGACGGTGCGCCAGGCGGTCTTGCGGGTGGCACCGTCGTCGCAGGTCAGCGTCGTGCTGGCGGTGAGCAGCTGCGGCAGCAGCGCGTCAGCCAGTGGTTCGCGGACCGCGGCGGGCACGTCGGTCATCCCGGTCGTGTCACCGGGAGCGGCCAGCCGGGCGAAGTAGTGGCGGGCCAGCTGGTCGGCGCGGAACGCCGGTTGGCCCAGCTCCACGGCGACCGCGCGCCGCTCGTCGCGGGAAAGATCGGCCAGGTGCCGCGGCGGCCTGGGCCGGGAGGCCCGAGGTGTGAGGGCGAGCGCCCGGCCCGCGCCCGGCGCGGCGCCGGCGGGGTGGTCGTTGTGGGCGCTGGTTGATGTCATGGCTCGTCCAGTGTGCCAAATCCGGCCGAGCTGGCACGCGCCGCGTCAGGTCGGGGGCAGGAAGGCGGTGATCAGGAGCCAGGCCACCGGCGCCGTGCACAGCAGCGAGTCCAGCCGGTCCATGATCCCGCCGTGGCCGGGCAGCAGGTTGCCCATGTCCTTGATGCCGATGTCCCGCTTGAGCAGGGACTCGCCGAGGTCACCGACGGTCGCCGTGCAGACGACCGCGAGCCCGAGCACGACCCCCTGCCAGGCGCTGCCCCCCAGGGCGAACCGCATCACCACGCTGGCCACGACCACGCAGGCGAGCGCCGAGCCGGCGAAGCCCTCCCACGACTTGCCCGGCGAGACCGTCGGCGCGAGCTTGTGCCGGCCGCCTGACAGCACGCCTGCCGTGTAGCCGCCGATGTCGCTGGCGACGACGGTGCCGAGGAAGGCGACGACCCGCCAGTCGCCGTCGTCCGGGGCGGTGAGCAGCGCCGCGAAGCCCGCGGTGAAGCCGACGTAGACCGCGGCGAAGATCGTCCCGGCCAGATCCGGGAGGAGCCCGGCCGGCTCACCGACCGCGCGGACGCCCAGCGCCATGAGCAGCGTGACGGCGAGCGCTCCGATCAGCGCGCCAGGGCCGTAGAAGTAGGCCACGACCGGCATCGCGACGGCGCCGGCGACCAGTGGGACCAGTGGCGTCCGCAGCCCCGCCAGCCGGAGCGCCCGAACCACCTCGAAGGTGCCGATCGCCACGGCGAGGCCGACGACGCCGACGAAGCCCACCTTCAGCGTGAACAGCGGCACGAGGATGAACGCGCCGAGGATGGCGCCCACCGCGATCGCGGCCGGCAGGTTGCGGCCGGCCCTGATCCGGCGCCGGGGCGGCCGGGGGGCGGTGGGCTCGTTCGGGTCCCCTGGCGCGCTCACGGCGCCGTCGACCGGCTGGGCCGCGAGGGCCGCAGCCCCGGGCGCGGTGGCACGCAGACCGTCGCTCACCTCGTCCCTTCGCTCACGTCAGATCGCCGGCCGTCGGTCCGGCCAGCCGTGCGTCTCGCCAGTTCCGGGGGATCCTCCCCCACCGGCAGAGAGCGGGCCACCGGAGCCGACGCCGGGCAGGTCGAGGGGGTCAGACCGAGAGGAGGTCGGACTCCTTGGCCTTCAGCAGCTCGTCGATCTGAGCGACGTAGCGGTGGGTCGACTCTTCCAGGTCCTTCTCCGCGCGGCGGCCCTCGTCCTCGCCTGCGCCGCCATCCTTGACGATCTTGTCGAGCGCCTCCTTGGCGTGCCGGCGCACGTTACGGATGCTGATCTTCGCGTCCTCGGCCTTGCCGCGGGCGACCTTGACCAGGTCGCGCCGGCGCTGCTCGGAGAGCTCGGGGAAGACCACCCGGATGATCGAGCCGTCATTGCTGGGGTTCACGCCGAGGTCCGAGTCCCGGACCGCCTTCTCGACGGCCCCCAGCGAGGACTTGTCGAACGGCGTGATGATGACCATGCGCGGCTCGGGGATGTGGAACGACGCGAGCTGCTGCACGGGGGTCGGGGCGCCGTAGTAGTCGACAAAGATCTTCGAGAACACCGACGGCGTGATGCGGCCCGTCCGGATGTTGGCGAAGTCGTCCTTGGCGACCGTGACAGCCTTGTCCATCTTCTCCTCGGCCTCGAGGAGTGTGTCGTCGATCACCGCTGTCCTTCCGTTCCGTAGGCGTCGACACTGACCAGAGTCCCGATCTTCTCACCTCGGACGGCTCGCGAGATGTTTCCCTCGGTGAGCAGGTCGAAGACGACGATCGGCATCGCGTTGTCCATGCAGAGGCTGATCGCCGTGGCGTCCATCACCTTCAGCCCGCGGTTGAGGACCTCGCCGTAGGTGAGGGTGTCGAACTTCACCGCCGCCGGGTTCGTGTGCGGGTCGGAGTCGTAGACGCCGTCGACCTTGGTCGCCTTGAGCACGGCCTGGGCCTTGACCTCCAGAGAGCGCTGCGCGGCGGTGGTGTCCGTCGAGAAGAACGGGGCACCAAGGCCGGCACCGAAGATGACGACCCGGCCCTTCTCCAGGTGCCGGATGGCCCGCAGCGGCAGGTACGGCTCGGCGACCTGGCCCATCGCGATCGCCGTCTGGACCCGGGTCACGGCGCCCTCGCGCTCCAGGAAGTCCGCGAGCGCCAGGCAGTTGATCACGGTGCCGAGCATGCCCATGTAGTCGGCGCGGGCCCGGTCCATGCCGCGCTCGGCGAGCGCCGGCCCGCGGAACATGTTGCCCCCGCCGACCACCACCGCGATCTCGATCCCGGACCGGGCAACCGTCGCGACCTGGCGCGCGATCGTGGCGACGGTGGTCGGGTCGATCCCCAGCGGGTCCCCGCCGGCGAACGCCTCGCCGGAAAGCTTGAGAAGGACGCGCGACCACCTGGGCTCGGTGCGTTCTGGCCCGGTGGCCACCTCGGCTTGATCGATCACGGGTGGCCCTCTCCCCACGGAGGCTTCCAGAAGCCCGCTCGGAGATGAGCGCGCCCCCATTGGCATCGCTGCGGCCGCCGGACTCGTCGGCCGGAGACGTCGCTGAGTGCAGTCTGCCCCATCGCAGGCCACCTCCGGCGGCCCGTACCCCCGACGGACCCGGGACCAGCAGTGACAAATGGCGCGGGCCGGGCCTGGGCGCGCCGCTCGTGCGGCGCGCCCGACCCGGCCCGCGGTGGCCGCTCAGGCCTGGCGAATGTTGAACCGGGCGAAGCGCCCGATCTCGATCTTCTCGCCGAGCGAGGCGCCCGCATCCTCGATCATCGCCTTGATGGTGACCTTGTTGTCCTTCACCCACGGCTGCTCAAGCAGCACGGAGCTCTTCTTGTAGCCGTTGAGCTTGCCCTCGATGATCTTGGCGAGAGCCGCCTCGGGCTTGCCCTCCTCGCGGGCCGCGGCCTCGTAGATCCGCTTCTCCTGCTCGAGGACCTCGTTCGGGATCGCGTCCGCGGCCACGTACAGCGGGTCGGCCGCCGCGACGTGCTGCGCGATGTCCCGGGCCAGCTGCTTGAACTGGTCGGTCTTCGCCACGAAGTCGGTCTCGCAGCGCAGCTCGACCAGCACGCCGATCGTCGGCGGCAGCTGCGGGTCGGTCCGGTGCAGGTAGGAGTCGACCAGGCCGTTCGCCGTGGACCGCCCGGAGCGCTTCGCGTTGCCCGCGAGGCCCTTCTCCCGCAGCCAGGCCTTGGCCTTCTCGAAGTCGCCGTCATGGTCGACGAGCGCCTTCTTGACGTCGCTCATCCCGGCGCCGGTCACCTCGCGGAGCTTGCGGATCTCCGCGGCAGAAATGTTTGCCATCGTTTTTGTCGTCCCGTTCTGGGTGGCCTTGGCCGGCTGTCCCACTCTGGTCCCACGCCGCGGCTGGGTCGCGCCGCGGCGCTCTGGCCGGCCGATGATGTGACAGGTCGGTCCCACGTGGGCTGGCTGGATCTGGGGCGCGGCACGTCCCGTCCGCCTCCAGCGGCCCACTCCGAGTCGCGCGGCGGCACGCCAGCCGGCAGATGATCGTCAAGGTGAGCCCACCGCGAGAGCGGGCTCCTTCTTCGTTGACGGCCCGCCGCGACCCTCAGAGTCGCGTCAGGCCACCAGGGCGTTGCCGGCTGTCGCCTCGGCCCGGCCGCGGTGCGGCCGGGCCGAGGCGACAGCCAGGCCGAGTCAGGCGGAGGTGCCGGCGGAGACGGTCTCGGCCTGAGCCTCGACCTCGATGGCCTCAACCGCGACGGCCTCGGCGGTCTCGGCCGGGGCAGCCTCGGCGTCGCGGCGCAGGACTTCCTGCTCCCACTCGGCCAGCGGCTCGGCGGCGGCGATCTGGTCGGGCTTGACGTCGGCGGCGCTGGCGCCCGCGCGGCTCATCAGACCGGCGGCGACGGCGTCCGCGACCACCCGGGTGAGCAGCGCGGCGCTGCGGATCGCGTCGTCGTTCCCCGGGATCGGGTAGTCGACCTCGTCCGGGTCGCAGTTGGTGTCAAGAATCGCGACGACCGGGATGTTCAGCTTGCGAGCCTCGCCGACGGCGATGTGCTCCTTCTTGGTGTCAACGACCCAGACCGCGCTGGGAACGCGCGACATGTCCCGGATACCACCGAGGGTGCGCTCCAGCTTCGTCTTCTCCCGGGAGAGGACGAGCTGCTCCTTCTTGGTGCGGACCTCGGTACCACCGGTCAGCTCGATCTCCTCGAGCTCCTTGAGCCGCTGCAGGCGCTTGTAGACCGTGGAGAAGTTGGTCAGCATGCCGCCGAGCCAGCGCTCCTTGACGTAGGGCATCCCGACGCGGCGGGCCTGCTCCTCGACGGCCTCCTGGGCCTGCTTCTTGGTGCCGATGAACAGCACCGTTCCGCCGTGCCCGACGGTCTCCTTGACGAAGTCGTAGGCGCGGTCGATGTAGGACAACGTCTGCTGGAGGTCGATGATGTAGATGCCATTGCGCTCTGTGAGGATGTAGCGCTTCATCTTCGGGTTCCAGCGCTTGGTCTGGTGCCCAAAGTGCACGCCGCTCTCAAGCAGCTGCCTCATCGTTACGACGGCCATGACCGCCCTTCCCGTCCGGCACGCGGCCGGAACGTCTCGGTTGTCGGCCGCGGCTGGCGCCAGCGGCCCCTGACGCCCGGGCGGCCCCAAACCACCGCGAGGCGGTGGACCGAGGGAGCCTTCCTGGCTCCGCGCCGACGACGAGCCGGGCGGACGGGACGCGCGGGCAGTTGATGACCGATGGACATCCGACCGGCGGCAAACGCCGGACCGACAGACACATCGACGGGCACCGAGCCCTGCGCGCCCACCAGGAGCGGGCGTGCGAAGTGAGCTCCTCGCGAAGCTCCGAGTCCGATGATACTCGGCCTCATCGGAGGTCCGCCTGATCGGCCCGGACGAACAAACGTTCTCGCAAACATCGGTTCGAGGACTTCTCCACAGGAATCCGCCGATCCACAGACTGACGCAGCCACTTGGCCCGGCCGGCCGCGACCCGGATCGTGGGCGGCGCCGGCCAACCGCCCCCGGGCCGGCACCCGGCGACCGGGGGCGGCCCGGTCCTCCACCCGTGCCAGCCGCCCCCGGTCGCTCCCGGATTCCCCAGCCCAGCCAGTGCCACAGCAGCCCAGCCCTTGAGCCACAGCAGCAGGAGCCCCCGATGGCTTTGTCCCCGCGCCCTGACCCGCGCGTCCCGGCACTTGTCGCGACCACGATGCTGGCTGCCCTCCTCGCCCTCGGCTGGCCCCGCCCCGGCGCCGCCCTGGCTGCTCCAGGCGCGCAGGGCGCGCGGGCCTCGGCGGCCTCGGCGGTCGGGCCAGCCTCGGCGGTGGTGTCAGCCGCTCCGGTGGCCACGACCGGTGTGGCGTCGGCGGCTACGGCGCCCGCCGCGGCCGAGTGGCGGGCTCCGCTCGACGAGCCCCTGACGGTTATGCGGCCATTCGCGCCGCCGGCCACTCCATACGGGCCGGGCCACCGCGGGGTGGACTTCGCGGCGCCGGCCGGGACGACGGTTCGGGCCGCCGGGCCAGGTGTCGTCAGCTTCGCGGGGGTGCTCGCCGGCCGGGGCGTCGTCGCCGTCACCCACGGGGAGCTCCGGACGACGTACGAGCCACTGACCGTGCTGGTCCAGGTTGGCCAACCGGTCGCCGCCGGCGCACCGCTTGGTCTTCTCGACGCCGGGCACGCGGCCTGCCGGCCCGCGGTCTGCCTGCACTGGGGCCTCATCCGCGGCCGGGACTACCTGAGCCCGCTGACGCTGCTGCTGCCCACCCCACCCCGCCTGCTCCCGCTCGGCCCTGGTTCGTGACAGACCAACCGAACCGCGCGCCGTCCAGGACCGGAACAGTGACCAGGCCGTGCCGACGGCAGGCGAACCGCGGATCCGAGCCAGGAGGACCGTCGTGCGTCAGCCGCCGTGCCTCGCCAGTGAGGCACAGCGGCTGACCTGCCGGCAATTGCTCAGGTACCGGTTGGGGCGCCGAGCGGGCTCGACCCGGACTGCGCGAGCCGCCCGATCGCGGCTACCTGATGGCCGACGTCGGCATCGCAACACCACACGGCGTCGTCATCGCAGGCCTCGGGGCGCAGCGCCGTGTCGTGGTCGGAGCAACGGGGCCAGCTGTGCCAGAGGATCTCGGCGAGGCATTCCTGCACCCGCATCGCGACAGCGACCACGGTGGCACCACCCTGCGTGCCGCCAGGAAGCGGCCCGGCCCCGGCGGGCCAGAAGCGCCCGTCCGGGAGAGCGACGAAGACTCCCTGCTCCGTGCCGACCAGTTGAAGTCGCGCCGCGCGCGGTATCCCGGCCGGCCCGTCGGCCTCGTCCCCGGCCTGGTCCTCAGCCTCCGCCGGCCGGTTGCGGGTCTCGACGCGCGGATGGCTGTCGAGATCCCGCTGGACCAGCCGGAGCGCCGCGCGCAGGCCGGCGAGCTCAGAACTCGAAATCATGGGCGAACCTCCCGGGTTGGGAACAAACCGTCGTCTCCGCCGTCTCCGCCGTCCTCACGGCTGGGACGGTGGTGGGCCGGACCACGGCCGAGCGCGGTCAGTCGGTAGCCCTCCGGCCGGGCCTCGACCAGTCCCTCGACCGCGAGCGGCCCGAGCATCGCCAGCACGTCGCGTGGCCGCTGGCCGATCCGCGCGGCCAACACCGCCACCCCGACGCACCCTCGGGCAGGCATGGCCTCCAGCAAGGCGCCCACGACGGCGGGCAGGCCGTCACGCGGGCCCAGCGGCTGCCCGCCGGCCGCGGTCTCGCCGTCGCCGGCAGGCTGGCCCACGGGCCCGATCTCCTCCTCGACGTCACGCGCGTCGGTGACCAGCGCGCAGGCCTCCCGGTGCTCGCGCAGCAGCCGGTGGCAGCCGGCCGACATCGCGCTGGTGACCGGGCCCGGCACCACCATCAGCCCGCGTCCGAGCCGCCGCGCATGCCGGGCTGTGCTCAACGCGCCGCTGCGCAGGCCGGCCTCGACGAGGACCGTGCCTCTGGCCAGCCCGGCGATCAGCCGGTTGCGGATCAGGAAGCGCCTACGTAACGGGGGGCTGCCGGGTGGCACCTCGCTGATCAGTAGCCCGCGCTCGCGGATCTCGTCCAGCAGCCGCAGGTGGGCTGCTGGATAGGGGATGTCGACGCCGCAGGCGAGGACGGCGACCGTCACACCGTCACCGGCCATCGCGCCCCGGTGCGCGGCGGCGTCGATGCCGAAGGCCGCGCCGGACACAACCGTCCAGCCTCGTTCAGCCAGGGAACAGGCGAGCTCGCTGGCGACGTGCTGGCCGTAGCCGGTGGCGGCCCGGCTACCGACGACCGCGACGCCACGCCGGTCACAGTCGGTGAGGCCCGCCGGGCTCGGCGCCGGCAGGTCGGCGGCGCCGCGGCACCACAGGGCCAACGGCGTCCCGTACTCCGGCTCGGCCCGCTCGGCCACCCGTCCCAGACCCGCGAGGCCGTCTGGCCAGCCGGGGTCGCCGGGGCACAGGAGCCAGCCGCCGATCTCGCGCAGCCGGTCCAGGTCCCGGCGCGGCTCGATGTCCGGGTGGTCCGGACGCGCCCGCGCCCAGGCCTCGGCCGGCCCGTACGTCCGGATCGCGGCCATGAGCCTCGCGTTGCCGTAGCCGACCAGATGCGACAGCGCCGCCCGCGCGAGCCGCTCCGGGGACTCGTCGGCGCAGGTCTGGCTCGCGCTCATCCGGGGCGCCCGGGGATGCGTAGATCGAGGGCGAGGCCGAGCTCGGCCGGACCGGGCCGGTCAAGACCTTCGAGGTCGGCGAGCGTCCAGGCGACCCGCAGCACCCGGTCGAGGCCCCGGGCCGTCAGGGCCCCGGTCTCAAAGGCCCGGTCGGCGGCGAAGGTGACCGACGCGGGCAGCGGCCACCGGCGACGCAGCACCGCACCCGGCACCTCGGCGTTCGTGCGCCACGGGGTATCACGCAGCCGGGAAGCCATCGCCGCCCTGGCGACGGCGACCCGGGCGGCCACGACGGCGCTCGACTCGGCGGCACCAGCGTCGGCGCGCAGCTCCGCCCGGGTGGGAGCGCCGATCTCGACCTGGAGGTCGATCCGGTCCAGCAGTGGCCCGGAGAGTCGCGCCTGATAGCGGCGGCGCACGACGCTGGAGCATTCACAGGCGTTCGGCCCGGCTGCCCGCGCGCGGGCGCAGGGGCACGGGTTCGCCGCCAGGACGAGGAGGAACCGGGCCGGGAAGCGGGTCGTCGCGCGCGCCCTGGCAATCTCGATCACGCCGCTCTCCAGCGGCTGACGCAGCGCGTCCAGCGCGGTCCGCTGAAATTCCGGGGCCTCATCCAGAAAGAGGATTCCGCGGTGGGCCTGGCAGGCGAGCCCGGGGCGGATCACGGTCGATCCGGCGCCGACCAGCGCGGCCGGCGTCGCCGTGTGGTGCGGGCTGCGGTAGGGCGGGCGAATGATCAGCGGCGTTTCGGACGGCAGGACGCCTGCCACCGAATGCACGGCGGTCACCTCGATCGCCGCGGCCAGGTCCAGGTCGGGCAGCAGGCCGGGCAACCGCTCGGCGAGCATCGTCTTCCCACCGCCCGGCGGCCCCTGCAGGTACAGGTGATGCCCGCCGGCTCCGGCGACCTCGACGGCTAGCCGGCCACGGCCCTGGCCCGCCACGTCCGCGAGGTCCAGCTCGGTCTCGGTGCCCGGCGCCACGCGAACGACAGGCGACACGGCGACCGCCTCCGGCTCGTACTCACCGCGCAGCAGGCCGATCGCACTGCGCAGATCCGGGACCGGTTCGACCTGGGCACCGGGGACGAGCGCGGCCTCGGCGGCGTTGCGCCCGGGCACGACGACCCGGGACACGCCCGCATCGACGGCGGCCAGCACCGCGGGCAGCACGCCCCGGACCGGGCGGACCCGCCCGTCGAGCGCCAGCTCACCGAGCAGCACCCGGTGGCCGGGCGTGTGCTGCGGCACGACCCCGGCCGCCGCCATGATCGCAAGGGCCATCGCCAGGTCGAACCCGCTGCCGGACTTGGGCAGCGTCGCCGGGAACAGCCCGATTGTGATCCGCTCGTCCGGCCATTTCTGCCCGGAGTTCAGCACCGCCGCCCGGATCCGGTCGCGAGCCTCGGCCAGCGCGGCGTCAGGCAGCCCGATCAGTGTCAGCGCGGGAAGGCCGCCGGCGAGATGTGCCTCCACCTCGACGAGATGGCCCTCGACGCCGATCACCGCGACGGCGAGAGTACGGGCGAGCGCCATCAGAACGCCCCGCGCCGATGGTCGACCCGTACCGAGCCGGCCTGCCCCGGAGCAACCTCGCGGTACACGGCGACCAGATCGAACCGTATCGGGCCGGAGACCTGGGGGTGCTCAGCCAGCCAGCGGGCCGCGAGGCGGCGGACCCGGGCCACCTTCCGGTCGTCCACGGCCTCGGCCGGGGTGCCGTGCCGGGTGCCCGTTCGGGTCTTGACCTCGCAGAACACCAGCGTGCCCGCGTCGAGTGCCACGATGTCGAGCTCGCCGTCGCGGCAACGCCAGTTGCGGTCGAGGATCTGCGCCCCGGCCTCGACCAGGTGCCGCGCGGCGAGGTCCTCACCGAACCGGCCGAGCACGTCCTTGGCCCGCTGGCCTGCCCTTGGCCTGGATGCCACAGCCGGACCTCCGCCGCCAGCCGGCTCCCTGGAACCGGCTTCCCTGACGGCTCGCGGACCAGGATCAGTGGTCAGCGCGCCGCCCACGGCGGCTGCTGCCGCCTGCGGAGATCACAATGAAAGCGCCCAGCCCCAACGTCGAGGCCGAGCACTCAGCTGTGGACGACCCCCAACCGTCCACAAGCCGCCGGCCAGCCGGCCGGCTTTGGATACCGTCGACCCAGCCAGAGCGCAGACCTCCAGGCCACGGCCCAGCAAAGGCAGAGAGGGCGCTCAGCGCCCGACGGACGGAGCGGCCCGCGGGCGCTCCGCGCCCGTTCGGGCCGCTCCGCCCTAGAGCTCGGCCTTCGTAAGCTCCTCGACGTTGACGTCCTTGAAGGTCACAACCCGGACGTTCTTCACGAAACGGGCAGGGCGGAACATGTCCCACACCCAGGCGTCCCGCAGCGACAGCTCGAAGAAGACCTCGCCGTCGGCGGTGTTACGCACCTCGATCTTGTACTCGTTCGCGAGGTAGAAGCGGCGTTCGGTCTCGATGACGTACGAGAAGAGCCCGACCACGTCCCGGTACTCGCGATAGAGCTGGAGCTCCATCTCGGTCTCGTACTTCTCGAGGTCCTCGGCGCTCATGCGGTCTCCGTCGCGCCGTGCCGGCCGGCCATTGTCACGGTCTCCTCCAGCCGCGCCGTTCGTTCGTCCCCGTCCCGGACTATCAGGGACTGGACGTTGGCATACGAGAGGCGGTGCTCCTCGCACGGCCCGTGTCTCGCCAGTGCCGCGGCATGCGCCGCGGTGACGTATCCCTTGTGCTGCGCGAAATCGTACTCGCCGTAGCGCTCGTCCAGTTGACACATGATCCGGTCACGGGCCACCTTGGCGATCACCGAGGCTGCGGCGACGCAGGCCGCGACCCGGTCCCCCTTGCGCACCGCCAGCGACGGCGTGTCGATCCCGGGCACCGGAAACCCGTCGACAAGCACGTACCCCGGATGAATCGCCAGCCGGGCGACCGCGCGCCGCATGCCGGTCACGTTCATCACGTGCAGGCCGTGCCGGTCGATCTCGGCCGCCGGGATCACGACCACGGACCACGCCGAAGCCACGGCCAGTACGTCCTCGTAGACCTGCTCCCTGATCCGCTCGGTCAGTAGCTTCGAGTCGGCGAGCGCGGACAGCCGACCGGTGCGGCGCGGGTCCAGGATGGCGGCGGCGACGACCAGCGGCCCGGCGCAGGCTCCACGCCCCGCCTCATCGACGCCGGCCACCGGGCCGAGGCCGCGCCGCGCGAGCGCACGCTCGTAACCGAACAGGCCGCTGTCACGCCGGATGACAACGCCTGGCGGCCTCATCTGGAACGTTTCGACCACACCCGTCGACGGTCGGCCCGCGACCTGACAAGCCGACCGCGCCCGCCTCGCGTGCCGACGGCGAGCGCCAGCGCGCCGACCAACGGGACCGAGGCCGGCGTCCCCGCCGACAGCGAGTCCGCGCCGTAGCCGCCGACGCCCGGAACGGGCCCGCTGGCGGAGGGGACGCCGTGGAAGGTTCCGGGCGTCGTCAGGAAGCCGGACCGGCTGAGCGGCCAGACCCGGACGAACGCCCGGCCGACGACCGCGCTCGTCGGGATCGTGCCGTTGGCGCGCGAGTCGGATGAGGCGCTGCGATGGTCACCCATGACCCACAGCTGACCCTTGGGAACCTTGACCGGCCCAAACGGCTGGACGTCGTTCTCGAAGAGATAGCCCTCGTCGAGCGCCTTGCCGTTCACCATCACCCGGCCCTGCGGATCACAGCAGGCGACGGTGTCACCGCCGACACCGATGACCCGCTTGATGAAGTCCTTGTCGCTCGGCGCGCCGAGGCCGAGCAGGTCCTGGACGCCACGGACGAACCTGCTGAAGCCGTTCGAGGGCGGCGCGATCATCGTCTCGTGGCTCTGGAAGCCGGTGCCGTCGCCGTTGAACACCACGATGTCGCCGCGATGGACCGACCGGAAGTGATAGACGACCTTGTTCACGAGCACCCGGTCGTTGATCAGCAGCGTTCGTTCCATCGACTCGGACGGAATCCAGAACGCCTGAACCAACAGGGCCTTGATGAGCAGCGCGAGGACGAACGCGATCAGTACGAGCACGGGAAGCTCGCGCAGAAAGGATCCCCGCTGCTCACGGCCGTCGCCCCCGCCGGACCTGCCTCGCCGGCCCAGCAGACGTCGGCCGGTGGCGGGTGGGGTTTCGCCGGACCCGGATTCGTCGGTGTCGACGTCATCCGTCGGGACGTCGCTCTCCCAGGGGCCACGCCCGGCCGTGCGGCCGGCGGCCGGCGGGGCCGCATGCCGGGGCCCGGTCGCCGGTGACCAGCCACCGGCCCGGCCGGAGCCCGCGGGCAGCGCGCCGCCGACGTCAGCCGGGTCTGGTGTGCCCTGCTCGGACGAGCTCACTACGCCACCTCACGTTGTGGTCCTCGCCGGTTCGCGAGGCTCCGGCGCCGCGCCTAGCCGGCTCGACATCCACCGACGCACCCGTTGTGAGCGGCAGCCGTAGCCAGACCCCTCCCGGCGACGCTGGATCACAACCCGTCTATCTTCGCCCATCGACCCGACGGCCGCAGGCAGGCACCCGCCCTCGCCGCGCCGCCGGTGTGTCGGCGTTGTGCTGTCGCGTAGCT
This sequence comes from Pseudofrankia sp. DC12, assembly GCF_000966285.1. NCBI lineage: Bacteria > Bacillati > Actinomycetota > Actinomycetes > Frankiales > Frankiaceae > Pseudofrankia > Pseudofrankia sp. DC12. The sequence goes on from NZ_KQ031391.1 coordinate 1,848,316, forward strand.
CAGCAAAAGGCGTGGGCACCACCATGCGGTGATGCCCACGCCTCATGCGCCAGACAGTGGGCCGGGATGACCCGGTTGCCTACCGCTTTTCCTTGATCTTGGCGGCCTTGCCGCGCAGGTCACGCAGGTAGTAGAGCTTCGCCCGGCGGACGTCGCCGCGGGTGACGACCTCGATCTTCTGAACGATCGGGCTGTGCACCGGGAACGTACGCTCCACACCGACGCCGAAGCTGACCTTGCGGACGGTGAACGTCTCCCGCAGGCCGTCACCCTGGCGACGGATCACAGCGCCCTGGAAGACCTGGATGCGCTGGCGGTTGCCCTCGACCACGCGGACGTGGACCTTGAGGTTGTCGCCCGGACGGAACTCGGGCACGTCGGTCCTCAGCGACTCGGCGTCGAGGCTGTCCAGGGTTTGCATGGCAGTCGCTTCCTCAGTGGTGACAGGCACTCAGTGGTGGCTGTGGGTCTATGGCACCGCGCGTCCGTGGGTGACGCCGATCAACAGGTGACCAGCGGGGCCGGGCGGATCAGGAACGCATCCTTGAACCAAGGCCCTCGCGGCGGGCCGCGCCTACGGCGGCGAACCCGTCCCGATCGTGCGGTCCCCCGGTCATGCAGGTCCTCGATCGCGAAGGTCCCCGATCCGCAGGTCCCCGATCCGCAGGTACTCGAGAGCGGGGGCCAGAGGGCTCGTCCGTCGGCCACGGACCGACGGACACTGCATCCTACTGTGCCACACGGACCGCCCGACGCGTCGCGCCGGCCCGGTCAGGTCACGCCGAGGGCTCGGCCAACGCCGCCGCGACGACCGCCTCATCCCGGCGGTCCAGGTCCATCGCGGCCAGCAGGTCGGGGCGGCGCCGAGCGGTCCGCCGAAGCGCCTCGTCGCGCCGCCAGCGGGCGATCGCACCGTGGTCACCGGACAGCAGCACCTCGGGGACGCGCCGCCCCGCCCAGTCCGGCGGCCGGGTGTAGACCGGCCCTTCGAGCAGGCCGTGGGCGAACGAGTCGTCGGTGATCGACTCCGCGTTGCCGACGGCGCCCGGCAGCAGCCGGGCGATCGCCTCCAGCATGACGAGGGTCGCGACCTCGCCGCCGGACAGCACATAGTCGCCAATCGAGATCTCGTCGTCCGCCCAGGCGTCGATCACCCTGGCGTCGATGCCCTCGTACCGGCCGCAGCAGAAGACGAGCCACGGGGCCGCCGCGAGCTCGGCCGCGTAGGCCTGCGAGAAGGGCCGGCCGGTAGGCGTCGGAACGATGACCCTCGGCCGGGGCGCCGGTCCGTCTGAGCCCGCGATGGCGGTCAACGCCGCGTCCCACGGGTCCGGGCGCATGACCATGCCGGGCCCGCCGCCGTAGGGCGTGTCGTCCACGGTCCGGTGCCGGTCGGTCGTCCAGTCCCGAAGGTCGTGGCCGTTGATCTCCAGCATGCCGCGGTCGCGGGCCTTGCCCAGCAGGGACAGCCGAAGTGGCTCCAGGTAGGCCGGAAAGATCGTCACCACGTCGACCCGCATGCCGGCGCCAGTCCTTCCGCGTCGATCCGCTAGTCGAGGTCGAGCAGGCCGGGCGGGGCGTCGACGACGAGCAGCCCGCCGGCCCGGTCGACCGTCGGGACGATGTCGCGGACGAACGGCACCAGGTGCTCACCACCGCCCGGCTTACCGATCGCGAGCAGCTCACCGGCCGCGGTGTGCACCACGTCGGTGACCTCGCCGAGCGGACTCCCGTCCGGGGTGACGGCACGCAGACCGACGAGGTCGCGGTCCCACCAGAACTCGCCGCCCTCGTCAGCTTCGTCCGGGTCGACGGCGTCGCCGGCCCGCTCCGCGTCGATGGTCAGCACCGCACCGCGCAGCGACTCGGCCCCGTTCCGGTCCGCCACGCCCTCGAAGCGGACGAGCAGCCGACCGGAATGCCAACGGGCGTCCTCGACGACGAGGCCGGGGCCGCCGCCGGAGCGATCCAGCTTCTCCCCCGCGGCGAACCGCCGGTCGGGCACATCGGTCCGGACCTCGACGGTCACGTCACCGCGCACACCGTGCGGTTTCCCGACTCGGCCGACGACGATGGGCTCACCCATCGGACGGTCCGGTCCAGCGCGCAGGCTCGGTCGCCGCGGCCCGAGGCCGAGCGGAACTCGACCTCGGGTGTCCGGAACCGGGGACCCCGAAGGATCCGGGCCGGCAGACGTCCACAAGCGGCATCCGCCGACCAGACCTGGCCGGCGGTGCCAACGGGGAGACGGCCGAGGGGCGGCGAGCCAAGGCAGCCGCCCGGGTCACCGATCGACGTCGACGACGTCGACGCGCAGGCCCCGGCCGCCCACTCCGGCCATCACGGTGCGCAGGGCGCGGGCAGTCCGGCCGCGGCGGCCGATCACCTTGCCGAGGTCCTCGGGATTTACCCGGACCTCGAGGGTGCGACCGCGGCGGTTGGAGAGCAGGTCCACCCGGACGTCGTCCGGATGGTCCACGATGCCTCGAACGAGGTGTTCGAGCGCGGCCTCCAGCACCTACTACTCCGCAGCCGGGGTCTCGTCGCCCTCGGCGGCAGCCTTGCCGCCCTTCTTCTTCGGCGTGGTCGCCGGCTTCTCCTCGAGCCCGGCGGCCTCGCGCGCGGCAGCCTGGAAGATCTCCTTACGGCTGACCTTCGGGGCCGCGACCTTCATCGGCTCGGGCGCCGGCAGGCCCTTGAACTTCTGCCAGTCACCGGTGACCTTGAGGATGGCAAGCACCGGCTCGGTCGGCTGGGCGCCGACAGACAACCAGTGAGCCGCCCGCTCGCCGTCCACGATGATCGTGCTCGGCTCGTCCTTGGGGTGGTACTGGCCGATGGCCTCGATGACTCGCCCGTCCCGCTTGGTACGGGCGTCGGCGATGACGATGCGGTAGTGCGGCTCACGCATCTTGCCGGTACGCTGCAGCTTGATCTTGGTAGCCACGGTTGTTGAAAAGCTCCATTGCTTGAGGGGCCGCGGGACTCGCGGCGCGATACTCCGGGGGTCGCCCCTCGGCCAGACCTCACGATCCGGGAGCTGACCCTGGGTCTGCCGCCTGCGGAGGTCAGCGGCAAGCCGGCCCGGGCAAACCTATAACGAACAGCTCGCGCCTACAGTCTGCCAGATCGCCGGCGCAATGGGCCGCCGGCTCCCTCGCGGCCGGCGCCCAGCACGGCTGGCCAGGCGGGCGAAAACGGCGATCAAGTGCCCGCGCCCACCAGCGGCAGGCTGGCAGGGCGGGGCAGCAGGCGCGCAGCGCCCGCTGACAACCGAGCCGAGCCTCCACGCCGAACACCGGGAGCCGACCGGGAACTCGACCCCCATGAAGGCTCGCCTCAGCCTTTCACGCCACCGACCAACAAGGCTTGGTCGGGCGCTCAGCGCCCGACCGGGCGTTTGGGCAGAGGGCGCTCAGCGCCCTTTCTGCCCAAACGCCCCTGGCTTGAGCAGGGCACTCAGGTCGACGTCGCCGAGGTCGCTGGGGGGTGGGCCGGCGGGGAGGCCACCGAGGCCGGGAGCCCCGCCGCCGGGCTGCTTGTTCTTCGCCTGGGCCGCCTGAGCGGCGCGCGCCGCCGGGTTGCCCTTCTTGCTCGCGCCCTTGCCCTTCTTCGTCTGCTTACGGGCCTGGGCGCCCTTGCCACGGCCCATACCGGGGAAACCCGCGCCGCCCGCCATCTGGCGCATCATCTTGCGCGCCTCGGCGAACCGGTCGAGCAACTGGTTGACCTCGGTCACGGTCACGCCGGAACCGCGGGCGACCCGCTCCTTGCGGGTCTTCTGCAGGATGCCCGGATCACGCCGCTCGCCCGGCGTCATCGACCGGATGATGGCGACGACCCGGTTGACGTCCCGGTCGTCTACCTGCGCCAGCTGTTCCTTCATCTGGCCCATACCGGGCAGCATCCCGAGCAGGTTGCCGATCGGCCCGAGTTTCTGGACCTGGAGCATCTGGTTGAGGAAGTCCTCGAGGGTGAACTCCGACGCGGCCATCTTCCGCGCCATCTCTTCGGCTTCCGACTGATCGAAGGCCTGCTCGGCCTGCTCGATCAGGGTCAGCACGTCACCCATGCCGAGGATGCGCGACGCCATCCGCTCGGGGTGGAAGACGTCGAAGTCGCCGAGCGCCTCGCCGGTCGAGGCGAACATGATCGGCCGGCCGGTCACATGAGCGACCGACAAGGCGGCGCCGCCGCGGGCGTCGCCGTCGAGCTTGGTCAGCACCACGCCGCTGAAGCCGACGCCGTCGAGGAAGGCCATCGCCGTGGAGACGGCGTCCTGGCCGACCATCGCGTCGACGACGAAGAGGATCTCGTCGGGCTTGACGACGTCCCGGATATCGGCCGCCTGCTCCATCAGTTCCTGGTCGACGCCGAGGCGCCCGGCGGTGTCGACCACCACCACGTCGAACACATTGCGGCGGGCGTGCGCGATCGCGTCGCGGGCGACGGCGACCGGGTCACCGATCCCGTTGCCCGGCTCCGGCGCGAACACCTCGACCCCGGCGCGCGCACCGACCACCTGCAGCTGGTTGACGGCGTTCGGGCGCTGCAGGTCGGCGGCGACCAGCATCGGGGTGTGGCCCTGCTTCTTCAGCCACATTCCGAGCTTGCCGGCGAGCGTCGTCTTTCCGGTGCCCTGGAGGCCCGCGAGCAGGATGACCGTCGGGGGCGTCTTGGCGAGCCGGATGTTCGCCGTCTGGCCACCGAGGATGCCGACGAGCTCCTCGTTGACGATCTTGATGACCTGCTGGGCCGGGTTCAGCGCCTGGCTGACCTCGACGCCGCGAGCCCGCTCCTTGATCGCGGCGACGAAGGCGCGCACGACCGGCAGCGCGACGTCGGCCTCGAGCAGCGCGACCCGGATCTCGCGCGCGGTCGCGTCGATGTCGGCCTCGGACAGCCGGCCCCGGCCGCGCAGCGACTTGAAGACCGTCTCGAGTCGGCTGGACAGGGTGTCGAACACGCGCACACTCCGGAATCACGGGCCCGCGCTGGGACGCGTCGGGTTGCCGAGGGTCGGGCCACCGAGGGTAGGGCTTGCCGCCGTCCACCCGCCGACCCCGGCACCGCCAGCGCGCGCGGACCGCGGGCAGGCCCCGGGCTGGAGCTCAGGCGGGGCCTCGGACAACATCGGAACGGACAGTCCTAGGGTACGCACCCAGACCAACGCTCGCCCCGACAGTCGGCCCGAACGACCTCGGCCGGCCAAGCCAGAAGAATCCGACCACGGCCCAGGCCCTGGCTTGGCCCTCCGCGGCTGTCCGCGGTCCGGCGAGGTATGCCGCACGGACCCGGACCTGGCGGGTGATCGCCAGCCGGGTCCGCCCTCTTCGTTGAGGAGGGCGGAACACCTCGCCGGACGCTGGTGTCCCGTCGCGGGCAGGGCCACGGGACGGGATCCTGGCGGAGGCACGTGGCGCGGTCAGCAGGCCAAAGAAGACCGCCGGAAAATGCTAGATCGGGTTGCCTGCCGATGGAAAGCCCCATCGGCACGTCGGCGTGTCCCAGGACACATCCGTCTTATCGGTCGCGGAGCACCCAAGACAGGCGTGCAGCGCGTCGCGTCCGGGCTATCGGACGGGGTCACCGAGTAGCGCGTCGACGAAGCCCTCGGGCTCGAAGGGCGCGAGATCATCCGGGCCCTCGCCGAGCCCGACCAGCTTCACCGGAACACCCAGCTCCCGCTGCACCGCGATCACGATACCGCCCTTCGCGGTGCCATCGAGCTTCGTGAGCGCGACGCCGGTGATGTCGACGGCCTCGGTGAAGACCCGCGCCTGGGTCAGCGCGTTCTGCCCGGTGGTCGCGTCGAGGACGAGGATCACCTCGTCGACCGGGCTCTGCTTGGTGACGACTCGTTTGATCTTCGAGAGCTCGTCCATCAGGCCCACTTTGGTGTGCAGCCGGCCAGCCGTGTCGATCAGGACGACGTCGGCGCCGTCCGCGATCCCGCGCTTGACCGCGTCGAAGGCGACCGACGCCGGGTCGCCCCCCTCGGCCCCGCGCACGGTGACGGCGCCGACCCGGCCGCCCCAGGTCTCCAGCTGGTCCGCCGCAGCCGCGCGGAACGTGTCGGCGGCGCCGAGCACGACGGACTTCCCGTCGGCGACCAACAGCCGGGCGATCTTGCCGCAGGTGGTGGTCTTGCCGGTCCCGTTGACGCCGACGACGAGGAGAACACCCGGCCGGCCGTCGGCGGCCATGCGCAGCGACCGGTCGGCGGTCGTGCCGATCTGGGCGAGCAGCTCGTCGCGCAGCATGTCCCGCACGTCCGACCAGCTGCGCGCGCCGAGCACCGCGGTGCGTTCCTTGAGCGCCGCCACGAGCTCACTCGTGGCGGCGACGCCTACGTCGGCGAGCAGCAAGGTCGACTCCACGTCTTCCCAGTCCTCGTCGGTCAGGTCGTCCCCCGACAGCAGCGCGAGCAGACCGCGCCCGAACGACGACTGCGAGCGGGCGAGCCGGGCCCGCAGCCGCACGAGCCGACCCGCCGACGGCGCCGGGATCTCGTGCGCCGGAGGCGCGGCCACGACCTCGACCTCGTCGGCCGCGGTGCGCGCGGCTGGCGCGGCCGGCCGCTCCAGCAGCCCGACACCGCCCGACGGCTCGCCGCCTGCCTGCTCGACGGCGGGTTTCTCGCCGGACGGCAGGGTCTCGGCACCGGCCCGGGTGCTTGGCAGCCGGCCGCGCCTACGCACGGCGTTCCCGACCAGCGCGCCAATCGTGGCGACCAGGACGACGGCGATCGCGATGATCAGGTAGACGTACTCCACAGCCCGATCCTTCCAGCCCCGGCAAGCCCGAGCCCGCCGGGGCACAAGCGCGGCGCGCGACCACTCACTGCAACCCGCAACCGATCAGCGCATCCCAGCCATGACGCCGACCATCGTGCATCCCCGGCCACAAGTCTCCGGGCAAGCCCCGAGCCAGGGTGGGAGGGCGCTCAGCGCCCGACGGTCGGGTGGCCGGAACGGGCGCTGAGCGCCCGTTCCGGCCACTCGTCCCTAAGCCGAGGCGCGCTCGCGGAGGCGCTGGCTGATCACCGTGGTCACGCCGTCGCCGCGCATCGACACCCCGTACAGCGCGTCCGCGATCTCCATCGTCCGCTTCTGGTGGGTGATGATGATCAGTTGGGACTTCTGCCGCAGGCCCTCGACGGCGTTCAGCAGCCGGCCCAGGTTGCGGTCGTCGAGCGCCGCCTCGACCTCGTCGAGCACGTAGAACGGCGAAGGCCGTGCCCGGAAGATCGCCAGCAGGAGAGCAAGCGCCGTGAGCGAGCGTTCCCCGCCGGACAGTAGCGACAGTCGCTTGACCTTCTTGCCCGGCGGACGGGCCTCGACCTCAATGCCGGTGGCCAGCATGTCCTCGGGATCGGTGAGCACCAGCCTGCCCTCACCGCCGGGGAACAGCGTGTCGAAGACGACTTCGAACTCACGTGCGGTGTCGTGGAACGCGGCCGCGAACACCTCGCGAACCCGCGAGTCGACCTCGTCGACGACCAGCAGCAGGTCACGGCGGGTGTTCTTGATGTCGTCCAGCTGGGCCGAGAGGAACGCGGCCCGCTCCTGCAGCGCCTCGAACTCCTCCAGCGCCAGCGGGTTGATCCTCCCGAGCCGGGTCAGCTGCTTCTCGGCCGTCGCGAGCCGCGCCGACTGCTCGGCCCGGTCGTAGGGCCGCTGTGCGCCGCCCTCCTCGTCTGGCGGAACCGGCAGTTCTGGGCCGTACTCCGCGACCAGGTCGTCGGCGGCGATGCCGTGCTCCTCCAGCGCCTTGGCCTCCAGGGCCTCGGAGCGCAGCCGCTTGGCCTCGCGGGCCAACTCGTCGCGGTGCGCCTCGTCCCGCAGTGCGGCGAGCGCCGTCGCATAGGCGCGGACCCGGTCGCGGACGCCGGAAAGCTCGGTGTCGGTGGCCCGCCGGGCCGCGTCGGTCCGTTCCCGTTCCGCGGCGGCACCGGCCAGCGACGTCTCGCAGGCCGCGAGCGCGTCCTGCGCGACCTCGGCGACCGAGGAAGCAATCTTGGCCTGCTGCTCGCGCAGCGCCCGGGTCCGGGCGGCGGCCGCGCGGGCGGCTCGTTCCTGCCCGGCCTGGCGGACAAGCGCGTCCGCCCGGCCGGCGAGGCCACGGGCCCGCTCCTCGGCGGTACGCACCGCGAGCCGGGCCTCGACCTCCTCGCCGCGCACGGCGGCGGTCGCGGCGACCAGCCGGTCCCGCTCGTCCGCGGGACGGTCCTCCCCGTCCGGCTCGTCGTCGCTCGCCGACAGTTGGGCCTCGAGCTCCCCGAGCGCGCCATACGCCTGGTCGCGGGCGGCCTCGGCGGCGAGTCGGTTGCGTTCCAGCCGGCTGATCTCACCCGCGACGGAGCCACGCCCCCGGTCCAGCTGGGCGAGCTGCTCCGCCAGTGCCCGGTGACGGGCGTTCGCGGCCGAGCGGCCGGAGCTGGCCGCGTCGATCGCGGCCCGCGTCCTGGCGACCTCCTCGCGGGCGGGCTCCATAGCGCCGCGCGCGGCGTCGGCCCTGGCCGCCGCCGTGTCCATCGCGCCCGCTGCCTCGTCGGCGGCGGCGGCGAGCTCCAGCAGCGACGGCGCGTGCGCGCTGCCGCCGATGGCTGCGGGCGGGCCCAGCACGTCCCCGTCGCGGGTGACCATGGCGAGAGCGGGGCGCAGCCCGGCGAGCTTCGCGGCGTCGGAAAGGTCGTCGACGACGACCACCGCGCCGAGGATGGCGGCGACGGCCGGAGCGAACCGCTCGTCCACCACCCGGACCAGGTCGAGCGCGGCGACCGCCCCCGACGGCAGCTCCGTCGGCCGACTCGGGGCGGGCGGCGCCGGCGACGCGGGCACGAACGCGGCCCGGCCCGCCTCAGCGGACCGCAGCCAGCGCAGCGCAGTGACGACGTCGTCGACGGACCCGACGGCGAGCGCGTCGGCCGCCTGGCCGAGCGCGGCGGCGATCGCCACCTCCGCTCCGGGGGTGACCGCGAGAATGGTCGCGAGCCGGCCGACGACCTGGATCGGCGTGTCGGGCGGGGCCGGGGCCGGGGCCACAACCTTGCCTTTGGCCGCTTTGCCCCCGCTGCCCGGCTTGCCGGACGCGGCCTTGTCCGGCCCGCTCCCCTCCGGGCCCTCGGCCGCACCCGGTCCGGAGGTGGCGGTGAGCAGCGCGGCCGCGCCGTCCGCCGGCGAGAGCGACAGCGACAGCGCCTCCCGGCGGGCCGCGGCCGACGCGCGGTCCCGGTCCGCAGCCCGTTCGGCCGAGCGCAGCGCCTCCAGCCGCTCGTTCGCGGCGGTGTGCAGGACCACGGCCGACTCGTGCCGTTCGGCCAGTTCCTCCCGCTCGGCCTCGATCCGGGCGAGCTCGGTGTCCAGGGCGGTACGGGAGCCGCTCGCCTCGGCGTCGCGTGCCTGCGCCGCGTCCAGGGCCTCGGTCAGCCGGACGATGTCCGCCTCGGCGGAGCCAGCCCGAGAGCGGGCGGCCTCGACCTTGCCGGCGAGCCGGGCGATGCCCTCCCGCCGGGCGGCGGCCGCGCGGCTGGCGGCCAGGAGCGCCTGCTCCTCGGCGGCGAGCGCACGTTCGAGCTCGGCCCGCCGGTCGATGACGTCGGCCTGCGTGTCGCGATCCCGGTCGAGGCGGACGAGCAGCGCCGCCTCCCGCTCCCGGACGGCCGCGGCCTCCTGCTCCAGCTCTTCCGGGTCACGCCCGCCGCGGGCGGCCTGGGCGCCGGCCCGCAGCAGCCGGGCCCGCTCGGAGGCGAGCTGGCCGGTACCGCGCAGGCGCTCGCGCACGCCCGACAGGGCGTACCAGGTCTCCTGCGCGGCTGCGGCCCGCGGGACCAGCCGGGCCAGCTCCTGCTCCAGCGCGCCTTCCCGCTCGACGGCGGCGGCGTGGGCGCCCTCGGTCTCGGTGAGCTTGGCCCGGACGGTCTCCTCATCGGCGATGTCCGCGGCGAGCTCCACCCGGGCGGTGACCAGGTCGTCGGCGAGCAGCCGCAGCCGGGCGTCGCGCAGGCTGGCCTGGATGGCGCCGGCCTTGCGGGCGATCTCGGCCTGCCGGCCGAGCGGGCCGAGCTGGCGGCGCAGCTCGGCGGACAGGTCGGACAGCCGGGTCAGGTTGGCCGCCATCGCCTCCAGCTTGCGCAGCGCCTTCTCTTTGCGCTTGCGGTGCTTCAGGACGCCGGCCGCCTCCTCGATGAACGCGCGGCGTTCCTCGGGACTCGCGTGCAGCACCGCGTCGAGCTGGCCCTGGCCGACGATGACGTGCAGCTCGCGCCCGATGCCCGAGTCGCTCATCAGCTCCTGGATGTCCAGCAGCCGGCAGGACGTGCCGTTGATCGTGTACTCGCTCTGGCCGCTGCGGAACATCAGCCGGCCGACGGTGACCTCGCTGTACGCGATCGGCAGCGCACCGTCGGAGTTGTCGATCGTGAGCAGCACCTCGGCACGACCGAGCGCCGGGCGCGAGGGGGTGCCGGCGAAGATGACGTCCGACATCGTGCCGCCGCGCAGTGCCTTCGCGCCCTGCTCGCCGAGGACCCACGCCATCGCGTCGACGACATTGCTCTTGCCCGAGCCGTTCGGGCCCACGACGCAGGTGATCCCGGGTTCGAGGCGCAGCGTGGTCGAACTCGCGAAGGACTTGAAGCCCCGCAGTGTCAGGCTCTTGAGGTACACGGATCTCCGCGGCGATGGCGACGGTCGTGACGGGCGGCGCGACCGGCACGGAGCGCGACGTAGGTCGCTGCCCCGCGGCGAACCCGGCACGCCGGGCGACGAGGTGACCGGTTGGGGACCAACCGGGCCAGCGCCGCCGGTAGCGGGTTTCCGAGCCGCGGGCCCACGATATCCGCGAACTCACTGTCACGAACAGGACACGCCGCTGCGCGTGAAGTGGAGACAGAACGCGATAGTGTGCGCGAGACCACCACTCGGACCTCGACGCCCCACTAGTCGCCGGACACAGTGGGGGCGATCCCCAACACGCCGCCGAAAAAACGTGCCAAGACCAACGGAACCCGGCATTATCTAGCGAACCGTCGATGACCAGGGGCCGAACACGATCTGACCTGGCAGGGAAGAGTTGTGGGACCTGTGGGTGTTGGCGGTCGGCAACAAGGTATGACCCAGCCGGGGAGGGTACCTCCGGACGGACCACCGCTGGCGACGGGAGGCCAACGAGCAGACCACTCCCAACCTGCTTCCGGCAGGCCAAGCTGAACCCCTGGACGCGACGGCCCCGCAGGGCGAAGTCCACGAGTCAGGGGGCGAGAGCGGAACGCATCCAGGGACTGGACGGTCCACCGCCCGATGTCGATAGAGACCGACTCGACCACGTGTCGGTCTGATCGCGGGCGCGGCCCAGCGCCGTGCCCGCCTGGCTACCGGCCAGAGCCGGAGCGCCAAGCGGAACCTTCCACGTTGAAACGGACCTACGCCCGTCGGAATGGAAGGAAGGCAGGCCGACGTCTCTGGTCGCCGAAGGACGCCGCCCACGTCGAGGCCTGACGATGCAGGGCGGCTCGCCGCCCGATCGAGAGATCCCGGCCTCGGAGCAGAGGGTCTTTCGCGAGACGACTGAGTCAGTGGTCCAGCCTGCCAGCCAGAGCGGCAAGCAGGCGATCCGCCGCTCAGATCAGGTCAGGACGGGCTCTGCTTCCAGCTCGCGGACGTCCTCCGGGACGTCAACGCCAACGAGCGCGTCGTTGACGGCACGCGTACGGGCAAGCTCAGCCTCGAGCTCGGCTACGCGGGCACGCAGCCGACGTACCTCGTACGAGAGCCGGAGGTCGTTGCCGGAGCCGACGTGGCCGAAAAGGGCCTTCGCCATGGTGATGGTCCTCCACGATGAGTGACCTTGCGGGGTGTTGGGCGCGACAAAACCGGGACGAATCCCAGTCAGGCCGTCCCCGTCCAACCATCGGTGCAACTCCACCTCTGGTCTGCTCCTCCGATGCGCGTCAACTCGTGCCGCACACGTGGGCGGAGTACGCCCCAAAGAATGCCCTAAGCCTCTCACACCCCGTCACCGAAAGTCAAGAGCATGCCACGGCTGGGGCCCGTAGCCCTGCGACACCGGCAACCTCGGCCCCGATCCGGGGTTGCCGTCAGACCTGTCCGACCAGGTCATCGGGGGTGCAGCCGGCTCAGCGGCGGACAAATCCGGCCAGCCCGCCCGTGGCCGGACCGATCACGTGTTCTACCCGGTCCGTCCGCCCCGGGGTGTGTCCGGTTACTAGGAGTTCCAGCAGTGCGCGGCAGGCCTCGGCCGGGCCCTCTGCGATCACGTCGACGCCTCCATCCGGACGGTTGGTCGCCGAGCCGACCAGCCCGAGCCGCCGGCCCTTCGTACGTACGTAGTCCCGGAAACCGACGCCCTGCACCAGGCCGAACACGGATGCGGTCAGCCGGACCGCCTCGGTCGACCCGGCCGAGGCCGCGTCCGCTGTGTCCGACGTCGCGCTTTGGCTGGGCCGCGTCGGCTTCTGAGGAAGGTCATTCATCGGCACGGTAGGGTACTGAGCCATCGTGAACACGACATCCTTCCTCCCCAACAGCCTGGTCCGGCGTGCCGCGCGGCCCGCCCGGCTCGGCCGACGTGCCGCCGCTGCGGCCGTCACCGTCGGTGCTCTCAGCTCGGCGCTGTTGCTTGCCGGCTGCGGGCAGAACTTCTCCCAGGACGGCGGCGCCGTCCCGGTACCGAAGGCGACCATCCAGAACGGGCCGCCGGCCACGCCGTACGGCAACCCGAACGCCGTATCCGCGCCGACCGACGGCTACGCGCCGCCGCACACCGCCGGCCCGACCCAGACCGGCGCGCCGAACCTCCCCGGCGGCAAGATCGACTGAGGCGGTCTCGCCTCGCATTCGTCAGCTGAGGGCTCTGCGGGCTGGCGTCGCGCCGACATGGGACTGGGTGCCCAGGTCTGCGCGCTGGCCGGCGTCGAAACCGGCGCGCCCGCCGGAGCCGGAGAGCTGGCGGCCCCGAGCGGAGCGCAGGCGCGGGTAGACGCTGGCGAGGTGCTCGTCGACCCGGGCCGACCGGTCCGCGAGCACCAACGCGACCGACGTGCCCGGTTGGGCCGCCGGCTCGGCCGCTGACCGCGCCGCCTGTTCCGCGGCGGTCAGCCGCTGACGCACCGCGACCGCGAACCCGGCCATCCAGGACCGGCGGAACGCCCGCGCGTCCTCCCACGGCGGCGGGACCGCCACGGCCAGCCCGTGCGCCTGCTGCACCAGCAGCGAGGTGAACAGCAGCTGCGCCCTGGTCAGGTCGGCGTCCATGCCGAACAGGTGCGCGCAGTGCCCGGTGGCACCGCCGCGTCGCTCGGTGCGGTGCACCAGCCGGCAGCCCAGCGGCGCCACGATGCTGGCCAGCAGAGTGATCTTGTCCCGTGCGTAGGGCGGATGCACCTCCAGCACGAGGTCCGCCGCGGCCACCCGAGCCGGCCCGGCCTCCTCGACCAGCGCCCGGTCGATCCCGTACTGCGCGATCAGCTCGGCGGCCTTCGCGTTGTACGTCTCGCGGGCCGCGTCGGTCAGCCCCTCGGCCTCGGCCATCGCGAGAAGCTTGCGCACCCGTCCCAGCAGGGCATCCGAGTTCATGGGGTGTCTCCTTCGTTGCCGGGATGACCCTCAGGCCAACCGTGCCCCCAGTGTCAGCCCAGCCAGGACTCTGTCGCGGTCGGGGGGTACACCCCCCGATTCGGGTGTCGCCGCCGCGTCTGCGCGCTAGTAGCGGGCGTTACGGGGCAAGGGCTGGCAGCTGGGGCAGGTGAAGCTGGAACGGTTCATGAAGCAGTCGCGGCGGATCGGGCTGCCGCAGCGCGAGCACGGCAGGCCGGCCCGGCCGTAGGCGGTCAGCTCCCGCTCGAACAGCCCGCTCACGCCCTCGGTCGAGACGTAGAGCCGGTCGAAGGACGTCCCGCCGGCCGCGAGCGCCGCCGTCAGTACCGTCCGCACATCGGCGAGCAGGCGGCGCGCTTCGCTCGCGCGCAACGTCTCCGTCGGCCGGGCGTAGTGCAGCCTGGCCGCCCAGAGCGCCTCGTCGGCATAGATGTTGCCGATTCCGCTGACAAGCCCCTGGTCCAGCAGCGCCCGCTTCAGCCCGGTGCGCCGGGCGGCCAGGCCGGCGACGAAGGCGTCGTCGTCGAACAGCGGGTCCAGCGGGTCGCGGGCGATATGCGCCATCGGGGCTGGCAACGCCGCTCCCGCCTCGTCGACCAGCATGTGGCCGAAGGTCCGCTGGTCGACGAAACGCAGCTCCCGGCCGCCGTCGGTGAAGGTGAACCGAATCCGCAGGTGCGTCTGGTCGGCAGCGCCGGGCGGCACGACGAGCAGCTGCCCGCTCATGCCCAGATGCCCGAGCAGCGCGTCGCCCTCGCAGGGCCCGGCGAGCGTCGTCGCGGCGGCCAGGGCGAGACCTGGGGGCTCGGGAAGCGGAGCTGGAGCCGGGTCTGTACCGGCGGAGAGCGCGAGCCACAGGTACTTGCCGCGACGGCGGGCGGCGTTGACGGTCTGGCCGGTCAGGACGCCCGCGAAGTCGGCGCCGCCGCCGGTGTGGCGCCGCACGGCCCGCGGGTGCAGCACCGTGACTGTGGCGATGGTCCGGCCGACCACGCCGCGTTCCAGGCCGCGCCGGACGACCTCCACCTCGGGGAGCTCGGGCACGTCCTAGCCCGGATCGAGCACGCGCGCGGTCGCGCCCTCTGGCCCCAGCGCGGCGGCATCGGCCGGCTGGGCAACCGCGTCGGCCCGGTCAGGCTCGTCCAGGCCAGGCTCGGGCGGGCGGGGCCCCTGGCCGTCACCGAGCACGCCGTCCGCGGCGACCAGATCCGCGCCGCCGTCGCCCGCGGACTCCAGTTCCCCGTTGCTCGCTGCGGTACGGCCTTCGAGCGCGAGGAAGGCGCGCTCGGCGGCCCGCTGCTCGGCCTCCTTCTTGCTGCCGCCCTCGCCCTCGCCGTAGATCCGGTCGGAGATCCGGGCCCGGGCGGTGAACCGCTTGGCGTGGTCCGGGCCGGAGTCGGTGACGACGTAGTCCGGCGGGCCCATCCCCAGCTCGGCGGTGCGCTCCTGCAGCGAGGTCTTCCAGTCGAGCCCGGCGCCGCGGCCGGCCGCCACGTCGAGCAGCGGGTCGAAGTACCGGTGGACCAGCTCGGCGGCGACCTCGAGCCCGAGCTCCAGGTAGACCGCGCCGATCAGCGCCTCGAGCGTGTCCGCGAGGATGCTCGCCTTGTCCCGCCCGCCGGTCGTCTCCTCGCCCTTGCCCAGCAGCAGATAGGGCCCGATTCCCTTGGGACCCATGACACGCGCGACGTCGGCCAGCGCGCGGCTGTTCACCACCGAGGCGCGCTGCTTGGCCAGCGCTCCCTCGGGAAGGTCTGGGTGGCGGTTGTACAGGGCGTCGGTGACCACCAGCTGCAGGACGGCGTCGCCGAGGAACTCCAGCCGCTCGTTGGTCGGGAGCCCGCCGTTCTCATAGGCGTACGAGCGATGGGTGAGGGCGCGGTCGAGCAGGTCCGGACTGAGGCTCAGTCCCAGCGCCGTGAGCAGGCCGGCGCGCAGCTCGGTCACCGCCGCGCCGCGGCTGGCGGAGTGGCGGGCCCGGTCCGGCCCGGCGCTCCTGCGCTCGCCCGTTCCCGCGCTCACAGGGACAGCCCCGCGAGTGCCCGGCGCCGCGCGACCAGCCGCGCGAGCTCGGCGCGGATCTGGCCGACCAGCCCACCACGCCACACGGTCGCCGCGGTCACCAGCGCCGCGGGAAGGCCGGTGGACAGGTCGTCCGGACCGCCGACCGGATCGCCCGCGCGCACCGCGAGGCCGTCCACCCCCAGCACGATCGTCCCCCCCTGCAGGTCAGGGCCGGCCGGACTGCGCCAGGCCGGGTCCAGGCTCCCCGATGCGTCCGGGCCGGCCGTCGACGCCCGCACGGCGCGCAGGCAGGACAGGAGCACGTCACCGGTGAAGCCGTCGGTCACCACCACATCGGGGCGCGGCAGGTCCGAGCCGTTCGCGGCGACCAGGGACCCCGCATCCACCTGGCCGAGGTAGTCGACGCCCAGCGTGCCGAGCAGCTCGTGCGCGGCGCGGCGCACCGTGTCGGGCAGCGCCGGGCGGGCGGCGAGCAGACCCACGCGCGGCTCACCCGCGCCGGCCCGGACCCGCGCGTAGGCGGCTCCGGCGAGCGCGAACTGGGCCAGGTCGTCCGAGGTGACGTCGACGGACCCACCCGCGTCGCAGAGCACGACACCAGCCGGCTCACCCGGGCGGCTGACATCGACGACGGCCGCGAGCGAGGCCCGGGTAGCTCCCGGAAGCAGGCCGAAGGTGAACTGGGCCGCCGCCGCGATCGCTTCCAGCGGGGCCACCGAGACCATCGCGTCCGCCTTGCCGTCCCGGACGAGCCGGGCGGCGACGCGCACGCCACTGTCCCGACGGGCCCGCACGTCACGGACCGCGCCAGCGCCGGCGGGGATACCCCGAGCGGCGGTGACAACGTGTACCCGGTCACCCGTCAGGATGCCGCGCCCGGCCAGGTCGTCGGTCGTCGAGCCCGGAGGGACGACGAGCGTCACGACCAGTTCGGGGTCAGCGTCCAGCGCGGCGGGAAGGGAGTCCAGCACCAATTCGGGCTGGGCCCCTTCACCGAGGAGATCTACGGCGACGCGGGTCACGTCGAGATCAGACGTCGAGCACCTGTCGGTCGCCGTACCGGCCACAGGTCGGGCAGGCGTTGTGCTGCCGGATCACGTGGCCACGCGGGCACTTCGACAGGGCGGGAAGGACAGCCTTCCACTGCGAGCGCCGAGAACGCGTGTTGCTGCGCGACATCCGCCGCTTCGGGACGGCCACTAGGACTTCTCCTTCGTCTCCCGCGCAGCGGCGTCGCCCGCGGTTCCAGCTTCGGTCAGTGCCGACAGCGCCGCCCACCGGGGGTCAGCGCTGTCATGGGAGTGGTTCGGCTCCACGTCGGCCAGCCGGGCGCCACAGTCGACGCACAGGCCCTCGCAGTCCGGGTCGCACAGCGGCGACAACGGCAGGTCCAGAACCAGCGCGTCGCGCACCACCGGCGCCAGGTCGAGGTGGTCGTCCACGACGACGAGGACGTCCTCTTCATCGTCGTCGATCTCTTCGGCCCGGTCCGGGTAGTAGAACAGCTCCCGCAACTCGACGGTGACCCCGTCGCGGACCTCGTCGAGGCAGCGCGCGCACTCGCCCACCAGGTCGGCGGACGCGGTGCCGCTGACCAGCACGCCTTCGAGAACCGACTCGACCCGCAGGTCCAGGTCGACGGGCCCGCCGGCCGGGACCCACAGCATCGGGGTCCCCATGTCCTCCGCCGCCGGCACCTGAACCCGGACAGGCCGCATCGCCCCGGGCCGACGGCCGAGCTCGCGGATGTCGAGCACGAAGGGGCCACGCGGGGTCTGGCGGCGGGGTCGATGTCCGGTCATGGCGGCGCGGGTCACGAGATCTCGTCAGGTTGAGCAGGTGTGTGGGTGGAACGCGCACCGACGCCAAATGGCTTCGGGCACGGGTTACAAGCCTATCTGATCGAACCCCGCAACCTCGACCCACCACCGGACCGCCTCGAGATCTAGTGAGGTCCGAGGCCGTGGTTCGCAACCCCCGCACCGAAACGGCACCAGGATCTCAACCCTGGACAGCCGCTCGCCTCGGATATGCAGGCCTTCAGGAGATCAAGGTTGGGCCGGGCGCGGAGGGTCCGGCCCGGTGCCGGCGACAGGGCGCGCAGGCGCCCTTCGAGCGGCGCCTTATAGGCGCTCCCGCAGGTGCTTGAGGACGACGTCGGGGACCAGGCCAGCCACGTCGCCGCCGTACCGGGCGACTTCCTTGACCAGGCTGGACGACAGGAACGCGTACTGCGGGTTGGTGCTCATGAAGAGCGTCTCGACCCCGGCAAGCCGGTGGTTCATCTGGGCCATCTGCAACTCGTAATCGAAGTCGCTGACGGCCCGCAGGCCCTTCACGATCGACTGGATGCCGTGGGCTCGGCAGAAGTCGACCAACAACCCGTGGGAGGACTCGACGACGACCTTGCCGGCGGCCTGCGGATGATCTCTAACCGCCTGCCGGATGAGGTCCATGCGCTCCTCCACCGTGAACAGGGTGGACTTGCCTTTGTTGATCAGGACGGCGACGACGACCTCATCGAACTGGGTGCTGGCCCGCATGATGATGTCGAGATGGCCGTTCGTGATCGGGTCGAAGGAACCAGGACAGACAGCCCTCCTCATGATCGAGAACCGTACCAGAGGACGGCTTCTCCATACCCGCGCGAACGGACCTCGACGAGGCCGTCCGGCCAGTGCGGAGCGGCCGAACGGCGGGCCCGCTCGACCACACAGACACCGTCCCTATCCAGCCAGCGGCGATCAACCAGCCGGGCCAGCACCTCGCCCAGCCGAACGTCGTCGAGCGCATACGGAGGGTCCAGGAAGACCACGTCGTAAGCCTGCCCGGGAGTGGCGTCCACCACACGTTCGACGGCGCCGACGACGATCTCGGCCCCGGCCAGTGCCAGCTCGGCGGCGTTGCGGCGGATGACCTGGGCCGCCTTGGGATCCCGCTCGACCAGCAGCGCGTGCGCGGCCCCCCGGGACAGCGCCTCAAGACCGACGGCACCGCTGCCCGCGTACAGGTCGGCGACCCGCGCCCCGGCTAGGTCCACCAGGCTCGCCAGCGAGTTGAAGAGCCCCTCGCGGGCCCGGTCCGAGGTCGGCCTGGTCCCCTGCCCCGGTGGCACCGCCAGCCGCCGGCCACCGGCGGCACCGCCGACGACCCGCGTCATCCCTTCTCCAGGAACTCGACCGGCCGGTCGTCCAGGGCGAGGCCGACCAACCGGCCCAGCCCGGGATGCGCGGCGAGTTCCGGATCGGCGGCGACCAGCCGGGCCGCCTCCTCGCGGGCGTCGAGGATGAGCCGCTCGTCCTTGAGCAGCTCCAGGAGCCGAACGCCGCGAGCCCGGCCGGACTGGCTCGCGCCCAGCACGTCGCCCTCCTTGCGCTGGCCGAGGTCGAGCCGGGCGAGCTCGGCGCCGTCGGTGGTCGCTGCGACGTTCGCGAGGCGCTCCGTCGCCGGGGTGTCCCCGTCGACCTCCGTGTGGAGCAGGCAGACCCCGGCGGCCTGCCCGCGCCCGACCCGGCCACGCAGCTGGTGCAGCTGGGAGACGCCGAACCGGTCGGCATCCATGATCGCCATCACGGTGGCGTTCGGGACGTCCACCCCGACCTCGATCACCGTGGTCGCGACCAGGACGTCCAGCTCGCCGACGGCGAACCTGGTCATCACGGAGTCCTTGACGTCGGCCGGCAGCCGGCCGTGCAGCGCGGCCAGCCGCAGGCCCGCGAGCGGCCCCTCGGCCAGCCAGGGCAACAGCTCCTCGACCCCGGCGCCAGCCAGCGAGCCGTCCTCGGCCGGGATCGTCACCGGCCGCTCGGCGGCCTTGCCGGCCCGGCGCGGCGCGTCGGAGGCCTCGTCGTCGCCGGCCCCGGCCAGCTCCTCGTCGTCGCGGCCGACGGCGACCGAGCTGATCCGCGGGCACACGACGTAGGCCTGGTGGCCGGCGGCGACCTCGTCCCGGATCCGGCCCCAGATCCGGTCCCGCCAGGCCGGGTGCACCGCGGCGTCGACCACGAACGTCGAGATCGGCTGACGGCCGGCCGGCAGCTGGGTGAGCGTCGAGACCTCCAGGTCGCCGAAGACGGTCATCGCGACCGTCCGCGGGATCGGCGTCGCCGTCATGACCAGCACGTGCGGCGGCTGGGCGGCCCTGGCCCGCAGCGCGTCCCGCTGTTCCACCCCGAACCGGTGCTGCTCGTCGACCACGACGAGGCCGAGGTCGTGGAAGGCCACTCCCTCGTGCAGCAGCGCGTGTGTCCCGATCACCAGGCCGGCGCTGCCGTCGGCCGCGGCGGCGAGCGCCTCGCGCTTGGCGCGGGCCCCGACCGAACCGGTCACCAGGGCGGCCCTGGTCGCCGGCGGGGTCTCGTCGAGCTCGCCGGCCCGGCCGAAGCCGCCGAGCAGGTTGCGGATGCCGCGGTAGTGCTGGGTCGCCAGCGTCTCGGTCGGCGCCAGCAGCGCCGCCTGGCCGCCGGCGTCGACGACGGCCAGCATCGCCCGGACCGCGACCACCGTCTTGCCGGACCCGACCTCGCCCTGGAGCAGCCGATGCATCGGAGCCGGCTGGGCGAGCTCCTCCTGGATCGTCGTGCCCACGTCCCGCTGGCCTTCGGTGAGCGCGAACGGCAGCTGGCCGTCGAAGGCATCGAGGATGCCGCCCGGGCGCGCGGGCCGGGCCACAGTCGCCATGGCCGAGATCGCGCGGCGGCGCTGGGCCAGGATCACCTGCAGCGTGAGGGCCTCGTCCCACTTCAGCCGGCGGTGGGCCCGCTCGACGTCGCCGCGCGACTCGGGGCGGTGCGCCAGCTCGTACGCGGTGCGCAGGTCGACGAGTCGGTAGCGGGCGCGCAGGTCGTCCGGCAGCGGGTCGGGCAGCTCGGCGATCGTGTCCAGCAGGACCCGGACGCAGCGGCCGATCAGCGGTGACGCGACGCGCTCGGCCGCCGGGTAGATCGGCACCAGCGCCCGGGCCCACCGGTCCGGGTCGTCGCCCGTGTCCTCGTCGTCGAGCGGGTTGGTCTCCGGGTTGACCATCTGCAGCTGGTTGCGGAACCGGTCGACCTTCCCGGAGAACGCGGCCACCGAGCCGGCGGGCAGCCGGCGGGCCGGCGACCGGCTTGGGTTGAAGTAGGTGACGGTCATCTGGGCGGTGCCGTCGGTCACAGTCAGGACGTCGAACCGCCGGCCGGTGCGGGCCTGCCGGCTGTCGTGCTTGACGACCTTCGCGTGCACGGTGGAGACCTCGCCCTCGACGAGATCACGTAGGTTCGTCAGCTCGCCGCGCTGGTGGTAGCGGCGCGGCAGGTGGTCAAGCAGGTCGGCGACGGTGACCAGGCCGAGCGGGCGCTCGGCCAGCCGCTTGGCCATCCGTGTCTCGACCACGCGGGTCAACGGAGTGTCGAGCTCGATCACGAACCCGATACTGCACCCGACCAGCGACAGTCCCGCGTCGAGCAGCGGCCGACGGGGCCGGGCCAGGGCCACGACCCAACTACGTCATCGTTGGGGTAGCCTTCTGTGAGCACCACCGCGTCCGGCGTCGCAGGATGAGTCTGACTCCTGCCCATGCGCCCTGGGCACGGGGTGCGAGCCGCGCCAGCGGCGGGTCAGTGCGGCCGGAGCCCCGGCCGTCGATCAATCAGCTACTTCTTGGCGGAGAGTTCCTCGTGTCTTCGGTGTGCGACGTCTGCGGCAAGGGACCGGGCTTCGGTATGTCGGTCTCCCACTCCCACCGGCGCACGCGGCGGCGCTGGAACCCCAACATCCAGACGGTGCACGCCCTCGTCGGGCGCACCCCGAAGCGCCTCAACGTGTGCACCTCGTGCATCAAGGCGGGCAAGGTGACGCGGGCTTAGGTCCCGCCGCCCCCGGTGCGGCACGCGCACCGGGACGCTCCAGGTTTTCCCGACAAGGCGCCGTCACAGACGTGGCGGCGCCTTGTCGGCGTGTCCGGACCCGTCCGGCGCCCGTCGCGGTCGTCGCCGGGCGGCCCGACCGGCGATGCGGTACGGGGTGCCCAGTGCGGGAGGCCGCCCTGGGCGTGCTGATATGTGAGGGATCGGTTTTCACACGTAGCACGGGAGTGCCGCCATGCCCCAGACCTTGCCGGATCTCGCCGCGTTCAGCCTCGAGGAGCTGGTCGCCTACACCGGCGAACTCTCGGATGACGCGTTGGCCGAGCTGATGGGCGGACCGGACCGGTCCACGCTGCTCGACGAGTACTTCGGCCGGATCGCCCGCCAGGCCATCCCCGAGAAGATCAAGGGCCAGGACGCGGTGGTGCACTTCCACATCACCGAGCGGCCCGACGGCGGGGTCGACCACTACGAGATGGTGGTCCGGGACGGCGCCTGCGCGATCAGCAAGCACGTGGTCGAGTCCGCCAAGGTGACCGTGACTTTGGACGGCGTCCGCTTCATCAAGCTGATCAGTGGCAAGGCCGACCCGACCAAGTGGTTCCTCACCCGCAAGCTGAAGATCAGCGGTGACATGATCTTCGGCGGCAAGGTGATGAGCTGGTTCGACATCCCCACCCCGTGACGCCCGCCGGCCTCGGCTAGCGAGGTCGGCCGCCGCCGGGCCAGCCTGACACGGGCTGGCCCGGCCCCTCGGGATGGCGCCCGCCGTCAGCCAGCCGTGGGCGCCGACGGCTGCGTCGTCGACGCCGAAGCGGCGGCCGTCGCCGCGGCGGCGGCCCGCCAGCGCCAGCCGTGGTCGACCGGCCCGATCCCCGCGCCGAGCGCGAACCCGGTGCGCAGCGCGCCGGTGACGTAGTCCTTGCCGGCCCGCATGGCGCCCGGCACGTCCAGTCCCATGGCGAGACCCGCGGCGATCGCGGACGCGAGCGTGCAGCCGGTGCCGTGGGTATGCCGGTTGTCCGCCCGAGCGGCCCGCAGGACGACCTCGGTCGTGCCGTCGGTGAGCAGGTCGACAGCCTCCCCCGGCAGGTGGCCGCCCTTGATGACCACCCACCGCGGCCCGAGGTCGAGCATCGCCCGGGCCGCGCGCCACAGGCCCGCCTCGTCGCGGACCTCGACGCCGGTCAGCAGCGCCACCTCGTCGAGGTTCGGCGTCGTCACCGTCGCCATCGGCAGCAGCTCGTCGCGCAGCACCGCCACCGCCTCGGGCGCCAGCAGCCGGTGGCCGTGCTTCGAGACCCCGACCGGGTCGACGACCAGCGGGGCCACCAGCCCGCGCAGCTCAGCGGCCACGGCCCGGACCAGCTCAGGGCTGGCCAGCATCCCGGTCTTCACGGCGTCCACGCCGATGTCCTGGACGACCGAGGCGATCTGCGCCCGGACCGCCTCGACCGGCAGTTCCCAGACGCCCTGGACGCCGACCGAGTTCTGGGCGGTCACCGCCGTCACCGCGGTCATCCCGTGGACACCGAAGGCCGCCGCCGTCTTCAGGTCGGCCTGAATTCCGGCGCCGCCCCCCGAGTCGGAACCGGCGATCGCCAGCACCCGGGGCGGCGCGGCGCCCGGCTTGGGAATGGCCACGAAATCCGAGGTCAGCACCACTTCGCCGCCTTCGCGGCCAGCACGGAAGACCGTTTGCCGGCCGTCGGGCCGCTCGGCCCGGATATCGT
This sequence comes from Pseudofrankia sp. DC12, assembly GCF_000966285.1. Taxonomy (NCBI): domain Bacteria; kingdom Bacillati; phylum Actinomycetota; class Actinomycetes; order Frankiales; family Frankiaceae; genus Pseudofrankia; species Pseudofrankia sp. DC12. The sequence continues at coordinate 1,871,539 of NZ_KQ031391.1, forward strand.
CCGGAATGTCATCCTGGTCACATTTTCCTCCACCCCGGAGCGGCTTCCCGCGATCGGCCGCACCACCGCGCTCGCGCGCCGCCGGACCGCCGGTCGCCCTGTCAGTTTGCCCACAAGAACCCACATGCGCGCTTGGCCTGGCAAACGTCGGGTGGTATCAATCACAGACCGGAGGCCTAGATTGCGCCCCGGTGGTGGCGCAGACGCCTCGACCGGAGCCCTTCGGGCTGTACGGCGTCACGGAGACTCGCGCGTTCACAGCAGTTCCTTCGGCTGGGAGCCTCTCACGGAGGCCGATTGCCTGTTACCGTCTGTCGGCCCGCGTACTTCTGCTCGGCGGGCTGTGGGCGTTCGACAGGCGCGCACTTGACCGAAGACATAGGCCCGCACCTGGCCGAACGTCACAGGCCTACACCTGGCCGAACTTCACTGCCTCAACTTGGCCGAATGGCACTGGCCTGGAGCTGGCCGGCGGAAACTGGCCGGCACTCGGCCGGAGGGAACTGGGAGCGTCTGTGGTCCACGCGTACATCCTCATCCAGACCGAGGTCGGCAAGTCCGCGTCGGTGGCCAAGGAGATCGAGCAGATCCCCGGCGTCACGCAGGCGGAGGACGTCACCGGGCCATATGACGTGATCGTGCGGGCCGAGGCGAGCTCCGTCGACGACCTGGGCAAGCAGATCATGTCCCGCGTGCAGGCGGTCGAGGGAATCACCCGGACGCTGACCTGCCCCGTCGTGCACTTCTGACCCGGTGCGAGCCACCCGGCGGGTGGTCGTGCCCGCATTGCTGGTGATCGCTCTCTGCGGCTGCGGCGGCGGATCCGGCCCGGTCCAGGTGACGGGAGCGCCGACACCGACGGGAGCGGCCGCCGCGTCCTGCCGGGCCCTGCTGGCGGCGCTCCCAGACTCGCTCGGCAAGGGCCTCGACCGACGGGAGGTCAGCCCGCCCGGGGTGTTCGCCGCCGCCTACGGAAAGGCGCCCGTCGTCCTGACCTGCGGGGCCGACGGTGTGCCCGCCACCTACCAGAAGACGTCGGACGTCGCCCAGGTCAACGACGTGAGCTGGTTCTCCGAGGACGCATCCGGCCGGACCCGCCTGTCGACGCCGACCCGGCGGCCCCAGGTGACGATGCTGCTGCCCGGTGACGCCCAGCCCTGGGACCTGCTGGTGGCGGTCGCCTCGGCGGTCCGTGCCCACACCACCTCCACGGTCCCGGAGACGCCAGCCCCATAGGCAGATCCCCTCAACGCAGGCCGCTGCCACGGCGCAGCGCCACCTGGATGAGGCGGTCGACCAGATCGGGGTAGTCCAGGCCGCTGGCCGCCCACATCCGGGGGAACAGCGACGACGGGGTGAAGCCGGGCATCGTGTTCACCTCGTTGAGGACGACGCCGCCGGCCGGGGTGAGGAACACGTCCACCCGGGCGAGCCCGGCGCAGTCCAGCGCCAGGAACGCGGCCGCGGCCGCCGCCCGCACCCGGTCGGCGGTCCCGGCCGGCAGGTCGGCCGGGACGTCCAGCCGGGTCGCGTCCGACGAGTACTTGGCCTCGAAGTCGTAGAACCCGGCGGCCGAGTCGATGACGATCTCGGCCGGCAGGCTGGTCTCGGGAGGCCCGCCGTCGAGGGTGTCCAGCACCCCGCACTCGATCTCCCGGCCGACGATCGCCGCCTCGACGAGCACCTTCGGGTCCGACTCACGCGCCGTTTTGATCGCGGTGTCCAGGTCCGCCCAGGCGTCCACCTGGCTGATCCCGATGCTCGACCCGCCCCGGGCCGGCTTGACGAAGACCGGCAGGCCGAGGCGCGTCTTCTCGGCCTCCGAAAGCGCCTCTCCCGCGCGCAGCACCGCGTACGGGCCGACCGGGAGGCCGGCCGCGGCCAGCAGCGTCTTCATGTGCTGCTTGTCCATCGCCGCGGCGCTCGCGAACACCCCGGAGCCGACGTATGGCAGCCCGGCCATCTCCAGCAGGCCCTGGATCGTCCCGTCCTCGCCGTACGGGCCGTGCAGCAGCGGGAAGACGACGTCGACGTCCAGGTCGCCGAGCCCTCCGGTCACCACCGGCGGTCCGCCGGCCGCGGGCCCCACTGCGACCAGCGAGGCCCCGTTCGGGTCAGGCGGCAGGACAACCCCGCGCCCGGAGTCCGGCCGGACCTGGGGCAGCTCCTGGCCGACGCCCGCCAGCACCGCCGGATCGTCAGGAAGCACGAGCCACCGGCCGTCGGGCGCAATGCCGACTGGTACGACCTCGTACTTCGTACGGTCGACCGCGGCCAGTACTCCGCGCGCGGACACACAGGAGATCGCGTGTTCGGTGCTACGCCCGCCGAACACGATCGCCAACCGGTGCCTGTCCGCGAAGCCAGCCATGCCGGGGACAGTAGCCGACCGCCGATTGCGTACGAGTGAACACGGGCGCTAGGTCCGCATTGCCCGAACGTCGCAGGTCCGCCCGAGGCACCACCACCGAAGAGCTCCCACGATCGACCGCGCGCCCGGACGACGCGGGTGGGGCGGACCCGGCACGATGAGGCCATCTACCCGCCTACCCGCGGCGCGAGCGAATCGGCACCCACAGTCGCGGCCGGGGTCGTCACGTGACCGGCCGGCGACCAGCCTGTTGCGCGCGATTGACGCTCCATAGCGGCCGTGTGGCGCAGACGTGGGCGCGACGTGGCGTCCCTCCCGCGCCGCGCGGCGCCGGGCCTCCTGGCCGGAGCCGTCTGATTGAATTCCAGAGGCCGATCGTCCCCTCGGGCCACCCGGGCGCAGCCGGAGTGCTCGCGCCCGGCCCGGGAACCGACCCTGATCGACCACGCCGAGGCGGGCCGTCGCGCTCGCCGCCGTCGAGCGGTCTCGCGGGACCCAGCCACGTCCGCACGGTGGACAGCCGGAGCTCGAGAACCGATCCGTAGGAGGCCGACCCGTGCCCCACACCTCCCCGATCGACGACCTCTCCGCAGGCCGGGCTGATCGCCAGCCCGGCCAGCGGCCCGCGGCCGGCAGCTCCCTGAGCTTCGCGACGGGCGGTGACCGGCACCGGTACCGCATCGTCGGCGGCCAGCCGCTGTTCGGCTCGGTCGAGGTGTCCGGAGCCAAGAACTCGGTGACGAAGCTGCTGGTCGCCACCCTGCTGACGGACGAGCCCTGCATGCTGGCCCGGGTGCCGCGGATCGTCGAGGTCGACGTCGTGCTCGGCATGCTGGCCGAGCTCGGCGCCGAGGTGGAGTGGCTGGACGACCACCGGGTCCGCATCCAGACCGCACGGATCACCGACCCGTCGCTGTCCGAGATGTACTCCGGGGTGAACCGGATCCCGATCCTGATGATGGGCCCGCTGCTGCACCGGGTCGGCGAGGCGGTCGTGCCGCTGCCCGGCGGCTGCCGGATCGGCAAGCGCCCGGTCGACTTCCACCTGGCCGGCCTGCGGGCGATGGGTGCCGAGATCGTCGAGCAGCTGCGCTCCGTCCAGGTCAAGACGCTCGGGCTGCACGGCGCCCACGTCGAGCTGCCGTTCCCGAGCGTCGGCGCCACCGAGAACCTGCTGCTCGCGGCCGTCCGGGCCAAGGGCACCACGGTGATCTCCAACGCCGCCGTCGAGCCGGAAGTCATCGACCTCATCCTGTTCCTGCAGCAGATGGGGGCGCTGGTCGACGTCGAGGTCGACCGCACGATCGTCGTCCAGGGCGTGGAGCGGCTACACGGCGCGGACCACACCGCGATCCCGGACCGCATCGAGGTCGCCTCGTTCGCCGCCGCCGCGGTCGCGACCAACGGCCGGGTCGACGTCAAGGGCGCGCGGCAGGAGCACGTCGCGACGTTCCTGAACCACCTGCGCCGGATCGGCGGGGAGTTCAGGGTCACCGACGACGGGATCAGCTTCTACAAGGACCGCGAGCTGACCGCGACCCACGTCCAGACCGACGTGCACCCCGGCTACATGACCGACTGGCAGCAGCCCCTGGTGGTGCTGCTGACGCAGGCGCAGGGCGCGTCGGTGGTCCACGAGACCATCTACGAGGACCGGTTCGGCTACACCCGCCAGCTCAACGCCATGGGCGCGAGCATCGCGCTGTCGACGAGCTGCCTGGGCGGCAAGGTGTGCCGGTTCGCCTCCCGGGACTTCGAACACTCGGCGGTCGTCTCCGGGCCGACTCCGCTGACCGGCGGCGACCTGGAGATCCCCGACCTGCGGGCCGGCTTCGCCTACGTGCTGGCCGCCCTCGTCGCGAACGGCACCAGCACCATCTCCGGCACCCGCTTCCTGGAGCGCGGCTATGAGGATCCGATCGGCAAGCTGCGCTCGATCGGCGCCATGATCGAGACGATCCCCGTCGCGCTGCCGGCCCAGCCCGCCACCGGCGGCTAGGACGACACGACGGGCGCGGCCGCGCGAAACTCCGGCCCTGGCTCGCGGCTCATCAGCTCCTTGACCGCTTCCAGCGGCGGCAGGCCCTCGTAGAGGACCCGTTCCACCTGCCGGCTGATCGGCATGTGTACTCCGAGCCCGTCCGCGAGCGCGAGCAGCGGCCGGCAGGACCGGACGCCCTCGGCGACCTGCCGCTGCTCGGCCAGCGCCGCGTCGAGCGTCATCCCCCGGCCTAGCTTCTGGCCGAAGGTCCGGTTGCGCGAGCGCGGCGACGCGCAGGTGGCCACCAGATCGCCCAGCCCGGCCAGGCCGGCGAGGGTGCGCGGGTCCGCGCCCATCGCCACGGCGAACCGGGTCGTCTCGGCCAGCCCACGAGTGATCAGCGACGCGAGGCTGTTCAGCCCGAACCCGAGGCCCTCCAGCATCCCGGCGGCGAGCGCGATGACGTTCTTCACGGCGCCGCCCAGCTCACAGCCGACGACGTCGGCGTTCGTGTACGGCCGCAGGTAGGGCGTCCAGCACGCGGCCTGCACCTGGGCCGCGGTCGCGGGCGACACGCTCGCCACCACGGTCGCCGCCGGCTCCTCGGCGGCGATCTCGCCGGCCAGGTTCGGCCCGCTGACGACGGCGATCCGGTCCGGGCCGATGCCGGCCACCTCGCCGATCACCTCGCTCATCCGCCGGCAGCTGCCGTCCTCGACGCCCTTCATGAGGCTGACGTAGACGGCCGACGGCTCGACCAGCGGCGCCCACGCGGCGAGGGCCGCGCGCAGCCCCTGGGACGGCACGGCGAGGACCACCAGGCCGGCGCCGGCCAGCGCCTCGGCGGGGTGATGGGTCGCCCGGACGAGATCCGGTAACCGGACGTCGGGCAGGTACCGCGGGTTGCGATGGTCGGTGTTGATGGCCGCCGCGAGCGCCTCGTCCCTGGTCACCAGCGTGACCCGCCGGCCCGCGTCCGCCAGGATCTTCGCGAACACGGTGCCCCACGACCCGGCCGTGAGCACGGCGGCCGCCCGCGGGTGCCCGGCCGTGGGCCTGCGCTGACTCACGTGGGGTTCAGAGCTTCCGGCGTCGGGGTGCGGCGACGACGGGAAAGGCGCGCTGTCACTGCCGTTCGTCGTCATGCCGCCGCAGTCTCACCCACTCGTCACCCGGTCGTCGACCATCCCTGCTGGTGGCCGTGGCGCCGACGCTATGTCAACGAGGCAGCCCAGGCGTCGGTGCCACCGCCGGCGTCACTGTGGCACGTCCACCTACGCGGCCGGCGTGGGCCGCTCGAACGAGGCAGCCCAGGCGTCGGTGCCGCCAGCGGCGTCACTGTGGCACGGCCGGTGCTGGAAGCCCGAGGCGCCCATCTGCCCCTACGGTTGCCCTATCGTCGGAACGTGGCGGTCTGGCGACCCGAGGGGTGGATCGTGGTGCTGCCGTTGAAGCGGCTCGGCGCGGCCAAGAGCCGCCTCGAACATCCGGACCGGGCAGCGCTCGCCCTCGCGATGGCGACCGACACGGCGGCGGCCGCCGCCGCGGCCGGGCCCGACCTGGTCGCCGGCGTCCTGCTCGTCACCAACGACCCCGCGGCGAGCGCCGCCATCGCGAGCGGTGGCCTGGCCGAGTCGGACGACGGTCCGGCGGCGGTCGTCGCCGTCCCCGACCTGCCCGACCGCGGGCTGAACCCGGCGCTGCGGCATGGCGCCCGAGTCGCCGCCCGCCGCTGGCCCGGCCATGGCGTCGCCGCGCTGTCCGCCGACCTGGCCGCGCTGCGCCCCGGTGAGCTTCGGGCCGCGCTGCTGGCCGCGCCGTCGGCGGGCCGCGCGGTGCTCGCCGACGCCGCCGGCACGGGGACGGTCCTGCTGTGCGCGGCGCCAGGCGGCCCGCTGCTGCCGTATTTCGGCGTCGACAGCCATGCGCGGCACGTCCGCTCGGGCGCGCTCGACCTGACCGAGCCACTCGCGGCGGCGGTGCCGGGCCTGCGCCGGGACGTCGACACGGTCGCCGACCTGGCCGCGGCCCGGCTGCTCGGCGTCGGCCCCGCCACCCGGGCCGTCCTGGACAGCGCCGCGGCGAACGCGGGCTGACCGGGCGCCATGACCGAGGCCGCCCGAGGGCCGTGGCCGGTGCCGCCGGTCCGCCCGGTCCTGCTGTCACACGTGCACGACCCCGCGACCACGCCGGTCTTTCCCGGCGACCCGCCGTTCACCCTGACGCGCGCGGCCACGATCGACGCGGACGGCTACTACCTGTTGTGGGTGAGCTCCGGCGAGCACACCGGGACGCACTGGGGCGCGCCGGCGCATTTCGACCCGGCCGGCCTGCGGGCCGACGAGCTGGACGCCGACGACCTGTTCCGGCCGGCCGTTCGGCTCGACGTCCGGGCGGCCGTGGCGCGCGACCCGGACTACCAGGTAGGCGTCGCCGACCTGGCCGCGTTCGAGGCGGCCCAAGGGCCGATTCCGGCCGAGGCCGCAGTGCTGGCGTGGACGGGCTGGTCGGACCGTTGGGGTACGCCGGCCTACCCGAACCTCGACGGGCGGGGCCGCGTCCACCAGCCGGGATTCGCCCTGGCCGCCGTGGAGTGGCTGGTCGAGACCGGCCGGCTGGGCCGGCGGGGCGCGCTGGGCACCGACACCTTCGGCCCGGACCCGGGGCTGGACACCGGCTACGCCGTCTCGCGCCTGCTCTACCGGGAGCGCCGGATCTCGCTGGAGAACCTGACGAACCTCGGGGCGCTTCCGCCGACGGGCGCCTGGGTGCTCGCGGGCGGCACCCGCAACCGCGCCGGCTCCGGCTCCCCCGCGACCGTCTACGGCCTCCTGCCGGCCTCTGGCGCCTCGTGAGCGACGACGACCGGGCCCGGGTGCGGCGGTTCGGTCGGGTGCGCCAGCACGGTTGGGCGCAGCAGCGGGCTCAGGGCGGCCAGCGGGGCCGGACGGGCGAACAGGTAGCCCTGCCCCAGCTCGCAGCCCAGAAGGGCCAGGTCGGCTCGCTGGGCCCGCCGCTCGATCCCCTCGGCGACCACCACGGCTCCCAGTGACCGCGCCACGGTGATCACCGACCGGCCGAGCCGGGCCGCGCGGCCCGGCCCGAGCGGGTTCTCGATCAGGCCGCGGTCCAGTTTGACGATGTTGACCGGTAGCTGGTGCAACGCCGCCAGGGTGGTGTGACCGGCGCCGACGTCGTCCATCGCGACCGACGGCCCGAGCGCGCGGACCGCCTCCAGCACCCGGGCGGCCGCGGCGAGGTCGCGGATCCGGGCCGTCTCGGTGATCTCGATGACCAGCCGGCTCGGGTCCAGCCCGCTGACGCCGAGCGCCCGGCGGAACGCGTCCAGGAGCGCCGGATCGGACAGCCGGCTGGCGGAGACGTTGACGTGCAGCCGCGGGGCCCCCTCGCCCGCCACACCGGGCATGCCGGCGGCCACCTCGGCGCAGGCCCGGCCGAGCACGAACTCGTCGAGCGCCGTCACCAGCCCGCCGTCCTCGGCCGCCGCGACGAAGGTCAGCGGCGGCACCGGCCCGCGGCCCGGTTCGGTCCAGCGGGCGAGCGCCTCCAGCGCCACGACCGCGCCGTCACTGAGGCGCACGATCGGCTGGTAGTGCACATCGAAGCCGGCGACGTCCCAGCCCTGGCGGCTGGCCGTCGCGAGGGACGCCGCGAGCCGGGCCTCGAGGCTGCGGCCGTCGCCCACCGCGAGCGGCGCCCCGGCCACCGCCGCGGTGGCGGCCCGGGTGACGACCGAGGTCCTGCCTCGTTCGCGCGGGCCGTTGACGCCGTGGCGGCGCCGGGCGAGGACTACGCCCGCCTCGCCGCCCAGCCCGGTCCCGCTGAGGCCACTGAGGGCGCCCAGATCCACGGTGAGCGGGGTGGAACGCGCAACGGTGGCCAGCGCCAGCGCGGCCAGCAGCGGCGCGGCCAGCGCGCCGGCCGCCACGGCCAGGCGTGCCGACGCCACCGTCGGCGCCGGGCCCAGCCCGACGCGGGCCAGCTGGGTGAGGGTCCAGCCAGCCAGCACCAGCATCAGGCGGCCGAGCCGGACCCGCTCGCTCCCGGAGGCCCGCCACAGCGACCAGCCGGCGACCGCGGTCGCCGCGCCACCGGCGCCGGTGGCGCCGGCCTCGACGACCGTCACCCCACTGTCGTCGGTCAGGAGCTGGGCCATCCCGGCGACGAGCGCGGCGACGAGCGGCACCAGGGCGGCCGACCGGGCCGGCGTCGAGGGCACCGGCAGCGGCACCGCCGAGGGCAGCCCGACCGCCGCGGGCAGCGCGGAGGGCGCGGCCGGACGCAGGCCACCGGCGCGGAACAGCGGCGCCGCCGGGGCGGCCAGGGGCAGGTCGGCACCGAGTGCCCCGGTCATCCTCGCCCCCAACGACACTGCGGCCGCCGGCCCCGATGGCATGACCGAGCCCAGCGAGACCGCCGCCACCGCGGCAGGGTCCACGGCATCGATGTGTGTCACGGCCTGAGCCGCCCCTCTCATCCCGCACCCGTCGACCGGCCGGTCACCGCCGGCCGGCGGTGACCGGCCCGCCTGCCGCGCCGCCACACACGGCGGTGCCAGCGGTCACCGGTCGGGTGCCTGCCCGCCTACCAGGGCAGCGGTGCGCGGCGACGGCGATGCCGATCGTGCATCCGGGCCATCAACTGTCGACACGCACCGTATCTGTATCGTCACTGCGCACCGTATCGGGTAACGAATGAATCGCAACCAGTCGCCGAAGTGACGATCAGCCAGCCAATCCCGCCCCGCCTTGCCAGGCCGGCATGACCCAGATCGTCGGGCCGGCATGTCGCGGGCCGCCCCCGGCGTGTCGCGGCGGGCTAGCCGTCGAGGCTGACGATCTCGACGCGCTGGCCGGCGACGAGCAGGCCGCGGCCGCGGCCCCGGTACACGCCCGAGGTCGGCATGACGTCGTGGTAGTCCCGGCCGGTGGCGATCGTCACGTACCGCCGGTCGGCGAGTCGGTTGTGGCACGGGTCCAGCGCGACCGCCGCGGCGCCTGCGCCACCGAGCGCGCCAGGGCCGCCGAGGCCACGGGACCGGCCGGGCGCGGGCGGCGCCCAGCCGTCGGGAAGCACCACCTCGACCCAGGCATGCGACTCCCCGTCGCCGACCAGGTGCCCCAGCACGTACCGGGCCGGCAGGCCGGCTGCCCGACACAGCGCGATCATCACGTGGGCCTGGTCCTGGCAGACGCCGGCGCGACCGGCCACCGCCTGCGCGGCCGTCGTCCCGACGGTGGTCGAGCCAGGCCGGTAGGCGATGTTCTCGAACACCCAGGCGCAGCACCGGCGCGCGGTCGTCAGCGGGTCCGGGCCGGTGAGCCGGCTGGCGACGGCGAGCAACGTCTCGTCCGGCGCGGTGAGCGCCGTCGCCGCCAGCAGCCGCCGACCGGTCAGGGCACTCGCCGGCAGCGCGGGCCAGGTGACCGCCGGACCGCGCTCGACGATCGCCGCGGCCTCGAAGTCGAGCAGGCCGGGCACCTCGTCGAGCGTGACGGTCGCGGCCCGCAGCCCGTCGGGCCCGCGCTCCCAGCTGACCCGGGCCGCCGGCGCCGAGACCGTGAGCTCCCCGTGCCGGGAGATCTGGTCACCATGCCGGTTCGGTGGCAGCACGACCAGCCGGTGCACGAGGTCGCGGGCCGGTCCGTCGTAGGTGTAGCGCAGCCGCTGGCGAATGCGGTAGGTCACCAGGCTCGCGGCCGCGAGCCGCGCCTCGTCGACGGCCAGCGGCTCGGCGCCCCAGATCGCGGCCGCTGGGGCGGAGGCCGCGCCGGCGGTCGGCGGGGCGGCGGTCGCAAGGGCTGGGCGCGGCCGGGGCAGCAGATCCTGCACGGCTACGCACCAGTCCCTTCGGTCGACGTCGGACCCGCTGGCGCGGCCGGCGGCCCGCCACTGACAGGGTCAGGCGACGCCGGCCTTCCGAGAGGAGGAGAGATCCGGCCGCGCGGGCAGCCCGCCAGAATCGATGGTCCGCCAGCGGTGTTTCCCATGCGTTAACGGACCTTATCGCCACCGTCCAGCAACTGGCCCCCGCCCGTACCGGCGGCCGGCTCGGCTCGCCCGTGGGCTCGACGGCCCGTGCCCGGGCTGGCTCTCGCGCCGCTGGCTCGCGGCCCGGTCACAGCCCTGGCCGCGCGGGCGACATGGGCGGAAAGACCTGAAAAGCGTGACGACCGCTACCGGTCATCGGGATAGGCTGCCGCGTTCACCTCAGGCTGGCACCATCGCTGCATGGCCGAGCTGGTGGTGACGAGATCCGAGCAGCAGCCCCAACGCAAGCCGCGAAGCGCGCTCCTCGAGCCGTTGGAGGCGCCGCGGCCACCGCTTCCGTCCGATCTGCCGCCTGACCGGTTCATCAACCGCGAGACGTCCTGGCTGGACTTCAACGCCCGGGTGCTGGCCCTCGCCGAGGATGTCAGCACGCCGCTGCTGGAGCGGGCCAAGTTCCTCGCGATCTTCGCCAGCAACCTCGACGAGTTCTACATGGTCCGCGTCGCGGGCCTGATGCGCCGGGAGGCGACGGGGCTTGCGGTGCGGTCCGTCGACGGCCTGACCCCGCGGGCGCAGCTCGAACTGATCAGCCAGAAGACCGCCGAGCTCACCGACCGGGCGGCCCGGTGCTTCACCGACGAGGTGGTGCCGTCGCTGGAGCACGCCGGCATCAGCATCCGCTACTGGCACCAGCTCACCACCGGCCAGCAGCACCGGCTGCACCAGTACTTCCACGAGCAGATCTTCCCGGTCCTGACGCCGCTCGCGGTCGACCCGGCGCACCCGTTCCCGTACATCAGCGGCCTGTCGCTCAACCTCGCGGTGACCGTGCGCGACCCGGGAGACGACATCGAGCGGTTCGCCCGGGTCAAGGTCCCGCAGAACGTGCCGCGGCTGATCCGGGTCGACCTGCCCGGCGAGCATCCGATCGGCCAGGAGCCGGCCGGGGAGGGCGCCGAGGCGGACCGGCACGCGTGCTTCGTGCCGCTGGAGGAGGTGATCGCCGCCCATCTCTCCCAGCTGTTCCCCGGCATGGAGGTGGTCGACTCGCACCTGTTCCGGGTGACCCGCAACGCCGACCTGGAGGTCGAGGAGGACGAGGCCGAGGACCTGCTGCAGGCGCTGGAGCGGGAGCTCGCCCGTCGCCGGTTCGGCCCGGCCGTGCGACTGGAGGTGGACGCGGACATCGACGAGGGCCTGCTGCGGATGCTCAGCCGCGAGCTGGAGGTCTCCCCGCGCGACGTGCACCGGCTGCGCGGGCTGCTCGACCTCTCCGTGCTGTGGGCGCTGTTCGACCTGGACCGGCCGGAGTTCAAGTACCCGCCGCGCGTCCCGGTGACCCACCCGAGCCTGGTCACCGACTCCGGCGAGCCCGCGGACTTCTTCGCGGTGCTGCGCGAGCGGGACGTCCTCGTGCACCACCCCTACGACTCGTTCACCACGTCCGTGCAGCGCTTCATCGAGCAGGCCGCGGCCGATCCGCACGTGCTCGCGATCAAGCAGACGCTCTACCGCACGTCCGGCGACTCGCCGATCGTCGACGCGCTGATCGCGGCGGCCGAGGCCGGCAAGCAGGTCGTCGTGCTCGTCGAGATCAAGGCCAGATTCGACGAGAGCGCCAACATCCGCTGGGCGCGCGAGCTGGAGCGGGCCGGCTGCCATGTCGTCTACGGCCTGATCGGGCTGAAGACGCACACCAAGACCGCGCTGGTGGTGCGCCAGGACGACGACGGGCTGCGCCGCTACTGCCACGTCGGCACCGGGAACTACAACCCGAAGACCGCCCGGCTCTACGAGGACGTCGGCCTGCTGACCGCCGAGCCCAGCGTCGGCGCGGACCTCACCGACCTGTTCAACGTGCTCACCGGCTACAGCCGCCAGACCGTCTACCGGTCACTCCTGGTCGCCCCGCAGCACATGCGCGACGGCCTCATCGAGCGGATCGAGAAGGAGGCGGCGGCCGCGCGGTCCGGCGAGCTGGCCGGTATCCGGATCAAGGTGAACAGCCTGGTCGACGAGCAGATCATCGACGCGCTCTACCACGCGTCCAGGGACGGGGTGGCGATCCGCTGCCTGGTGCGGGGCATCTGCGCGCTGCGCCCCGGTGTCCCGAACCTGTCCGAGTCGGTGCTGGTCCGCTCGGTACTCGGCCGCTACCTGGAGCACAGCCGGGTGTTCGAGTTCTCGGCGCTGGACGAGGTGTGGATTGGCAGCGCCGACATGATGCACCGCAACCTGGACCGCCGAGTGGAGGCACTCGTCCGGGTCACCCAGGACGACAACCGGGCCGCTCTGCGCCGGCTGCTGGACCACGCCTTCTCGGCCGACGTGTCGGCCTGGGACCTGCAGCCCAGCGGCCGCTGGGAGCGGCGCATCACCGGCCCCGACGACACCCGCCTGTCGGACTACCAGGGCGACCTGTCCGCCTGGGCCCAGAACCGCGCCTAGCCGCGCTGACCTCTCAGATCGACTCCGCCGATCAGGCAGGGCACCGAGGCGAAGCCAGGGTCCCTACCTGCCAGCGGGGTCACTCTGGGAGGTCAGCGCGGGCACGCCAGCGCCGACCTCGACGGCTTCGGCAACCAAGCTGCGCAACCCAGCCAAGGACACGCGACCGGTCAACGCGACCAGCCACGATCCCCACCACTGTGCTCGCCTGGCGACCAGCCTCCAGACGAGCACCGAACCAGGTTGGGAGGGGGCTCAGCGCCCGAAGGCGAATCGGCCGCAGGCGCGCCAGCGCCGGTTCCGGCCGATTCGCCCTAGCCGTTCGAGGAGACGCTCGACTTGAACTCCGAGCCGGGGCGGAACTTCGGGACGACGGAGGCGGGGACGTGCACCGGCTCGCCCGTCGCCGGGTTGCGCCCGGTCCGCTCGGCGCGCTCGACGCGCTCGAAGACGCCGAAACCGGTGATCGTCACCTTCTCGCCGGCGGAGACGGCTTCCTGGATCGCGTGGAAGACCGCGTCCACGGCCTTGGTCGCGTTGGACCGTCCACCCTCGATCTGCTGGGCAATGCGGTCAACCAATTGGGACTTGTTCACAACAACCTCCGGGACACCCCCGCGACTGCGGGGGTGGAGCAGATCGGGCATCGCACTGCGCTGCACCGTAGGCATCTCTACTGCCGAGGGCAATTCCCGGAAGCGTGTCGCGTCACACAAACCCGCACGTCAGCGGGTTCGGGACAATCGGCAACCGGATCGCAGTCCTCCGGTGAGAGCACTCAGCCCACCACGATCGGCGCAATCATCTCGCCAATTTCAGGCTCGTTTCGGACGTTCTGTCACCGTTTGGTCGCCAAGCGATGTCACCGATACGGCCAGGTTCGCCACCGAGCGCGCAGCGCTAGGCAATGACGGCGGGGGCAATCGGACCACAGCCCCCGCCGTCTGTCGCGAAGAACATCCGGGCACCCGCCGGCCCACTCGAGCCAGCCGGTCCACCGCCCCCAACCATCGGGCGACTCGGCGGTCCGGACGAACGCCGCTTCCCGGGGAGTCCCGAGACGCGATCGGCCGGGGACCGCGGCCCGTAACGGGCCGCGGTTTCCGGCCGAAGCAGGCGTGCCTGCTGGCGGGCCGAACCTCGTCAGGCCGGCTGGGCCGTCGTCGGCAGGAGCGACGGGCGGCTGGCCTCGAAGGTGGTGATCAGGTCGGCGTGCCGCAGGGTGAGGCCGACGTCGTCGAGGCCCTCCATCAGGCGCCAGCGGGTGAAGTCGTCGAGCTCGAACGGCGCGACCAGGCCGGCGCCGCGCACCTCACGGGCACCCAGGTCGACGGTGATCTCGACCGCCGGGTCCGCCTCGACGGCGGCCAGCAGCGTCTCGACGTCCTCGACCGGCAGGACGACCGTCAGCAGGCCGTTGCCGAGGGAGTTGCCCCGGAAGATGTCGGCGAACTTCGGCGCGATGACGGCCCGGAAGCCATAGTCCTGCAGCGCCCAGACGGCGTGCTCCCGGGACGAGCCCGAGCCGAAGTTCGGGCCGGCCAGCAGGATCGTGGCACCGGCGTGGGCCGGGGCGTTCAGCACGAACGACGGGTCCCGGCGCCACTCGCTGAACAGCCCGGCGCCGAAGCCGGTCCGCTCGATCCGCTTGAGCCAGTCGCTGGGGATGATCTGGTCGGTGTCGACGTCGCTGCGCCGCAGCGGCACCGCCCGACCGGTGTGCGTGGTGAACGCCTCCATCGGGCGCTCTCCCTTCGGTTGAAGCTGGGTAGCGGTCGGGGCGCGGTCTCAGAGGTCCGCGGGCGCGGCGAGACGGCCGATGAGCGCGGTCGCGGCGGCGACCTGCGGGGAGACCAGGTGGGTACGGCCGCCCTGGCCCTGGCGCCCCTCGAAGTTGCGGTTCGACGTGGACGCGCTGCGCTCCCCCGGCTTGAGCGTGTCCGGGTTCATCCCGAGGCACATCGAGCAGCCGGCGCTGCGCCACTCGGCCCCGGCGGCCCGGAACACCTCGTCGAGGCCCTCGGCCTCGGCGTCCGCCTTGACCTGCATGGACCCGGGCACGACGAGCACCCGCACCCCGTCGGCCACGGACCGGCCGCGCAGGATGTCGGCCGCGGCCCGCAGGTCGGACAGCCGGCCGTTGGTGCAGGAGCCGATGAACACCGTGTCGACGGTGACGTCGCGCAGCGGGGTACCGGCCGTCAGGCCCATGTAGGCCAGCGCCCGTTCGGCGGCCGCGCGCTCGCCCGCGTCGGCGAACGACGCCGGGTCCGGCACGGCGGCCGACAGCGGGGAGCCCTGGCCCGGGTTGGTGCCCCAGGTGACGAACGGGCTCAGGCTCGCCGCGTCGATGACCACCTCGCGGTCGAAGACGGCGTCCTCGTCGGTCGCCAGCGTCCTCCAGTAGGCGACCGCCGCGTCCCAGTCTGTGTCTCGGCCGTGCCCCGCCGGCGCGTGCGGACGGCCCTTCAGGAACTCGAACGTGGTCTCGTCGGGCGCGATCATGCCGGCCCGGGCGCCCGCCTCGATGGACATGTTGCAGACCGTCATGCGGCCTTCCATCGACAGCGCCCGGACAGCCTCGCCCCGGTACTCCAGGATGTAGCCCTGGCCGCCGCCGGTGCCGATCTGGGCGATCACCGCGAGGATCAGGTCCTTGGCGGTGACGCCGTCAGGCAGCGCGCCGTCGACGGTGATCGCCATCGTCTTCGGCCGGGCCTGCGGCAGGGTCTGGGTGGCCAGAACGTGCTCGACCTGGCTGGTGCCGATGCCGAAGGCCAGTGCGCCGAAGGCACCGTGGGTGGCCGTGTGGCTGTCGCCGCAGACGACGGTCATGCCCGGCTGGGTCAGGCCCAGCTGCGGACCGACCACGTGCACGATGCCCTGGCCCGGGTCGTTCATCGGGTGCAGGCGGACGCCGAAGTCGGCGCAGTTCTTGCGCAGCGCCTCGACCTGAGCGCGCGAGACCGGGTCCGCGATCGGCAGCAGGGTGTCGGTGGTCGGGACGTTGTGGTCCTCGGTCGCGATCGTCAGGTCCGGCCGGCGTACCGACCGGCCGGCCAGCCGCAGCGCCTCGAACGCCTGCGGCGAGGTGACCTCGTGCACCAGGTGCAGGTCGATGTAGAGCAGATCCGGCTCGCCGTCGGCACGGCGCACTACATGCGCGTCCCACACCTTCTCCGCGAGTGTGCGCCCCTGGCCTTTCAGGGTCATCGCGCCACTCCTCCCTGTGGTAGTTCTCCGGTCGTGTGACCCGCCACCCTCAGCCCGCCGAGCGCGCCGTGGGCCGCACCCTGGAAGGGCGGCTCGCGGCCATGCACCCGGTCGTGGACGTCGTGCGTCTCAACAGAGACGCATCTCAAGCCGCATCGCAGGACACATCTCAGGAGCTGAGATGGCAGTATCAACGTATGGAACAGCGTAACCCCTCGCCCGGCCTGGACGCCGCCGGGGCGAGCAGCGGTGTCGGCGTGCTGGACAAGGCGGCACTCGTGCTCGCGGCCGTCGAGGAGGGCCCGGTTTCCCTGGGCGAGCTGGTCGCCCGCACCCGGCTCTCCCGGGCGACGGCGCACCGGCTGGCCGTGGCCCTGGAGACGCACCGGCTGGTCGCCCGCGACAGCGCCGGGCGGTTCGTCGCCGGGCCCCGGCTCGCCGCCGGCTCGGCGGTCGCCGCGCTGTGGCCGCTGCCCTGGCGGCTGCTGCAGGCCGCGCCCGAGGTGCTCGCCGAGCTACGGGACAGCACCGGGGAGAGCACGCAGCTCTACGTCCGCCGGGGCGCCCAGCGCGTCTGCGTCGCGGCCTCCGAGCACGACAGCGGCCTACGGGACACGGTGCCGGTCGGCGCGATCCTGCCGATGACGGCCGGCTCGGGCGCCCAGGTCCTGCTCGCGTTCGCGGCTCCCGACGAGACCGCGCCCGGCGGTCGAGCCGGCGCCGGGATGCCCGGGCAGTCCGGCGTGCGCCCTCCCGCCGAGCGGGCCTTTGACGAGGATGTTCTGGCGCAGGTGAGGGCCAGAGGATGGGCGCAGAGCGCCGGCGAGCGGGAGGCGGGCCTCGCCTCGGTGTCGGCGCCGGTACGCGACGCGGCCGGCTGCGTGGTCGCCGCGCTGTCGATGTCTGGCCCCGACGGACGGCTCACCCGCTCCCCCGGCGAGCTTTTCGGCGTCACCGTCGCCACGGCCGCCGACCGGCTGTCGGCCATTGCCGGATACGCCGCGACGAACAACCCTCGCGCTACGGAAAGGGTCACCGGCGGCACATCTGCAACACCTGGGACTACCCCCGACGGACTATCGGCGGACGCGAAAGCGTAGCCTTTATGTGTCGGTCTTGGCGATACCCGGTAGTCCCGATACGGGTCGCAGAGGCGGTCGCCGGGCGGTAGGGGGCACCCGTAGGCCGCGGTGGACCGCACGGGCCACTGTTCGGGGGGTCGGGCTGGTGGCCCGGGAATGATCGTGACAGGGCTGGCCGCGCACCCCGCCGCGGTGTCGCCGTCGTGGCCATTACCCGCCTCCCCCGGGGTGGCGTGAAGAGGGGGAGTCGGTTCAGTGCGCACACTCGGCTCGCGGTATGTCCTGCACGAGTTGCTCGGGCAGGGCACCACTGGCGAAGTGTGGCGGGCCACCCGCCGCGACGACAACTCTGACGTAGCGGTCAAGATGCTGCGCCCGGAGTTCGCCGACGACCGTGTCGTCGTCGACAGGTTCTTGCGTGAGTGGCAGATCCTCTACGACATCAACAGCCCGGAGCTGGTCCGCGTCCTCGACCTGGTCAACGAGCGCGACGTGCTCGCGATCGTGATGGAGCTCGTCGACGGCACCGACCTGCGCGAGTACCTGCGGCAGTCCGCGCCGCTGCCCGTCGAGCAGGCCGTACAGATCATCACCCATGTCCTGTGGGCGCTCGACACCGTGCACGGCGCGGGCGTCGTACACCGTGACGTCAAGCCGGAGAACGTCCTGCTTGACGAGCGCAGCGGCAACGGGCCCGCCGTCCGGCTGACCGACTTCGGCATCGCCCGGATGGTGGACACCCTCTCGCGTGGCCGGGCCCAGCCCACCGGGCCGATCGGCACGCCGCTCTACATGGCGCCCGAGCTCGGCACCGGTGGCCAGCCGACCCCGTCGGTGGACATCTACTCGGCCGGCATCGTCCTGTACGAGATGCTCGCCGGCGCGCCGCCGTTCGACGAGGCGAGCCCCACCGACATGCTGCGCGCTCACCTCGAGCAGGTGCCGATGCCCATCAAGGGCGTGCCCCGGCCCGTGTGGGACGTGCTGTCCTCGATGCTGGAGAAGACGCCCGCCCGCCGCCCGCCGAGCGCGGCCGAGGCGGCGCGCGCCCTGGAGAGCGCGCTGGCCCGGTCCGGTGACCTGCGCCAGCGCGAACCGCGCGACGAGGACACCTGGGAGCGCGCCAGCGCCAAGCCGCGGGCGAAGGACGGCGCCCCGACCGACGACACCGCCGTGGGAACCCGCGCCGGTGCCCAGCCCCTGGCCGGCGTCGGTGCCATCAGCACGACGAAGGCGGCCAACGCCGGCCCCGGCGGTGGTGGCTACGGCCCCGGCGGCGGCTACGGGCCGGGCGGCTATGACGACTGGGACGACGACGCCGCGACCGGCATGGTTCCCATCGCCGACCAGAGCGGTCCGCAGGGTGGTCACTGGGACGACGGCGCCGCCACCCGGCTCGGCCCGGCGGCCGGCGGCCCGAGTGGGCCTCGCGGCGGCTGGGACGACGACGCGACCCGGCTCGGCCCGACGGCCGGTGGCCCCCGCGGCTGGGAGGACGAGGACGACTACGACGACCCCCCGACCGACGGCGGGCCCGTCCGGGTCCCGAGCCGGGCCGGCGCGGTCCGGTCGAACCGCAACACGATCATCTCGGCGATCCCGGCCAACAAGCAGCCGGCGCCGGCCGCCGGCGGCCGGCCGCCCGCCCGCGACAACCGGCAGCGGCTGCGGATCGCCGCCGGCGCCGGCCTCGTCGTGGCCCTCATCGCCGCGGCCGGTGGCTGGGCTCTGGCCTCCTCCGGCAGCAACTCGCCGTCGTCCTCGGGCATCAACACCGCCCTGACCAACGGCTCCCGGGGTGTCACCACGAACCCCACGCCGTACATCGACGGCTCCGGCAACCTCGTCGACCCGACGGCGACCGCCGCGTACACGACGCTCATCGGCGGCAAGATGGTCACCGTCAAGCCCGGGCCGACCCAGACCACGGGCCAGAGCCCTTCCGACGGGAGCAGCACGGGCAACGCGCCGCCCGCCACGACGACGCCGGCCACGCCGTCCACCGCGACCGTTCCCAACGTCGTCGGTGAGGACCAGAACGCCGCGAACGAGGCCTTCGCCGACGCGGGGTTCACCAGCACGCCGTCATGGACCGCGAAGTGCGCGGACCCGAGCGTCTCGGTCGGCCAGGTGCTGAGCCAGAGCCCGGCGGCCGGCACCAAGGCGGACAAGGCGAGCGCGATCTCCGGCACGACCGCGGGCGAGTGCCCGACGGTGCCGAACGTGGTCGGCATGAACCCGCCCGCCGCAAAGTCGGCCTTGGAGGGCAAGGGCTTCCAGGTCTACCTCGGCGGCCCGTGGGACTGCAGCGCCACCGGCTACAACGCCGTCACCTCGCAGAGCCCGACCGGCGGCCGGCAGCTCAAGGGCAGCTTCGTCACCATCGACTACACCTGCGCCAGTCCGCCCCCGGAGTCCCCGACGGCGCCCAGCAGCTAACCGCCCCGGAAGGCCGGGGCACGACCGAACGCCCGTCCCGGGCTCCCGGGACGGGCGTTCGGCGTTCAGGCACCAACCGTGACAGGAAGCCTCAGGAGGAGGATCTCGTGCGCGGCTGGTTCGCGATCACGACGGGAGCTCTGGTCTGAGCGAACGGCGCCCGGCTGCGCAGGCGCCTCCATGGACCGGACCGGACCGCTCCGAACACCGAGGCCGTGGCCACGTCGCATGCCTTCCTCGTCGCCACAGGCGTCCGGCTGTCGGGCGACGCCCTGGTCGGCCTGTGCCCGCCCCAGCACCTTCACCTCATCTCGCCGGACGAGCTCGTCAAGGCGCTGGCCGAGCGCGGTCTGTGCACCGTGAAGGTGGAGTTCGGCCGACGCACCTCTTCGGCGACACGACCAGCGCGATCTACTACCTGACCCAGAAGCTGCAGCCGAAGCCTGCTCTGCCCTGGCTGCCGTACGAGGCCACCGCCTGGCGGCGGGCCCGGCGGGTCGGTGCGCTGGCCGCGACGGGGCCGCTGTTCCCGCTCGCCGTCCTCGCGGACGCGATGGTGCTCCCCTACCTCCGCACCGGCCGGCGGGCGAACGTCTACCGCGTCGTGGCCCGCAAGGAGGACGAGCCCAGCCTGCCTGGCGCCGGTACCGAGGGATAACAGGGCCGAGGGACAGCGCGGCCGCGGCTTGGCGAGGCGCCCAGCGCCGACGGTCAGGGCCGGTGTCAGCCGGAGCGGTCGAGCGGGAGGCCGTCGGCCGGCCAGGCGGAGGCGCGGCCATGCGGGCCGCCCAGGCCGGCTCCCCCGAGGCCAGAGCCCCCGAGGCCGGTCAGGTCGGCCTGGTCGGCGTTGGGGTAGCCGCGGCCGGGCTGGTCCCAGCGAGGCCGGCGGACGGCCAGCGGCGGGCTGCTCGGGGCGGGGATGAAGGGCTCCCGCTCGACCAGGCCCTCGGCCCGCAGCCGCGGCAGGTCGGGCAGCCGCGGCAGCATGGTCGGGTCGGCGGTCGGCAGCGGCAGCTCGGCCGCCCACATGTCGACCTCGACGTTGATCTCGCCGCCATCCGACGTCATCCGCAGCCGGCCACCGTGCACCTCGACCAGCCGGCGCACCACATAGAGGCCCATCCCGGCCCCGTCGGTGGGCCTGGTCGCCGAGCCGTCCCGCTGGGTGAACGGCTCGAACAGCCGGGCGATCGTCTCCTTGTCGAGGTCCGGCCCCGGGTTGCGCACCCGCAGCACCACCTCGTCGCCGACCCGGCCGGCGATCAGCCGCACCGGCGCGCCCGGCCAGGAGTGCACCAGCGCGTTGTCGACCAGGTTCGCGACGACCTGGTGCAGCGCCTCCCGCGACATCCGGACCGGCAGATGGTCCGGCAGGTCGACGGACACGGCGTTGACGAGGGCGGCGTTGCGCAGGCTCCCGAGGGCCTCGTAGACCACCTCGGGCAGGTCGGAGACCGTCGTGTCGTCGATGCCGGTGGCCGTCGCCGCCGTGAGCATGTTCTCCAGCAGCCGGGACAGCCGCTCCGACGAGCCGAGCGCCAGGTCGAGCATGTCGTCCACCTGGGCATCGGACATCCGGTGGCGGCGGCGGCGCAGCGTCAGCAGGTTGCCCCGGATGCCGGCGAGCGGGGTGCGGAACTCGTGCGAGACGGTGGCGACCAGGTCGGTGCGGATCCGGTCGGTCTCCTCCAGCCGCGCCATGAGGCTCTGCTGGCCCTCATAGAGCTGGTGGCGGTAGCGCTCGGTTCTGCTGCGCTCCTGCTGGTTGTACCGCCAGAAGACCACCTGGGCGCCGGCAAGGGCCACGATGAAGGCGGCGTGCATCGCGGCCAGCATCAGCGCGCTGTGCCGGGCGTAGTCGGTCAGCGCCCCCGGGCTGACCAGGTAGCGCATCGCCAGGTTCGCGACGAACACGAACCCGATCGCCAGCGCGTAGACCGACCAGTCCTCGTACAGGGCGATCAGCGCGACGACGACGAAGAAGTGGAAGTACATCGGGCCGAGGCCGTCCGACAGGTGGACGAACACGACCGAGCAGCACAGCAGCCCGAGGCTCGCCGCCAGCGCCCGCACCCGTCGCAGGCCGGGCAGCGCCGCGGTGCCGAACAGCAGGATCGACGGGCTCGCGGCCACGACGCCGTGCATGGTGTCGAAGTGGTGCAGCTGGGCGTAGCCGACGATGACCGGCAGGTGCAGCGCCAGGATCCACTTCAGCAGCCGGTGGCGTGCGTTCCAGTCCTCGAGGGTGAGCCGGTGCCCGTGCGGGACGAGGCCGGAGATCCAGCCACTCGCCCGGCCGGCCCGGCTCCCGCCGACGACCTGGCTCGTCGGGTCCGGCGGACGCCGGTCGGTGGCGGACCGCCGGGGGTGCCCGGTGACGTGCCGGGTCCGCGCGGCGCGCGCGCGTTCATGACGGCGACGCGCCCGCTCTCCGAAGGGGGGACCGGCGGCGGACATCCGCGCAAGTTTCTACCGGGACCACCCGAACCCGCCATGGTTGTCAAGGGTGGTGTCGGATGACGCCAGTGCCCACCTTTGACTAGCCACAGAGGACCAGTACGGAACGGGCTGGACGGAGGATGGCGCCGAAACGCGACCACCGAGACAGTGTGGTCCGCGGCGGCACCCAAGGGAAGCCTCGCTCGCACCGGTCCGGCAGGCGCATCTGAGTCAGCCGGGCGACGTCCGGGCCACCAGCCCGGCCCGAGCCGGTGGGATAGGTCCAGCCGCACCACGAGCTCCGCACCGCCAAGGTCGTTGCCCCACGAGGAGGACACTGTGCCCCAAGTCGCTCTGACCCTCGCGTCGGTCCCGGCACGGCTGTCGTCCCACCCCGCTCCCGCGATCGCCCCGTGCCCGGCCGTCGAGGCCGCGCCCGTGCCGGTCGCGCTGCCGGCCCTGGCCGAGTCCCCGGTGGTGGTGGCCCGTGGGCACCTGCGCCTGGTGACCTTCGCCACGGCCGCCATCGAGGTTGACGAGATCCACGGCCACGGCGGCCCGGCCTCGTGCCACTGCCGCGCCTGCGCCATGGCCCGTCACCCCGCGTCGCTCCCCCGCCTCTCCGTCGTTCGCTAGTCGCCTCTCCTGTGGGGACGCCAGCCGCGGCGTCCCCACAGCCGCGCCGGGGCGCGAAATCAGCGTCGGATGACACAAAAAAGCACCCTCCGAAGAGGGTGCTAATGATTGTGCGTAGCCCCGACCGGATTCGAACCGGCGCTACCGCCTTGAGAGGGCGGCGTCCTAGGCCGCTAGACGACGGGGCCAGGAACTTCCAAAATCTTGAATTGTCCTACCGCTATCCCAGCGACCTCCGGCCAGTCACCCAACCCGACGCGCTTCGTACCATACACGACATCCACGATCGGCGGCCAGCCAGCAGGAAGACCTGGCCGCCACAACCGCAATCCCGTACAGCCATCCAGGTCGCGCGAAGCGCGACACCGGGGTCCGGGGGTCGCCCCCCCGGGCAGAAATCAAAACCCCCGGGAAGCCGGCCGAAGGCCAGCGAACAGGCAGCTCGCTGGGGTACCAGGACTCGAACCTAGACTAACGGAACCAGAATCCGTTGGGCTGCCAATTACCCCATACCCCATCGACGCCCTCTCGGGCGTTGCCCACTGTACAGCATCCCGAGGGGCAGGTACCCGCCCGGGATGCTGTCATCACAGGGTTACGCCGTCAGCGCGGCGAGAACGCGGCCACCGGCCCGAGCCTGCGTCCGGAATCAGCGGGCCGTGACCGGGTTCGTCAGCGTGCCGACGCCGTCGACGGTCACGGCGACGGTCTGGCCCGGGCGCATCGGGCCGACGCCGGCCGGGGTGCCGGTGAGCAGCACGTCGCCGGGCAGCAGGGTCATCGCCGACGACATGTAGGCGATGAGCTTCGGGATGCCGTGGATGAGATGCGCCGTGGTCGAGCTCTGGCGGACCTCACCGTCGAGCGTGGTGCGCAGAGCGACGCCACCCGCGTCAAGGTCGGTCTCGATCCACGGCCCGAGCGGGCAGTGGCTGTCGTGGCCCTTGGCCCGGGTCCACTGGCCGTCGCTGGCCTGCTGCTCGCGCATCGTGACGTCGTTCGCGCAGGTGAAGCCCAGGACGACCGACATGGCGCGCTCTTCGGGGACATCCCGGCACAGGCGGCCGATGACGATGGCCAGCTCGCCCTCGTAGTCCATCCGGCTGGTCGGGTCAGGGTGGACGATCGGGTCGCCAGGGCCGACGACCGAGGTGGACGGCTTGAGGAAGAGGATCGGCCGCTCCGGCGGGGCGTCGCCGCCCATCTCCCGGACGTGGCCGGCGTAGTTCTTCCCCACGGCCAGCACCTTGCTGGGCAGCACCGGCGCCAGCAGCCGCACCTCGCCGAGCGGCCGGCGGGCCCCGGTGAACTGGAAGGGGCCGAACGGGTGCGGAGTCAGGGCGGCGACCGTTGCCTCGCCGCGTTCGACCGAGCCCTCGACGACCCCGAAGGCCGGCTCCGAACCGTCTGTAAACCTCGCGATACGCACGCAGCGACCGTATGGCAAGGGGCCGGAACGGGCGCGGAGCGCCCGCCGGCCCCTTGCCTGTCGGGCGCCTGGAGCGCCCTCCCAACGTGCGCGCTCAGTGTGAGCAGGTCGTGCGCCGGGCCGCTGCCGCACCCGCGGTCGGGTAGCAGAGAATCTGGAACAGTTCCGACGGCGCGTGACGACAGGGTCAAGGTCGAGGCAGACGGCCCAGAGGGACGCGACCGGCGGACGGGGGCCGATCGCAGGATCTAGGAGCAGAAGGAGCGGCATGACCGAGGCCGTCTACGACGTGGGCGCACCGGAGCCCAAGCCGATCGACGAGGAGCTGAGCGTCAAGCTCGGTCACCTGGCGGAGGACGCGATCCTGCGCGGCAAGCCGAACGGTGACGAACGGTGCGACAACTGCCTGTACTACCTCGACACCGACAAGGACATCAACTACTGCTGGCACCCGAAGCTGCGGGTTCTGGTCGGCGGCGACTGGTGGTGCCAGTGGTGGGAGGAGATCCCGGCGGACTGAGCCAGTCCGCCGGGGCTCTCGGGCGCCTGGCTGGGGCCGCCGCCTCCGGCGGCCCCAGCCCCCTTGAGAGCACCGCCGCGTCAGCGGGGGCTCCTCGTCCGCTGTCCGGCCGAGCTCCACGGCTGCCAGCCCGCCTTCTCGGGCTCCGGCCGGGTCGCGCCGGCCGGCCGGGAACCCGCGTCGCGATCCCGGCCAGGCCGCTGGGGCGAGGCGAACCACGGGTGGCGCAGGTCGTGGTAGGTCGGCTCGCCGGTGAGCGCGCGCAGGTCGAAGAGGATCTCCTCGATCTCCGGCAGCTGCTCGCCGTGCTCGCCGGCGCGGGCCAGCTCCTCGGAGCTGAAGTAGAATGCCCGCACGAACCGGCCGTCCGGCCCGGTCGCGGCGAGACCGCCGACGATGTCCGGGCGGCCGTCCGGCAGGTAACGCAGCAGCTCCTTCTCCAGCGCGTGCAGCCGCCCGGCGTCGGCGGCCCGGCCCTGGATGATCTGCACGAAGCCGGCGTCGGCGGTGCCGCCGTCGAGCATCACGGCGACGTCGAGGAACTCCGACCTGACCACCGGGCCGAGGAAGAGCCGTTCGGTGTGCCCCCACCACTCCCGCTGGTCACTGCGCGCGGCCAGCCGGGCCAGGGCCTCGACGGAGCTGAACTGGCTCAGGCAGATGAACCGGTCGTCCTCCGTGATGCCGGCGGTCGAGCCGAGCCAGCCGGGCACGTCCACCCCGATCTGCTCGGCCCACTTCTCGTGCTGGGCCCGCATCGCGGTCCGGTCTGGCACCCTGCCCTGGATCACCTGCACGAACATCACGGCCTCCCCGCTATCACGGACGGACGGACCGTAACCCCCCTGGCTCCGGCGTTCGAACCGATCTACGCCGCCGGGATCAGGTCGCGTCCGGGTCGGGCACCTCGTTCTGGCGGCGCAGGCCGTAGGTCACGGCGTCCTGCAGTGCCTGCCAGGAGGCGGCGATGATGTTCTCGTCGACGCCGATGGTGTCCCAGCGGGTCTGGCCGTCGCTGGTCTCGACGAGTACCCGGGTGACGGCGCCGGAGCCCTCCCGGCCGTCCAGGATGCGCACCTTGAAGTCGGTCAGGTCGACCGCCTTCAGACCCGGGTATGCCTTCGCCAGCGCCTCGCGCAGCGCCTTGTCGAGCGCGTTGACCGGTCCGTTGCCCTCGGCGGTGGAGACGTGCCGCTCACCACGGGTCTCGAGCTTCACGGTGGCCTCGCTGACGACCTCGCCGTCGGCGCGCTGCTCGACGATCACCCGCCAGCTGTCCAGCGTGAAGTAGCGCTCCGGCCCGTAGACCTCGTCGCGCAGCAGCAGCTCGAAGCTCGCCTCGGCCGCCTCGTAGGCGAAGCCGGTGGCCTCCCGCTCCTTCACCAGCTCGACGATGCGGCCGAGGGCCTCCTTCTCGTCGGACAGGTCGAGGCCCAGCTCGCGGCCCTTGAGCTCGATGGTGGCCCGGCCGGCGAGCTCCGAGACCAGCATCCGCATGTCGTTGCCGACCTGGGCCGGGTCGATGTGCTGGTACATGTCAGGGTCGATCTTGACGGCGCTGGCGTGCAGGCCGCCCTTGTGGGCGAAGGCGCTGGCACCGACGTACGGCCGGTGCGTGTCCGGCGTCGAGTTGGTCAGCTCGTCGATGGCGTGCGAGACCCGGACCAGCTCGCGCAGCCGCCCGGGCGGCAGCACCGGGGTGGCGAGCTTCGTCTCCAGGCCGGCGACGACGGTGAACAGGTTCGCGTTGCCGCAGCGCTCGCCGTAGCCGTTGGCCGCGCCCTGGACGTGCGTGACGCCGGCCTGGACCGCGACCAGGCTGTTGGCCACCGCGCAGCCGGAGTCGTCGTGGCAGTGGATGCCCAGGCGTGCACCAGATGCGTCGAGCACGGCCAGCACGGTGTCACCGATCTGGGTGGGCAGCATCCCGCCGTTGGTGTCGCACAGGACGACCACCTCAGCCCCGGCCTCGGCCGCGGTCCGCACGACCTCCAGGCCGTACGCCTCGTCGACGCGGTAGCCGTCGAAGAAGTGCTCGGCGTCGACGAAGACCCGCTTGCCCTCGGCACGCAGGTGCTCCACGGTGTCCCGGATCATCGCCAGGTTCTCGGCGAGCGTGGTGCGCAGCGCCCGTTCGACGTGCCGGCGGTCGGACTTCGCGACCAGGCAGACGACGGGCGTGCCCGCGTCGCGCAGCGCGGCGACCTGCGGGTCGTCGGCGGCGGCCCTGCTGGCCCGGCGGGTCGAGCCGAACGCGGCGAGCTTGGCACCGCGCAGGTTCAGCTCGGTCTGGGCGCGCCGGAAGAACTCGGCGTCCTTCGGATTGGAGCCGGGCCAGCCACCCTCGATGAAACCGACGCCGAGGTCGTCGAGATGGCGGGCGACCGCGAGCTTGTCGGCTACGGAAAGCGACAGGCCCTCCTGCTGCGTGCCATCCCGCAAAGTCGTGTCGTAGATGTGCAGGGACTCGGGATCGTATGGCCGCACAGCTCAAGCCTCTCAACGTCGCGCGTACCGCTCGGCACGTCGGGCCGCACCGGGAGCAGGGCGTCACCGAAGCAGCGGACCGCCGACGGCGGGACAGGACCTGCGCCGCGGCCCGCGGTCACTCCCCTGGGGCACGGGTCTGGCGGCACACACTCGCGCCGCGGCGAACAGCCGGCGGCCATTCATGCTGACCCGCGACTACCACCGTACGGCGCTGGGCCGACGCGCGGCCGGAGCCTGATTCCGGGGGTCGTCACGCGTCCGGCCGAACGGGGTTGCGTGGCCGGAACGCGCGACGAGGACGGGTTCACCGCCGGCCCTCGACTTTACTTCGTAACACGGTTGACACGCCGGGCCCTGTGTCCGAGGTCGCCCCGGCTTCCGAGCAGCCGGACGAGCGTGGCGACCCGCGGCGCCGGCCTAGTCGCCGGCGAAGCGGCGGAGCCGGTCGAGCTGCAGGATGGTGATCGTCTGGCCCTCGGAAAGGATCCAGCTACGGCGTTCGAACTCCCGCAGGGCCTGATTCACCGACTGCCGGGAACCGCCGAGCAACGACGCGATCTCGGTCTGGGTGAGGCCTAGCTCTATCACCGGCCGGCTGGCCTCGCGGGCCCGCATGAGCAGCAGCTTGGCCACACGGCGGGGTAGGTCGAGGAAGACCAGATCGGCGTTCGCGCCCGTGAGCCGGCGCACGTGCGCGACAAGCGCGCGGATCAGCTGCTCGGCGACAGCCGGCCGTTCCTTCACCAGCTCCCAGACGGCGGTCCGGTCGAGCACGAGCGCCGTGCTCGGTTCGAGCGCCTCGACGCTCGCCGACCTCGTCCCCGGCTCGACGATGTTCAGCTCGCCGATCGTTTCTCGTGGTCCGTGAATGTTCAGCACATGGTCGCGGCCGTCATCGGCCTTGGTGAGCACCTTCAGCCGGCCCTGGGCCACCACAAGCAGGGTGTCCGCGGGCTCCCCCTCGGTGAAGACGACCTGGCCGCGCCGGTAACGACGCGTTACGGCGCGGGCGGCGAGCCGCCGCAGGTCCTCCTCGTCTAGTTCCTTGAGCAGCGTGGTCGCCCGGAGCAGCGCCACCGCCTCGTCGTCGTCGAGCATGGTCGAGACGTTAGCGGCTTTCGCCGGGTCGTTGCCGCTTACATCACGCAGAACACGAGGAATCGGGTGTCTGGCACCTCTGACGCCGAATCCGCCAGCGTGTCCCCTGCCAGCCATCCACCCGGGCCGGCAGGAGCAAACCGCACCTGACGTCGTCAAGCACTCACGCGCTGCTGGTTCCAGCAACGAACCACGTCGCGCATCGACAGCACACCGGCCACAGTGCCACCCTCCGTGACGACAAGGTGCCGGAATCCGCCGCGCAGCATGGCATCGGCAGCGGTGTCCAACGACCACTCCGGGTCGGCGAAGACGAGGTCCCGGGTGAGGTGGTCGGCGGCGATCTCGACATCGGGGTCCTTGCCCGCGGCCAAGGCCAGCAGGAGGTCTCGCTCGGTCAGGATGCCGTAGCCCGCGCCGTCGGTGTCCAGCACCACCGCGGCGCCGCAGCCACGCCCGGCCATCAGCCGGGCCGCCTGGCGAAGGGTGTGACCCGGGCCGATGATCAGGACCAGCGCGCTCATTCCGTCCGAAACCCGCATGACAGCCTCCCGTCGGGATGTGGAGGGCCGGCCGGGTGACCAGGGTCAGCAGTCGGCTGGTCCTCCCTCTGCGATCCGTCAGCGCGGACCGATGAGGGCCTCTGGCGCTTGTGCGCTTGTGAAAACCCCTACCTGAGGCAAGGTAAACCTCGATCCGCGATCTGGCGAGACCCTCATGCTCCCCCGGCGCGCCGAGACCCCCGAACGCGAAAGCGCCCCCAACCCGAAGGCCGAGGGCGCGTTCACAAGAACCGCGACCGTATGGTGCCCCGCAAGCGGCGACTGGTCCCGGCGCGGCGACCTACGCCGCCAACCCACCCCAGAAACCGACCTCGAACCAGCCAGACCCACGACCTCCACGCCCACCGGCGACAGACGCAGGAGGGCGCTCCAGCGCCCGACAGTCGACGAGGAAGGGAGGCGCGAAGCGCCGATTCTTACTCGTCGACGTACTCGTTCCAGGTCTTGTAGCGGTCGAGGTGGCCGGTGGTGGCCTGGTGGAAGATCTCGGCGATCTCCTTGGTGACCGGGCCGGGCCGGCCGGTGCCGACGGCGCGGTCGTCGACCTCGGCGATCGGCACGATCTCGGCCGCGGTGCCGGTGAAGAACGCCTCGTCGGCCAGGTAGATGTCGGTGCGCACGATGTGCTTCTCGACGACGTCGTAGCCCTGGTCGGCGGCGATCTGCATGACCGAGGCCCGAGTGATGCCGCCGAGCGCGCCGTCGGTCAGCGGCGGGGTGATGAGCGTGCGGCCGGCGACGATGAAGACGTTCTCACCGGACCCGTCGGCGATGTGGCCGGTCGGGCTGGTCAGGATCGCCTCGTCGTAGCCACCCTTGATCGCGGCGACCTTGGCCAGCGACGAGTTCAGGTACTGGCCCGTGGCCTTCGCGGCTGGCGGGGTGATGTTGACGTCGTTGCGCCGCCAGCTGGAGATGATGACGCGGCAGCCCTTCTCCAGCGCCTCCTCGCCCAGGTAGGCGCCCCACGGCCACACCGCGATCATCGACTCGACCTTGGATGGCAGCGGGTTGAGGCCCATCTCGCCGTAGCCGAGGTAGATCAGCGGACGCAGGTAGCAGGACTGGATGCCGTTCGCCACGACCGTGTCCTTGGCCGCCTGGACGAACTGCGCCTCGGTGAAGTCCGGCTCCATCATGTAGATCTTGGCGCTGCGGTACAGCCGGGCGATGTGGTCGGAGAGCCGGAAGACGGCGCTGCCGCGCGGCGTCTCGTACGCGCGGATGCCCTCGAACACCCCCCAGCCATAGTGCAGGGTCGGGGTGAGGACGTGGATCTTGGCGTCGTCCCAGTTGACGAACTCGCCGTTCATCCAGATCTTCGAGGTCGGGGTGATGGCCACTGGTACTCCTCCGTAGGGCGACCACTGAACAGGCAAAGTCGAGCGCCAGCTCGACACGGGGGCTGCCGGGGTGCCTTGCCCCCAGGAGCCGCGTTGGCGACCCCCGGGGAGACGGCCCCTCGGGCAGACATCCGACGGCTTCGCCACGAGCTGCCCGGAGGGCTGCGTACGCGGCGGACCCCGCCAGAAGTGACGTAACTGCCGAACTTCGCCGTGGTCGGGCCCTGTCGGCTGCCGTCATACCGGATCTACGGCTCTATCGAGGATAGCCGGTTGGCGGCGAGACGAGGTGACGCCACGAATATCGGACATCCGTCGATTGGGACGGCTCGGGCTGCCGTCCCGCCGGCCCAGGGCGGAAAGCGCTGGGCCGACGGGACGGGACTGTCAGGTCGGTCTCAGCCCAGGTCGGTCTCAGCCGGCCTCGGCCTCGGGACCGAGATCAGTTGGCGACGGCGCGCTGGGCCAGGTCCTCGCCGACCTCGCGGGTCGACAGCGGCTGACCGGCCGACGCGGCGCGAGCGGCCAGCGAACCGGCGACCGCCTTCTCGACCTTGGCCGCCTCGGCGGACAGGCCGAGGTGGTCGAGCAGCATCGCCACCGACGCGACGGTCGCGGTCGGGTCGGCCACGCCCTTGCCGGCGATGTCGGGAGCGCTTCCGTGCACAGGCTCGAACATGCTCGGGTGCGCGCCGGACGGGTCGAGGTTGCCGGAGGCGGCCAGGCCGATGCCACCGGTGACCGCGGCGCCGATGTCGGTGATGATGTCGCCGAACAGGTTGTCGGTGACGACCACGTCGAACCGGCCCGGGTCGGTGATGAAGAACATGCTGGCCGCGTCGGCGTGCTGGTACTCGACGGTGATCTCCGGGAACTCGGCCGCGACCTCGGTCACGGTCCGCGACCACAGGTCGCCGGCCTTCGTCAGCACGTTGTTCTTGTGCACGAGGGTGAGCTTGCGCCGCGGGCGGCGCTGCGCCCGGGCGAACGCGTCCCGGACGACCCGCTCGACGCCGAACCGGGTGTTGATGCTCTCCTCGGTCGCGATCTCGTGCGGGGTGCCCTTGCGCAGCACGCCGCCGGCACCGGCGTACGGGCCCTCGGTGCCCTCCCGGACCACGATCATGTCGATGGTCGGGTCGCCGGCCAGCGGCGAGGTCACGCCCGGGTAGAGCTTCACCGGGCGCAGGTTGACGTGGTGGTCGAGCTCGAACCGCAGCCGCAGCAGCAGGCCCCGCTCCAGCACGCCGCTGGGGACGTTCGGGTCGCCGACGGCGCCGAGCAGGATCGCGTCGTGCCCGCGCAGCTCGTCGAGGACGGAGTCGGGCAGCGTCTCACCGGTCTCGTGCCAGCGCCGCGCGCCCAGGTCGTACTCGGTGGTCTCCACCTTGTCGTGCACGGCACGCAGGACCCGCAGGCCCTCCGCGACCACTTCCGGGCCGATCCCGTCGCCACCGATAACCGCAAGCTTCATAGCAGCCGACTTTACCGGCGCCGTCCGGACACCCGGCCGGACGGCGCGGCGGCCCCGCGGTGTGGCCGCTGTGACCGGCCGAATCCGGTCGCAGCGGCCACAGCCGCTGGGCTGCGCGGTCAGCCGGCGGTGACCGGCTTGGTGCGGGCTCGGGCCGCGCGGTTGACGGCGCTCACGACGGCCCGCAGGGAGGCGGTGACGATGTTCGGGTCGATGCCGACGCCCCAGAAGACCCTGGTGCCCTCGGCGTCCTCGACCGCGACCTCGAGGTAGGCGGCGGCCCGGGCGTCCGCGCCGGCGCCGATCGCGTGCTCGTTGTAGTCGTGGACCTTGACGCTCACGCCACGGGTGGACAGGGCGTCGACGAACGCGTCGATCGGCCCGTTGCCCTTGCCGGTGAGCACCTCGGCGGCGCCGTCACGGCGGACCGAGACGGCCACCTCGTCCTGGGCGCCGCTGCCCGCCGTCGCCGCGAACTGCACCACCTCGAGCGGCGCGGGGCCGGCGGTCTCGTCCAGGAAGTACTCACGGCGGAACATGTCCCAGAGCGCGGAGGCCGTGACCTCGCCGCCCTCGCCGTCGGTGTGCCGCTGGACGACGGCGGAGAACTCGATCTGCAGCCGGCGCGGCAGGTCCAGGCCGTGCTCGGACTTCAGCAGGTAGGCCACGCCGCCCTTGCCGGACTGGCTGTTCACCCGGATGACGGCCTCGTAGGTGCGGCCGACGTCCATCGGGTCGATCGGCAGGTACGGGACCTCCCAGACCCGCTGGCCGGTCCGCTCCATCGCCTCGAAGCCCTTCTTGATGGCGTCCTGGTGGGAGCCGGAGAAGGCCGTGTAGACCAGGTCGCCGCCGTAGGGGTGGCGCGGGTGCACGGGCAGCTGGTTGCAGTACTCGGTCGTCCGGCGGATCTCGTCGATGTCGGAGAAGTCGATCTGCGGGTCGATGCCCTGGGAGAACAGGTTCATCCCCAGGGTGACCAGGCAGACGTTGCCGGTCCGCTCGCCGTTGCCGAACAGGCAGCCCTCGATCCGGTCCGCGCCGGCCATGACACCCAGCTCGGCCGCGGCGACCGCGCAGCCGCGGTCGTTGTGCGGGTGCAGCGAGAGGATGACCGCGTCGCGGCGGGTCAGGTTGCGCCCGACCCACTCGATCTGGTCGGCGTAGATGTTCGGGGTGGCCATCTCGACGGTCGCCGGCAGGTTCAGCACGACCGGGCGGTCCGCCGTCGGCTCCCAGACGTCCATCACCGCCTCGCAGACCTCGACGGCGTACTCCAGCTCGGTGCCGGTGAACGACTCGGGGCTGTACTGCCAGCGCAGGTCGGTGCGGGCGTCCAGCAGCTTCTCGGCGTACTGCACGGTCCAGCGGGCGCCCTGGACGGCGATCTCGGTGATGCCGGCCCGGTCGGAGTTGAACACGACCCGCCGCTGCAGCGTGGAGGTGGAGTTGTACAGGTGCAGCAGCGCCTTGCGGGAGCCGACCAGGGACTGCACGGTCCGCTCGATCAGCTCCTCGCGGGCCTGGGTCAGCACCTGGACGGTGACGTCGTCCGGGATCCGCTCCTCCTCGATCAGCTGGCGGATGAAGTCGAAGTCGGTCTGGCTCGCGGCCGGGAACCCGACCTCGATCTCCTTGTAGCCCATCCCGACCAGCAGCTCGAACATCTTCAGCTTGCGCTCGGGGGTCATCGGGTCGACCAGGGCCTGGTTGCCGTCACGCAGGTCGACGCTGCACCACAGCGGGGCCTTCGTGATCTGGGCGTTCGGCCAGGTGCGGTCCGGCAGCGCGACCGGCGTGAACGGCCGGTACTTGTCGATGGGCATGCCAGAGGGAACCTGCGGGTTGTTGATCACTGCATCTGCTTCCTTATCGAGGCCCTCAGCCCTGAGGTGCCTGTGACATCCGGATCCCGTACGGCCGCGACGGGCGAGGTACGGGCCAGACGTGCTGACGCGCCAAGAACTCCGCGACGGGGAAGCCAGCCGGATGAGTCAGGCCCCGCCGCGGCGGATAAGGAGCAGGCCGCCAAGCCGTAGCTGCGTCAGCCCGAGGCGAGCAAGCTCAGGCTTGCTGGCGGGCGCGCGGACCGGAAGCGAGGCACTCATGGCGTCTACACAGTAACCCAGCCGCGGCCATGACCGCTCCGTCGCGTACCCAACAGTTGCCCCCTTGTCGTCCGCCGGCCGTCCTGACGCCGGGTCCGGGCTGGGCGCTTGACGCGGAGGGCGGTCGTCAGCCAAGGTAGGTGCGTGCGTCTGAACATTCTTGTACGCGGAGAGCGTGCGTAGTCACCGGGGCAAGTCCCGGAGCCGACTCGTACGCAGCCCCTCAGTGCCCTTGGCACGAGGGGTTTTTTAGTGCCCTGGGCACGCCCGCCCCCCTTCACGGCCCGTCAAGGAAGACGACCAGATGACTAGAGAGATCACCGGAGCCCAGTCGCTCGTCCATTCCCTGGAAGCGGTCGGTGCCGACGTCGTGTTCGGCATCCCGGGTGGCGCGATCCTGCCCGCCTACGACCCGCTGTACGACTCGACGCGGGTCCGGCACATCCTGGTCCGCCACGAGCAGGGCGCCGGGCACGCCGCCGAGGGCTACGCGCAGGCGACCGGCAAAGTCGGTGTCTGCATGGCGACCTCCGGCCCCGGGGCGACCAACCTGGTCACACCGATCGCCGACGCCTACATGGACTCGGTGCCGATCGTCGCGATCACCGGCCAGGTGGCCCGGCCGGCGATCGGGACGGACGCCTTCCAGGAGGCGGACATCTGCGGCATCACGATGCCGATCACCAAGCACAACTTCCTGGTCCAGTCGGCGGAGGACATCCCGCGCACGATCGCCGAGGCGTTCCACCTGGCCGCCACCGGCCGGCCCGGGCCGGTGCTCGTCGACCTGCCCAAGGACGTGCTGCAGTCGCTGACGTCGGTGCTGCCGCACGAGGTGTGGCCGCCGGCGCTCGACCTGCCCGGCTACCGCCCGGTGACGCGGCCGCACGCCAAGCAGGTCCGCGAGGCGGCCAAGATGATCAGTGCCTCCCGCCGGCCGGTGCTCTACGTCGGCGGCGGCGTGCTGAAGTCGCGGGCCAGCGCCGAGCTGCGCATCCTCGCCGAGCTGACCGGCATCCCGGTCGTCACCACGCTGATGGCCCGGGGCGCGTTCCCCGACTCCCACCCGCTGCACCTGGGCATGCCCGGCATGCACGGCTCGATGGCCGCCGTGACGGCCCTACAGAAGTCCGACCTGCTGATCGCGCTGGGCACCCGGTTCGACGACCGGGTCACCGGGAAGCTGTCGTCGTTCGCGCCGACCGCGCAGATCATCCACGCGGACATCGACCCGGCCGAGATCGGCAAGAACCGGGCCGCCGACGTGCCGATCGTGGGCGACTGCCGGGAGGTCATCGCCGACCTGATCGGCGCACTGCAGGCCGAGCCGAAGCCGGATGTCGAGGGCTGGTGGGACCAGCTGAACCGGTGGCGCACCACCTACCCGCTCGGCTTCACCGAGCCGGCCGACGGCTCGCTCGCCCCGCAGCACGTGATCGAGCGGATCGGGAGGATCGCCGGCCCGGACGCGATCTACACGGCGGGCGTCGGCCAGCACCAGATGTGGGCCGCGCAGTTCATCTCCTATGAGCAGCCGTACACGTTCCTGAACTCCGGCGGCGCCGGGACGATGGGCTACGCGGTGCCGGCCGCGATGGGCGCGAAGGTCGGGCGCCCGGAGGCGGCCGTGTGGGCGATCGACGGCGACGGCTGCTTCCAGATGACCAACCAGGAGCTCGCCACCTGCGCGCTGGAGGGCATCCCGATCAAGGTCGCGGTCATCAACAACGGCGCGCTCGGCATGGTCCGCCAGTGGCAGACGCTGTTCTACGACGAGCGCTACTCCAACACCGACCTGGGCACCCACCCGGCCAGCTCCCGCACCGGCGTCAAGCGGGTCCCCGACTTCGTCCGGCTCGCCGAGGCGCTCGGCTGCGTCGGCCTGCGCTGCGAGACGGCGGGGGACGTCGACAGCACGATCGAGAAGGCGATGGCCATCGACGACGCGCCGGTCGTCATCGACTTCGTCGTGCACCCGGACGCGATGGTCTGGCCGATGGTCGCCGCCGGTTCCAGCAACGACGACATCAAGGTCGCCCGCGACATGGCGCCCGATTTTGACTACACCGGCGACGCAGAGGTGAACCTGTGAAGGTGTTTTCTGGTTCGCTCCGTCCGGGCGCGCTGCGGCCCGGCCACTTCGCTGCGCTCGTGGACGGGCCTCCGCGGAGGCGCGCCTCCGCGCCGCCTGGCCGGGCTGCACGATTCGCCGTGAGCAGACTCGCCAGTCCAATTGAGCATCGCGAAGTCTTTGGAAAGGCGATGACGCCGTGACCAGGCACACACTGTCCGTTCTGGTGGAGAACAAGCCGGGGGTGCTGGCCCGGGTCGCCAGCCTGTTCTCCCGGCGCGGCTTCAACATCGAGTCGCTCGCCGTCGGGCCGACGGAGCACAGCGACATCTCGCGGATGACCATCGTGGTCGCGGTCGACGAGCTGCCGCTGGAGCAGGTCACCAAGCAGCTGAACAAACTGGTGAACGTGCTCAAGATCGTCGAGATGGACGTGGACGTCTCGGTGCAGCGCGAGCTGGTGCTGATCAAGGTTCGCGCCGACGCGACGGTCCGCTCGCAGGTCCTGGAGCTCGTCGGGCTGTTCCGCGCGAAGGTCGTCGACGTGGCGAGCGACGCCGTCACCGTCGAGGCCACCGGAACGCATGACAAGCTGGACGCGCTGGTCCGGGTCCTGGAGCCGTTCGGGATCAAGGAGCTCGTCCAGTCCGGCATGGTCGCGCTCGGCCGGGGCTCGCGCTCCATCACCGACCGAAGCCTGCGGGCCCTCGAGCGCACGGCGTAGCCAAGCCCTGGCTAACGGTAAGATCGCGCGCTGACGCCGGGGGCCTTCAGGCCAGAAAGCCCAGCTCGCGAGACCAGTCAGACCAAGTCCACCCCAGACGCTCTAGACGCAACCTCAATCCAACCCCAGGAGGGCGCTCAGCGCCCGACGGCAGGGCGGCGGAGGAGGCGCGGAGCGCCGATTTCCGCCGAACGCCCTACAAGGAGATTCGCCCACGATGGTCGAGATCTACTACGACGACGACGCCAACCTCGACGACCTGACCGACCGGAAGGTCGCGATCATCGGGTACGGCAGCCAGGGCCACGCGCACGCGCTGAACCTGCGGGACTCGGGCGTCGACGTCCGCGTCGGCCTGCCGGAGACCAGCAAGAGCCGGGCGAAGGCACAGGAGGAGGGCCTGCGGGTCGTCACTCCGTTCGAGGCCGCCGCCGAGGCCGACATCATCATGATCCTCGCCCCGGACACCGCGCACCGGAAGATCTACGCCGAGTCGATCCTGCCGAACCTCAAGGCGGGCGACGCGCTGGCCTTCGGCCACGGCTTCAACATCCGCTACAACCTGATCAGCCCGCCCGAGGGCGTCGACGTCTTCATGATCGCCCCCAAGGGCCCGGGCCACCTCGTCCGCCGGGTGTTCCAGGAGGGCAAGGGCGTGCCCTGCCTCGTCGCGGTCGAGACCGACGCGACCGGCAGGGCCCTCGCGACCGCGCTCGCCTACGCCAAGGGCATCGGCGGCACCCGCGCCGGCACGCTGCGCACGACCTTCACCGAGGAGACCGAGACCGACCTGTTCGGCGAGCAGGCCGTCCTGTGCGGCGGCGCGTCCGCCCTGGTCCAGGCCGGGTTCGAGACGCTCGTCGAGGCCGGCTACCAGCCGGAGATCGCCTACTTCGAGTGCCTGCACGAGCTGAAGCTCATCGTCGACCTGATGTACGAGGGCGGCATCTCCCAGATGCGCTACTCGATCTCCGACACCGCCGAGTACGGCGACGTCACCCGGGGACCGCGGGTCGTCACCCCGGCCGTGAAGGCCGAGATGCGCAAGATCCTGGACGAGATCCAGGACGGCACGTTCGCGCGCGAGTGGGTCGCTGAGGACGACAACGGCCGGCCGAACTTCACCAAGCTCGTCGAGGAGGGCAAGTCCCACCCCATCGAGAAGGTCGGCTCGAAGCTGCGCTCCATGATGTCCTGGATCGCCAAGTAGACACTAGGCGAAGCCGGCGGCGGCGCGAGCCGCCGCCGGCCGCCCGGCAGCGCCATGATCGTCGCCAAAACCCGCCTTTATCGAAGCTCTGCGCGCACCTCGTCGAACCGGGTCAGTATCCGGTCAAGACTGGGGCTACGACCGCGAGCGAGCGCGATGTCCATTCTGCCTGCGAGGCGCGGCTGCCAGGTTGGCTTCACATACTTCGCCGGGGCCAGCGCCTTCTTGATCGCATTCACCGGCTCCTGACTGTTCGGAAAGACGAGTCCCGGCACGGCGAGCGTCTCCGCGGAAGCGACCGGCCATTCCTCCAAGGTCGGCTCGGCGAGAGCCACGAAAACCGGTCCCGCGCAGAACTTGCTCGCCCGCGCTAAAATCGTCGGCCCGAGTTGGCAGGACGGATCCCGGTCCGCGTCGAGGACGACCATTACGGCGCGACACCCGGGACGGGAGGCGGCTACCGCAACTTTTCCCTCGACGCCGTTCGCCATCAGAGCCTTGTCCCGGCCGTTGCACGCCACGGGCTTGCCCAGGGTCGGACGGTACTCTCCGGCCGGCTCCAAGTGCCGGCGCAACAGGACAGGGAGCGCTACCGCGTCACCCGGCCCTTCGACGACCAGCCCGACGTGGGGAGCATTCAGCAGCGAACTCATGCGACGGCCGGGTCGAGGGAGTCGACACGGAGAAGCTCCCCAGGAGTTATGAGGCCGCTGCGAACCGTCTCCCGGGTGTGCTCGGCCACAGGGGCAATGTGCGAGGCATTGCCATCGCTCCAGACGACGCGAAGAGCCTCGATCCCGAGGCTGTCCACGATGTCCGCACTGTGCGTCGTCAGCAGAACCTGGGTGGTGTCAGAGTGTTGACGCAGTACGTCGACCAGTGTCTGAAGCGCCCCCAGGTGGATGGCAACCTCGGGCTCCTCCACCACGAGGAGGCTGGGCTGCTGAGCCTGCAGCGCGAGCAGTATGCCGAATGCCCGTAGCGTCCCGTCGGACATGTACCGCGCCAGGAAGCGACGATTTCGACCTTCGCCGGACCCCTGGAGAAAGGCGAGCGTCAGCCTGTCCGCAAAACGTTCGACCTCGACCTTCTGGATTCCAGGAACGATAGCGGCCAGTTCATCGACGAGTTCGCGGCGCCGCCGTGTTTCAAGCGTGTCATAGACACCAACCGCGTTGGATCCGTCGGGTTCGAACGTGTTGGTCGATGAGGCCTCCTGAAATTCTGCGACGCGCGCCGGATTGATCTCGACGATTTGGAGCCCCGCGAGCACGGTCTGCGCCATCGTTGCGGCGCGCGAAAGCCCGAGCGGAAGAATGCTCTGTCCTCTGTCGACTGGCAGGTCGACCTCAAAATCCCGCGTCTCTACGCCGTCGGATTGCTCGACGATCCGAGTGCGGTCGCCGAGTCGATCGAAAGACCACGCAACACTTCGCCCCGAGAAGAGGTTGATTCTGGCTCGTTCTTCCTTGACCTCGTACCGCTTGCCGCTGAGAGCTCGTAGCCGAAGCTCGTAGAAGGAGCCCTCAAGGTCATCGCCAAATGAGAAGTCAATGCGGATCGAGGGGTCATAGGGATGGCCGTGGCTGCGATGACGGAGCTGGTCAAAGCCACCGCGACGCGAGATCGAGGCAGGCAGGCCAACGATCGCCACGTCCCGCAGGAGCTTGATCCCCGCGACGGCGTTGGACTTCCCGCTGGCATTGGGACCGACGAGCGCGACGAGATCTCCCAGGTCCAGCGTCGCGTCCCGGTAACTGAGGAAGTTGTTCAGTCGCAGCTTCAGGATCCGGGCCCGCGTCCTGACTCGCGGCGCATCCTCGTCGGCCATGCTCACCAGCGTAGACCCAGGGGCGGACGATAGATCCGTCCGGCGAGGATGGCCGCCTGGCTCCGTTCAGGCTTGAGCGTTCGGCGGGCACAGGGTCGTGCCACGGCGAGCGTCCACCGGCGAGTGACTCTCTGTGCGGCAGTGATCGTCAACACGCATCTTTGTGGCCCGAATCACTGGATGCACCGATAGGCTCCTGGCCGCCGGAAGCGTCTGCCTGGTGTGGCCGGAGCGGCGACAGCGCGCGTGGACCGCGGCGGCGCCGCGGATCTGTGCGTCTCAATGAGGAGATCCCAGTGCCCGTCGTACTCGTAGCCGAGGAGCTCTCACCGGCTGGCCTGGCGGTGTTGTCCGGCGACTTCGAGCTCCGCCACGTGAACGGGGCCGACCGCGCCGCCCTGCTGCCCGCGCTCGCCGACGTGGACGCGGTGATCGTCCGGTCCGCGACGAAGATCGACGCCGACGCGCTGGCCGCCGCGCCGCGGCTCAAGGTCGTCGCCCGCGCCGGCATCGGTCTCGACAACGTCGACATCCCGGCCGCCACCACCCGCGGCGTCATGGTCGTCAACGCGCCCCAATCGAACATCGTGAGCGCCGCCGAGCACGCGATCGCGCTGCTGCTCGCCGTCGCCCGCCGGGTTCCGGCCGCGGACCAGTCGCTGCAGAACGGCGAGTGGAACCGGGCGAAGTACACCGGCGTCGAGCTCACGGAGAAGGTCGCGGGCGTCGTCGGCCTCGGCCGGATCGGCCAGCTGGTCGCGGCGCGGCTCGCGGCCTTCGGCATGACGATCGTCGCCTACGACCCCTACCTCGCGCCGGCCCGGGCCGCGCAGATGGGCGTGCGTCTGGTCGACCTGGACGAGCTGCTCCGGGTCAGCGACGCCATCACGATCCACCTGCCGAAGACCAAGGAGACCCTGGGCCTGATCGGCGCGGACGAGCTGGCGAAGACGAGGAAGGGCGTCATCATCGTCAACGCCGCCCGCGGCGGGCTGGTCGTCGAGGACGCGCTGGCGGACGCGATCCGCTCCGGCCAGGTCGGCGGCGCGGGCATCGACGTCTTCGTCAAGGAGCCGGCCACCGCATCGCCGCTGTTCGGGCTG
Organism: Pseudofrankia sp. DC12; assembly: GCF_000966285.1. Lineage (NCBI taxonomy): Bacteria > Bacillati > Actinomycetota > Actinomycetes > Frankiales > Frankiaceae > Pseudofrankia > Pseudofrankia sp. DC12. Next base: position 1,912,124 of record NZ_KQ031391.1, read on the forward strand.
GAGAACGTCGTCGTCACCCCGCACCTGGGCGCCTCCACGCACGAGGCACAGGAGAAGGCCGGTCTCGCGGTCGCCCGCTCGGTGCGGCTCGCGCTGCAGGGCGAGTTCGTCCCGGACGCGGTCAACGTGCAGGCCGGCGGCGTGGTCGCCGAGGACGTCCGGCCCGGTCTTCCGCTGGCGGAGAAGCTCGGCCAGGTGTTCACCGGTATCGCCGGCGGGCTGCCCGAGAACCTGACCGTCGAGGTCCGCGGCGAGATCACCGAGTTCGACGTTTCCGTGCTGCAGCTCGCGGCGCTCAAGGGCGTGTTCCACGACGTCGTCGAGGAGCAGGTCACCTATGTGAACGCGCCGCTGCTGGCCAAGGAGCGACACGTCGAGGTGGCGTTGGAAACGCACCGGGAAAGCCCGGACTACCGCAACCTCGTCACCCTGCGTGGAGCGCTCGCCGACGGGACCGTGGTCTCGATCGCCGGCACGCTGGTCGGGACCAGGCAGGTCGAGAAGATCACCGCGATCGACGGCTTCGAAGTGGACCTGAAGCCGGAGGCGCACCTGGCGTTCTTCCGGTACGAGGACCGGCCTGGCATCGTCGGCGCGGTCGGCGAGCTGCTCGGCGACGCGAACATCAACATCGCCAGCGCCCAGGTCAGCCGGCTCGCTGTGGGCGGCCCGGCGCTGATGTCGCTCTCGCTCGACGACGCCGTCCCGGCCGACATCCTGCAGGAGATCGCCAAGATCATCGGTGCGCCGTACGCCCGGGCCGTCAGCGTCAGCGTCGGTTAGCAGGTCCGACCGCTATCGCCACCGGAGCTGGCGCGTCGCGACAGGGCCGGCCGCACGGAAGGGCGTCGCGGCCGCAGCCTGGCGGGGCCGGCGAGCACACCGTGTGCCGGCTCCTGCCGGGCCGCCGGTGGCCCCTTGTTGCCCTGGTGCCGTCCGATACGGACAACCCGGCATAGCGCGAACCGAGTGTCACCCCGACCGCCCGCCGCCTCATACCACGCGTCAGCGAGAAGTCACCGGGCGTCCCAGTTTTGCGGGATTGGAACCCCGAAGCGGTCCAGTCGACCCCGGACCGTGGGGTATTCGTTGTCGTCTATCCGGTCGTTGATGGAAAGACCACCGGGATGGGCCGGCGCGGGTTTACCGTTGCTGCCATGGCGTCGCCGGAACGGGAGCCCGCGGAGCACCGGGACCCCTTCGAGAACCTGCGCCTGGACGAGGGGTTCGTCCGGGCCGCGCGGTTCATCGAGCCGTCCGCCGCCGACCGCGGCCGGACGGGCGACCGGCGCGGCCCGGGCCGTTGCCAGGTGGTGCCCGCGAACCGGCGCCTGCCCGCCAGCATGCACAGGATGGTCTGGGCGCCAGGGCCTGGGCCGCGGCGGCGCCGGGTCGCGCGAGTCGTCGCCTTCGTCGCGGTGCTCGCCGGAGTCATCAGCATCGTCGTGACGCTGCGACACACGACCAACCGCACGCCTGCGACCACCCCGACCGCGACCGGCTCGGGCCGGGCCACCACGACGTCCGCGCCCCTCGCGCTGCGCACGGCCAGCGGCTACCAGGTGTCCTCGACGCTGCTGCCGACGCTGAAGGCCGGTGACTGCGTCACCTGGGCGCTGCGCCCGGGCTCCACCGGCGCGATGGTCGTCTCGTGCGACACACCACACCGTGCCGAGGTAATCAAGATAATCCGCCTCGGCGGTCAGGTGCCCGGCGACAGTTGGCCGGGATCCGCGGCCTTGGACAGCCTCGCGGCGACGCAGTGCGCCGACGCCTTCATGACCTACACCAGTCATGCCCGGCCCGACCTGGCCGTTGTCTCCAGCGCGCTGGAGCCCAGCCCCGACGGCTGGACCTCCGGCGAACAACAGCTGGCCTGTACAGCCCAGCTCCCCAACCGCGCCATGATCGGCGGATCGCTCGGCAGTCTCGCCACACCCGCCTGACGCCAGGCCAGCCCTGCGGTGAGGGCGAGCACTCCGACCCGACCGTGACGCGACATGCGGCGAGCCGCTACCCAACGTAAGTTACTGCCGTCGGCATCCCCGGGCCAGAACCGTTTGGCGGACTGCCCGGGCGCGAGCCGTGACGGCGATCGGGGGGGTGGCGCCGTGCCTTTGACTCCAGGCGGTTTCACAGCGATGGGCGGCAGGGGCCGGCGGCGCCGGGGATCACGGCGCGGTGTCGCGTTGGCCGTGGCCGTGCTCGTGCTGCTCGGCGCCGGGGCCGGCGGCGGGTTCCTCTGGAAGACCGAGCGTGACCGCAGTGCCGCCGACCGGGCCGTCCGCGACGTCGCGCTGGCCTACCTCGGGTCCTGGCGGGCGATCGACCGGGACGCGCCGGCCGCGGCGCCGTCCCGGGCCGGCGCGGCCGGGGGCGTGGCCGCCCCGTCGGCCACGCCGAGCGCCCCCGTCGCGCCGCACGCGTCCACGGCGCCAGCCTTGTTCGTCGCGGCGGGTTCGGCGCACGGCGGCGGGGGCGCGGGCGCGGGAGCTGGCGCCGCCGGGGTCGCCGCCGTGACCGGGCCGGGCGGCGCGGGCGCGGCCGGGATCGCCGCCGTGACGGTGCCGGGCGACACCGACGTCTCGACCCTGGTCGCCGCGATGACCGACATGCGCGACCGGCTACGCATCATCGACGCGGCCTTCGCCGCCGGCAAGGTTCACCGCTCGGGCACCACCGCGACGGTCCCCTACACCGCGACGCTGCGCCTGGCGGACGAGCCGACGCCGTGGGCCTACCCTGGCCAGCTGTCCCTGACGAAGCTGGGGAACGGGTGGCGGGTCGCGGCGCGGCTCTCCTCCGTACAGCCGGACCTCGCGCCCGGGCTGCGGTTCGACCGGACCGGCTCGACGGCCAGCCGCGGGCTGCTGCTCGACACCGCGGGCCGGCCGCTGACCGAGGACCAGGAGGTCACCGGCAACCTCGTCGGCCAGGTCTCGCCGCCGAGCGGGCTGCAGCGGGCCTACAACGACCGTCTCGAGGCCCGCGGCGGCCAGATCGTGCTGCGCGACGCCGCCGGAAAGACGGTGAAGACACCACAGACCTGGCCGATGGCCAAGGGCGAGACGATCCGGACCTCGATCAACCTGTCGGTGCAGCAGGCCGCCGAAGCCGCGCTGGCCACCTCGCGGTGGCCGGCCGGTGCGCTGGTCGCGATCGACACCCGCACCGGGGGCATCCTCGCGTCGGCGAACCACCCGCTCAACGGCTTCGGCCGGGCGCTGCGCGGTACGTACCCGCCGGGCTCGACCTTCAAGATCGTGACGGCGACGGCGGCGCTGATGAACGGGCGCAATGCCAACACCCAGCTGGACTGCGCGCGGACCATCATGGCCGGCGGGCGATCGTTCTCGAACGCGGAGAACGAGAAGTTCGGGCCGTTGACGCTGCGTGAGGCGTTCGCCCGCAGCTGCAACACGGCATTCATCGGCCTCGCCGAGTCGCTGCCGCCCGGCGCGCTGGCGAAGGCCGCCGCCCTGTACGGCTTCGACGGGGCGCCGCCGCTGCCGATCGCGAGCGTCGGCGGTATCTTCCCGGCCCCCCGGGACGGCGCCGAGCTGGCCTCGTCCGCGATCGGGCAGGGGCGGATCGCCGTGTCGCCGGCGCAGATGGCGAGCGTCGCGGCGGCGGTGGCCAGCGGCACATGGCGCTCGCCGTTCGTCGTCGGCGGCCCGGCCCGGTCCCACCCGCTGCCGGCGAAGATCCTGCCGGACCTGCGTTCGTTCATGCGGGCGGTCGTCACGGACGGGACGGCGGCGCAGGTCCCGTTCCCGGGCGAGGTGTTCGGCAAGACCGGCACGGCAGAGTACACCGCGGGCAACCCGCCGCCGACCCACGCCTGGTTCGTCGGCTACCGGGGCCCGATCGCCTTCGCCGTCCTGGTCGAGGACGGTGGCTTCGGCGCCGAGTCCGCCGCCCCGATCGCCGCCGCCTTCCTCAACGCCCTCGACGGCAACCTCCCGCCCCCGGCCAACCCGGCCACCGCCCCCGCAACGACGGTCGCCGCCCCCGGCTGAGCGCTCAGGGGGCCACGATCTCGACGCTCGGGAAGTAGGTCCGGTAGCGCTTCGCGTCCCGGGTCAGCAGGCGGCACCCGCTGATCGCCGCATGTGCGCCGATGTAGAAGTCCGGGAGCGGGGAGGAGTTCTCCCCGCCTCTCCTTCGGTAGGTCACGAAGGCCTTGCCAGCAAGAAACGCCGCTTCGTAAGGCAAGGGCGCGCGAAGGTAGAGATCGGGGGGCAGCGCGTCATCAAGATCTTCGATCATGGGAAAGCCGACAGACAACTCGGCATAGATCAGAGGATTGATCATGAGCTGTCCATCGGCTGCGGCGCCCGCGAGGGCCTTTGCAGACCAGACGCTCCAGGTCGGATCGTCGGTCGCGATGTCGAGCAGGACATTGCTGTCGACGAGAGTCGTGGTCATGGTTCGCGGGTGAGAGCCAAGATCTCATCGGTGGTCATACCCGCGCGGGCACGGCCTCGCAACAGGGCGACCGCACGCTCGCCCCGGCTTCTCCCGGCCCGCTCGGCCCGAACGAGTCGAACCGCGCCGCCCTCGACCACGAAGTCGACCTCGGTGTCGGGAAGGAATCCAAACCGCTCACGGAGCTCGACTGGGATCGTTACCTGGCCTTTGGCCGTAACCCTCATGACCACCTCCAGAGTCTTACTAGTAAGAGTAATACCTCCCCCGGAGACTCCGTCGTAGATCGCCGAAGCCAAAGGGTCGCGGACAAGACCAACGACCGATCCCGAGGCTCAGGCTTCGATCGGGAGGATCTGGCGGAGTGGGGGGCGCTGGTAGTGGGCCGGGCGGCGGGCCCACTCGCGGGGGTAGCCGAGCGAGACCTCCTCGAAGCGGACACCGTCGTGGACCGTGGTCCGCGGGATGTGCAGGTGGCCGTAGACGGCGGCGGCGGCGCGGAAGCGCAGGTGCCAGTCGGCGGTCAGCTCGGTGCCGCACCACTGGGCGAACTCGGGGTAGCGCAGCACCCGGGTCGGCTCCCGGACCAGCGGGAAGTGGTTGACCAGCAGCGGGCGCGGCCCGGCGGGGTCGAGCGCCTCCAGCCGCTGCTCGGTGAGCGCGACCCGGGATCGGCACCAGTCGTCGATGGCCGGGAACGGGTCCGGGTGCAGCAGGTACTCGTCGGAGCAGACCACGCCGGTCCGGTGGGCGTAGGCGAGCGCCTCGTCCTTCGTCGAGGTGCCCGCCGGGCGGAACGTGTAGTCGTAGAGCAGGAACATCGGCGCGACGACCACCGGCCCGCCGGGGCCGTCCCAGACCGGGTAGGGGTCCTCCGGCGTGAGCACGCCGAGCTCCCGGCAGCTGTCGACCAGGTGCCAGTAGCGGGCGACGCCGCGTAGCTGGACCGGGTCGCGCTTCGGCGTCCACAACTCGTGGTTGCCCGGCACCCAGATGACCTTCGCGAACCTGCCGGCCAGCAGCGTGAGCGCCCACCGGAACTCGGCGACGTACTCGGCGACGTCGCCGACGACGAGCAGCCAGTCGTCGTCCCCGCCCGGCCGCATCGCCTCGACGACGGCCCGGTTCTCCTGGTGACGGACATGCAGGTCGCTGCACGCGAGAAGGGTCTGGGACGCGGCGGCCATTCCTCCGATGCTCGCACAGTTCGCCCCAAGCGGGCCGCCCCCTCCAGGTTGGTGATCTTGTCACGTTCGCCACCAGTCCCGCTCAGCGCGGCACTTCCGCGTCCCCCAGCGCCCTCCCTTGACAAATCGCCTCGCTAGTTACCTACTTAAGTAGGTAACCAACTGAGCAATGAAGGGAGGGGTCTTGCTCGATGAGGGAACACCGCTGTTCGCCCAGATCGCCGAGCGACTGGCCGAGGAGATCGCCGACGGCGCCCTGGCCGAGGGCGGCCGAGTGCCATCGACCAACGAGTTGGCGGCCTTCTACCGGATCAACCCAGCGACGGCGGCGAAGGGGATCAACGTGCTGACCGACGACGGGCTGCTGGAGAAGCGCCGCGGGATCGGCATGTTCGTCGCGGCGGGCGCCCGCGAGCGGCTGATCGAGGAGCGCCGCAAGCGGTTCACGGAGCGCTTCGTCGGGCCGCTGGTGACCGAGGCCAACCGGCTCGGGATCGACGCCGAGACCCTGACCGCCCTGATCCACGAGGCCAGCCACGCACGGGAGGGCGTCACCCCATGACGACGACGATCTCGCTCGCCAGCGTGACCCGGCGCTACCGGGGCCACCTCGCCCTGGACGACGTCACGCTCGATGTCCAGGGCCCGACCATCACCGGGCTGCTGGGGCGCAACGGGGCCGGCAAGACCACGCTGATGCGGATCATCGCCGCCCAGCAGTTCCCGACGGCCGGCCAGGTGCTGGTCCTCGGCGCGAGCCCCGTCGAGAACGACGCCATCCTGCGCCGCATGGTCTTCGTCCGCGAGGACCAGGTCTTCCCCGACATCCGGGTCCGCGACGCGCTGCGAATGGCCCAGGGGTTCTACCCGAACTGGAACGCCGAACTGGCCGAGGACCTGGTCGCCGAGTTCGACCTGCCGGCCCGCCGGCCCGTCAAGCGGCTCTCCCGCGGCATGCGGTCCGCGCTCAGCATCGTGATCGGCCTGGCCGCGCGGACGGAGGTCGTGCTGTTCGACGAGCCCTACGCCGGGCTCGACGCGGTCGCGCGCCAGGTGTTCTACGACCGGCTGCTGCTCGACTACGCCGAGCACCCGCGGACGTTCCTGCTGTCGACCCACCTGGTCGACGAGGTCGCCGGGCTGCTCGACCAGGTTCTGATCATCAACCGCGGCCGGGTCGTCCTGAACGCCGCGGCCGACGAACTGCGTGGCCGCTACACGTCGGTGAGCGGCCCGGCCGCCGCGGTGGCCGAGCTGGTCGCCGGGCGCCCCACCTGGGAGCGTCGCAAGGTCGCGTCGCAGGAGGCCGTCGTCCTCGCCGAGCCGCTCAACGAGGCCGACCGGCTGCGCGCGCAGGAGCTGCACCTGCGGATGGAGCCACTGTCCCTGCAACAGATGCTGGTCGCCGTGTCCGGCCGGGCAGCCGAGGACGCGCTGGAGAGGACGAACGCATGACCACCGCGCGCACCATCGTCAACGTCGCCGAGTACCACCTGGTCCACCGGTTCATCTATCTGGGCATGCCCTGGGCCATCGTGGGGTTCAGCTTCCTCGTCAACCTGGTCGTGTCCACCCAGGTCGAGGGCGTGCGCACCGGCGGGCTGGGCGCGATCTTCGTCTACGTGCTGATCTGCGGCCTTTACAGCACCACGACCTCGCTGCCGTTCGCGCTCGCCCTGGGCCTCAGCCGACGGACCTACTACCTGGGCACGGCCAGCCTCTGGGCCGTCATCGCCGCCGCCGACGGTATCGCGATCACCGGGCTGCAGGCGATCGAGCGGGCCACCGGTGGCTGGGGCGGGCGGCTGTACTTCTTCCGGGTCGGCTACATCCTCGACGGGCCCTGGTACATCACCTGGCTGACGTCGTTCGTGAGCATCGCGATGTTGTTCGCCTACGGCATGTGGTTCGGCATCGTGTTCCGCCGATGGGGCACCCTCGGCTCGCTCGCCTTCGGGGCCACGAAGATCACGGTGGCGGTCGCCGCGGTCCTCGCCGTGACCTGGACGCACGCCTGGGCCGGCGTCGGGGACTTCCTCACCAGCGCCGACGCGCTGGGACTGACCGCGATCCTGGCCGTCGTCGCCGTCGCCCTGCTGGCCGGCGGGTTCACCACGATCCGCCGGGCCACGGTCTGAGCGGGCGGCCCGGCAATGGACACCTCCACAGCACGGCCCCCGGCCGCCCTGCCCCGCTCTCGCGAGGCCGGGCGGCCGGCTGCGTTACGCGGCGCCGAGACGCTCCAGCAGGAGCCCACGGACGGTGGCGGCGTCGGCCTGGCCCTTCATGGCCTTCATGACGGCCCCGACGAGCGGGCCGACGGCGTTGAGCTTTCCGCCACGGACCTTCTCCGCGAGATCCGGCGACGCGGCGATCGCGGTGTCGACGGCGGCGGACAGCGCGGTGTCGTCGGTGACGACCGCGAGCCCACGTGCCGACACGACTTCGTCCGGGTCGCCCTCGCCCGCGAGCACGCCGTCGAAGACCTTGCGGGCCAGCGCGTCGGTGAGGCTGCCGTCGGCGATCAGCTCGATGATCCGGGCCACGTCGACCGGCCGGATCGCCAGGTCCGCCGGCGTCACGCTCTGGTCGGCGGCGCGCCGGGCCAGCTCGTTGAGCCACCACTTGCGGGCCGCCGGGGCTGCGGCGCCCGCCGCGATCGTCTGCTCGACCAGTTCGAGGACGCCCGCGTTGCCCATGTCGATCAGGTCCCGGGGGCTGAAGCCGTGTTCGGCGATCAGCCGGGCCCGGCGCTGCGACGGCAGCTCCGGCAGCGAGGCCCCGACCGCGTCGATGTACTCCCGGGTCAGCGCCAGCGGGGTGAGGTCCGGCTCCGGGAAGTACCGGTAGTCGGTCGCCTCCTCCTTCGACCGGCCGGGCGCCGTGCGGCCCGACGCCTCGTCGAAGTGACGGGTCTCCTGGTGGATCCGCTCCCCGCCGTCCAGCAGGCCCGCCTGGCGGGTGATCTCGTAGCGGACGGCCCGCTCGACCGACCGCAGCGAGTTGAGGTTCTTGGTCTCCGTCCGGGTGCCGAACGGCGCGTCCGGCTCACCGGGAACCGGACGGTGGCGCAGCGAGACGTTCGCGTCGCAGCGCAGCGAGCCCTGCTCCATCCGCACGTCGGACACGGCGAGCTCGCGCAGCAACTCGCGCAGTTCCTCGACGTAGGCGCGGGCGACCTGCGGCGAGCGGACGTCCGGCTCGGTGACGATCTCCACCAGCGGGATTCCGGACCGGTTGTAGTCGACGAGCGAATGGGTCGCGCCGTGGATGCGGCCGGTGGCGCCGCCGACGTGCAACGACTTGCCGGTGTCCTCCTCCAGGTGCACCCGGGTGATGCCGACCCGGTGCACCTCCCCGTCGACCTCGACGGCGAGCCAGCCCCCCGTGCAGAGCGGCTCGTCGTACTGGCTGATCTGGAAGTTCTTCGGCATGTCGGGGTAGAAGTAGTTCTTCCGGGCGAACCGGCACCAGGACGAGATCTCGCAGTTCAGCGCCAGGCCGATCATGACGGCGAACCGGATCGCGGCCTCGTTGACCACCGGCAGTGCGCCGGGCAGTCCCAGACAGACCGGACAGACCTGGCTGTTCGGCGGGGCACCGAACGAGGTCGAGCAGCCACAGAACATCTTCGAGGCAGTGCCGAGCTCGACGTGTGTCTCCAGGCCGATCACCGGCTCGTACCGGGCTATCGCGTCCTCGAACGACGGGCTGGCGATAACGGCGGCCTCCGTGCTCACCGGGACTCCTCTGCGTCCTTGCTGCTGGCTGTGGCTGTAGCTGTAGCTGTGTCGTCGTCGTCGCCAGCGGTGCCTTCGGGACTGGCGCCGTCCTCGTGCGGGGCCGCGTCCTGGCCCGTGAGGTTCTCGGGGCCCGCGGCCGTCCCCGGCGCGTCCGGCTGGCGGGTGTCGCGCACGTGGATGCGGGTGAGGAAGATCGCGGCGATCAGTCCGACCGCCCCCCAGACCAGCAGAATCCCGCTGACCGCGAGCCCGCCGATCACCAGCACGATGACGGTGAACAGCCACAGCACGATCAGCAGCGTCCTGTCCTGCCGCCTGCTGCGCAGCCCAACCATGGTGGTTGTCCTTCCGTCTCGTTCGACTGGCCGGGCCCGTCCTCAGGCTCGGGTGCGCCGACGTCGCGTCCTCGCTGTCTCCCGGTCCCGGCGGATGCCACCTGGCCGGGCTCCCCGCCTCGGCGGCCGGGACACCGTCCACGGGCCGCCGCCGGCGAGCCCCCTACTCGTCCGCGTCGAGGATGCGGGGAACGCGGAACCGCCCGTCCTGCGCGGCCGGAGCCGCGGCCAGCGCCTCCTCGGCCGGCAGCGACGGCTGGACCACGTCGACCCGGAAGACGTTGGTCAGCGGCACCGCGTGGCTGGAGGGAGCGGTGTCCGCCGCGGCGACCTCGGCGACCCTGGCCACGGCGGACACGATCTCGTCCAGCTGCGGCGCGAGCGCGTCGAGCTCGGCGTCCGACAGCGACATCCGCGACAGGCGGGCGAGACGCGCGACCTCGTCCCTGGTGATGGCCATGGCGGTGGACCCCTGTTCTACGGCCGTCTGCCGGCCGGTGGCCGCCAGTGCCCGGCCAGCGGGCTGACCGGATCACGAACTTGTGCCGGATGGCGACGACGGGCGACACCTCGGCGTGTCTGCGTAGCCTCATCGTACGGCGGGCGCCGACGCGCCTGCCGGCGGGCGGCGCGCGATCTTCCGCCGCGCGCCGCACGACATTCAGGAACGCACCCGGATGTCACGAGGGCGTCACGCCGATCCGCGATCCTCGACGTCATGTCGTACCTGCTGCGTCTGCTGCTGCCCGACCGACCCGGCGCGCTCGGGGCGGTCGCGACGGCGCTGGGGCGGGTCGGCATCGACATCATCAGCCTCGCCGTCGTCGAGCGGACCGCCGACGGAGCGGTGGACGACCTGGTGGTGCAGCTGCCCACGGGAGGACTCGCGGACAGCGCGCTGACGGCCGCCCACTCGGTCGCGGGCGTGCGGGTGGAGTCGCTGCGGCCCTACCTCGCCGACGGGGCCGGGGTGAGCGACGACCTGGACCTGGTGGATGCGCTGACCGACCGGCCGGGCGAGGCCGCCGCCATGCTCGCCGACCTGGTGCCCGGGGTCTTCCACGCGGACTGGGCCCTTCTGCTCGACCTGGCCGGGCCGGGCGACGTGCGCATCCGGGAGGCGTCCGTCGGCGCGCCCGACCTGGGCCTGGACGACTACGCCAGCCCGCCGCGGGCGATCGCTCCGGTGCCGTGGCTGCCGCTCCCCGAGGCCAGGGTGATCGACCCGGCCGAGGGCGGCCTGCCGGAGCGGTGGTCGGAGCGCGGCATGGAGCTGGCCGCCGCCCCTGTCGGCTGCCCCGAGCTGGTGATCCTGATCGGTCGCCCCGGCGGCCCGAGGTTCCGCTCCTCCGAGGTAGCCCGGCTGGCCCACCTGGCCGGCATCACCGCGTCGCTCTCCCGCACCGCCCTGTAGAGGCCCCCCGGCTACTCCTCGACGGCGGCGGCCGGTTCGGCGGCGGCCGGTTCGACGGCGGCCGGTTCGACGGCGGCCGGTTCGACGGCGGCCGGTTCGACGGCCTCGGCGGGCGACGTGGGGTCACCGATCTGGGCCAGGGCACCCGCGGCCTCGGGGCCGCCGGTCAGCAGTGCCCGGAACCCGGCCTCGTCGAGGACGGGGACCTTCAGGGAGACGGCCTTGTCGTACTTCGTGCCGGCGTTCTCGCCCGCGACGACGAAGCTGGTCTTCCTGCTGACCGAGCCGCTGACCTTGCCGCCGAGGTTCTGGACCGCCTCGGTCGCCGAGTCCCGGGTGTAGCCCTCCAGCGAGCCCGTGATGACGACGGTGACACCGGCCAGCGGGCGTGGCCCTTCGTCCGCGCCCTCGTCCGCCAGGGCCACCCCACCGGCGCGCAGCCGCTCGATCAGGTCGAGGTGGCTCGGGTCGGCGAACCACTCGACGACGGCGACCGCGATCGTCGGTCCAACGCCGTCGACGACCGCCAGCTCCTCCACGCTCGCCACCGCGATCGCGTCGGTCGAGCGCAGCTCCCGGGCCAGCGCCTGCGCGGCGGACGGGCCGACGTGGCGGATCGACAGGCCGACGAGCAGCCGCCACAGCGGGCGGTGACGGGCCGCCTCGATGCCCTTGAGCACCTGCTCGGCCTTCTTGCCGAGCACCGCCCGGCGCAGCGCCTTCCCGTCCGGGCCCTTGACGAGCTTGCCGTTCTCGTCGCGCACCGTCTCGATCCGCTCGAACAGCGGCATCCCGGTGAAGGACCGCTCGTCGAGGTGGAAGACGTCCGCGATGTCCTTGACCCGGCCCGCCTCGATCAGGTCGATCGCGCTCTCGCCGCCGAGGCCGTCGATGTCCAAGGCGCCGCGGGACGCCAGATGGATGATCGCCTCCCGGCGCTGGGCCGGGCAGCCCACCGTGTTCGGGCAGCGGGTGTCGGCCTCGCCCTCCGGGCGGACCAGCTCCGTGCCGCACTCCGGGCAGAGAGTCGGGAAGGCGAACTCGTGCTCGGTCCCGTCGCGCAGGTCGACGACCGGCCCGACGATCTCGGGGATCACGTCGCCCGCCTTGCGTAGAATGATCATGTCGCCGATCAGGACGCCCTTGGCCTTCACCTGGTCGGCGTTGTGCAGCGTCGCGAGGCCCACGGTGGAGCCGGCGACCTGGACCGGCTCCAGCACGCCGAACGGCGTCACCCGGCCGGTCCGGCCGACGTTGACCTCGATCGAGCGCAGCCGGGTCGTCACCTCCTCCGGCGGGTACTTGTAGGCGATCGCCCACCGGGGTGACCTGGAGGTGGCGCCGAGGCGGCCCTGGGCGGCCAGGTCGTCGACCTTGACGACCACGCCGTCGATCTCGTGCTCGACGTCGTGGCGGTGCTCGCCCCACTCACGGATGTACGCCAGCACGGACGTGACGTCGCCGACCACCCGGTAGCGAGGCGAGATCGGCAGGCCCAGCTCGCCGAGCGCCTCGTAGGCAGCAGACTGCGAGGGCGGGTCGAAGCCCCGGCGGGCACCCAGGCCGTGCACGTACATCGCCAGCCCCCGGGACGCCGTCACCTGTGGGTCCTTCTGGCGCAGCGAGCCGGCGGCGGTGTTGCGCGGGTTCGCGAACGGCTTCCTCCCGTCGGCGACGAGCGACTCGTTGAGCGCCGCGAAGGCGGCGACCGGGAAGAAGACCTCCCCGCGCACCTCCAGCAGTGCCGGCGCCTTCGCCCCGCGCAGCCGGGCCGGGACGCTGCGCAGGGTGCGGATGTTGGCGGTGATGTCCTCCCCCACCCGGCCGTCGCCCCGGGTCGCGGCGCGGACCAGCACGCCGTCCTCGTACACCAGGTCGACCGCCAGCCCGTCGATCTTCAGCTCGCACAGCCAGGCCGCGACCGGCGCCTCCTTCGTGGCCCGGCCGGCCCAGGCCTGGAACTCGTCCTCGTCGAAGGCGTTGTCCAGCGAGAGCAGCCGCTCCAGGTGGGTGACCGGCTCGAACAGCTCGGACGGGGTCTCGGTGACCTTCTGGGTCGGCGAGTCAGGGGTGCGCAGGGCCGGGTAACGCTCCTCCAACGCCACCAGCTGGCGGTAGAGCACGTCGTACTCGGCGTCCGAGACGGTCGGCGCGGCCAGCACGTAGTAGCGGTAGGCGTGCTCGTCGAGCACCCGGGCCAGCTCGGCGGCCTGCGCGCGCGCGTCCGCTGGCACCTGCTCGGCCCCGGTCTGGACGCCCGCGGCCGCGAGCTCGGCCTCGTCGGCGGTCGCCGCCTCGTCCGGCGCGGGGCCGCTCATTCCGGTGACTCCACGAGCACCCGGGCCGCGGCCCGGCAGTGCCGCATCGCCAGGCGCGCATACCGCTCGCTCGCGCCGGCGAGTCCACAGGTGGGGGTCACGGCGACCACCTCCCCGAGCTGTTCGGGCCGAAATCCCAGCCGGCGCCACAGCGACCGGACTGGGTCGACCGTACGACCCGGGTCCGACAGATCCGACCAGCCGCCGCCGACGGCCGGACCACCATCCTGGGCGGCCGGCGCCTCCTCGCGACCAGTGGCCCAGGCGATCCGCTCGCTCGACCGGCCGCGCGCGGCGACCGCCGGGCGGCGCGGTGCCGTCCCGGCCTTCGCGTCCGCCGCCAGGGCCGCCGACGGCGACGGGGGCGGCGTCGTGTCGACCCGGTCGGTCGACGGCACGACGCCCGTCATCAACCGCAGCCCAGCCTCCACCGCTTCGCCGATGGCGTCGTCGGCGTCCTGGGTGAGCAGGGTCGCGTCCAGGCCGACGAACTGCGCGCCGGCCCGGCGCAGCAAGGCCAACGGCACGTCGGGCGCGCAGCAGTGCACCCCCACCCCGACCACGTGTTTCACGGCGGCGGCCTTCGCCAGCACCAGCCCGAGGCGCTCGCCGGCCAGCTCCTCGCTGACCACCCGGAGCACCGAGAACCCGCTCGGGGTGCGGATCCGGCCCGCGAGCGCGGCCGGCAGGGACGGCTCGTCGAGCTGGACCAGCAGCCGGGCACCGGGCACCCGCCGCGCGATCGAGGTCAGGAGCTCGTCGAGCCCGACCGCGAGCGACTCGGCGAGATCCCTGGCCGCGCCGTAGTCGGACAGGGCCTTGTGGCCGCGGGTCAGCTCGACGCTGGCCGCGAGCGTCCACGGCCCCGCGACCGCGATCTTCAGCGGTCCGGCGTAGCCGTCGGCGGCCTCTTCAAGCGCGTCGAGGTCCTGCTCGACCATGCTTCGTGCCCGCCGGTAGTCCAGCCCTGGCCGTGGCACCAGCCGCCAACCGGACGGCTGCAGGTCCACCGGCAGCTCGGCCGCGATCACCGCGGCCCGGCCCAGCATGTCCCCGCCCGGCCCGCGCCCCGGCAGCTCCACCAGATGCGGCAGGTCGGGAAACTCGTCGAACACCAGCTTCGCGGCGGCCAACGGGTCGGTCCCCGGCAGCGACCCGACCCCCGTAGCGGTCCCCGCCGGCCACAGGGACGTCCATCCCGACTCACCACTTGTTGTCACGCGATCAAAGCTATTCCAGCGGGATGTCGTCCGGGGGTCAGCACGCCCCCGGGCGCGGGCCGCGTGCCTAGGCCGCGGCGCGCCCGGCCAGCGTGCGCAGGATGTGACCGCCGCCGAGAACACGGTCGCCGTCATAGAGAACGACGGCCTGGCCGGCGGCCGTGCCGCGCACGGCCGCGCGCAGCTCGATAGCCAGCTCGCCGCCGTGGGCCCGCGCGAGGGCCGGCACCGCGCCGCCGTGGGCGCGGACCTGGGCGAGGCACTCGACGTCGACACCGTCGGGCGCCGCCCAGACGCCGGCGTCCGCGACCAGCCCCCACACGTCCAGCGCCTCGGCCGGGCCGACCGTCACCGTCGAGGTCACCGGCGAGATGTCCAGGACATAGCGCGGCCGCCCGTCCGAGGCCGGGCGGCCGAGCCGCAGGCCGCGCCGCTGGCCGACGGTGAACGCGAACGCGCCATCGTGCGCGCCGAGGGTCTCCCCCGTCGCCGCGTCGACGACCGGGCCTGGCCTCGCGCCCAGCCGGTCGCGCAGCCAGGCGCCGGTGTCCCCGGACGGGATGAAGCAGATGTCGTGGCTGTCCGGCTTGTCCGCGACGCCCAGGCCGCGGGCGGCGGCCTCGGCCCGCACCTGCGCCTTCGTCGAGTCGCCCAGTGGGAACATCGCCCGGCGCAGCTGCTCGGGGCGCAGCGTGCCGAGCACGTAGGACTGGTCCTTGGCTGCGTCGACCGAGCGGCTCAGCACGCCGTCGGCGGACAGCCGGGCGTGGTGCCCGGTCACGACGGCGTCGAAGCCGAGCGCGAGCGCCCGGCCGAGCACCGCGGAGAACTTGATCCGCTCGTTGCAGCGCACGCACGGGTTCGGCGTCTCGCCCGCGGCGTACGCGGCTACGAAGTCGGCGATCACGTCGGTCTCGAACCGGTCGGCCAGGTCCCAGACGTAGAAGGGGATGCCGAGCACGTCGGCGGCCCGGCGGGCGTCGCGGGCGTCCTCGACCGTGCAGCAGCCCCGGGCGCCGTTGCGCTCCGCGTCCGGTGAGCGGGACAGGGCCAGATGCACCCCGGTGACGTCGTGCCCGGCGTCGACGGCCCGCGCGGCGGCGACCGCCGAGTCCACCCCGCCTGACATCGCGGCGAGCACCCGCATCACGCCACCCCCTGCGCCTTCTCTCGTCTCCTCCAGGATGCCTGACCCGCGCAAACCGGTTTCGCGCCGGCCGCCGCACGCCCAGGTCCCCGCCCGGGGCTACGGCCCGCCCAGCTCGGCGAGCTCTCCCGCGCGGCTGGCCCGCTCGACGGCCGGGGCGATCGCCGCGGCTACGGCTTCGACGTCCGCCGCCGTCGAGGTGTGCCCCAGCGAGAACCGCAGCGAGCCGCGGGCGCTCTGCTCGCCGGCGCCCATCGCCAGCAGCACGTGCGACGGGCGGGCCACCCCGGAGGTGCAGGCCGAGCCGGTCGAGCACGCGATGCCGCGGGCGTCCAGCAGCATGAGCAGTGAGTCGCCCTCGCAGCCGGGGAAGCTCAGGTGGGCGTTGCCGGGCAGCCGGCCGGGGCCGGGCGGGGCGCCGTTGACGACCGCCGTCGGCACCGCGCCCAGCACCCGGCGGACCAGCTCGTCGCGCAGCGAGGCGAGCCGGGCGGCCTCCGCCGGCAGGCCGCGCGCAGCGGCCAGCGCTGCGGCGGCGAACGCGGCTGTGCCGGCGGCGTCGAGCGTGCCGGACCGGACGTCGCGCTCCTGGCCGCCGCCGTGGGTGAGCGGGGTGACGGTCAGGCCGCGGCGCAACAGCAACGCGCCGACGCCGACCGGGCCGCCGATCTTGTGGGCGGTGACCGTCATCGCGTCGACGCCACTGTCGGTGAACGCCAGCGGCACCTGCCCGAACGCCTGCACGGCGTCGGTGTGGAACGGCACCCCATGGGCGTGGCTGAGCTCGGCCAGCTCGGCGACCGGCTGGACGGTGCCGACCTCGTTGTTCGCCCACATCACCGAGACGACCGCGACGTCGTCCGGCCCGTCACCGGCGCAGAGGGCGGCGGCGAGGGTCCGCGGCGAGACCAGCCCCGTCGCGTCGACCGGCAGCAGCTCGAGCACGGCGTCCTGCGACTGCTCCAGCCAGTGCGCCGGGTCGAGCACGGCGTGGTGCTCGACGGCGCTGACGAGCACGCGCCGCCGGCGCGGGTCGGCGGCCCGGCGGGCCCAGTACAGGCCCTTCAGCGCCAGGTTGTCGCTCTCCGTCCCGCCGCCGGTGAAGATCAGCTCGGAGGGCCGGCAGCCGAGCACGCCGGCAAGCCCCTCGCGGGACTCCTCGACGACCCGGCGGGCCTGGCGGCCGCTGGCGTGCAGCGACGACGGGTTGCCCGCGACCGCGTGCGCCGCCGTGAACGCGGCGAGCGCCTCCGGCCGCATCGGCGTCGTCGCCGCGTGGTCGAGATAGTTCACAGCTCAACAGGTTAGCCGTGGGCTCCCCCGGCTCACCGCCGTTGAGCGCGGGCCGTGGCCGGGCCGGCCCCGGCCCGCGGGCGAACAGCCCGCGCGGCCCACACCGGCCTCGCCGGCAGCAGCGGGCGTGCCGTCCGGGCGCGAGCACAGCCCCACCAGACGCCGGCACTGTAGGCGGCGTCGTCCAGCATCCGCACCAGCACGTAGGGCCCGAGCCCCACCGGCGGACGGGTGGCCCACCAGTCCCGGACGGCCGGGGCGACGACAGCCGCGGCGAACACCCGCCGCCCAGGCCGGCTGCCCACCAGCAGTGGCCACCAGCCCCGGCGGATATTGTCGGCCGCCGCCTCGACGGCGTACCGGCGCCCGGCGAGCACCATCACCCAGGCGAGCCGTCCCGGTCGCGGCGCGGCGGCCAGCCGGCGGGCCAGCCTGGACGCGGTGAGCACGCCCCGCCCGGCCGTCGCCGCGCCGGCGGCCCCGACGACGGCGTGGCGCACCGGGCCAGCGGGCACGGCCGCGACCACGAAGCCGACGACCCCAGCGAGCGCCGCGGAGCCGGCCGGGCGCAGCGGGCCGGGGTGGCGGCGGGCCAGCGGGCCGGCCGACGAGCCGTAGCCGAACCGCTGGCGGGCCCAGCCGGGCCAGTCCTGGCGCGGCCGGTGATGGACGAGCGCAGCCGGCTCGTAGCGCACTGACCAGCCGGCCTCGACCAGCCGCCACACCAGGTCGACGTCCTCGCCGTACCGCAGCGCGGGGTCGAAGCCGACCAGTTCCCGGCGGACGAGCAGCACCGCCGTCGGCACGTAGCTCACCCGCGACCCCGGCCGGACCGCCGCGGGCCGCGCGCCGAGGTCCAGCGGCGACCGGGCGCTCTCGTACCTGGCCAGCAGCCCGGCCCGCTCCCCTGCCGGCACCGGCGAGGCCACTCGCGGCGCGACGGCCGCGACGGCCGGGTCGGCGAGATGCCCGACCAACAGAGCCAGCCAGCCGGGGTGTCCCGTCCCGGCGGCGCCAGTTGGGGTGCCCGGGTCGGCGGGGAGCCGGTCCTCGAGGAGCTGGATGTCGGCGTCGCAGAACAGGACGAGCGGGGTGCTCGCGGCCGCCGCACCCGCGAGCCTGGCCGCCGCCGGGCCGCGCGGAATGTCGTGCCGCAGCACCCGGGCTCCGGCGGCCGACGCGACCGCGCCCGTCGCGTCGGCCGAGCCGTCGTCTACGACGATCACCTCGGCGCACCGGCGGGCCAGCGCCGCGACCAGCGCGCCGAGACCAACAGCGCCGTCGCGCACCGGCAGCACTGCCGTCACCGTCGTCGCCCGGCCGCCGGGGGGCGCCGGGGGCATCGGCACGGCCAGACCCGCCTCGACCAGCCTGCGGGCGAGCGTCCCGGCGCCCGGCCCGGCCGAGCCGACCGGCCGACCGGTCAGGAGCGCCTCCCATACGGCGCCTCCCGCGGCGGACAACGTCAGCATCCGCCATGGCGAACCACCCAACAACACCTTTCCGCGCGACAGAACGGTGGTTTCCGGGTCACACTGCACATGGAAGTCCGCTGGCAGCGGCGGCGCCCCGGTCAGGCCTGGCACGACGCCCGGCCCAGGTGGCGTGGGTACGGCGCGAGCCGGATCCGTCACCGGCCCAGCGGTCTCCGCCCCGGCCGTCGATGACGACGTGCCACCCACGCCCCCGACAGCCCTGGGCGCCAAGGCCCGCCACACCGCGTCACGCAACGCGGCCAGCCGGAGCCCCGCGGTGCCGGCCGGCGACACCCTTCTGACCACCGAGAACCACGGCCCGCTCTTGGCCACAGGACACGACGGCCCGCTTCTGGCCTCATAACCCACAGGAGGAACGGTATGGACTCGCCCGCCCCGACGACGGACATCGCGGCCGCCAGCACCCATGAGGCCGGCGCGCCGGCCGAGCCGATCGTGGAGGACCTGCTCGTCGAGGACGTCTCGATCGACGGCATGTGCGGCGTCTACTAGATCGCCGTCCGCCCAGATGACAACAGGCACGACACCCGTGGGCGCGCCCGGAGGCGCGCCCACGGCGTCCCCTCACCCGACACCCGCGCATGCCGTGGCCAAGGCGTCCGGGGTCACGTTCGACCCGGCGCTGGGCTACCGGCTGCACCCGAAGGTGGCGCTGCGGCCCGAGCGGTTCGGCGCGTTGGCGTACTCGTACGAGACCCGCCGCCTCTCGCTGTTCAAGGACGTCGACCTGGTCGCCGTCGTCCGGGCGCTGCGCGACGCGCCCTCGGCCGGCGACGCGCTGGCCATCGTGCCGGCGGCCAAGCGTCCCGCCGTCGAGCGCGCGCTGGCACGCCTCGTCGAGACCGGCTTCGTCCAGCCCCGCTGACCGCCACGCTCGCCCCGCGCGCGAGCACCCGCGGACAACCCCTGCCAGCTTTCGCCCGACGGAGGCCATAGTGAGCGTCACCGACCTGGCCGTAGCCCCGAGCCTCGCGCCGACGCCGACGCCGACGCCGGCGCCGACGAGCGCGTCGCTGCAGCAGCAGCTGCTGCGCGGCCTCGAGGCGCCGATCTGCCTGACCTGGGAGTGGACCTACGCCTGCAACCTGCAGTGCGTCCACTGCCTGTCGTCCTCCGGCCGGCGCGACCCGCGCGAGCTCGACACCGGGCAGATGCGCGCGGTCGTCGACCAGCTCGCCGACCTGCAGGTCTTCTACGTCAACGTCGGCGGCGGCGAGCCGATGACGCGCCCGGACTTCTTCGAGGTGCTGGAGTACTGCGTCGACCACGGCGTCGGCGTGAAGTTCTCCACCAACGGCGGGATGATCGACGCCGCCAACGCCCGGCGGCTGGCGGGCCTGGACTACGTCGACATCCAGATCTCGCTCGACGGCGCGGACGCGATGACCAACGACCCGGTCCGCGGCGTCGGCTCCTATGACCGGGCCCGCCGGTCGATGGAGCACCTCGCGACCGCCGGGTTCGGCGCGTTCAAGCTGTCCGTCGTCGTCACCCGCCACAACGTCGGCCAGCTCGACGGCTTCGCCGCACTCGCCGCCGACTACGGCGCCGAGCTACGGGTCACCCGGCTGCGCCCGTCGGGCCGTGGCCAGGACTCGTGGGCACGCCTGCACCCGACCGCCGACCAGCAGCGGGACCTGCACGGCTGGCTGCTGGCCCGGCCCGAGGTGCTCACCGGCGACTCGTTCTTCCACCTCGCCGCCTACGGCCAGGCGCTGCCGGGGCTGAACCTGTGCGGCGCCGGCCGGGTGGTCTGCCTGATCGACCCGGTCGGCGACGTGTACGCCTGCCCGTTCGCCCTGCACGACCACTTCCGGGCCGGCAGCGTCCTCGACGACGGCGGCTTCGCGCACGTGTGGCGGTCCTCGGCGCTGTTCACCGAGCTTCGCGAGCCCGACAACCCCGGGGCCTGCACGTCCTGCGGTCACTACGACGCCTGCCAGGGCGGCTGCATGGCGGCGAAGTTCTTCACCGGCCTGCCGCTGGACGGCCCGGACCCGGAGTGCGTCCTCGGCCACGGGGAGACCGCGCTGACCGCGGTGGACCCGCACAGCCTGCCCATCATCGACAACGACCACAGCAAGCGCCGCCGGCTGCCGCTCTCGGTGCTCTGAGGCCAGGCTCGCCGCCGGGCCGGCCGGCTCGGCGGAGGCGGGCCGGCGGCGGGTCAGAAGTCGCCGGCGGTCCGGCGCATCTCGTTGAGCAGCCCGACCAGCGTGTCGATGCCGCCCTCGGGCAGGCCCAGGTCCGCGAAGACGGTGCCGTTGAGCTTCTCGGTGGCCGCCAGCGCCGTCGCGCGGCCCTCGTCGGTGATCTCGGCGAGGATCGCGCGGCGGTCGGTGGGGTGCGGGATGCGGCGGACATGGCCGCGCGTCTCCAGCCGGTCGACGGCGCTGGTGACGCTGGTCGGGTGCACCTGAAGCCGGACGCCGATCCGGTTCAGCGGCAGCCTGCCCTCGCGGCTGAACAGCAGCAGCATCAGGACCTCGTAGCGGGCGAAGGTCAGCTCGAACGGCCGCAGCACCTCGTCGACCCGGCCGAGCACGATCTGCTGCGCCCGCATCAGCGAGGTGATCGCGGCCATCCCGTCCGCCGTCTCCCCCCATCCGTGCGCGGTCCACTGCCGCCGCGCCTCGGCGATCGGGTCGAAGGGCAGGGGCTTATGAGGCGGCACGGTAGGGGCGCTCCGGCGGGTGCGGGCATCGGCGAGGCACCCGCCGATGCTACGTCGTAGTAACTAGCGCCCATTGCATCTCAGGTGTGGACGTCAAGGCAAAACGGCGCGGCGTCCGGGCGTCGCGATCGAACGATTGATTCCCACTCGCGCCGTCGCATCGGCCCGCCGCGGCCAGCAGATGTGAGCGCCGTCGCGCCCGCGGATCACGCGGGCCGGCGCCGGGTGGCGGCGCGCGGATGCCGCCGCCCGGCGTCAGCCCGGGTCAGACGTTGCGGCGGTACTGGCCGCCGACCTCGAAGAAGGCGTCGGTGATCTGGCCGAGCGAGCAGACCCGGACTGCGTCCATCAGGGCCGCGAAGGTGTTGCCACCGCTGGAGGCGGTGTCGCGCAGGTGACGCAGCGCCGCCTGCGCGTCGACCTGGTGGCGGCTCTGGAAGTCGGTGACCCGGTTGAGCTGGGACTTCTTCTCCTCCTCGGTCGCGCGGGCGAGTTCGAGTGTGGTCGCCATGTCGTCCGTGCCGGCCGGGGCCACAAACGTGTTGACCCCGATGATCGGCAGCGAGCCGTCGTGCTTGCGGTGTTCGTAGAGCATCGACTCGTCCTGGATGCGGCCGCGCTGGTAGCCGGTCTCCATGGCGCCGAGCACGCCGCCGCGCTCTGAGATCCGGTCGAACTCCGCGAGGACGGCCTCCTCGACCAGATCGGTCAGCTCGTCGATGACGTAGGACCCCTGGAGGGGGTTCTCGTTGCCCGCGAGGCCCCACTCCTGGTCAATGATCATCTGGATGGCGAGGGCTCGGCGGACCGACTGCTCGGTCGGCGTCGTCACCGCCTCGTCATAGGCGTTCGTGTGCAGGCTGTTGCAGTTGTCGTAGATCGCGCACAGTGCCTGCAGGGTGGTCCGGATGTCGTTGAAGTTCATCTCCTGCGCGTGCAGGGACCGGCCGGACGTCTGCACGTGGTACTTCAGCTTCTGGGAGCGCTCGGCGGCGCCGTAGCGCTCCTTCATGGCGACGGCCCAGATCCGGCGGGCCACTCGGCCGATGACGTTGTACTCGGCGTCCATGCCGTTCGAGAAGAAGAACGACAGGTTCGGCGCGAAGTCATCGATCTTCATGCCACGGGCCAGGTAGGCCTCGACGTAGGTGAAGCCGTTGGCCAGCGTGAAGGCGAGCTGGCTGATCGGGTTCGCCCCCGCCTCGGCGATGTGGTAGCCGGAGATCGAGACCGAGTAGAAGTTGCGGACCGCGTTCTGGATGAACCATTCCTGGAGGTCGGCCATGCAGCGCAGGGAGAACTCGGTCGAGAAGATGCAGGTGTTCTGGCCCTGGTCCTCCTTGAGGATGTCGGCCTGAACCGTGCCGCGGACCGTCGCCAGCGCCCGGGCCCGGGCCGCGGCCGCCTCGGCGGCGGACGGCTCACGGCCTTCCTTCTCGACGAACACCGCGAGTTGCTGGTCAATCGCGGTGTTCAGGAACATCGCCAGAATCGCGGGCGCCGGCCCATTGATCGTCATCGACACGCTGGTGGTCGGCGAACACAGGTCGAAGCCGTCGTAGAGCGCCTTCATGTCGTCAAGCGAGGCGATCGAGACGCCCGAAGTGCCAACCTTGCCATAGATGTCCGGCCGGGTGTCGGGATCCCGGCCGTACAGCGTGACGGAGTCGAACGCGGTGGACAGCCGGGTCGCGGTCGCGCCTTCGGAAAGGAAGTGGAAGCGGCGGTTCGTCCGGAACGGGTCGCCCTCCCCGGCGAACATCCGAGCTGGCGCCTCACCCGCCCGCTTGAACGGGAACACTCCGGCCGTGAACGGGAAGCGGCCCGGCAGGTTCTCCCGGCGCAGGAAGCGGACCAGGCGACCGTCATCGTCGATCTTCGGGACGGCGACCCGAGGCACCTTGGTTCCGGAGAGGGTCGTCTTCGTCAGGAGGGTGCGGATCTCGCTGTCTCGTACCCGGTAGACCATCTCGTCGCCGGATCGCTCGGCGACCAGTGCCGGCCAGTTCGCGAGTTGCTCGCGAATGTCCGGGGTAAGCGCGGCCTCCGCGTGGTCCCGCAGGGCAGCCAGCGCGGTCGTCGCCGAATCGCCGTCGGGCCCGCCTTCGAGGGCGGAGAGGGCCGTTGTCAGGTGCTCCCGGCGCCGAGCCGCCTCGGCCAGCCGTTCAGTCTGCGTGTGGTAGTCGCGCACGGCGTCGGCGATCTCGGCCAGGTAACGCACCCGCTTGGGCGGAACGACCGTCGTCAGCCCGCTGGAGGCGCGCACGGTGACCACCGGCAGGGCACCGGTGGCGAGCGCCAGGCCGTGCTCGCTCAGGAGCCGTTTGAGCTCCTGGTAGAGCGCGGTGACGCCGTCGTCGTTGAAACGCGCCGCGGAGGTGCCGAAGACCGGCATCTCCTCCCAGGGGGTGCCGAACGCCTCACGGTTGCGGGCCAGCTGGCGGGCGACGTCCCGGCGCGCATCCTCGGCGCCGCGCCGCTCGAACTTGTTCACGGCGACCACGTCCGCGAAGTCCAGCATGTCGATCTTTTCGAGCTGAGACGCGGCGCCGTACTCCGGGGTCATCACATACAGGGACAGGTCGCAGAACGGCACGATCGCGGCGTCACCCTGACCGATGCCGGGCGTCTCCACGATGACCAGGTCATACCCGGCCACTTTGGTCGCCGCGATCACATCGGCAAGATGCTCGGGAACCTCCTGGCCGGCCGTCCTGGTCGCCAACGACCGGAAGTAGACCGGGCCACCGGCGGTCGTGTCGCCGAGAGCGTTCATCCGAATCCGGTCGCCGAGGAGCGCACCGCCACCGCGGCGCCGAGTCGGGTCGACCGCGATGACCGCGATCCGAAGCTTGTCCTCCTGGTCCAGCCGGAAGCGCCGGATCAGCTCGTCCGTAAGCGACGACTTGCCGGAGCCGCCAGTGCCGGTGATGCCGAGCACCGGCGTCGTCCGGTCCGCGACCGCACCGCGCAGCCACTCCGCGAACTCCGGGTCGCGACCAGCCTCCAGCACCGAGATCGCCCGCGCGAGCGAGGCCTCGTCCCCCGCAAGCACCGCGTCCCTCGACGGCGTGGCCGCCGCGAGATCACGGTCGCTCTCCTGAATCGTCAGGTTGATCATGGCGGGCAGGCCGAGGCGCTGCCCGTCCGCCGGCGAGAAGATCCGAGCCACCCCGCGCGCGTGCAGCAGCTCGATCTCCTCGGAAACGATGACGCCGCCACCGCCCCCGTAGACCTTGATGTGGCCCGCTCCGCGCTCCCGAAGCCGCTCGACCAGGTAGGTGAAGTACTCGACGTGTCCGCCCTGGTAGGAGGACACGAAGACAGCCTGCACGTCTTCCTGAACGGCGGCCGAGACGACCTGCTCAACGCCCCGATCGTGGCCAAGGTGAATCACCTCGGCCCCCTGCGCCTGAAGCAGCCGCCGCATGATGTTGATCGCGGCATCGTGGCCATCGAACAGCGAGCCGGCGGTCACCGCGCGGAACGGGTAGACCGGCGTATGGAGAGCGGTCGTCGCACCCATCAGCTGCACCTCCGAGACACCGCCAACCCCACGGCAAGGCGACCTGCTTGGCTACCCGATAATAGGACGTCCATCTATCGGATGCCACCGGACCACCGACGTGTGTCCGACGGCACCCCTGCGGGCCGACAGCACCGTCGGCCCGCATCCGTTTCGTGGCCCGTGACGATCCGCACCGTTCGGCCCACACCGAACCGCCTGGAGCAAGCAGTCTGGTCCGCTCCGCAGAACGCGGAGATCCACTCCATGCGCTCGGCTGCCCTTCGCCGGGCGGTGCGGAAGGTCGCGTGCCGGCCTGCGCAACCTGGTGACCTTGGCGTTCCGCGGGACGCGAGCGCCGTCTGCAGGCCCCTGGACCTGGCCGGGACTGGTGGGGAGGTTCGAGGCCTACCTGCGTGATCTTCGCGTTCCGCGGCGCGCACGGTCCTGTGGGTGCCGGGGCCACCTCGCGGGCTTCGCGGCCGGCTGGGGTCTGCCTGACCGGGTGTTCCCGGCGGCCATCGGGTCGTCTGGTGGTCTCGCCGGGGAGTGTTCCCGGGAATGCGGAACGCCCCCACACCGTCAGGTGTGGGGGCGTTCCGGAATGATTGTTCGGCGGTGTCCTACTCTCCCACCCGGTCTCCCGGGCAGTACCATCGGCGCTGGGGAACTTAGCTTCCGGGTTCGGAATGGGACCGGGCGTACCCTCCCCGCTGAAACCACCGAAACACTATCGAGATATCGGCACCTCACCCCAACCCACACCCCTAGCAGAGGGGGGTTGGGGTGGTCTGCCGTTCCTCGGGAACCGCACAGTGGACGCGTAGCATCTTTGTAGGACAAGCCCTCGGCCTATTAGTACCAGTCAGCTCCACACCTCGCAGTGCTTCCACTTCTGGCCTATCAACCCGATCATCTCTCGGGGGCCTTACCAGGTTGACCCTGTGGGAGACCTCATCTCGAAGCGAGCTTCCCGCTTAGATGCTTTCAGCGGTTATCCCTTCCGAACGTAGCCAACCAGCCATGCCCCTGGCGGGACAACTGGCACACCAGAGGTTCGTCCGTCCCGGTCCTCTCGTACTAGGGACAGCCCTTCTCAAGACTCCTACGCGCGCGGCGGATAGGGACCGAACTGTCTCACGACGTTCTAAACCCAGCTCGCGTACCGCTTTAATGGGCGAACAGCCCAACCCTTGGGACCTACTCCAGCCCCAGGATGCGACGAGCCGACATCGAGGTGCCAAACCTTGCCGTCGATATGGACTCTTGGGCAAGATCAGCCTGTTATCCCCGGGGTACCTTTTATCCGTTGAGCGACGGCGCTTCCACAAGCCACCGCCGGATCACTAGTCCCTGCTTTCGCACCTGCTCGACCCGTCGGTCTCACAGTCAAGCTCCCTTGTGCACTTGCACTCGACACCTGATTGCCAACCAGGCTGAGGGAACCTTTGGGCGCCTCCGTTACTCTTTAGGAGGCAACCGCCCCAGTTAAACTACCCACCTGACACTGTCCCTGACCCGGATCACGGGCCTAGGTTAGACATCCAGCACGACCAGAGTGGTATTTCAACAATGACTCCACAACCACTGGCGTGGCCGCTTCACAGTCTCCCACCTATCCTACACAAGCCGGACCGAACACCAATATCAAGCTGCAGTAAAGGTCCCGGGGTCTTTCCGTCCTGCCGCGCGTAACGAGCATCTTTACTCGTAGTGCAATTTCGCCGAGTCTGTGGTTGAGACAGCAGGAAAGTCGTTACGCCATTCGTGCAGGTCGGAACTTACCCGACAAGGAATTTCGCTACCTTAGGATGGTTATAGTTACCACCGCCGTTTACTGGCGCTTAAGTTCTGAGCTTCGCCCCGAAGAGCTAACCCGTCCCCTTAACGTTCCAGCACCGGGCAGGCGTCACTCCGTATACATCGCCTTACGGCTTCGCACGGAGCTGTGTTTTTAGTAAACAGTCGCTTTCCCCTGGTCTCTGCGGCCCCCACCAGCTCAGACAGCAAGTGCCGTCACCAGTGGTGGCCCCCCTTCTCCCGAAGTTACGGGGGCATTTTGCCGAGTTCCTTAACCACAGTTCACTCGATCGCCTCGGTATTCTCTACCTGACCACCTGTGTCGGTTTCGGGTACGGGCGGCCCTGGCACTCGCTAGAGGCTTTTCTCGACAGCATGGGATCATCCACTTCGCCACAATCGGCTCGGCATCACGTCTCAGACACATGACATGCGGATTTACCTACACATCGTCCTACACGCTTACCCCGGGACAACCACCGCCCGGGATGGACTACCCTCCTGCGTCACCCCATCGCTTACCTACTACCCCCCAAGATCCCAACCATCTCAGCCCCCGAAAGGACCTCGACAGGAGGTTAGTACAGGAAGATTCAGTATTGGCGCACCAGCGCCGGTACGGGAATATCAACCCGTTATCCATCGACTACGCCTGTCGGCCTCGCCTTAGGCCCCGACTCACCCTGGGCGGACGAACCTGCCCCAGGAACCCTTGGTCATCCGGCGGACGGGATTCTCACCCGTCATTCGCTACTCATGCCTGCATTCTCACTCGCATGGCATCCACGGCTCGATCACTCGGCCGCTTCACACGCCACACGACGCTCCCCTACCCATCCACACACCTGAACCACCCCACGCATGAGGCAGCTAGGCTACACGTGCGAATGCCGCAGCTTCGGCGGTACGCTTGAGCCCCGCTACATTATCGGCGCAGAACCACTTGACCAGTGAGCTATTACGCACTCTTTAAAGGGTGGCTGCTTCTAAGCCAACCTCCTGGTTGTCTGTGCGACTCCACATCCTTTTCCACTTAGCGTACGCTTAGGGGCCTTAGCTGGCGATCTGGGCTGTATCCCTCTCGACTACGAACCTTATCGCCCGCAGTCTCACTGCCGCGCTTCACGTACCGGCATTCGGAGTTTGGCTGAGTTCAGTAAGCTGGTAAGCCCCCTAGCCCATCCAGTGCTCTACCTCCGGCACGAAACACACGACGCTGCACCTAAATGCATTTCGGGGAGAACCAGCTATCACCGGGTTTGATTGGCCTTTCACCCCTACCCACAGCTCATCCCCCAGTTTTTCAACACTGGTGGGTTCGGTCCTCCACACGGTCTTACCCGCGCTTCAACCTGGCCATGGGTAGATCACCCGGCTTCGGGTCTTAGACATGCGACTCAAACGCCCTGTTCGGACTCGCTTTCGCTACGGCTACCCCACAACGGGTTAACCTCGCCACACACCGCAAACTCGCAGGCTCATTCTTCAAAAGGCACGCCGTCACCAGGCCGAAACCCAGCTCCGACGGATTGTAGGCACACGGTTTCAGGTACTATTTCACTCCCCTCCCGGGGTACTTTTCACCTTTCCCTCACGGTACTAGTCCGCTATCGGTCACCAGGGAGTATTCAGGCTTAGCGGGTGGTCCCGCCAGATTCACACCGAATTTCACGGGCTCGGTGCTACTTGGGAATATCTCCGAGAGACAGCATGTTTTCGCCTACGGGGCTGTTACCCACTATGGCCGGCCATTCGCAGACCGCTCGACTAACACACTGTTTTCTGACTCTCTGGAAGGGCGGCAGCCCAACCCGGAAAATCCCACGACCCCCATGCCGCAACGCCTGCCGGCTATCACACGACACAGGTTTAGCCTAGATCCGCTTTCGCTCACCACTACTCGCGGAATCACGGTTGTTTTCTCTTCCTGCGGGTAATGAGATGTTTCACTTCCCCGCGTTCCCTCCAGCCACCCTATGAGTTCAGATGGCGGTGACAGGACTTGGCATCCTGCCGGGTTTCCCCATTCGGAAATCCTCGGATCACAGCTCGGTTGACAGCTCCCCGAGGCATATCGCAGCCTCCCACGTCCTTCATCGGCTCCTGGTGCCAAGGCATCCACCGTGCGCCCTTACTAACTTGGCCACAAAGATGCTCGCGTCCACTGTGCAGTTCTCAAAGAACGGACGACCCCACACCCACACCCGGACACACCCACAAGGGCAGTTTCACGGAGGACATGGTCCGTACCGCAGCCAGCCCCCGAACCCTCAACCAACGAGGACCCGGGGGCTCCATGGCCACCGAAGAAGCTTCCGCTCCCTCAGGACCCAACAGCGCACCATACAAGAACCATCCACCAGCCCGGCCGCCCGTTCCACCCCCACCCCGCAAAAAGATAGGGAGTACTAGACACAAACCAGGCCGTCGACAGCCTCTGGAAGTCAGTGTTCCACGCCAGTGAGCAACCGTCCGGCATGAACATCCGGAAACGGCATGCGCTCCTTAGAAAGGAGGTGATCCAGCCGCACCTTCCGGTACGGCTACCTTGTTACGACTTCGTCCTAATCGCCGGTCCCACCTTCGACGGCTCCCTCCACAAGGGTTGGGCCACCGGCTTCGGGTGTTACCGACTTTCATGACGTGACGGGCGGTGTGTACAAGGCCCGGGAACGTATTCACCGCAGCAATGCTGATCTGCGATTACTAGCGACTCCGACTTCACGGGGTCGAGTTGCAGACCCCGATCCGAACTGAGACCGGCTTTTTGGGATTCGCTCCACCTCACGGCATCGCAGCCCATTGTACCGGCCATTGTAGCATGTGTGCAGCCCAGGACGTAAGGGGCATGATGACTTGACGTCATCCCCACCTTCCTCCGAGTTGACCCCGGCAGTCTCCTATGAGTCCCCGGCCGAACCGCTGGCAACATAGGACAAGGGTTGCGCTCGTTGCGGGACTTAACCCAACATCTCACGACACGAGCTGACGACAGCCATGCACCACCTGTGCGGGACCCCTAAGGACCCCCCATCTCTGGAGGATTTCCCCGCATGTCAAGCCCTGGTAAGGTTCTTCGCGTTGCATCGAATTAAGCCACATGCTCCGCCGCTTGTGCGGGCCCCCGTCAATTCCTTTGAGTTTTAGCCTTGCGGCCGTACTCCCCAGGCGGGGCGCTTAATGCGTTAGCTGCGGCACGGAGGCCGTGGAAGGTCCCCCACACCTAGCGCCCAACGTTTACGGCGTGGACTACCAGGGTATCTAATCCTGTTCGCTCCCCACGCTTTCGCTCCTTAGCGTCAGTTCCGGCCCAGAGACCCGCCTTCGCCACCGGTGTTCCTCCTGATATCTGCGCATTTCACCGCTACACCAGGAATTCCAGTCTCCCCTACCGGACTCTAGCCTGCCCGTATCGACTGCAGGCCCGGGGTTGAGCCCCGGGTTTTCACAGCCGACGCGACAAGCCGCCTACGAGCTCTTTACGCCCAATAATTCCGGACAACGCTTGCACCCTACGTATTACCGCGGCTGCTGGCACGTAGTTGGCCGGTGCTTCTTCTGCAGGTACCGTCACTCTCGCTTCGTCCCTGCTGAAAGAGGTTTACAACCCGAAGGCCGTCATCCCTCACGCGGCGTCGCTGCGTCAGGCTTTCGCCCATTGCGCAATATTCCCCACTGCTGCCTCCCGTAGGAGTCTGGGCCGTGTCTCAGTCCCAGTGTGGCCGGTCGCCCTCTCAGGCCGGCTACCCGTCGTCGCCTTGGTAGGCCGTCACCCCACCAACAAGCTGATAGGCCGCGGGCCCATCCCAGACCAATAAATCTTTCCACACACCCAGATGCCCGAGCATGTGAATATCCGGCATTAGCCCCGGTTTCCCGGAGTTATTCCAGAGCCTGGGGCAGGTTGCCCACGTGTTACTCACCCGTTCGCCGCTAACCCGAAGGTCCGCTCGACTTGCATGTGTTAAGCACGCCGCCAGCGTTCGTCCTGAGCCAGGATCAAACTCTCCATCGATGCTTTAAAACCCCTCGACGGGGAGATGCCCCGGCATATAAAGACAGAAGATCAAGTAGATCGTCCCGTCATATGCCAAAGGAATTACAAAACCACCTGCAGACAACACCAGCCCAAACCCCTCAAAAGAAGGACCCAGACCAGCACCACCCACAGACGGGGTTATATGGCACTGACTTCTATGGCACGCTGTTGAGTTCTCAAGGAGCGGACACGCCCGCTTCCGCCGCTCTCGCGGCTTTCACGGAGTGACCCGGACTCGCCGGGCTTCGCTCTGAACCGTAGCCTGCCAGATCGCTCTGGCGGCTTGCTGTCTCCTGTTACCCTACTGTTTCCTGCGGGAGTCTGTCAAATTTCCCCGGTGTGAGGCAATTTGCGCTCTCGCCGTTCCGGTCGAGTCCTCCGGCGGAAGTCCGCGAGGCCCTTCTGGAGGGCCGTCCGAACTTTCGCTTTTGAGGCTAGCGAGCCGTCTTGCTAGGTGTCAAATCGCCCGACTTGCCTCGGCGACCGCCACTTTCTGCCTTTTCAACAGCGAAGAAGCCAAACCCAGCCCAAGTGGCTGGAGACATCTCCAAGTGCTGAGTATGCCCAACGGAAGGCGATGGCCCGCTTGGCGGGTCCCACTACCGGGGCTTCGTCAGAACCATACTCCCGAACTTCGATCCGCTCGCCACCGGGGGTGTCACCACCCGGCTGCCGTGCCGATCCGAGCCCTGCCAGCGCGGTGCGCCGGTTGGGAGCAGCGGTCGCTAACTGTACACAGACTCGCGGCCCATGTCGAGGATCGGATCGTGACGCCCGTCACTCCCTGCCACGACGCCACCGACGCCAGCCGACCCAGAGCCCAGAGCACCGGGCGGTGGCAGCCGTCATGCTGAGCCAGGTGACCATCTCGTCCTCCCGCCGGCTCGGCGAGCTGCGGTGGCCCGAGATCGAGGGGCCCCTCCCGATCGTCCTGTTCCCCCTGGGCAGTACCGAGCAGCACGGACCGCACCTTCCAGTGGACACTGACACCCGGATCGCGGTCGCCATCGCGACGGCCGTGGCGACGCGGTTGCCTGGGGCGTTTGTCGCTCCAGCCCTTGGCTACGGCGCGAGCGGCGAACACGCCGGCTTCCCGGGCACCCTGTCCCTGGGAACGGCCGCCCTCAAGCTCGCGCTGGTGGAGCTGGTGCGGTCCGCGGACGACACCGCCGCCGGGGTCGTGCTGGTCAACGGTCACGGCGGGAACGCAACCGCCCTGCGGGGGGCAGTTCGGCTGCTGACCGCCGAGGGCCGCCAGGTCCTCGCCTGGGCACCACGAGCGGCCGTCGTCTCAGGCGTCGGAATCCCGAACGCTTCGGGAGACCTCCACGCCGGGCGCGCGGAGACCTCCCTGCTGCTGCACCTGGCACCGCTGCTGGTCCGCCCAGGCGCCGCGGCCCGGGGCCCGAGCCCGTCGATCCCCGACCTCGTCCGGCGTGGCGTGTTGCCCCTCAGCCCGTCCGGCGTGCTCGGCGACCCGGCCGGGGCCAGCGCCGCAGAGGGAGCAGCGTTGCTGGACGCACTCGTCTCGGACGCGGTCAGCACCATCGAGTCGTGGCCTGGCTATCGAGGCCCGGGAGCAGGCGCCCGACCTCCCCTCACCGGCTGACATGTCGACAGACCGCGCCCGACGCCCAGCCCCGCGGGTCCAGGTCGCCGGGACGCCGCGGCCGCCGCAAGACGCTGTGCCCGACATCCAGACGGTCCAAGACACGGTCCAAGACACGGTCCAAGACACGGAGCAAGACACGGAGCAAGACACGGAGGAACAGATGACGGCGGCGGGCGAAGAGCCAGCGGACGACGCACCGGTCGCCCTGATCACCGGAGCGGCCCGGGGCCTCGGCGCAGCCGTGGCCAGCGCACTCGACGCCGCCGGGTACCGCCTGGTCCTGGTCGACATCGCGGTGGACGACGTCGCTGGCACCTCCGACGTCGCCGCAGTCCCAGAGGGCTCGACCGCCCAGCGGGCAACACACCCCTATCCGTTCGCCACCCGGGCACAGCTGGACGAGACGGCCGCCCGTTGCCGAGCGGCGTTGGCGGTCCGCGCGGACGTCCGGTTCCAGACCGGACTCGACGCGGCCGCCGAGCTGGCGCTGCACCGCTTCGGCCGGTTGGACGCGGTGGTGGCGGCCGCCGGCGTGATCGCGGGCGGCCCGCCCGGCTGGGAGACCCACGACGATGCCTGGCGGCTGCTGATCGACGTCAACCTGACCGGCGTGCTCACCACCGCCCGCGCGACGATCCCGGCGCTGCTGCGCGCGCGCGCGGGACGGTTCGTGGCGGTGAGCTCGGCGGCCGGCACCCGTCCACTCGCCCGCCTGGCCGCCTACTCGGCGTCGAAACACGGGGTCATCGGGCTGGTCCGCAGCATCGCGGCCGATCTGGCCGGCACGGCGGTGACGGCGAACGTGGTCTGCCCCGGCTCCATGGACACGACCATGCTGGCCGAGACCGCGGCCGTGTACGACCTGGGCGACGCACACGAGTTCGCCCAGCACGCCTACGTGCGCCGGCTCCTCGACCCGGTCGAGGTCGCCGCCGCCGTGGCGTTCCTCTGCTCGCCCGCCGCGGCCGGCCTGACCGGCGCGGTCATCCCCGTCGACGGAGGCTTCACCGGCTGACCAGGTACGGAAGCGAGAGCCAACATTGACCGGCGGGCTCGGCCAGGAGGGTGACCTCACACGATGACGGACGCCGGCGGAACCGGCCAGGCCGGGGGAAGCCCCCACGACACGTTGATGTGGGAGGTCCGCGCCGCGCCGGCGCGGCTGCCCGAACTGCTCGCCTGGGTCCGGGAGCGGGCCGTGCCGGAGTTGCTCACGCGGCCCGGCTGCCAGCGGGTCGAGGTCTTCGACGCGCCCGATGAGCGCGTGGTCGTGATCGCGTGGTTCGCCGGGGCGGCGGGCCGGCTTCCAGACCCACCGGCGGCCCTCCTGCGTCGCGAGCCGCACGCGTGGCCCTTCCGCCACCTGTTGACGTATCGGCCCGCCGAGGACTGATGCCGGCCGCGAGGCCATCGACGGCGGACCCGGTACGGCATGCTGGTGCGGTGCGGGAGATCAAGATTAGGGACGAGATGATCAGGCTGGGCCAGTTCCTGAAGCTGGCGGACCTGGTCGAGTCGGGCGGCGACCTCAAGCCGCTGCTGGCCGAGGGCCTGGTGAAGGTGAACGACGAGGTCGAGACCCGCCGCGGCCGTCAGCTGAGCCGCGGCGACGTCGTCACCCTCGCCGACAGGTCCGTGCGCGTGGGCTGAGGCGCACGCCCGCTCGGACCAGGCTCGGGCCCGCCCGTCAGCCGACCCAGGCATAGCGGTCCGGCGCGAGGATGAAGGCGGCAGCGCCGCGCAGGGCGACATCGGCCGGGGCCGAGCTGGGCTCGACCCGGACGGCGCGGGCGAACTCCATGCCCGCGTGCCGATCGAAGGCGGCCCGCAGCGCGTCCCAGAAGACCGGGCCGGACTGGGAGAATCCCCCGGCCACGGTGACCAGGTCGAGGTCGAAGGTGGCCGCGCACGACGCCAACCCCACGCCGACCGCGTTGCCCGCCCGAGCGAGCGCCGCCAGCGCGATCTTGTCGCCAGCCGCTGCCGAGGCCGCGAGGGCGTACCCGTCGGCGACCGGCTCGCCGGCCTGGTCCGCGTCGGTGCCGGCCGCGCTGCCCTCGGCCGCCGGCGCCCCGGCCAGCGCCGAGGCCAACCCAGCCGGCCGACCGGACCCAGCCGGCCGACCGGACCCGGCCGAACCCGACGTGGACGGCGCTGCCGGCTCCGGCCGCCAGCCCTCGTCCAGGGCCCAGGCGACCGTGCGCGGGCCGGAGGCGATCGCCTCGAGGCAGCCGACCCCGCCGCAGACGCAGTCGGGCCCGGCCGGGTCGACGACGAGATGGCCGACGTGCCCGGCGTTGCCGGACCTGCCGTGGTACAGCCGGCCGTCGAGGATCAGGCCGCCGCCGACCCCGGTGGAGACGGTAAGCGCCAGCAGGTTGCGCATGTCGCGTCCGGTGCCAGTCCAATGCTCACCCGCGGCCAGCGCGACCGCGTCGTTGTGCACCAGCACCCCGATCTCGCCGAACGCGTCCCGCAGCCGGGCCCGCAGTGGGAACCCGCGCCACGACGGGATGTTCAACGGCGAGACCTCGCCGGCCGGCCATTGCATCGGCCCGCCGCAGCCGACGCCGAGGCCGGCGAGGCCGGCGTAGTCGTACCGGCCGCCGAGGCCGGCGTCGCCGAGGGCAGCGTGGAGACAGTCGACGGCGGCGGCGAACGTCACCTCGGGATCGAGGGTCTTCGGCATCGGCCGTCGAGCCCGGCCGAGTACGGAGCCCGTGGCGTCGACGACGCCCGCGGCGAGCTTGGTACCGCCGATGTCGAGCGCCAGGGCAGCCCGGTGACGTCCCGCGCCGAGTCCCTCGGCCGTCATCGCGACCCTGGTGGTCGTCGTCGTGGTCACCGGGCCGGAGGTCACCGTCACCCGCTCCGTGGAGCTCGTCACCGAATACGTGCCCGTCCTACCGTCCGCCGCCATCGTGCTCAGTCGTCCTCTTCCTCGGTCCTGGATCCGGATAGCGCCGAGGCGTCATCATCGCGCATCTTGGCGGATCCACCGAGGTAGCCAAAGGCAATCTTTGGCCGCGATGGCGCTACGCAGGCGCCATAGGGCCGGACCATGACTCGCCGACGGCATCGGGTGGCGGCGCCAGGCGGGCACGGGAGGCGGGACCCTCAGGAACCTGGTCGTCACGCCACGGCCGTTCCCGTTCCCACATCTCCCAGGGAAGGAGCTGCTCACCGGGTCGTTCGCGCGGGTCGAACGCGTCGAACGCGTCGAACGCGTCGAACGCGTCGAGGTCGAAGGTCGCCACGGCCCACCTCCGGGATGGGGAACGCCCAGCCGCGACACCGGCGTCGCCCGCGGGCCCGGCCAACTGCCGCGCGCCGCGGTGGCGTTCTGTGCCCTCATCATCGCCGCCGGCACCGCCCGCCGACCCGCGTTTGCGCAATCTCGCGGGTCCGAGCGACCGGAGAACGCCGGGCAGCAGGACGGCCGGGCCCCGCCCCTTTCGGAGTGGTCACCCGGCCGTCGGCACACTGAGCCGCGCCGCCCGTGAGGGGCGAGGCGCCTGGCGTGGCTGGCGTGGTCAGCCCTTGCGCTTCTCGACCTCGTCGGTCAGCTGCGGGACGACGTTGAACAGGTCGCCCACCAGGCCGTAGTCGGCGAACTCGAAGATCGGCGCCTCGGGGTCCTTGTTGATGGCGACGATGGTCTTCGAGGTCTGCATGCCGGCCCGGTGCTGGATCGCGCCGGAGATGCCGACCGCGATGTAGAGCTGCGGCGACACGGTCTTGCCGGTCTGGCCTACCTGGTTCTGGTGCGGGTACCAGCCGGCGTCGGTCGCGGCGCGGGAGGCGCCGACCGCGGCGCCGAGGGTGTCGGCGAGCTTCTCCACCAGGGCGAAGTGCTCGGCGGCACCGAGGCCGCGGCCACCGGAGACGACGACCTGGGCCTCGGTGAGGTCCGGTCGGCCGGACTTGGCCTCGGCCACCCGGTCGACGATCTTCGCGCCCTTGGCGACGTCGGAGATCGCGATGTCGACGGTGACCTCGGCGGGCGAGCCGGGGGCCGCGACAGGGGCGGTCGAGTTCGGGCGAACCACGATCACCGGGGTGCCCTTGGTGACCTTGGAGTTGACGATCGTCGAGCCACCGAAGACGCCCTGCGTCGCGACCAGCTCGGGGCTCACCGCGACGGCGTCCCAGATCAGGCCGGAGTCCGTCTTGGCGGCCGTCCGCGCGGCGATCTCGCGGGAGTCCGACGTCGCGGCGACCAGCACGGCCGTCGGGGCGGCGTCGGCGACCAGCTTGGCGAGCACCTCGGCGACCGGGGCGGCGACGTAGTCGGCCACGTCGTCGGACTCGACGACGTAGACCTTGGCGGCGCCGTACTCGGCCAGGTAGGCCTTGGCCTTCGCGTAGGTGCCGGAGCCGCCGGTGAACACCGCGGCCGGCTCACCGAGCGAGCGGGCCAGCGTCAGCAGCTCACCGGTGACCTTCTTGGGCTCACCGTCGGCATGCTCGACGAGAACGAGAACCTCTGCCATTTCTCTCGATACCCCTCAGATGAGCTTCTGCGCCGCGAGGAAGTCGGCGATCTTCGTTCCGCCGTCACCCTCGTCCTTGACGATCGTTCCGCTCTGCCGCGGCGGCGCCGGCTTGGCATCAAGGACCGTCGAACCCGCGGCCGCGAGGCCGACCGACCCGCCATCAAGCCCGGCGTCGCCGGCCGACAGCGTGGTGAGCGGCTTCTTCTTCGCGGCCATGATGCCCTTGAAGGAGGGGTACCGCGGCTGGTTGATCTTCTCGACGACGCCCACGACGGCCGGCAGGCTCGCCTCGACGAGGGCGTAGCCGTTGTCGGCCAGCCGCTCGACGGTGACCTTGCTCGACGAGGGGTCGACGGTCACCTTGCGGGCCTGGGTGAGCTGCGGGAGCCCGAGCCGCTCGGCCAGAAGCGCACCCATCACGCCACCGCGCGCGTCGGAGGCCTCGGTCGCCGTGATGACGAGATCCGGGTTGAGCGTCGCGATGACCTTCGCCAGCGCGGCGGACGTCTGCAGCGCGTCCGAGCCGTGCAGCGAGTCGTCGGTCAGGTGGACCGCCTTGTCCGCGCCCATCGAGAGGGCCTTGCGGATCGTCTCGACGGCCTTAGCCGGGCCCATCGTGACGACGGTCACCTCACCGCCGTGCGCTTCCTTGATCTTGAGGGCCTCTTCGACCCCGTACTCGTCCATCTCGTTCATGACGTTGTCGACGCTGACGCGGTCGACGGTCTTGTCCGCGGCGTCGAGCTTCTTCTCCGCCCAGGTATCAGGAACCTGCTTGACGGTAACGACGATGTTCACGCCTTGGGGCCTCCGTAGCCAACACAATCAGGTGTCCAGTGCTCTTGACATGGTGTCATCGGTCGCCGCGACATGCCCGATGATCGGCGGCGTGACGCTAGCCGCATAACTCACAATGCCTTACCAGATGGGCACTCCGGCGCTCCCGGCGACCCGCCCGGCCGAGTGGCGGACGCTCGGCCCGGGTTCGCCGGGCCGATTCCGCGCCATCGCCTCCGGCTCGCGGACCGACACCAGTACCCAGTCCCGCTTTACCGCCTGCGGGGCCGTGGTGACCGCCAAGGTGAGCGGTCTTACACACCTCAGTGGCAGTCCCCGCGGCCCAGGACCGGCCTCGCGGACGGCACCTGCGGGCAATCGGGGTCACGCCCATCCGGTGCACCTTTCGCGGTCGGATGTCCGTTTGTGGAGCCGCCAGAGGGGCGTTGTCGTCACAGAACCGAGCAGGAACCGCGACACGCGGCTACCCGAGCCTGTGCATTCACCCGGGACTATGCACACTCTCTCGGAGAGAAGTCACGAGTCCACTACTTTCTGGCCCTGGATATGCGTCAGGCGACGGCTCTCCCACTTTCAGTGACAGGATTCGATCCCGGGGGTTCGATGTCCAGCTCCACGCCTGCCAACGACGACCCTGCAGCATCAACCGTGTTCGACCGCCTGCTGCGTGAGACGGGGATGTCGGACACCCGGTTCGCCAAGCAGGTCAACAGCCGGGCCCGCCACCACCGGCGGATCGAGCTCGGCCTGGCGCGCACGACCGTGGGGCACTGGCGGCGGGGCATGCGGCCCCGGGACCCGATGGTGGCCGAGCTGGCCGCCGCCGAGGTGTCGGCGCTGGTGGGCTACCCGGTGCTGCCGGCCGACCTCGGCTGGCGCGGCGAGCACTACGGGCGCGAGGACCTGGGACTGAACGTCGCCGACGTCCCGGACCAGACCGTCCGAACGCTGGCCGGTCTCACCGGCCGAGACATGCGATATCGCGACATGATCCAGGACCGGACCGCCTTCGTCGCCAGCGCGTTCGCCGAGCCGGTGCTGTCGAGCATCACCGGCGTCGTCCGGCGGGCCCTGCAGGCGAGCACCGAGGTCTCCACCAGTAGCGCCGCCATGATCAGGGACATGACGGAGACCTTCCGGCGGCTGGACGCGCGGTTCGGCAGCGGGGAGATCCGGTCCCAGGTGGTGACCTTCCTGCACGACCGAACCCGGGCGGCGATGAGCGACAGCCCGGACGTCGACCTGTGCGGCGCGCTGGCCGAGCTCACCCAGTTCGGCGGCTGGCTCGCCCAGGACAGCGACCGGCAGGCCCTCGCCCAGCGCTACTACATCCAGGCGCTCAGCCTGGCCGAGCACGCCGACGACGCCCAGCTCGCCGGCCGGGTGCTCGCGGCGATGAGCGACCAGGCCGCACGGCTCGGCTACGAGCGCCAAAGCCTGTCGATGGCGCGCGCGGCCGTCGACCGGGCGCATCGCAGGGCCGCGCCGACGGTCGAGGCCATGCTGCACGACAAGCACGCCTGGGCCTGCGCGCAGGCGAAGGACGAGGCCGGCTGCGTCGGGGCGCTGAACGCCATGGAGCGGGCCATCGGGCGCGGCGCGGACGCCGACGAGCCGGCCTGGGCCGCGCACTACAACGCGGGCGACGTCGCCGAGTGCGTCGGCCACTGCTACCTGCTCCTGGACCGGCCGGAACAGGCGGCCGAGCTCCTCGTCGAGGCCAGGGTGCTGCAGGACTCCAGCCGGGCCAGGACCCGCAGCTACGCCGAGGCGGACCTCGCGATCGCCTACCTGCGCAGCCACTCCCCCGACCTGGAGGCGGCGCTGGACGCCGGTCAGCGGGCCGTCAAGTTCGCCGGGCCGGTGTCGTCGGTCCGGGTCGCCGACAAGCTGCGCGAGCTGGACAGCGCGTTCGCGCCCTACCGGTCCGCGTCGTCGGACGTCCAGGAATGGCACGCCGACGTGGCCCCGATCGTCGACCGATTCCCGACGACCCGCAGGTCCGGACCGTTCTCCTGAGGCGAGGCGCCGGCCCTCCTCCCCCAGGGCCGGCGCCGGCTGTGACGGTGGTCTCAGCGGGTGGGTCCGCGCGCGGGCCGAGTGTGGTGGACCGCGCGAAACGGGCACTCTGGTCACATGGTGACTTCGGGGGAGAGCACGGGCAAGGCAGCCGCCAACGTCGCGAACGGCCGCACCTCGGACGGGACGGCGCTCGGCGGCGAGGGCGACGGCGGCCGCGGGCTCCACCCGGGTCGCGCGTTGCTCGGCTGGCTGACGTGGCTCGTACTCGCCGTCCTCGCGGTACTCGCGCTGGGCCGGCTGACGCACCTCGACGACGCGCTGGCCTACCCGTACTCGGCGGTGAACGCGCTGACGCCGCTGGTTTACCTGCCCGCCTACGCCGCCGTGGCGGTCGGCTTCGGGCTGCGGCGCAACCTGCTGATGCTCGCCGCCGTGCCGCTGATCGGGCTGCACCTGTTCTGGACCGTGCCGGAGCTCTGGCCGAGCAGCCCCGACGATGCCCCCGCGGGCGCCGTCTCGGTGCGCCTGCTCACCGCGAACCTCGAGTTCACGAACGCGCAGGCCGCGCGGCTCGGCCCGCAGATCGCGGCCCAGCACCCGGACATCGTCGTGCTCGAGGAGGTCTCGCCGCTGACGCTCGACGGCGTCGAGAGCTCCGGCGCGGTGGCGCGCTTCCCGTACCACGCGGTCCACACGGACCTGGGAGCGTTCGGGTACGCCGTGTACTCGCGGTTCCCGCTGTCCGCCGTGAGCGCGCCAGTGGTCGGCGGGGAGCCGTTCGCCCGTATGACGGTCGCCGTCGGCGACGGCCAACGCTTCGTCCTGTTCGCCGTCCACACGATCTCGCCGACGAGCGTCGCCTACACGAAGCGCTGGCGGGCCCAGCTGGACCAGCTCGCGACGGACGCCCGGACGTCGGCGCTGCCGGTCGTGCTGGCCGGCGACTTCAACGCGACCCGGGATCACCGCCCGTTCCGCCACCTGCTGGACTCGGGGGTCCGGGACGCCCATGACGTCGTCGGCGTCGGCTGGCAGCCGACCTGGCCCGCCGATCTGACCCTGCCGCCGGTCATCCGGATCGACCACGTGCTCGCCTCACCGGCCTTCGCGATCACCGGCTACCGCCGCGGCGGCAACGACGGCAGCGACCACCTCCCCGTGATCGCCGACCTCGCCCTCCGGCGCCCTTAGGGCACGAACCTGGTCAGCGCTGGGCGCGCAGTACCAGGAGTGACGACCAGGGGGCGCGCAGGGTCGAGCCGGCCGGGTAGGTCGCCAGCGGGCGGCGCGGGTCGTCGAGGGCGGTGCGGACGCCGTCGAGCTCGGCCGCCGTCGAGTCGAGGAGCAGGTCGTAACGGGTCGCCCACGGGTCGCCGGGCAGCCTGACGTCCAGGTCCTCGCCACCGGGGTGCAGGACGAGCAGGAGGCTGTCGCCACCGGCCGGCGTCCCGTCCGGGCCGAGCCAGTCGAGGCTGTCGCCGGCGATGAACGCGATGACCGTGGCCGGGGCCGGCGCGTTCCAGTCGGCGTCGGACATCTGGGTGCCGTCGGCGAGGAACCAGGTCATGTCGGCCCGGTGCGTCACGGTCGACTGTCCGCCGTGGAAGAACCGCGGCCGGCGCAGGGCTGGCGAGGCGCGGCGTAGCGCCAGCAGGCAGGAGACCAGCTCGGGCAGGCCCGGGTCGTCGCCGGCCGGGTCGGGCGCCGGGGCGCCGGTGGCCGTCCCGAGAGCGCCGGTGTCGGTGTCCTCCGCACCGGCGGCCCGGGGGCCAGGCCCGTCGCAGGCCGGGCGGTCCGAGCGCCGCGGCCACCAGGCGCGGCCAGCCAGCCGCCGCGGCCAGCCAAGCCAGGAGACCGGGTTGTCCTGGCAGTACGCGTTGTTGTTGCCGCCCTGCGAGCGGCCGAGCTCGTCCCCGGCGACCAGCATCGGCACCCCGGCCGACAGCAGCAGGGTGCTCAGCATCGCCCGGCGGACCCGGCGGCGGCGTTCGAGGATCGCGGGGTCGCCGGTCGGCCCCTCAGCGCCGTGGTTCGACGACCGGTTGTGGCCGTCGCCGTCGCGGTTGTCCTCCAGGTTCGCCTCGTTGTGCTTGTGCTCGTAGGAGACCAGGTCGGCGAGGGTGAAGCCGTCGTGCGCGGTGACGAAGTTGACCGAGGCACTCGGTGACCGGCCGGCGTGGTCGAACAGGTCGGACGACGCTGTGATCCGGTAGCCCAGGTCGGCGGCGCTCGCCGCCCGCCCTGTCCAGGTGTCCCGCACCGTCGCGCGGAACCGGTCGTTCCACTCGGCCCACGGCGGTGGGAAGGCGCCCACCTGGTAGCCACCCCAGCCGACGTCCCAGGGCTCGGCGATCAGCTTCGTCAGGGCGAGCACCGGGTCCTGGCCGATCGCGGTCAGGACCGGCGCGTCGGGGTCGAACGCGTCCGGGTTGCGGGCCAGCGCGGCGGCCAGGTCGAAGCGGAAGCCGTCGACGCCCATCTCCGTCACCCAGTACCGCAGCGAGTCGCAGATCAGCCGGACCACGTGGGGCGAGGTGACGTTCAGAGTGTTGCCGCAGCCGGTGACGTCCCGGTAGCGGCGGGCGTCGGTCGGCTCCAGTCGGTAGTAGGCGGTGTTGTCCAGGCCGCGCATCGACAGCGTCGGGCCGCGCTCGTCCTGTTCGGCGGTGTGGTTGTAGACGACGTCCAGCAGCACCTCCAGGCCAGCGTCGTGCAGCGTGGCGACCATCGCGCGGAACTCCGCGACCGGGTCGTCGGTGGCCGCGTAGCCCGGGTGCGGGGCGAAGAAGCCCAGCGAGTTGTAGCCCCAGAAGTTGCTCAGCCCGCGTTCGGTGAGGACCGGCTCGGAGACGAACGCATGCACGGGCAGCAGCTCGACGGCCGTGATGCCGAGGCCGACCAGGTGCTCGACGACGGCCGGGTGGGCCAGGCCCGCGTAGGTCCCGCGCAGGTGGCGCGGCAGGGCCGGGTGCAGCCTGGTGAACCCGCGGACGTGCAGCTCGTAGATCACCGTGTCGGGCCAGGGAGTGCGGGGCCGGTTGCGGGTCGGGTCGGTGACCGTCGGGCCGCCGCCGCGCCGGCCGGCGGAGGCAGCGGGGACGCTGCTCGGCACCGGGGTGACGACGCCGACCGGGACGTAGGGCGCCGAGTCCGTTCCGTCGGCGAGGTGGCCATACGGGTCGCCGTCGGCGTAGCCGAAGATCGCCTGGTCCGGGATCAACGTGCCCTCGACCTGGCGGGCGTACGGGTCGAGCAGCAGCTTGGCCGGGTTGTAGCGCAGCCCGCGGGCAGGGTCGTACGGCCCATGGGCCCGCAGGCCATAGCGCTGGCCTGGCCGGATCCCGCGGACGTAGCCGTGCCAGACGCCGCCGGACCGCTCGGGCAGCCGGATGCGGACCTCGCCGTGCTCCGGGTCCAGCAGGCAGAGATCGACGGCGTCGGCGCCCGGCGCGACGACGGCGACGTTCACCCCGTCCGCGTCGGGGGTGACGCCGAGTGGGACCGGAGCACCGGGCAGCACGCGGGGCAGCACCGGGTCTGGACCCGTGGGATCCGGGCGCTTGGGATCCGGGCGCCAAGGATCTGGGCGCCGGGGGTCTGGGTCTCTTGGGTCAGGGCGCGTGAGACCTGAGTCGAATGTGTACGACACATCGGCGACGCTAGTGGAACGTACTGATCGCCTCCGGGTGAACGGCTCGGCTGTGGACGCCGATGTTCCGTCCCCAGCCTCGGCCGGCACCGGCGAGATCGTGATATGCGTCACCCAGGGGCGGCCGGCAGGTGCCGCCGCGGGGTGCGATGTTGCACGAGCGGGCCCGGGCGACGGGCGCGGGTGATGGCGGGACGAGGAGGTCGGCCGGTGGCGGTCGTACGGCTAGAGGTTGCGGACGGTGTGGGGACGGTCCGGCTGGATCGGCCGAAGGTGAACGCGCTCAACGCCGAGCTCACGGCGGACCTGCGCGCGGTGACGCTGGAGGCGTCCCGGCGCGAGGACATCCGCGCGGTCGTGATCTACGGCGGCGAGCGGGTGTTCGCGGCCGGCGCCGACATCAACGAGATGGCGCCCATGGACATCGCGGCCATGTCCAGTTGGG
Organism: Pseudofrankia sp. DC12; assembly: GCF_000966285.1. Lineage (NCBI taxonomy): Bacteria > Bacillati > Actinomycetota > Actinomycetes > Frankiales > Frankiaceae > Pseudofrankia > Pseudofrankia sp. DC12. The sequence continues at coordinate 1,955,745 of NZ_KQ031391.1, forward strand.
CGACCGACCTCACCCAGACGTTCGAGCTCGTGGCGCGCCTGCCCAAGCCGGTCTTCGCCGCGGTCACCGGCTACGCCCTCGGCGGAGGGCTGGAGCTGGCCCTGTGCGCCGACTTCCGGATCTTCGCGGACAACGCCAAGGCCGGGCAGCCGGAGATCCTGCTCGGCGTGATCCCGGGCGCCGGCGGTACCCAGCGACTGCCCAGGCTGGTCGGCCCGGCCAGGGCTAAGGAGCTGGTGTTCTCCGGCCGGCAGGTGCGCGCACAGGAGGCGCTCGAGATCGGCCTGGCCGACGCGGTCGTCCCCGCGGCCGACGTCTATGAGGAGGCGTTGCGGCGGGCGAAGCGGTTCGCCGACGGCCCGGCGCTCGCGCTGGCCGCCGCCAAGCGGGCGATCGACGACGGGCTGGAGATGGGTCTGTCGGAGGCGCTGCGGCTGGAGAACGGGCTGTTCGTCGGGCTTTTCGGAACCCTGGACCAGAAGGTCGGCATGGAGTCGTTCCAGCAGAACGGCCCCGGAAAGGCGAAGTTCACCGGCCACTGACCACGGCGCCAGGCTGGAAGCACCGGAGCCGCCCATTGGTTGCATCTGCAACGAGTGCTCCCGGGCGTGCGGCCCAGGGGCGGGAACGAGAAGGGCGGGCGGGGACGATGAGCGGCCCAGTCACCGGTGCGGACACCCTCCTGGGCCAGCCCGCGGCGAGTACGGACCCGCCGCCACAAGTGCAGATCACCGACGGTCGCGCGCAGACCGTCGGCGCGGTCCCGGTCCGCCGGACGCTGCCCATCCGGGCCCGGCGGACCGTCGGCGCGTGGTGCTTCGTCGACCACATGGGCCCGCTCGCGGTCGGGCCGGACGCGGGTGCGCGCGGCATCGACATCGGACCGCACCCGCACACCGGCCTGCACACCGTCACCTGGCTGCTGGCGGGCGAGGTGCGCCACCGGGACAGCCTCGGCTCCGAGCAGCTCATCAGGCCGGGCCAGCTCAACCTGATGACGGCCGGCCACGGCGTCGTGCATGCCGAGGAGGGCACCGACTACCGCGGCGCGCCGCACGGCGTCCAGCTGTGGGTGGCGCAGCCCGCCGCGACCCGCGACGGCCCGGCCGCCTTCGAGCACCACGCCGAACTGCCGCGCACCGAGGTCGGTGCCGCGGTGGCCACGGTGCTGGTCGGTGAGCTCGCGGGGGTGGCCTCCCCGGCCCGGCGGGACAGCGAGCTGGTCGGGGCCGACCTGATGCTGCGGCCGGGGCGGACCGTGCCGCCGCTGCGGCCCGACTTCGAGTACGCCCTGGTGGTGACCGAGGGCACGGTGCTGGTCGCGGACGGCCCGGCCGGCGAGGCGGCCGCCCGGCCGGGGCAGCTGGCCTACCTCGGCGCGGGCCGCTCCGAGGTCGCGCTGGACGCACGCGAGCCGGCCCGCGCGCTGCTGCTCGGCGGCGTCCCGTTCGGCGAGTCGATCGTCATGTGGTGGAACTTCGTGGCCAGCACCCGGGCCGAGCTCACCACGTCGTTCCAGCAGTGGGAGGCGCGCGACGAACGGTTCGGCCCGGTCGCCTCCGAGCTCGGCCGGGTCCCGGCCCCGTCGCCACCCTGGCACTGAAGCTCCCGGCCCGGTCCTCGTCGAGAGAGAGCCGGGCCGGGAGCGATACGACGCGCGCCGATCCGAGTTACGGGACGGCGATCAGGCCGACCTCGGCCGGGGTCGCGAGCAGCCCGTGCGCGGGCAGCACGCTCACGGTGTAGCCGAACGGCCCGGTCCGTGACAGCGGGATGGTGCCCTCGAAGCGGTCGCCACCGCCCTCGGCGTCGCCGGCCGGGTGCAGGTCCGTCGTCACCGGGTCCAGCAGCCGGTCGGTCTCGTCGACCCGGCCGTACGACACCCGCACGACCACGTCGGACGGGTCCAGCCCACCGAGCTCGATGGTGGCGCGGACGACCAGGTCCTGGCCGACCTGCGGGGTGTCCCCGAGACCGGACGAGTCGACGTTGACGACCCGCACGCCGCCCCAGGCGGACCGGACCTTGTGCTTCCAGGCCGAGAGCTCCCGGGCGCCGCCGTAGGCACCGGCCGCCGCGGCCCGGGCCGAGACGCCGGCCGGTACGTAGTACTTCTCGACGTACTCCTCGACCATCCGGGTGGCGAGCACCTTCGGGCCCAACGTCGAGAGGGTGTGCCGGACCATCGCCGTCCAGCGGTGCGGCAGGCCGTCGGACCGGTCGTAGAACCGGGCCGCGACCGCGTTCTCCAGCAGGTCGTAGAGCGCGGCGGCCTCGATGGCGTCCCGGCGGTCCGGGTCCTCGACGCCGTCGGCGGTCGGGATCGCCCAGCCGTTCTGGCCGTCGAACAGCTCGTCCCACCAGCCGTCCCGGATCGAGAGGTTCAGGCCGCCGTTCAGCGCGGCCTTCATCCCGGACGTGCCGCAGGCCTCCAGCGGGCGCAGCGGGTTGTTCAGCCAGACGTCGCAGCCGGCGTACAGGTACCTGGCCATGCCGATGTCGTAGTCCGGCAGGAAGACGATCCGGTGACGGACGGTCGGGTCGTCGGCGAACTGGACGATCTGCTGGACCAGCTGCTTGCCGCCGTCGTCGGCCGGGTGCGCCTTGCCGGCGATGACCATCTGGATCGGCCGGTCCGCGTGCAGCAGCAGCCGGGTGAGCCGGTCCCGGTCGTGCAGCATCAGGGTCAGCCGCTTGTAGGACGGCACCCGGCGGGCGAAGCCGATGGTCAGGACGTCCGGGTCGAACACGCCCTCGACCCAGTCGAGCTCGCCGGAGGCCGCGCCGCGCTCCAGCCAGGAGGCGCGCACCCGGCGGCGGACCTCGGCCACCAGGCCCTCGCGCAGCTCCCGGCGGGTCGACCACAGTGCCTCGTCGGAGATCTTGTCGATCTTCGCGAAGCCGCGGCCGTCGGCGGACAGCAGGCCCGGCTCTGGCTCGCGGTCGGCGAGTTCGATGAGCGTGCGGGCGACCCAGGTCGGGGCGTGCACGCCGTTGGTGACCGAGCCGATCGGCACGTCGGTCGGGTCGAAGCCCGGCCACAGGCCGTTGAACATCTCCCGGCTGACGATGCCGTGCAGCTTGCTCACGCCGTTGGAGCGCTGCGCGAGGCGCAGCCCCATGTGCGCCATGTTGAACACGTTCGGGTCCGGCTCGGCGCCGAGTTCCAGCACCCGCTCGACCGGCACGCCGTCCCAGGCGCACTCCCCGCCGAAGTGGCGGGAGACCATGTCCTTCGGGAACCGGTCGATGCCGGCCGGGACCGGGGTGTGGGTGGTGAACAGGGTGCCCGAGCGGGTGGCCTCGAGCGCCTCGTCGAAGCTGAGGCCGGTCGCGGTCAGCTCCCGGATCCGCTCCAGGCCGAGGAAGCCGGCGTGGCCCTCGTTGGTGTGGTAGACGTCCGGCGCCGGCGCGCCGGTGACCCGCGAGAACACCCGCAGGGCCCGCACGCCGCCGATGCCGAGCAGCATCTCCTGCAGCAGCCGGTGGTCGGTGCCGCCGCCGTAGAGCCGGTCGGTGACACCCCGCTCGGCCGGCTGGTTGTCCTCGACGTCCGAGTCCATCAGCAGCAGCGGAACCCGCCCGACCTGGGCCTTCCAGATCTGCGCGTGCAGGGTGCGGCCCTCGGGCAGGCCAACCGTGATCTTCTGGGGAACGCCGTCGGCGTCGGTCAGCTGGGTGATCGGCAGGCCGTGCGGGTCGATGCCCGGGTAACGCTCCTGCTGCCAGCCGTCGCGGGACAGCGACTGGACGAAGTAGCCGGCCCGGTAGAGCAGCCCCACGCCGATGATCGGCACCCCGAGGTCGCTCGCGGTCTTCAGGTGGTCGCCGGCCAGGATTCCGAGGCCGCCGGAGTACTGCGGCAGCACCTCGGTGATGCCGAACTCCGGCGAGAAGTAGCCGATCGCGCTGGGCGCGCCCGGCAGGTTCTGCTTCTGGTACCAGAACTCGGCGCTCAGGTACTCCTGGAGCTCGTCAGCCGCGTCGGTCAGCCGGCGGACAAAGCGCCTGTCGGCGGCCAGGGTCATCAGCCGGCTGTGATCGACCTCGCCGAGCAGCCGGACCGGGTCGCCCTTCGTCGACCGCCACAGCTCGGGGTCGACCGACTCGAAAAGGTCCAGCGTCTCCGGGTGCCAGGACCAGCGGAGGTTCATCACCAGGTCGGCGAGCGGAGCCAGCTGCTCGGGAAGCTGCGCGCGGACGGTGAACCGTCGGAGTGCTCTCACGGGAACGGCAGCCTAGACACCGCCCGTGAACTGGCAGCACCCGGGTCGCACCATCGGGTTACCAACAGGAAAAACCCTGTGCACACGCGGGGAAATGAGCACGATTGCGCCGTATCGCACCCGTGTCCCCACACGCCGTGAATTCCACCATCGAGCCGTTGCCAATGTGCCCCAGAGCTGTTGATCTTGCGACCGGCGGCGGCTCGGGCGCCGTCTGCGCGCCCTACTGGTCGTCGGGGCCGGCCGCGGCTACCTTGCTCGCCAGTGCCGCCATGACGGCCGGGTCGCGCAGCGTCGTGACGTCGCCGAGCGCGCGGCCCTCCGCGACGTCTCGGAGCAGCCGGCGCATGATCTTGCCGGACCGGGTCTTCGGCAGGTCGTCGGCCCAGATGATCCGCTTCGGCCGGGCCAGCTTGCCGATCCTCGCGGCGACGTGCTCCCGCAGCTGCGCCACCATAACCTCGTCGCCGACCCGGCCGCCCGCGAGTGTCACGAACGCGACGATCGCCTGGCCGGTCTGCTCGTCCGCCTGGGCGACGACGGCGGCCTCGGCGACTGCCTCGTGCGCGACGATCGCCGACTCCACCTCCGCGGTCGACAGCCGGTGCCCCGAGACATTGATGACGTCGTCGACCCGCCCGATGATCCAGAAGTAGCCGTCGGAGTCCAGCCGGGCAGCGTCGCCGACCAGGTAGGTCGTCGGGCCGAACCGGGAGAAGTACGTCTCGATGAACCGCTCGTCGTCCTTGTAGAGGGTGCGCAGCATCGACGGCCACGGCCTGGTGACGACGAGAACGCCGACGCCCTCGCTGAGCGGCTGACCGTCCTCCGTCACCAGCGCCGGGCTGTAGCCAGGCAGCGGCCTGGTCGCCGAGCCCGGTTTGGTCGAGGTCACCCCCGGGACCGGGGAGATCATGATCGCGCCCGTCTCGGTCTGCCACCAGGTGTCGACGATCGGGCAGCGCTCGCCGCCGATCACCTTGTGGTACCAGAGCCACGCCTTCGGGTTGATCGGCTCGCCGACGGTCCCGAGCAGGCGCAGCGAGGACAGGTCGTGGCGGTCCGGGTACTCGACGCCCCACTTGATGCACGCGCGGATCGCCGTCGGCGCCGTGTAGAAGACGGTCACCTTGTACTCGTCGATCAGCTTCCACCAGACGTCGTAGTCCGGGTAGTCCGGCGCACCCTCGTACATCACGCTGGTCGCGCCGTTGGCGAGCGGGCCGTAGACGATGTAGGAGTGCCCGGTGATCCAGCCCACGTCGGCCGAGCACCAGTAGACGTCCGTCGCCGGGTCCAGGTCGAAGACGGCGCGGTAGGTGTAGGTGGCGCCGAGCAGGTAGCCGCCGGTGGTGTGCAGGATGCCCTTCGGCTTCGCCGTCGAGCCGGAGCTGTAGAGGATGAACAGCGGCGCCTCGGCCGGCATCGGCTCGGCCGGGCAGACCGGGTCGGCGGCGGCGAGCAGGTCCGCGTACCAGACGTCGCGGCCGGCCTTCATCGGCGCCCGCTCGCCACCGAGCCCGGCCGCGCCGACCGCCTCGACGACGACGATGTGCTCCAGGCTCGCCAGCTCGCCCATCTCGGCGTCCACGGCCGACTTCACCGGCGCGGTGCGGCCCTTGCGGCGGGCCCCGTCGACGGTGATCAGCACCTTGGCGTCGGAGACCTCCATCCGCTCCTTGACCGCGGTGGCCGCGAAGCCGCCGAACACGACGTTGTGGACCGCGCCGATCCGGGCACAGGCCAGCATCGCGGCCGCGACCTGCGGGATCATCGGCAGGAAGATCCCGACGACGTCACCGCGGCCGACGCCGAGCGAGCGCAGCCCGTTCGCGAGCCGCTGGGTCTCGGCCAGCAGGTCGGCGTACGTGACGGCGAGCCGCTCGCCCTCCTCGCCGGCCCAGTGGAAGGCGACCCGGTCCCCGTTGCCCGCGTCGACGTGCCGGTCCAGGCAGTTCGCCGAGAGGTTCAGCTCGCCGTCCTCGAACCACTTGTAGAACGGCGGGTTGTCCTCGTTGAGGACCTTGGTGAACGGCTTGTCCCAGGTGAGCAGCTCCCGGGCCTTGCCGGCCCAGAACGCCACCGGGTCGGCCGCGGCGGCCGCGACGTCGGCGTCGATCGGGCTGCGCCGGGTGAAGCCCGCCGGCGGCTCGAAGCTCTCCACCGCGAGCATCCGCTCCAGCTCGGCCTCGAGCGCGCCGGGACTCCTGGTCTCGTCGGTGGTGGTCATGCATCCTCCTACGGCGTCGTGGGGGCCGGCAGCCCAGCTTCCGGGCCCTCGGGGCCGGCTCCGTGTGCGCCCGGGTGCAGGCCGGGCGGGGGCCCTGCGTGCGGCAACGCCAGGCAACCGCGGCCCGGCACCGCCAAAGCCGTCGCCTACCCCGTGACCCGAGGCACAGGTCCGGGTCTACCACGAACCGGAACGAGACGTCGATCGCCGTCGCGCCGGGCAAGGCGTCCTCCTGTGTGCTCAGACTCCTGTGTGCTCAGACTCCTGCGTGCTCAGACTCCTGTGTGCTCAGACTCCTGTGTGCTCAGAGCACTGGGTCTGGCGGGCACGCGTCCGGCACAGAACGAGAGGCACGCCGCCGGTAGCTCACGAAGCTGTCTGCTGTCTTCGTAAGCTGGAGCGCGACGTGCCTCCGGTGAGGCTCCCGCCTGTACGACCGCGGCTCAGAGGTCCGCGCCGCGGCGGGCGTACGGTGACGCGGCGCCAGACCGTCGCGAGCGGCCCGGCGCCGCCGGCTAGCGCCCGGCTTCCCGGCTCGGCTCCCCCACAAAGACCCGAACCCGCTTCATGGAGACCGTCCCGGGGACGCTTATCCCCGACCAGCAGGGTGGCCCGCGGGCTGGGACATCGTGCCGGTGACGATGGTGGCGAGCTGGCCGACGATCTCCTCGCCGCCCAGGATGCCGGCGGCGGTCACACGCAGGTTGGGTGCGGCCCAGGCGCGGTCGTGCAGCTCGCCGTGGGCCGGGCGCAACGCGATGCCGGCGGCGGCGAGCATCGGGGCGTCGAGAAGCGAGTCCCCGGCGGCGACGGTCCGGTCGGTGCCGGCGCGGCGGGCCACCTCGGCGAGGGCCGCCTGCTTGGTGAGCGTCGCGGGGACGAAGTAGACCTTGCGGCCCTGGACCGAGACCGTCCAGCCCGCGGCGGCGAGCTCGGCGGTGACCACCGTGAGGTCGGGGATGCCGTCACGCTCGTGGGCGACCAGGTAGACGAACAGGTCGTCGGCGACGCGGGTCAGCCGGCACCAGCCGCCGGTGGCGAGCCGCTCGGCGAGGCCGAGCACCTCGGCCAGGGGCGCCGCGTCGCGCAGCCGGGTGGCGACGGCCGCCGCCCAGCCCGGGTCGGGCTCGCCGTCGACGAGCACGTGGCCGCCGTTGGCAGCCACCGCGAACGGCGGCGTCACGCCCAGGTCGACCCGGCGGTACTGGCCCAGCGTGCGGGTCGTCACCGGCACCAGGACCGCCTGGCGGGCCAGCTCGGCGATGCGCGCGAAGGCCGCCGCGGTCATGAACGCGGCCGGCTCGCCGTTCAGCCGCTCGACCAGGACCAGCTCCGGCTCGGCCGCGCCCGGCGGGAGCCGGAACGAGCGGCGGGAGAAGATCAGCGTCTGGTCGAGGTCACAGGCCACCAGCCAGCGCGCGGCCGGCACCGGCGTCACCGGCCGCCCTCGGCGACCTCGGACGGGCGCCAGCGCGACTGCGGGGTGTGGAACTCGGGTGTCTCGCCGTCGGCGCGGACCGGGCGGACCAGGCCGACGCAGGAGAACGGCAGGCCGGGTAGCTCCTCGACCGGGACACCGCGGGCCTCGGCCAGGACCAGCACGTGCGCCAGCTCGTCAACCCGGTCCGGGGCCACCAGGACCCGCCACGGCACCCGGCGCAGCAGCACCCGGGTGGCCTCGCCGACCCCCGGCTTCACCATGGCCACGTCGGGGATGTCGTAACGCTCGGCGATCTGCTCGACGGCGGCCCACCCCGCCCACGTGGGGGTCCGGTCGGCCGACCACAGCTCGGGCCAGGTCGCGGCCACCTCGGCGGCGACGTCCGGGAACCGGGCGACGACCGTCTCGACGAAGTGGCGGGACAGGTCATGCGGCTCCAGGTCGCGGTAGTACTTGGCGCCGTGGAAGTCGGCCGGGCCGACGTGCTCGGCGTTCAGCACCGTGCGGCTGACCAGGCCGGAGACCGTGGAGTTCAGGCAGGCGCTCGGGATCAGGAAGTCATCGCGGGTGCCGTAAAGGGAGACGCAGCGCGCCGGGTCGGCGAGGACCGCCATCGTGTCGTCCAGGCCGAGCGCTGGGGCGGCCTCCGCCAGTACGCGGGTCATCACGCCCTTGCCCGTCCAGCCGTCGACGAACTGGAGGGCGGCCGGGTCATGCCGCTCGGTGAGGTACCGGACGGCGTTCAGGTCGACCCCCCGGTCCTTGATCACCGAGATGGCATAGTGCGGCACGTCCAGCCCGAGGCTGAAGGCGTACCAGCGGCGCATCAGGATGCCGATCGGGGTCCCGGCACGAGCGATCGAGACGAGCACCGGCGCGGGCTTGGCCACCCGGACCAGCTCGCAGACCAGGCCGACCGCCAGCGCCACCCGGGTCGCCGAGCGCTCCAGCGCCTGGTGGTAGAGCGCCAGGTAGCTCTCGTCCGGCTGGTACTCGACCGGCAGGTCCTCCGAGTAGTGCCGCCCGCGCTGCATGTCCTCCTCGCGGTCCTCGGTCGGCCGCTCCAGGTCGGCGGCGGAGAGGTCCTTGAGCAGGAAGGTGACGTCGGCCGGGTCGTAGGAACCGGAGCCGATCGTGCCCGGCAGGCCGGCGCCCGCCGGCGCGCCGGCCGGGACCGGGCCGGGCCGCAGGCCGTTCGTCTGGGTTGTCGCGGTCATCGGGCGCCCTCCGGGACGAACGACGGCAGGGTGACCACGGTGACCTGCGCCTGGCGGCGCAGCGCCTCGACCAGCCCGGTCAGGGCCGGGCCGTCGGGGTGGCCGGGGGCGGCGGCGTCGGCGCCGTCGTCGACGACGAGCACGATGTCGTCGTAACGGCCGGCGGCCGGGCCGGCGTCGGTGGTTGGTCCGCCGGAGCGGGTGAGGCCGACGTTGTAGACCTGGCTGACCCGGCTCGGGGCGTCGGGTGCCGGGAACTCCAGCGCGCTGCGGATCGCGTAGCCGGGCACGTCCAGCGGGTATACGGGCGAGCGCGTCGTCGACTGGTAGCGCACGTCCCCGCCGGTCGCCCCGGCGAGGGCCGCCGCGAGCCGCATCGGCGTGTACATGAGCTCCTCGGTGCCCAGCACCAGGGTCCGTCCCGCGGGTGTGGCAAGCCGGGCGGCGATCGCGGCGCCCGCCGCGTCGACGACCTCGTCGAGCAGCCGGCCGTGCGCGGGCGTCCAGCCGTGCCGGCCGCCGTCGGGCAGCTCGGCCGGCCACCGCGGACGCATCCAGCTCACCGGTCTGCCGGCCGCGTCGGCGGCTCCGGGGCCGGGAGCGGCGAACCGCTCGCGGAGGGCGCGAGCCCGCTCGGCCACGTCCGGTGGCACCTGGACGGTCGCCGAGACCAGCGAGACGACGTCGACTGGCACGCCCAGCTCATCGGCCAGCCGGTCGAACTCGGCCCGCGCCCGCGCCGGCCGGGCGTCCAGCAGCGCCGCGACCGTGTAGGCGGGGCGCGGCGCGAGCGCGTGCAGGGCCCGGATCGTGCCGATCGCGGTGTTGCCGGTGGACAGCTCGTCGTCGACGAGCAGCAGGGGGCGCGGGTCGGTCAGCAGCCGGCGGTCGGCCGGCAGCAGCCAGTGGTGGACGGCATGCGAGTGCGCCTCGGCGAGCTCCAGCTCGGAGCGCATCCCGGCGACGGCGCGACGGGTGGTGTGCAGGTAGCCGGCGCCTGGCAGCCCGTCGGCGACGGCGTGCCCGAGGGCGGTCGCCGTCTCGCAGTAGCCGAGGACGAACACGGGGCCGCCGCTGGCCAGCGAGGCCCGGACGGCGGCCGATCTGGCCCGGGCCATGGCGGCGAGCGCCGTCCCGGCCCCGAGCGCGTCGGCGGGCCAGACCGGCAGATGCTTGCCGAGCACCCGGCTGACCAGCAGGTGGGCCCGGCGCGGGTTGCGCCGCAGCGCGAGCCCGACCAGGCCGCGCAGCCCGGCTCCGGTGACGTCCTCGGTGACCTCGGCCGCGAGCCCCAGCGCGTCCCACAGCCAGTCGTCCTCGTCCACACCACTCCCCACCGGCACGGGTCCCGGCGACGCCGGCCGGTCCGACGCCGGCCTCTCGGACACCAGAAGACCCGACTCCGGCTCGCTCATGGCTCCCGCTGCGAGCGGGCTCACGCCATCACCGCCTGGCTGGCCGCGAGCACGTCGACGAAGGTGTGGCCCGCCTTGAGGACGCCGAAGGCCTCGGCGCGGCGCAGCACGGCCTGGGCCCACAGCCGGTGCGGGCGCAGCTCGTTCATCTTGTTCGCGTAGCTGCTGCGCCGGACGCCCCCGGTCGCGCCGTCCGCGACCGTCAGCGCGTCCTCGTACTCCTCATGGGTCACGACGTAGAGCGCGTGCACCGCGGCGACGTGGCTGGGGTGGATGACGGTCTTGCCGATCAGGCCGTTCGCCTTGTCGAGCACGACCTCCTTGATCAGCCGGTCCAGGTCGGCCGAGACCAGGTCGCGGCGCATCGCCGGGCCCTGGACGACCGGGTCGGCGAGGTCGGCGGTGGCGAACGGGGTGACCCGCAGGGAGCTGACGAACAGCCGCTCCGGCTGGGCGAAGTACTCCCACACCGGGCCGGTCACGACGTGGTCGCCGCCGCGCGCGCAGACGTTGACGATGTCGGCGATGCAGTCGCGGACCACGGCGATGTCGTAGATGGTCAGGTCGCGGTCGCGGCGCAGCCCGTAGAGGCCGGAGAGGTCGGTCGCGCCCAGCCGGACGGCGAGGACGTGGTCGGCGTGCTTGTCGACCAGCCGGCGCACGCCGAGCAGCGTCTCCAGCCTGGACTCCCGGTTGATCACTTCGGGGCTCTCCAGCACCGGCATCGCCCAGAGCTGCCGGCCCAGGTCGTCGCAGGCGCGCAGGACCGCGGCCATGGACATCTCGCCCGAGTCCTCGACGAACTTCGGCAGCACGAAGCCAGCGAGCACGTCGGCCGCGGCGGGTGAGAGGCCCGCGACCAGCGCCGGGATCTGCTCCGCGGAGCGGACCCGGACGAAGATCATCCCCGGGCTGTCCCCGACGCTCGGCGGGTCCTCGCCCAGCTCGTTGAGCGCGCGCACCACGTTCGCCTCGGCCGCCGCCACCTCGCCGTCGGAGATCGCGTCTTCCAGACAGAGGACCATGGACGCGACTCCGGCCGCCGACTGGCGGCGCACGTCGTCCGACAGCTTCGGCCGGGTGCCTGGGGCGTAGAGGGTCGCGCCGAGGGCGGTGGCCACCAGCCGGCGGTCGTCCTCGCGACTGATCTCCTTCGGCGGGCAGTGGAACAACGCGTCACGAGCCGCCGGGTCGAGGAAGGCGAAGTGTCGCACAGAGCGGCTCCTTCAAGGCTCGACGGGCTTCACGCGTGCGCTCTCGGGGCCGGCCCGGCGTCACCCCCGATCGCCGCCGGACCTGGGGCAACGCCCGACGCGGGGAACGTACCCCCCACAATGACGAAGGTCGCCGGGAAACGGGCCACTGACGCCATCACGACATTTTCTTGTAATGTCCACGTTCCGCATGATCTACGCCTGTGTGAACACGGATCCGACGGAGAGGCGGTTGCTCACCGACTGCTACATACGTGTAGTAGTAAGCCCCGCACGCTGGGCTACAACTAGCTCGGGCCTCGCCAGGCGCCCCGGCCGGGCGCCGCTGCGCCGCCGCCGGCCTGTTTAGCCGCCACCTTCAGTTCATCCGGTGTCCGGGCAGGATCGCGGACATTGCTGGAACCCGGCCGGCCGAATACGCCCGGGTTCCCGATCCGGTTCGCACGGATGACACCTCGCCATCCATCCGGCGAACATCCGGTCACCGACGCGCGGCTCGCCCCCCAGCTCGCCGCCCAGGCTGCTGGCTCAGCGGATCACGAGCGCCTCGTCCGGCGGGTGGTCGACCGTGAGGTCGCCAGCGGCCGCGGCGGCTGGCAGCAACCGGATGCCCCAGGGCAGCAGCGCGCCCTCAAGCCGGACATCCATCGTCCTGGTCGCCCGCTCGGCACTCGGCGCCAGCCGCGCGAGCGCCTGGCCGTCGCCGAGCGTGGCCGGCGGCACCGTCCCCGGCCGGGCGACCAGTACCAGCTCGGGCACCACGCCGTCGGTGCGGACCCGCAGCCGCAGGACGCGCCTGCGCCAACCCGCCCTGGTCGCGAAGTAGGATACGCGGGGCTCGCCCGAACCGAGCCGGTCGTCGTCGAGGTCGTCACCGAACTGGTCGTCGTCGGCGTGCTCGTCGGACTCGTCGTCCAGGTCCTCAAGCAGGCTGTCCGCGGCGTCCGACCGGCCGTCCTGGTCCGAGCGGCCATCCGGACCCGCGGCGGGCTGGCCGGCGCCGTAGCCGTCCGGCGGGCTCCCGCCGGCAGCGGCGGGGACCGTCGCCAGCCCGGGCGGCCAGGTCGGCGCGCCGAACCCGGCCGCGGCACCCTGGCCGACCGGTGCGAACAGGTCGGTGTGGGTCGCGGGCAGCGTCCAGCCGGCGGGTGAGTCCGCGGCTGGGGCACCCAGGGCCGGAAAACGGCCCGCCGGGCTGGCGGCACCCGGATCGGCACTGCCCGGCACGGCCGGGGTCCACGCCGGCTCCGCCCCGGCCTCGGCCAGCGGGGCGCGCGGGGCCTCAGCCGGGAACGGCTGGAAGGCCACCACCGGGACGGGCATCGCCGGACGGAACCAGCCGGGGCCACTCGGGATCTCCTCGTCGGCTCCCGGCGAGGTAGGCAGCGGCCCGGCCGGCATCGGCCCCACGGCGTCCGGGAGCGGCGCGTCGAACGAAGCCGGGCCGGGACCGGCCGGGGCACCCAGCCGGCCGACGATGGGCAGCCCCGCGCCGGTGGGCGGATTGACCATCGGTGGCAACGGCCTACCTGGCTGCCGCTCCGGCGCGCCCGCGGCCATCGGTAGCGGTGTCGGCCCAGTACTCGTGGCGAACCCGGCGGGCGACTGCGGGACCGGTCCCGTGACCGCCTGAGGCTGCGCAGCGCCCGCCGGCAGCAGCCCTCCAGGCACCGGCGGGCCCCCAACCACCATGGGACCTGCGGCCGGCATCGGGACGCCGACCCGCGGTGGCAGTCCCGTCATCGGCGGCCCGGCCGACGGCGGCGCGGCGGGAACCGGCGGCTGCGCCAGGCCTGGCGAGGGCATCGGCAGGGCGCCGGTCGACACGGCGACCGGGATCGCGGAGGTCGCCGGGCCAGCCGGGACCGACGCGAGGTAGGACGGCCCGGGCGCGGCCAACGGCCCGGCCGCGGGGGCAGCGGCTCCGGACGTGGCAAGGGGCGGCACGGCACCCGCGTCGACGCGCGGCCGGGCCGGAGCACGCACGACGACCTCCGCGCCGGCGGCCGCGGCCCTCGGCTGCCCGGCCACGCGGAACACCGGGAAGCAGGCGACGTAATAGGGCCAGCCGTCGCGCGGCGCGGACAGCCGCCAGCCGCCACCGCGCGGCTGCATTCCGGCGACGGTCACGGTCGCGGCGGACGCGGTCGGGTCGTCCGGACCGGTCGGTGTGCGGTCCCGTCGCCACAGCACCCGCGCCTCGGTCAGGCCCGGCGCCAGCCGGAAGAACAGCACCAGCTCGTCGCCGCGGTCCTCGGCGCGCAGCTCGGTGACGCCGCCCGGCGCGATGTGCTGCACCGAGCGGCCGGTGACCCCCCGGCCGCCGACCACGCTGACCGGCGTGTAGACGACCGGGCCGACCGCGGCCGGGTCCAGCAGCCGGCCGCGCCGGCTGGCGCCCACGAGCCGGACCGGGCCGGTCAGCGCCTCCAGCGGCAGGTCGACGTTCTCCGGCCCGAACGGCCCGAACGGGCCCACCGGCGCGGCTGGCGGTGCGCCGAACCGGCCGCCAGGCGGCGCACCCACGTCGGGCAGCACGCCGGGCGCCGCGTAGACCCGCACGTCACCGCCGGGCTGCGCGGTCCAGCGCAGCATCGTCCCACCGGCGGAGTAGGAGACCGCGAGGTCGAGCACCGGCAGTGGCCGCGCCACCACCGGTACCGAGATCTCGACGCCGGCCGTGCGGGCCGGCATGCCGTCGGCGGCGACGTACTCCACGGAAAGCCGGTAGCGGTAGGTGACGCCGGCCTGGACGTCCGGGTCGGTCAGCGTGCCCCCGCCGGCCCTGGTGTGCCGCACGGACCGGTCGACGACGCGGGCCGCGCCGGGTGCCGCACCACCGCCGGTCGCCGGGTCGGCGTCCTCATCGGCCGCCAGCTCGACGCTCGGGTCGACGGCGTCGACGGCGCGCTCGACCGTGACCACCTGGACCGGGCCGTCGAGCCGCCAGGTCAGCCGGACGCCATCCGCGGTCTGCGCGGCGCGCAGCTGCTCGACCTCGCGGGTCAGCACCAGTGGCGCCGTCCGCGCGACAGCCGAACGGCGGTTGGCCGAAAACGCCGTCACCTCGTAGAAGACCGGCGCCCAGGCAGGGGCGCCGGCGTCGGTCAGCTCGGCGACGGTGGTCGTGCCCAGGCCGGCCCGGGTCGGCGGGACGCCGAGAGTGCCGGCGACCACCCGGTCCACCCAGAAGGTGACCGGGGCGGCGGTGTCGGCGGACCGCCAGCGCAGCAGCACCGCGCCGGTCGGCCCGGTGGCGACGGTCGGCACCGCGACGAGGTCGGCGGGCGCCCCGAGCGGCAGGGCGGCCAGCGCCGCGAGCGCCTCGGGACTGTCGGAGGCGCTCGCGAGCACCGCCACCAGCGCCGCCTCGCGCTGGGCCGGCGGCAGCCCGAGCGCCGCGTCGACCCGGCGGCGGATCATCGCCTGCGCGACGGTCAGCTCCGCGAGCACCTCGGCGGCGTCCCGGCCGTCCGGCCCGCGCACGTCGGCCGCCTGTGCTACCAGCCAGCGAGCCCGGTCCAGCGCGGCCTGGGCCCGCCCCGCCGCGCGGTCGTCGGCCAGCGCCCGCCAGCCGGCCTCCGCCGCGGCCAGCGCCGCCGCGGCGCGCGCGGCCAGTTCCTCACCGACGGCGCCGGCCGGGCCGCCGAGCGCGGCCAGCAGGGGCCTGGCCCGGCCGACGAGCTCGACGGCCTGGGCGGGCTGTCCCTCGTCGAGGGCGCGGCGGATCGCGCCGATGGCCTCGGTGGCGTCCCTGGACTGCCGCACGCTCTGCCCGCAGTGCCGGCAGACGACGGCCGCGGCCTCGGTGAGCCGCGCGCAGCTGGGGCAGACGACGTAGAGGTCCGTGTCGCAGTAACGGCAGACCCGCACCTCGCCGACCGGCTCCGGGCGCGCGCAGCTGGGGCAGACGACGAAGTCGACGGTCGCGCCCGTGCTCACCGGGACGCCGAGGTCGCGGGCGAGGCCGAGGACGACGGTCCGGATCTGGGCCGCGCTCAGCCCGCGCCCGGTGCCCAGCGCCCGGCGCATCAGGCCCTCGAACGCGACGGCGGTGATCTCGCCGTCGAGGAGGACGTGCTCCTCGACGGCGCCGCGCAGCTCCTCGGCGGCGTCCGCGAGCAGGCCGGCGGAGTAGGCGGCCGGGTCCGCCTCCAGCAGCCGGGCCCGGACCAGCGCGAGCAGGTCGGCCGTTACCGTCTTCTCCCGGTCGTGCGGCCGGCGGGCGTTCACGGCGGCGACCGCTTCGTAGGCGGCGGCCAGCCGCGCCGGCGGCGACTCCGGCGCGACGCCGAGGAAGGCCCAGAGCGAGGCGGTGGACGCGTGGTCACCGCGGCGCAGCGCCCTCAGCTCGTCGAGCCGGTCGCGGATCTGGCCTCGCGCGTCAGGCGGCAACGGGGCCACCCGAGCGCCGGCGGCATCCTCGATGATCCGTTCCCGGGCCAGCCGGACGTCGAACCGCTCGCCGGTCACGCCGGCCTGCGCGGCCAGCCGGCGCAGCCCGTCAACCCGGGAGGTCGGGATGCCGCCGAACCTCTCCCGGACCGTGGCCAGGTACCCGTCGACCTTCGCGAGCCGCTCCGTGTCGCCGTCCCGCCGGGCCTCGACGACAAGGGCCCGGACCCGCTCGCGCTGCGCGGGGTCGAGAAGCGGAGCCTCCCACTCGGCGCGGCGGCGGACCAGCTCGGTGGCGAGCGTGGCGTACTTCGCGGAACCGCGCTCCCGCTGCAGGAAGCCGAGCACGCGGGCGAGCCGGGCCGCCACGTCCGCGTCGGAGTGGCTGCCCTCGGGGTCGAGGTCGGCGACGAGGAACGGGTCGTCGATGCGCAGCGGGGAACGCGCCCGCAGCACCGCCAGCACCCGCTGGCGATAACCGCTGCCGTCGAAAGCCGCGCTCACGCAGTACCCCGAGTTCGCTCCGGCGCCGCACCCGCTGCGGCCTCGTCCTCGTACCTCGGACGAGACCTCCGCTCGCTTGCGCCTGCGCTCACGTCACCCTCGTCTCACGTAACGCCGTGCCGAGCGAGCAGGCGCCAGCCGCCGCGAACCACCCACGTCCGGGCCCCGGAGAGCGGGTGGGACGAACCGCCGCCACCACGCGATCGCCTGCTCTGAGGGGCTCTTCCGTTCCATCACCAGGTTACGGACCACCCCCGTCCGGGGTCGCACGGGTCGCCCCGTCAGCACCGTCCGCGAACCCCTGAACGGGGACGACCCAGCAGCAGCGAGAGGCGACCAGACCACCCGAGCGCACTCAGCCAAGATCCGGACCCTGGACGGCGGCCAACCCCGAACATCTCGGCCCGCCTCGATCCAACGTTGGCGAGGGCGCTCAACGCCCGAGCCGGCGAAGGCGGCCCACGGGCGCTCCGCGCCCGCCGGCCGCCTTCGCCTTAATCGCGGCGTTCGACGAGCTTGTTGACCTTCTCGGCCTCGGCGGTGCGCAGCGCCTCGCTGCCGACGCCGGCGGTGACCCGCAGCACGAGCGGGTCGGCGGTGCCCGGGTGGGTCGCGCGGACCTCGATCGTCTGGTCGCGGCCCATGATGAAGGTCACCTCGACAGGCGTGCCGCGCTGGTGGCCGGACGGGATGCCGCGCAGCGCGCCGGCGACGATGACCTTGTTGTCCTCGATCACCGGGGACGCGACCGCGGTGCCCTGTTCGAAGACCCGGATGTCGACCTCGGTCTGGTCGTCGGTGACGGTGTAGAAGGTCCTGGCGACCGAGATCGGCAGCGGGTCGTTCTGCTGGGCGAGGAACGCGGCCACCGGCCGGCCCCGGTCCTCGGCGAAGATGCCGAAGCCCCGGGACGTGACGTTCGTGACGGTGGTGCGTACCAGGTCCGCCACGGCGGAGGCCGGCAGCCCGACCTCGCCGGCCCGTTCGGCCGCCGCCGCGGCGACGTCGGCGTCGGAGGCCGCCGTCAGGTCGTCGTCGGCCCCGATCCGCCCAGCCTTCACCAGGTCGTCGCGGACGGCCCGCTCCAGCGCCTTCTTCTGGCCGTAGACGGCCGCGCCCTTGGCCACCGCGAGGTCCGGGTCGATCAGCTTGCAGGTGAGCCCGAACTGCTCGGCGAGCCGGCGGGCTACCGCGGGCGACTTGCTCATGCCCCCGACGAGCAGGCAGGTGTCGATCCGGTCGACGCCCTTCTCCTTCGCCCGCCCGAGGACCGACGCCGTGAGCTCGACCGTGCGGTCCAGCAGCGGCTTCGTCAGCTCCTCGAAGGAGGACCTGGTCACCGTCACGCTGGTGCGCCGGCCACCGTGCACGACCAGCACGTCGACGCTCTCCCGGCCGGACAGGGCGAGCTTCGCGTCCTCGGCCGAGGTGAGCAGCTCCTGCTCGTCGTAGACGTCGTCGAGCGGGTCACCGGCGTCCGGCTGCGCCTCGACGAACCGGCGGGCCAGGTGGCGGACCAGCTCCAGGTCCCAGTCGGCGCCACCGAGCTCGTGGTCGCCGTCGGTGGCGACGACGGTGATGCCGCCCTCTCGCAGCCGGATCACGGTCGTGTCGAAGGTTCCGCCACCGAGGTCGTAGACGAGGACCGTCGACTCGGCCGCGCCGTCCTGGGCGAAGCCGTAGGCGAACGCCGCGGCGGTTGGCTCGTTGATGATGTCGACGACCGTGAGCCCGGCGAGCTCGCCGGCGAGCTTGGTCGCCTTGCGCTCCTCGTCGCCGAAGTAGGCGGGCACCGTGATGACGACGTCGGTCACCGGGCCGCCGGTGGCGCGCTCCGCGTCGGCGGCCAGGGCCTTGAGAACCAGGCTGGAGACGGCGGCGGCGGTGTACTCGACACCGTGCGCGACGAACCTCCAGTCCGACGTGCCCATGTGCCGCTTGACCAGGCTGGCCACGTCGTCCGGCCGGATCCGCAGCTGGCGCTTGGCCTGCGTGCCGACGACGAACGACACCTGACGCTCGGCGCCCTCGTCGAACAGCACCACGCTCGGGGTGGTCGGCTGCGACTCGATGTTGCGGATCACGTCCGGCCGGCCGTACTCGTCCAGCCGCGCGATGCACGAGTAGGTCGTCCCGAGGTCGATCCCGAAGACCTTGGCGCCCCGTCCGCCGTCGCCTGACCTGCCCGAGGCCAGGTCGCCTGAGGCCAGGTGCGGGCCTGAACCGCCTGAGGCCAGGTGCGGGCCTGAACCGCCTGAGGCCAGGTGCGGGCCGTCTGCCACGCCGCCACCGTCCCTTCCGACGCGCCGCCTGGGCGCCGCGTTTGTCATCACCGCCGCCCACCCGGAACGCCGGCCGTGGTTGTGTCACGGCCAACCGGCGACACGCTGGTCTGACTGTTTGCCCACCTGTTTTGTACCTAGCGCTACCCGGCCGGCCGTCACCGCCCCCTTTTCGGGCGCATGAGGCCACCAGGGCGACACGGTACGTCCTCACCCGGATCGTCGCGTGGGACCACATCAACGACGATCACGAACCGGTCGCCGTCCCGGCGGCCGATCGGGCTCGCAGCGGCGGCCGGCGGCATCAACGGTGCCGGTACACCTCGGCCTCGGCCGGGCGCAGCACCGTCGAGGAGCCGCGGACGAAGCCGGGCCGCACGCCGCGGGCGATCGTGCGGTCGCGAGCCGGGTCGTCAGTGCCGACCCCGCGCAGCGCGAGATGGCGGGTCGGGTCGAAAGGGCTGCCCGGCACCGCGATGTAGGGCCGAACATCGGCGGAGATATCCAGTACCTGCAGCAGCTGCTTGCACAGGATGCCGGCGACGCTCTGCGGGTCGTCCGCGCCGAGGCTCGACATCTGGTCGTGCAGCCGGATCAGGCCGCGCAGCAGCGGGCCCATCGCCTCGGTCAGCTCGCCCTGGCGCAGCTTGCCGTTCTCCTCGTGCAGGCGGTCGACCAGCTCGACGTCGTGCCGGCGCAGCCTGGCCAGCTCGTCGAGCCGGCGGGCCACCGTGGCGAGCTCCTCGGCGAGGCCGCCGGCGCCGGCGGCGCGCGACCCGGTCCCGTTCTCCCCAGGGATCGTCCGCTCGCCGGCTCGTTCGGCGCCCTGCCGGTCGGCGCCGGCGCGGTCGCCGCCGGGCGGCGGGACCTGCCCGCGGGTCGGCGCGGGCGGGGCACCGACCGGATCGGCGCCGGAGTCCCGGCCGGACTGGCGAAGCCGATCTGGGAGGTCGGCGGCCCGGGAGGTCGTCCAGTCCGGACCGGTTCCCGCCTCCACGTAGGTGTCGTAGTCGTACGGCCCCGCCTCGACGAACGGCGGAAGACTGTCGATCGACCCCCGCCCCGTGACCCCGGGAAGCCCCGATGTCCCGCGCGGCGGACTGCCTGGGTCGGGCTCCCCGCCCCGGGCGGAACCTCGAGCGCCGTCGGCCAGCCCGGGCGCCGCACGCACGCCGTCCGGCGCGGTGATGCTGCCCGGCAGCGCGGCGGCGGGCACAGTCGGCAGCGCCGTCGGCGAGCCGCCCACGCCGGACAGGCCCGGCAGGCCGGTGGTCTCGGCGTCCGGGCCATCGCCCTGGGCGGGACCGTGCGGGTCGGCGCCGGGGAACCAGCGGCCCGCCCGGTCCCGCCGGCGGCGGGGTTCGGTCACTTGCGGCCCGGCGTCCAGTTGAGGCCCCAGTTGTAAAGGGCGTCGAGCTGACGGTGGCCGCCGACGTACTTGACCTCCCGGCTGACGGTGAAGTCGCCGGCGCCGTTGTTCGTCAGCAGCGCGATGGCGCACATCCGGGAGCCGCCGGCCTGCTCGTCCAGGTGGACCTCGATCGGGGCGCCCTGTGCGGGGGTCAGCGTCGCGACCGCGTTGGCCTGGTCGAAGGAGGCCACCCCCTCGTAGATGAACGCGAAGATCAGCAGCCGGCGGATCTGCCCCGCCCGCGCCAGGTTGACGTAGAGGTTCTCGCCGCCGACCGCGGACCCCGTCCGGTCGTCGGCGTCGAGCAGGACGAACGGCGGGGCGTCGAAGGCGCCGAAGGTGTCACCGAGGGCCTGGATGACCCCCTTCTGGCCGTCGCTCAGCTCATAGAGAGCGGCGAGGTCGAGGTCGATCCCGCCGGTGCCACCGAGCACCCGCTTGAGGAAGCCGCCCTTCTGGGGGGCACCGGCCTGCCAGTTCAGGTTCACGTGCAGCCGCCCGCCGCCGCCCTGTTTGGACAGCGACACGCTCGGCGCGGACTTCGTGAGGGTGACCTTGCTCAGGGACACCCCGGGCGTCGCGCCACCCGGCCCGCTGGCCGCCCCTGGGTTCGGGTTGTCGAAAGCCATGTCCGCTCCTTCGCGGTCGTCGTCCGCCGCCGCCCGCCGGGCGTCCGGGAGAGCCTCCTCGGACCATCAACCCGGCCCCCGGTAGGGGTGGCGCGGCTTCCCGAGCACTGGTCGACCTGGGGCCTGTCAGCCTCCCCGGCATCGACCACCGAACACCCCCCGACGATCCCGTCGACCATTCTGCACAGCGGCCGGCTCGGCGCAGACCGCCGGTTCGGCTCGGTCGCCCTACCCAGACAACGTGCCTGGTCCCGAAGAGGCTCCGTGCGGCCAACATCCGGGCTGCCCACACGGCGTCGGCCGGGCCCCGACCCGGGACTCGCGTGTGCCGGTCCACTCCGCCGGCGGCGGGTGGCGCCGTCAGGAGCTGGCGCCGACCGGTTCCGCGGTGGTGCTCTCGTCTGAGCTACCGCCCTCGTCCGCCTTGTGCCTGCGGTGGCGGATCGAGGTCAGCAGCGCCAGTCCGATGAAGGCGACACCGATCAGCCCGGTGACGATCTCGGGCACGTCGTTCTCGATCGAGACGGCGAGGATCACCGCCAGCGCGCCGATCGCGTAGTGCGCGCCGTGCTCGAGGAACACGTACTCGGACAACGTCCCCTGGCGGACCAGGAAGACGGTCAGCGACCGGATGTACATCGCCCCGATGCCGAGACCGGCGGCGATGACGAAGATGTTCTGCGAGATCGCGAACGCTCCGACGACGCCGTCGAACGAGAAGCTCGCGTCCAGCACCTCGAGGTAGAGGAACAGGAAGAAGGCGGCCTTGCCGGTGGCGAGGGCCGCGGTGGACGCCCCGCCCGCGGTGGCCGGCTTTCCCTCGCCGTCGTCGTCGTCCTCGGCGCCGATCCCGCGCGACTCGAAGAACTCGCCGAGGCCGCTGACGGCCAGGTACACCGCCAGACCGGCCACTCCGGCGACGAAGACCTGCTCGGTGTGGCCGTCGGAGAACGCCTCGCCGACGACGAGCAGCGCGACCAGCGCGATCACGATCGGGATGACGTCCAGCGCGCCGATCTTGCGCAGCGGCTCTTCCAGCCAGCGCAGCCACTGGACGTCACGCTCGTTGTCGAACATGAAGTCCAGGAAGATCATGAAGAGGAAGATCCCGCCGAACGCGGCGATCGCCGGGTGTGCGGCATGGAGCTTCGCCGCGTACTGATCGGAATGGTTCACCGCGAGGTCGAAGACGTCATACGGGTTCAGATGAGCCGTGAGCGCGACGACCACGATCGGGAAGATCAGCCGCATGCCGAAGACGGCGATCAGCACACCGAGCGTCAGGAACACCCGCTGCCAGGCGGGGCTCATCCGACCCAGGACCGTCGCGTTGATCACCGCGTTGTCGAACGACAGACTGATCTCGAGGACGGCCAGGATCGCCACGAGCGCCGCGGCCTGGCCGCCGCCGAGCACTCCGGCGCCAGCGATGACCACGGCGGTCACGGCGAATGACCAGCCGAAGATCCGCAAGATGTGCACCAGTACCTGCACCTCCGCGGACCGGTCTAGGGATGATGGTCAGCCGGCGCCCTTGGCGCTGCGGCTCCGGTCCGCCGGAGTCCACCGCACCGCCGTGATCGGCGCCGCCGTCAGCCGCGCTCAACAACGCGTGCCGGCCGGCCACCCGCTCCCCGCCCCGCGGGAGCTCCGGCGGACCGAGGCCGCACCAGACAGCCGGCCAACGACACGCTCGTAGAGGGTGCGCGACCCTCGCATCGTAGCCAGCCCCACCTGGGACAAAGCTGACAAGCGGCCGACAAGATGTGAACAATCACCGGTCCGACCTGCCAGGCCACCCATTCGACCTGGCAGGTACCCAAGAGCGACCGCCAACCGACCCAAACCCAGCCGACGTCCGGACCCTGGATCCGCGCCTGCCTCAGGCCTTCTGCACCACAGGAGAATCACATTGGCGAGGGCGCCCAGCGCCCGAGACGGCGCCGCGGCCGGCGGGCGCTCCGCGCCCGTTCCGGCCTCGGCGCCCTCCGCGCCCGTTCCGTGCGCTCACCTCAGACGTTGACGCCGTAGTCCTGGGCGATGCCGCGCAGGCCGGTGGCGTAGCCCTGGCCGACCGCCCGGAACTTCCAGTCGGCGCCGTGCCGGTAGACCTCGCCGAAGATCATAGCGGTCTCGGTCGAGGCGTCCTCGGACAGGTCGTACCGGGCGATCTCAGCGCCGCCGACCTCGTTCGCGATCCGGATGAAGGCGTTGCGCACCTGGCCGAAGCTCTGCTGCCGCGACTCGGCGTCGTAGATCGAGACCGGGAACACGATCTTGTCGATCTCCGGCGGCAGGCTGGCGAGGTTCACCTTCACCTGCTCGTCGTCGCCCTCGCCGGCGCCGGTGAGGTTGTCACCCTGGTGCTCGATAGCGCCGTCCGGGCTTTTCAGGTTGTTGAAGAAGACGAAGTACTGGTCGGAGAGCACCCGACCGTCAGCGCGGCACGCGATCGCGCTCGCGTCGAGGTCGAAGTCCGATCCGGTCGTCGTCCGAGCGTCCCAGCCGAGACCGACCATGATGCTCGTGAGGCCAGGTGCCTCCTTCGACAACGAGACGTTGCCGCCCTTGCTGAGGCTGACTCCCACTGTTTTTCCTCCCGCTGTCCGTGCGGACGGGGCTTCGGCGCCCCGAGCACCCACACCCTGGCTCTGCCGGTACGAGCGGCAGCCTACTGCCCATACCGGGCCGGACCGGGCGCTCGCCCGTCCGGGCGACATCCACCGGGGCTTCTGAAGAGCCATACGAATGATGCTGTGCCCAGAGTTCCCAACGCGGGCGGCGCGCCCAGCGCCGAATGCGAAACATGGCCCGCCGCGGGGACGCGCCAGTCCAGGGAACGTCCTCATAAGGACTGCTTTCCGGCGCGAGGGCGGCCGTCGGCGCGCCTCGCGGCACCCGGAACGCGCCGCGCGCGGCCCCGTCGCGCGGCCGACGACAGCGGGCGGCGGCGATGCCCCGACGCTCCACCGCGTCGACCGTCGCCGCACCGTCCACGCGGGCTCGTCCGACACCGCGTGGCGGCCGAGTCCGCGGCCCGGCCGCTCGGCGACCGGCCAGACTCCGGGCAGATCGCACGAAGGTGGGGGCGTCATGGCAATTCCAGGTGAACGGCCTGCTGAGAGCGACGGCGCGGCGGCCCGCTGAGGCGGGTGTCAGCCGTCGCGCCGCCCCGCCACGATCGACGTGGTCGACGACGGACTGCGGCCCACGTGGTTTCCCAGACCCAACCTGGGAACATCGACCACGGGCCAACCGGCCGGGCGCTCGTCCCACGCCCAGAGTCACCCCCACCACATCACCACCTGGGGGTGTCCGGTGGTCTCACGCAGTTCACGTTGGGGTATCGCCATTTGCCATCTCGGAGGCGGATCATTGAGCCCGTGGTTCGTCTGGATAAGGTCGCAGCGATGATCGGACGTTCAGTAGGCCGGGTCGTCATCTCTGACGTCACCCCGGCCGTCTCGTGTGGCCGCTGGCCGTCGCGCGCGGTGATCGGGGAAACCATCACCGTGGGCGCAACTGTGTTTCGGGAAGGTCACGACCTCATCGGGGTGAACGCGACGCTGTCCGGCCCTGACGGGCTCGGGGCGCCGTTCACCCGGATGCGGCCCGTGGGCGCCGGAACTGACCGTTATGAAACCGACCTCACGGTCACGGCCGAGGGGCTCTGGGGCTTCCGGATCGAGGCCTGGGCGGACCCCGTCGCGACGTGGGTGCACGGCATCGAGCTGAAGGTCGGCGCCGGGCAGAGCTCGGACGAGCTCGCCGTCGACTTCGAGGACGGCGCCCGCCTGCTGCTGCGCGCGCTGCCCGGCGTGCCCGAGCGTGAGCGGGCGGCGGTCGCCCGCGCGGCGGCGGCGCTGCGCGACGACCACCTCCATGACCCGCACCAGCGGATCGCCCCGGCCTGTGCCCCGGAGCTGACCGACCTGCTGGCCAGGTACCCGCTGCGTGAGCTGGTGACCCGCTCCCCGCTGCACCGGGTGTGGGTCGACCGCGAACGAGCCCTCTACGGCAGCTGGTACGAGTTCTTCCCGCGGTCGGAGGGCGCCTCGCTGGACCCGCCGCGTTCGGGGACGTTCCTCACGGCCGCGGACCGGCTGCCCGCCGTCGCCGAGATGGGTTTCGACGTGGTGTACCTGCCGCCGATCCACCCGATCGGCGAGGTCAACCGCAAGGGCCCGAACAACACCCTGACCCCCGGGCCGGACGACCCGGGCTCGCCGTGGGCGATCGGCAGCGAGCACGGCGGCCACGACGCGGTGCACCCGGGCCTCGGCACCCTCGAGGATTTCGACCTGTTCGTCGCGCGGGCCCGCTCGCTCGGTATGGAGGTCGCGCTCGACCTCGCTCTGCAGTGTGCCCCCGACCACCCGTGGGCGAAACGCCATCCGGAATGGTTCACGGTTCGTTCCGACGGCTCGATCGCGTACGCGGAGAACCCACCGAAAAAGTACCAGGATATCTATCCACTGAACTTCGACTCGGACCCGGACGGTATCTACCAGGAGATCCTCCGCGTCGTTCGGCACTGGACCTCGCACGGTGTACGCATTTTCCGGGTGGACAACCCGCACACCAAGCCGGTCGAGTTCTGGGAGTGGCTCATCCGGGAGGTGAAGGCGACGGAGCCGGACGTGCTGTTCCTCGCGGAGGCGTTCACCCGGCCCGCGATGATGCACACGCTGGCGAAGGTCGGCTTCACCCAGTCGTATACCTACTTCACCTGGCGCAACGTGAAGTGGGAGCTGGAGGAGTATGCCCGCGAGCTGGTCGAGGCGGCCTACTACATGCGGCCGAACTTCTTCGTGAACACCCCGGACATCCTCTCGGAGTACCTCCAGCACGGCGGCCCGGCGGCCTTCCGGATCCGGGCGGCGCTGGCGGCGACGATGTCGCCGGCCTGGGGCGTCTACGCGGGGTACGAGCTGTACGAGCGCGTCCCGGTCCGGCCGGGCAGCGAAGAGTACCTCGACTCGGAGAAGTACCAGTACCGGCCGCGCGACTGGGCCGCCGCCGAGCGCAACGGCGCGTCGCTGGCGCCCTACCTGAGCAGGCTCAACGCCATCCGCCGTGCCCACCCGGCGCTGCACTGGCTGCGCAACCTGCACATCCATCACTCGGACGGCGATGAGATCATCGCCTTTTCCAAGCGGTCCGGAACCGGACCGGACGCCGACGTCGTCATCGTCGTCGTCAACCTAGATCCGCATGCAGCTCGGGAGACCACCGTGCGACTTGACATGCCTGCCCTCGGCCTCGAGTGGTGGGAGACCTTCGACGTCCGGGACGAGATCACCGGGGCCACCTACACCTGGGGCCGGGAGAACTACGTCCGCCTCGACCCGTTCGTCGAGCCCGCCCATGTGTTCACGCTGGCACGGCGGTCATGACGGACGACGGGGGGGCAACGAACGTCGACGAGAGCACGGGGGCCGGGAAGGACCTACCGATGGGCACGGAGACCGGCGCCGAGCCGCTGCTCGGTGACCGGCTCACCAAGGACCCGCTCTGGTACAAGCGGGCGGTCTTCTACGAGGTTCTCATCCGTGGCTTCGCCGACTCCAACGGCGACGGCACCGGGGACATCCGCGGGCTGATTGGCAAGCTGGACTACCTGCACTGGCTCGGCGTCGACTGCCTCTGGCTGCTGCCGATCTACGAGTCGCCGCTCAAGGACGGCGGCTACGACATCTCCGACTACTTCCAGGTGCTGCCGGAGTTCGGGGATCTCGGCGACTTCGTCTCGCTGGTCGAGGAGGCACATAAGCGCGGCATCCGGATCATCGCCGACCTGGTGATGAACCACACCTCGGACCAGCACCCCTGGTTCCAGGCGTCGCGCTCCGAGCCGGACGGGCCGTACGGCGACTTCTATGTCTGGTCGGACACCGATGACCGCTACCCGGACGCCCGGATCATCTTCGTCGACACGGAGAAGTCGAACTGGACGTGGGACCCGGTGCGCGGCCAGTACTACTGGCACCGTTTCTTCTCGCACCAGCCCGACCTGAACTTCGACAACCCGGACGTCCAGGACGCGATGCTGGAGGTCCTGCGGTTCTGGCTGGACCTGGGCATCGACGGGTTCCGCCTCGACGCCGTGCCCTACCTCTACGTCCGGGACGGCACCAACGGCGAGAACCTGCCGGAGACGCACGAGTACCTGCGCCGGGTCCGCAAGGAGATCGACGCCAAGTACGCCGACCGCGTCATGCTCGCCGAGGCGAACCAGTGGCCGTCGGACGTCGTCCAGTACTTCGGCAACGACGACGAGTGCCACATGGCGTTCCACTTCCCGCTGATGCCGCGCATCTTCATGGCGGTGCGCCGCGAGTCGCGCTACCCGATCTCGGAGATCCTCGCCCAGACGCCGGCGATCCCGCCGAACTGCCAGTGGGGCATCTTCCTGCGGAACCACGACGAGCTCACGCTCGAGATGGTGACCGACGAGGAACGCGACTACATGTACTCCGAGTACGCGCAGGACCCACGTATGAAGGCGAACATCGGCATCCGCCGCCGGCTGGCCCCGCTGCTGGACAACAGCCGCGACCAGATGGAGCTGTTCACCTCGCTGCTGCTGTCGCTGCCGGGCTCGCCGGTGCTGTACTACGGCGACGAGATCGGCATGGGCGACAACATCTACCTGGGCGACCGGGACGGTGTGCGCACTCCGATGCAGTGGTCGCCGGACCGCAACGGCGGCTTCTCCAACGCCGACCCGGCCCGGCTCTACCTGCCGCCGATCATGGACCCGGTCTACGGGTACCAGGGCCTGAACGTCGAGGCGGGCCAGCGGCTGTCGACGTCGTTCCTGTCCTGGACGAAGCGCATGATCGAGGTGCGCAAACGCCACTCCGTCTTCGGCCTCGGGGACTTCGAGGAGCTCGCCGCGTCGAACCCGTCGGTGTTCGCGTACGTACGGACGTTCGGGGACGACCGGGTGCTGTGCGTCGCGAACCTCTCCCGGTTCGCCCAGCCGGTCGAGCTGGACCTGCGGCGCTTCGAGGGAATGGTCCCGGTCGAGCTGCTCGGTCGGGTGCATTTCCCGCCGATCGGTGAGCTGCCCTACCTGCTCACCCTGCCCGGCCACGGCCACTACTGGTTCGCCCTGTCCGCCGCGGGTGAATTCCAGGGCTGAACCGACGCCGGGAGCCCGCCCGGCACGCCCGGCCGGGCCGCCGCGTGTTCGTATGGGAGCGCCCGCCCAAGGGCGGGTGGGCGCTTGCCATCTCTGGCAAATCGGTTGGACAAGTGCTATCTACCGGATGACAGGTCCGTTAGGTTGACGGCAGCCGCAAAGGCGTGTCGGTACGCCGGCCCGGCCCATCGGGGTCAGGCCGCAGGGCCCTATTTTGGCGGGCCGTGGCATGTGGGCTCCGGTCGCTCGTCTCAGCTCGCGTCCCAGGGGAACTACTCAACTGAACACCGCCACATCCGACGGCCCGCGAGGGGATAACGCCTCCGGATCCGGGGACAACGGCCCTCCGGCTGCGTGATCGAGATGCGCGTGCCCAAGCCGCCGGCACCTCTCGAAGCGCGGTCCTTGGCCCTGCGTCAACTACAGGCTCCGGCCGTGCGAGGAGATCACGATCGCACAGCCGCCGGCCAGAGGGAGGTCGACCGTGCGAGACCATTCCGAGCTCACGTCCCTGTTGACGGACTGGCTGCCCAGGCAGCGCTGGTTCGCCGGCAAGGGCCGCGCCGACGCGCGGGTGGGCATCGTCGGGGACGTCCCCGTCTCCGAACGCCTGCGTCACCTCGTGGTCGAGGTCGTCTACTCCGACGGCGGCCCCCGCGACCTCTACCAGGTCCCGCTGATGATCCGGCCGGACGCGCCGCACGGCCACTCGGGCTTCCTGCTCGGGGAGATCTCCGCCGGGCTGGTCTACGACGGGCTGCACGACGCGGACGGCAGCGCGGCGCTGCTCGACTTCCTCTCCGCCGGCCGCCGCCATGGCACCCTGGCGGCCCACGCCGTCGCGCCGCTGAGCCAGCTGCCGGCGCACTCGGTCGGCGCCGAGCAGTCGAACACCTCGATCGTGTACGGCGAGGAGTACATCCTCAAGGTCTTCCGCCGCCTCTGGCCAGGGGTGAACCCCGACCTCGAGGTCACCAGGGCGCTGGCCGCCGCCGGCACCCGCCACGTCGCGACCCCGCTGGCCTGGCTGGACGGCGAGCTGCCCGGCGGCGAGACCGGCCAGGGCGCCGAGACCACCTTCGCCTTCATGCAGGAGTACCTGCGCAGCGGCACCGAGGGCTGGAAGCTCGCGATCACCAGCGTCCGCGACCTGTACGCCGAGGGCGACCTGCCCCCGGACGAGGTCGGCGGCGACTTCGCCGGCGAGTCCGAGCGGCTGGGTGCCGCCACCGCCGAGGTGCACACCCTGCTGGCGGGCTGTTTCCCGACGGCCAAGGTCGACCCGGACGCGCTTCGCACCACCGCGCTGGGGCTACATGGCCGGCTCGACGCGGCCCTGACCGCCGTCCCGGAGCTCACCCCGCACGAGGGGGGCGCCCGGGCCGCCTACGACGCTCTGGCCGCGGTGGCCGCGGCGGCGCCCTACCAGCGGATCCACGGCGACCTGCACCTCGGCCAGGTGCTGCGCACGGAGAACGGCTGGGTGCTGTTCGACTTCGAGGGCGAGCCGGCCCGGCCGGTGCCCGAGCGCCGCCGGCTGGACTCGCCCCTGCGCGACATCGCCGGCATGCTGCGCTCGTTCGACTACGCCGCTCAGTCGATGCTGCTGGAGCGCGCCGACGAGCCGGGCCTCGCCTACCGGGCCAGCGAGTGGGCCGAGCGCAACCGGGTCGCCTTCCTGGACGGCTACCAGGCCGCCAGCGGCCTCGACCTGTCCGCGCACGCGGTCGAGCTACGCGCGTACGAGCTGGACAAGGCCGTCTACGAGGTGCTTTACGAGGCCCGCCACCGGCCGTCCTGGGTCGAGATCCCGCTCGGCGCGGTCCGCCGGCTCACCGCGCTCCAGCCCCCGCTGCCCACCGGATCCGCCGCCGCATAAGGCGCCGAGGTTGACCGGGCGGCTAATAGGGGCACGCAAGAGAGGAACATCGTGACACCAGCCGGAAGACCGGAAGAGACGCGTGGGAGCTGAAGTGATCGACATTGACGACGGTCGCCCCAGGCCAGCGGCGGACGGCCCGGCGCTCGCGCAGCCGCCGGTCCTCGCCCCGCCCAGCATCGACCTGCCCCGCGGCGAGCTCGACCAGCTGGTCAGCGGCCGCCACCACCAGCCCCACGGCATCCTGGGCGCCCACCCGGCCGGCGACTGGACGATCGTGCGCGCGCTGCGCCCGGACGCGGTCAGCGTCACCGTCCTCGTCGGCGAGGAGCGCTACCCGACGACCAGGCTGCACTCCAGCGGTGTCTTCGGTGTCGCGGTGCCCATCGGCAAGGTGCCCGACTACCGGCTGGAGGTCACCTACCCCGACTCCAGCTTCCTGGTCGACGACCCCTACCGGTACCTGCCGACGGTCGGCGAGGTCGACCTGCACCTGATAGCCGAGGGGCGCCACGAGCGGCTGTGGACGGTGCTCGGCGCGCACGTGCGCCACTACCCGACGGCCGGTGGCGGCGTCGTGCGCGGGGTGAGCTTCGCCGTCTGGGCGCCGAACGCCCGCGGCGTGCGCGTCGTCGGCGACTTCGACTTCTGGGACGGCCGCGCGTACCCGCTGCGCTCGCTGGGCCACACCGGCATCTGGGAGCTCTTCGTACCCGGCGTCGAGGCGGGCACCCGGTACAAGTTCGAGATCCTCGGCTTCGACGGCGTGTGGCGCCAGAAGGCCGACCCGATGGCGGCACACACCGAGACCCCGCCCGCGACGGCCAGCGTCGTCTTCGAGTCGGACTACGAGTGGTCGGACGAGGCGTGGATGGCCGAGCGGGCCGGCACCTCATGGCACGCCGCGCCGGTCTCGGTCTACGAGGTGCACCTGGGCTCCTGGCGGCGCGGCCTGTCCTACCGGCAGCTGGCGACCGAGCTGGTCGACTACGTGAGCGAGGCCGGGTTCACCCACGTCGAGCTCCTGCCGGTCGCCGAGCACCCGTTCGGCGGCTCGTGGGGCTACCAGGTGTCGGCCTACTACGCGCCGACGTCCCGGTTCGGCAGCCCGGACGACTTCCGCTACCTGGTCGACGCGCTGCACCAGGCCGGCATCGGCGTGCTGGCCGACTGGGTGCCCGCGCACTTCCCGCGGGACAACTGGGCGCTGGGCCGGTTCGACGGCACCGCCCTCTACGAGCACGCCGACCCGCGCCGTGGCGAGCACCCGGACTGGGGCACGTTCGTCTTCGACTTCGGCCGGGTCGAGGTGCGCAACTTCCTGGTCGCGAACGCCCTGTACTGGTTCGAGGAGTTCCACATCGACGGCCTGCGGGTCGACGCGGTCGCCTCGATGCTCTACCTGGACTACTCCCGCAAGCCCGGCGAATGGATTCCGAACATCCACGGCGGCCGGGAGAACCTCGACGCGGTGTCGTTCCTGCAGGAGGTCAACGCGACGGTGTACCGCAAGGCGCCGGGCGCGATGATGATCGCCGAGGAGTCGACGGCCTGGCCGGGCGTGACCCGGCCGACCCATCTCGGCGGGCTCGGCTTCGGCTTCAAATGGAACATGGGCTGGATGCACGACACGCTCGACTACATGACCAAGGCGCCCATCTACCGGATGTACCACCACCACCAGGTGACGTTCTCAATGGTCTACGCCTACTCCGAGAACTACATGCTGCCGTTCAGCCATGACGAGGTCGTGCACGGCAAGGGCTCGCTGCTGCGCAAGATGCCGGGCGACCGCTGGCAGCAGCTGGCGAACCTGCGCGCGCTCTACGCCTACATGTGGGCCCACCCGGGCAAGCAGCTGCTGTTCATGGGCTGTGAGTTCGGCCAGGACCGGGAGTGGGACGAGTCGACCACGCTGGACTGGGGCCATCTCGACGACCCGGGCCACCGGGGCGTCTTCAGCCTGGTCGGCGATCTGAACCGCGCCTACCGGGCGACGCCCGCGCTGTGGGCCAGGGACAACGAACCGGGCGGCTTCGGCTGGATCGACGCGAACGACGCGGAGAACAACGTCCTGTCGTTCCTGCGCTTCGGCGAGCACCCCGGCGGGCCTCACGCCGACGGCGCGGGCACGACGATGCTCGCCTGCGTCACCAACTTCTCCGGCAGCCCGCACTACGGCTACCGGCTCGGCCTGCCCAGGCCCGGCCGCTGGCGCGAGGTGCTCAACACCGACGCGGGCAGCTACGGCGGCGCCGGCCAGGGCAACCTGGGCGGGGTCACGGCCACCGCCGAGCCGCACCACGGTCAGCCGGCCTCGGCCCCGCTGACGATCCCCGCCCTCGCCACCCTCTGGTTCGCTTACGAAGGCTGAGTCTCTCTGTTCGCGGCGTCCGGGCGCTGTGATATTTGTTCGCGGCGTCCGGGCGCGAGCCTGCGGCCCCGATCCTCGCTTCGCTCCGGTCGGGACCTCCGGCTCGCGTCCTCCGCCGCGAACGGGCTCCGCTCCGCCCGCCGGGCCAGTCAGGCCGGTCGCTTCGCTCCGGCCTGCTGGCCCGGCGGGCTACGCGAAGCCACCGGGTCGGTCCATATCGCAAACGCGAACGGGGCCCGATCTTCGCTTCGCTCGGTTCTAGAAGAGGGCGGCGGCCAGTGCTCGGCGGGCCGGGGGGACGGCGGGGTCGGCGTCGCCGAGGGCCTGGAACAGGCCGACCAGGTGGGCGCGCACCTTCTCCCGGTCCTCGCCGGTGGTGCGCCGGACCAGCGCCACCAGCTGGCCGAACGCGTCGTCGATCTGGCCCTGTTGCACGATCAGGAGGTCGGCCGCGACGAGCGCCGCGTCGACGTCGTCCGGGTTGGCGGTGAGGCGCCGGCGCACGTCCGCGGGGTCGACGCCGCTCACCCGCTCCAGCAGGGTGACCCGGGCGAGCCCGAGCACCGCCTCCGGGTCGGCGGGCGCCTCGGCCAGCCTGGCCCGGTACGCCGCGGCCGCCGCGGGCAGGTCGCCATGCTCGATCGCCTCGTCAGCCGCGGTCAGGTTGGCGTCACGGGCCGGGCCGGCGGCCCCCGGCATGTCACCGAAGGTCTCGGCGACGAGGTCGAGGAGCTGGTCGAGCCAGCCGCGCACCTCTGCCTCCGGTAGCGCGCCGGTGAACTCCCCGATGATCCGGCCGCCGACGACCGCCTTCACCGCCGGGATTCCCTGGACCTGCGCGGCCTGGGCAAGGCCGGGGCTGGCGTCCACGTCGATCTTCGCCAGCACCCAGCGACCGCCGTCGGCCACGGCCAGGCGCTCCAGGATCGGGCTGAGCTGCTTGCACGGGCCGCACCAGTCGGCCCAGAAGTCGAGCACCACCGGCACCTGCATGGACCGGTTGACGACCTCGTCGGCGAAGGTCGCCTCGGTGACGTCGATGACCACCGGGCCGGCCGGGCTCCCCGCGCCGCCACCGGCGGGCGCGGCGGCCGGCGGGCGGGCGGCGGGCGGCGGCGCTGGCTTGGGGTCGAGCGGAACCGCACCGGCCAGCCGCAGCCCGCCGAGCCGATCCGGGAGCGGCCCGGCTTGGTTGCGGGAGGACTGCCCGCGCGCGGGTCTGGCGCCGGGCGCGCCCGGTCGACCAGCCGTGGGTGGGACTGGAGGCCTACGTTGCATACCCACCATCGTGACACCTCCCACGACGACCGGGCCGAGCCGGACACGACTGTTTTCCCGTACGACCGGGAACCGTCAGCCCGGCCGAACGGGCGAAAGCCTCAGAACTCGCCCGCGGGCTCCAGGTAACGCTCGACCATTGCCACCTTGGCATGCAGGGCATCGTGGGCGCCCGGCCGGATGTCGGCCTTCAGGACGAGGCTGACGCGCCCGCCGCCGGCGCCGACCGCCTCGGTCGCCCGGCGCACGACGTCCATGACCTCGTCCCACTCGCCCTCGATCGTGGTGAACATCGAGGTGGTCTCGTTGGGCAGGCCGCTGGCCCGGACGACCCGGACGGCCTCGGCCACCAGGGCACCGACATCCTCGCCGGCGCCGATCGGGGTCACGCTGAACGCTACAAGCATGGCTCACGGAATATCACGCCCGGCTGGGGACGCGGCGGCCTGGCCGCCCGGACCGGCACCGGCACCGGCACACCAGGGCCGCCGGGCGCCCAACACCGGCCCGCCCTGGCCCCCGAAGGGCACAAAACCAGACACGGCGGGCCCGCCGACGTCGCAGCTACGATGCGTGCCAACCGCTGGCGCTGCAGCGTCCACCCCGCCCGCGGCGAACACCCCGGGCTTCGGAGACGATTCGACATGTGACGTTAACGCCGGAGCGAACCCGCTGTGCTAGCGAATGGTCGCTTCGAGTCCACGAAGACGCTACGCCGAGCCGTGCCGCGCAAACCCGCCACAACACCGGATGACGGAACGCCCTACCATTGGCCGCCGTGGGACGGACACAGGTGGGGCACAGCCGCCGAGCTCGCTCGGTAGGCCCTGACGCGCGCCACCACCCGGCCGGACCGCCCCTGTCCGCCCCGGTGCCCCCACACCGCGGGCGGCCCGACGGGATGTGGACCAGGTGAGCACCCGCACGCTGTTGGACGCACTGAACGACCTCGTCGTTGTGGTCGGTGCCGACGGACGTCTGCTCGACGTCGGCGCGGCGGCGCGTGCCTTCCTCGGCGACCGGCTGGCCGGCGTGAGCTGCCTGCGCGACCTCGCCGACGTCGTCGAGCCGGCCTCGCGGGTGTCGCCCGACGCGGTGCTCGACGGGCTGGCCCGCTTCGGCGAGTGGCGCGGCTCGGCCAACCTGCTGGACATGGCCGGCAACGCGGTGCCGTTCGACGTGACGGTACGGGCCGACCGGGCCGGCTGGGTGGCCCTCGTCGCCCGGGACGTCACCGACCGCCACGCCAGGCTGAACGCCGAGCGGGGCTCCCGGGCCAAGGACGAGTTCATGGCCCGGCTCGGCCACGAGCTGCGCACCCCGCTGAACGCCATGCTCGGCTTCGCCCAGCTCCTGGAGCTCGAGCCGCTGCCGAACAACCTGCTGGACGACGTCCAGCGGATCATCACCGGCGGCCGGCACATGCAGGCGATCATCGACGACGTGCTGGACCTGGCCCGGCTGCGCGCCGGCCGCGGCGACATCACCAAGTCGCCGGTCAACGTCCTGGACATCGTCGAGGGCGTGGTGGAGCTGGTCGAGCCGCTCGCCCAGCGGCGCAGCATCCGCCGGGTGATCCACCCGGCCGAGCCGCTGATCGTCGACGCCGACCGGCGCCGGCTGTGGCAGGTGCTGCTCAACCTGGTCGGCAACGCGCTGAAGTACGGCCGGGAGGGCGGCACCGTGCGGGTCGGCATCGTGCCGATCACCGGCGGGCGGCTGCGCATCGAGGTCGAGGACGACGGCCAGGGCCTGCCGCCGGACGCGATGAACCGCCTGTTCCGCCCGTTCGAACGGCTCGGCGCCGAGCAGACCCGGATCGAGGGCAGCGGCCTCGGCCTGGCGCTCTCGCACGCCCTGGTCACCGCGATGGGCGGCGTGCTGACGGCGGCGAGCCGATACGGCGTGGGCAGCGTCTTCGCGGTGGTGCTCGACGCCGTCGACGTCCGCTACCCGCACCCGGACCCCGACCAGGACCCGTTCCCGCCGGGCATCGGCGGCCGGATCCCGACCGGGGCGAGCATGCGGGTGGTGCACGTCAGCGGCGATCCCGCGACTCGGGCCCAGGTGACCCAGACGCTGGCCCGCGCGTTCGGCGCCGACACGATCAGCGTGCCCCGCGGCGCGCTCGCGCTCGACGCGATCCACCGCGCCCAGCCGGACCTCATCATGATCGATCAGCAGCTGCCGGACACAACGGCCTCGGACCTGCTCGCCTACCTGGCCGGCGATCCCAAGGCCGGCGCCGTGCCCAACGTGATCCTCTCCGCGGCCGACGACGCCGCCGAGGCGCTGCGCCTGCGCCAGGCGGGCGCGCGGGACGTGGTCCCGTCGCCGATGGACACCGGCGCGCTCGTCATCGCCGTCAAGAGCGCCGCGGGCAGCGCCGCGACGGAGCTGGCGGGAGCCCACCCCAACGGCGCGTCGCCGGCCGGGACGCAGTACCCCGCGGCTCCCCAGTACCCCGCCACCACGCAGTCCTGACCCCGCCGCCGCGGCGGGCCCGGTGGCACCACGGCTTGGGTCAGGGCTCGGGGTGAGTGCCGTATAGCTCGAAGTCGGCGAAGTCGAAGCCCGGAGCCACCACGCAGCCGGCCAGGACGGCTTCGCCCGCGACGGGGCGCGCCATCTGCCAGTGGCCGGCGGGCACCACGGCCTGCAGGGCGTCGCCACCGGCCGGGTCGGGGCCGAGCGTGACCTGCTCGCCGGGCGACGGGTCCGCCCCGGTGCCACCGAGCGTCAGGGTGAGCCGGCCGCCGCCCTGCCACAGCCAGATCTCCGCCGAGGCGACCCGGTGCCAGGCGGAGGCCTCGCCGGGCTGGAGCA
Source organism: Pseudofrankia sp. DC12 (assembly GCF_000966285.1). Classification (NCBI taxonomy): domain Bacteria; kingdom Bacillati; phylum Actinomycetota; class Actinomycetes; order Frankiales; family Frankiaceae; genus Pseudofrankia; species Pseudofrankia sp. DC12. The sequence goes on from NZ_KQ031391.1 coordinate 1,992,213, forward strand.
GGAAGAGGATCGACGTGGCGACCGGGCGCCGGCCGCCGTGGGCCGGAATCTCGTCAGGGCTCGCCCAGGTCCGCCGGTACCAGCCACCCTCCGGATGAGCCGCCAGCCCGAGCGCGGCGATCAGCGGGTGGTCCTGGGCCCCCGCCGGACCGGCCGAGGCGGGTCCGGCGGCCTGCTCGGGGGTGCGCTCCGAGCTCCCGCTCATCGGGCCGGCTCCGGCGAGCCGGTCAGGGCGGCGATCAGGTCGTCGGCGGCAGTCCAGGGGTCGAGCCGCCCAGCCACGACCTCGTCGGCCAGAGCACCGAGGTGGCGGGACCCGCGGGTTTCCCCGAACCGGGCGCGCAGCCCCGCGACGGCGATCTGCTCGATCTCGTCGGCGGCCCGCCTGGCCCGGCGGCGGGCCAGCTCGCCGCTTGCCTCCAGCCACGAGCGGTGCGCCGCGACGGCCTCGACGACGTCGATGACGCCCGTTCCCGCGGCCGCGACCGTCCGGACCACCTTCGGGACCCACCGCCCGTCGTCGGCCGCCGCACCGTCGCGCCCGCGATGACCGGTGAGCCCGGACAGGCGGACCATGTTCGTCAGGTCGCGGTAGGTGTCGTCGGCGCCGGGGCGGTCGGCCTTGTTGACGACCAGGACATCCGCGATCTCCAGAATGCCGGCCTTCGCCGCCTGGATGCCGTCGCCCATTCCGGGAGCCAGCAACACGAGCGTGGTGTCGGCGATCGAGGCGATGTCGACCTCGGCCTGGCCGACCCCGACCGTCTCGACGAGCACGACGTCGTAGCCGGCCGCGTCGAGCACCCGCAGCGCCTGCGGCGTCGCCCATGACAGCCCGCCCAGATGGCCGCGAGAGGCCAGCGACCGGATGTAGACGCCCGGGTCGGTGGTGTGCGCCGTCATCCGGACCCGGTCGCCGAGCAGCGCGCCGCCGGTGAACGGGGACGACGGGTCGACGGCGAGCACTCCGACCCGGCGCCCGTCCGCCCGCAACGCGCTCACCAGCGCCGAGGTGGACGTCGACTTGCCCACCCCGGGCGCACCGGTGATGCCGATGACCTGCGCCGACCCGGCCAGCGGCGCCAGCAGCCGGGCGATCTCCCGCAGCCAGGGCGAGCCCTCCTCGACCAGCGAGATCAGCCGGGCCAGCGCGCGCGGCGAGCCGTCCTCGACGGCCGCCGCCACCAGCGCCTCCGGGCTCGCATACGGGCCTCGGGCCACGGCGGCCGCTCGGCCGGGCAAGTGGGTCAGGAGGCGGCCGGCACGCGCAGGATCAGCGCGTCACCCTGGCCGCCACCACCGCACAGCCCGGCCGCACCGACGCCACCGCCGCGCCGCCGCAGCTCGTAGGCCAGCGTGAGGGCGATCCGGGCGCCGGACATGCCGACCGGGTGGCCGAGCGCGATCGCGCCGCCGTTGACGTTGACCACGCCGGAGGTGATCCCCAGCTCGCGCATCGACTGGATGCCGACCGACGCGAAGGCCTCGTTGATCTCGTAGAGGTCGACGTCGGCGGGCGTCAGGCCCTCCTTGGTCAGCGCCGCCTTGATGGCGTTGGCCGGCTGCGACTGCAGCGAGGTGTCCGGACCGGCGACGAAGCCGTGGTGGCCGACCTCGGCGAGGATCGGCAGGCCGAGCTCCTCGGCCTTCGCGCGGCTCATGACGACGACCGCGCAGGCCCCGTCGGAGATCTGCGAGGACGAGCCCGCGGTGATCGTGCCGTCCTTGGTGAACGCGGGGCGCAGCTTCCCGAGGGTCTCGGCGGTGGTGTCGCCGCGGACGCCCTCGTCCTGGCTGACGACGATCGGGTCGCCCTTGCGCTGCGGCACCTCGACCGGGACGATCTCGTCCTCGAACAGGCCGTTCTTGATGGCCGCCGCGGCCCGCTGGTGCGACAGCGCGGAGAACTCGTCCTGCTCGGCGCGGGAGATGTTCAGCGGCACGTTGTACTGCTCGGTGGCCAGGCCCATGCCGATCCGCTCGAAGGCGTCGGTCAGCGCGTCGTACTCGGTCGCGTCGACCAGCTCGGCGGCGCCGTAGCGGAACCCGGCGCGGGCGCCGAGCAGCATGTGCGGGGTGTTCGTCATCGACTCCATGCCGCCGGCGACGACGACGTCGTACTCGCCGCTGGAGACGTAGGTGTCGGCGAGCGCGATCGCGTCCAGGCCCGACAGGCAGACCTTGTTGATCGTGATCGAGGGGACGGTCATCGGGATGCCGCCCTTGGCCGCCGCCTGGCGAGCCGCCATCTGCATCGAGCCGGCCTGGATGACCTGGCCGAAGATCACATACTGGACGGCGTCGCCGGTGATCCCGGCACGCTCCAGCGCGCCCTTGATCGCGACCCCGCCCAGCTCGACCGCGGAGAAGCCCTTGAGCGCCCCGGAGAGCTTGCCGATCGGGGTCCGCGCGCCGGCCACGATGACCGAACCAGGCATGGCTGCCTCCAGCAGAGGGGAGTGCGAATCAGGAAAGGCGTTCTTCCCACACTAACGTGATCTTGCAGAACGTGCCGCCGGAGCGTGGCAAGCACCACCCGCCACGCACGTCACACTCCCCGCCACGTCGCGAGCGAGACGCGCCCAGAACCCGCACTCGGGCGAAACGCAGGCAGTTCCCGACCCTGGACCAGCGCCCACCCTCGCACTTCAACGCCACCCCGGACCACGTCGGTGAGGGCGCTCAGCGCCCGGACCGGCGGAGCCGGGGTCCCTGCCTGATCGGCGACAGGGTTCCTGCCGGATGGGCGGAGCCCATCTGGGAGGTCGGCGATCTGGCAGGTCTGCCGCGGGCGCTCAGCGCCCGTTCGGGCCGACCGCCTCAGCCCAGCGAACCGCAGTGGGCCACGAACGAGGGCGTCGCGACGGAGGCCGCCATCGTGCTGGTGGTGGGGTCACCCTGCTGGACCCAGCCGCCGGTCAGGGTCGGCTTCAGCGTGACGGTGGTGACCTGGAAGGTCTGGCCGCTGTCCGACGAGGTGCCGACGACGAACTGGACGCCAGCGCTGACACACGCGAAGCCCCAGCCCGCGGTGGCGCCCGAGGTGCCGGCGGCGAGGCGCTCGGGCTGGGGCGGCGGCGCCACCACCTGCATCTCCTGGGGCGCGAGGTACCGCGCGAGCGCATACGTCGTGACGCCGCTGCCGGCGCCCGTCTGGACGATCAGCTCGGCGAAGCCGTCGTCGTCGAGGTCGAGTGCCGTGCTCGGCCCGGCCGTGGAGCCGGCGGGGAGGGTCACCCGGGCCGCACCCCCGCGGCTGAGGGTGACCTGAACGCTGGTGCCGCTGGCGTGGACCGCGTCGACCGTGCCGTCGCCGTCGATGTCGCCGGGCTTCGCCGGCCAGGCCACCGGTGTCGGCCGGGCCAGGCTGCCCCCGTCGGTCGAGGACGCGGTGGTGTGCACCGGGCCGGTGGACGTCGTGACGCCGGAGGGCTGACCGCTCGGCCCGACGGAAGGCCCGGTCGAGGTGCCCGGCCTCGTCGAACCGCCGGAGCTGGGCCCGTTCGTCGGGTGTGGGCCGGTCGAGCCGCCGGCCTGGGACGCGGCCGTCACGTTGATCGGTGGCTGGACCTCGACGACGTCGTCCTGCTGGCGCGGCCGGACCAGCAGGACGCTCAGCACGATCGCGCCGGCCAGCACCAGCCCGCCGGCCGCGTAGAGCGGCGCCCGCCACCGGCCGCGCCGCTCGACGCCGGCCTGAATCCGCCGGTAGGCCTCCGGCGACGGCCGGATCGGCTCCACCGCGGCGTGCAGCAGCCGGCTCAGCTCCTCGGGGCCGAGCACGTCCCGCTGCTCAGGGGTGTTCACCGTAGGTCCGCCAGCTTGGTCGACAGGGCCGCCAGGCCACGGGAGGTGTACGCCTTGACGGAACCGACGCTGCACCCCATGACGGCGGCGGCGTCGGCCTCGGACATGTCACCGTAGTAACGCAGGACGACGGCCTCCCGCTGCCGGCGGGGCAGCTCTCGCAGCGCCTGCACGACCGCCGCCCGTTCGACGAGAGAGTAGGCCCCTTCCTCGGCGCTGGCGGCGTTGGGCATCGGCTTGGGGGCGTGCTTGAGCGCCACGAGCCGGCGCCGCAGCGTGGAACGGGCCAGGTTGACGACGGTCTGGCGCAGGTAGGCGAGGGCCTTGTCCTTGTCCTGCAGGCGCCCCCAGGCCGCGTGGACGCGGATGTAGGCGTCCTGCACGACCTCCTCGCACAGGCCGATGTCGTCCAGGAGCAGGGCCGCCAGCCGGACGAGGGACCGGTAGTGCTCGGAGTACAGCGCGGTCAGCGCCTGGTCGGCGTCCCGGGCGACGGCACTGCGGGCGGCGTCGCTCCGCGCAGGCACGGGCCGCCACCCTTCCACGACTGTCATGGGCGCGGTCACGACTGTTTGACGCCGACCGGGCCGTTTGGGTTGTCGTCTCCGTTCTACCGCTTCCCGCCACAGCTAGTCAGCCGAGTCCGGTTCCCGATGCTTGTCCGCCATCGGTCCTGCGGGGATGACGCGACTGTGAGGGTGGTTATCGATGACACTTGCCGTGCCGCTCGAAGGACTGACTGCCGCTCGAACGCCGGAGGTAGACCCGTGAAGGACATCCTCGACGCCATCCTTGCCGAAGGGTCACCAGCCGATCTTGCTGAAAGGTCAACAGCTGAGACCCGCGCGAAGGAGTTCGCCCGGCTGCCCGTGCCCGAGTCCTACCGGGGGGTGGTCGTCCGCAAGGACGAGGTCGGCATGTTCGAGGGCCTGGCCTCCCGGGACAAGGACCCGCGCCGGTCGCTGCACGTCGACGAGGTCGCCACTCCGGAGGTGGGGCCGGGCGAGGCGCTGGTCGCCGTGATGGCGTCGGCGATCAACTACAACACCGTCTGGACGTCGATCTTCGAGCCGATGTCGACGTTCGGCTTCCTGGAGCGCTACGGGAAGACGTCGCCACTGGCGAAGCGGCACGACCTGCCCTACCACGTCGTCGGCTCCGACCTCGCCGGCGTGGTGCTGCGCACGGGCCCGGGAGTGCACGCCTGGAAGCCCGGTGACGAGGTCGTCGCGCACTGTCTGTCGGTCGAGCTGGAGCGGCCCGAGGGGCACAACGACACGATGCTCGACCCCGAGCAGCGGATCTGGGGATTCGAGACGAACTTCGGCGGCCTGGCCCAGCTCGCCCTGGTGAAGGCCAACCAGCTGATGCCGAAGCCGGGCCACCTGAGCTGGGAGGAGGCGGCGAGCCCCGGCCTGGTGAACTCGACGGCCTACCGGCAGCTCGTCTCGCGCAACGGCGCCGCCATGAAGCAGGGCGACGTCGTGCTGATCTGGGGTGCCTCCGGCGGCCTGGGCTCGTATGCCACCCAGATGGCGTTGCGCGGCGGCGCGATCCCGGTCTGCGTCGTGTCCTCGCCACAGAAGGCCGACATCTGCCGTTCGCTGGGTGCCGACCTGGTCATCGACCGCAACGCCGAGGACTACCGGTTCTGGAAGGACGAGCACAACCAGGACCCGAAGGAGTGGCAGCGGCTGGGCAAGCGGATCCGCCAGCTGACCGGCGGTGAGGACCCGGACATCGTGTTCGAGCACCCCGGCCGGGAAACGTTCGGCGCGTCCGTCTACGTCGCCCGGAAGGGCGGCCAGATCGTGACGTGCGCGTCGACCAGCGGGTTCATGCACACCTACGACAACCGCTACCTGTGGATGAACCTCAAGCGAATCATTGGCTCGCACTTCGCGAACTACCGCGAGGCCTGGGAGGCCAACCGGCTGGTCGCTCGCGGTCTGATCCACCCGACCCTGTCCAAGGTCTACCCGCTCGACGAGACCGGCCAGGCGGCTCACGACGTTCACCGCAACGTGCACCAGGGGAAGGTCGGCGTCCTGTGCCTCTCGCCGGCCGAAGGGCTCGGCGTCCGCGACCAGGCGCTCAGAGACCGTCATCTCGCGGCGATCAACCGGTTCCGTGGCATCTGACGCCTGTCGGCAGGCACGGACTGCACGCCATTCGTACCTGTCCGGGACCGGCTCCCGGGCAGGTAGGCCGGTTTCACAGCGTCCGAAACCGGCCGGAAACCATTCGGCGGGGGTGCTGCGGAAGGCGCTCCAGCGGACGGTAGGGTTGCCCTTGTGACTAGGCACGCGACCGTCTGGATTGCTGGTCTGCTATGACCGAGCACTCCGACATGTTGCCAATGGGCGGCGAAGTTGAAGGCTCTCCGGGCTTCGACTTGGTTCGCCGCGGCTATGACCCTCACCAGGTGAACTCTCATGTCGCCTGGCTCATGGAACAGCTTCGGGAGGCCGAGGCGCACCGCGCCGCCGCCGAGGCCGCGGCGTCGGAGGCGGCGGCCGAGGCCGCGCGCGTCCGCGACGACCTCGCCGCCGGCCGGCCGGCCTGGGACGACTTCGGCGGCCGGATCACCCAGATCCTGATGCTGGCCGAGGAAGAGGCCGCCACCGTGCGGTCCGAGCGGACCCGGGACGCCGACGCGCAGCTCGAGGAGGCCCGGCGGATCGTCTCCGACGCCGAGCACACCCGGGACCGGACCCTGCGCGAAGCCGACGAGCAGGCCGCCGGGATCGTGTCGACCGCGCGCGGCGAGGCCGAGCACATCATCGACACGTCCCGGACCAAGGCGCACAAGCTCGAGGACGAGTCGCAGCATCGGCTCAGCGAGCTCGAGCGGCAGCGGGACCAGGTGACCCAGCAGCTGGGCGCGCTGCGCAACCAGGTGACCCAGCAGCTGTCGGCGCTGCAGAACCAGCTCGCCGCCGCCACTGCGGCCATCGAGCTGCCCGGCCTGGAAGAGCAGAAGGCCGTCAGCTCCAAGGCCGGCAGCCGCATCTAGTCACGAGCGGTCTCGCCGAACGCCCGCCGCCACCCGCGACGGGCTAGCGGGGGCAGGCTGGCCGCGGTCGGGGCTGGACCAGGCAGTCCGGTGCCAGGCCCCGATCAGTAGGGAGCCCGGTAGGGGCGCCCACCCGCGCGGCGGCGCGCCCAGCAGGGCGTGTGCCAGTGGCGCCGGCTGTCGGTCCGCCCGCTCGGCCAGGCCACCATGTGCGGGGTGCCCGGCGAGATCTCGTGGTCGCAGCCGGGGCAGCGGTAGGGCTTACCGCTCGCCGCGCCGGTCACCGGGCGCTGTGACCAGTCCTCGCCATCGACCTCGACCGACTCGACGAGCCAGCCCGGCCGGGACCCCTGCTCGTCGTCCTGCGGTCGGCCCCTGCGGGGACGGCCAGCCGATCCCGCGCGTCGTGGGCTCACGACAGCCGCCCGGCCTCGGCCGTCGGCCCATCCCCCACCGCTGGAACGCCGCGCCTGCTGGCCGGCGGACGCCGACGGCTCACTTGCGGAAGCGACCGCCGTCGGTCCGTCCCGACGAGCCGGTCGGCGCCGACTCGTCCACGCGGCCGACGACCTCGCCGTCGACGACGCGGCCCGAATGGCCGAACCGGCCGCCCAGGTTGCCGACCCGGCCGAAGGCGGCGCCGGCGAGCGTCGTCGCGAGCTTCGCCTTGCGCAGCGCCCCTGCCGGGCTCGCGAGGGCCGACGAGGCCCCGATGAGCGCGTGGAAGGCCCGGTCGCTCCCACGCCAGTGCTCCCGCAGGATCGGCTCGCCCGCGCCGACGACGAGGCGGCGGAACGCGAAGGCGACGACCGCGACGTCGTCGAGCTGCCCGATGACCGGGATGACGTTGGTGATCCGGTTACGCGGGGAGACGAGGTAGGCCAGCGCCGCCCCGGCCTCGACCTTCGCCGACTGCGGCACCCGCGGATCGGCGACCACCCCGCGCAGCATGAGGGCCAGATCAGGCAGGAAGGTGGCTACTTCTCGGCCGAACGTGCGGACCGCGTCCTTGTCCAGCGAGACCATCGGCCGACCCTTCCTTCCTTCGCACTGCCGGCGCCGCGAGACCCTGCCGCCATAAGATCATCGGGAGACGCCACTCACCTGCCGATCCATCCTAGAACGTGCGTACGACCGCATAGCTCCCGCCGGGCCGGCCGCCCGGCCCCCAAGGGAACGGCCGATCCGGCCCGTCCGAACGATCCGCCCGGTCGGCCCGGCCAGCCGGGGGGTCAGCCGGGCGCCCCTCCCCCCGGTGCGGGGCCTTCGATTGCACACCAGGCGCGCCCATGCCAACACTCTCTGTCACCACATCCTTTCCCGGCCCGCGCGGCGGCAGATAGGCGACAGTCCTCCTCGCGATCACGAGCTTGTCCGTCACTGATCTGGGAGAATTCCGCCCAGCAGCAGACGCTTCTGACACCCGGCCCGCGCCCAGCCTGGCTGACGCCGCTCATCCGTGGCCGCGGGAGAGCCGGTGGACCGGCGCGAGGCACTTTCGACAGGGAGCTGACATGAGTCGTGAGCTGACGACGGTCGCGGTGGTCGGGCTCGGCACGATGGGCGCCGGCATCGCCGAGGTCCTCGCGCGGGCGGGCATCGGGGTGGTCGGCGTCGAGAAGGACGACGCGGGCCTGCGGCGCGGGCTCGGGCACCTGGCGCACTCGACCGACCGGGCGGTGGCCGGCGGAAAGCTCACCCCGGCCGAGCGCGACGCGCTGCTCGCCCGGATCCAGGCCGGGACCGACCTGTCCGCGGCGGCCGGGGCGCCGCTCGTGATCGAGGCGATCGACGAGGACCTCGACGCGAAGATGGCGTTGTTCGCGCGGCTCGACGGGCTCTGCGGGCCCGAGACCATCTTCGCGACGAACACCAGCTCGCTGTCGGTCACCCAGCTCGCCGCGGCCACCGGCCGCCCGGCCCGGGTGGTCGGGACGCACTGGTTCAACCCGGCGCCGGTGATGGACCTGGTCGAGATCATCAGCACCGTCGTCACCGACCCGGCGGTGCTCGCCGACCTCGCGGCCCTCGTCGAACGCGTCGGCAAGAACGCGGTGACGGCAGGCGACCGGGCCGGGTTCATCGTCGACGCGCTGCTGTTCGGCTACCTGAACAACGCGGTCCGCATGCTGGAGGCGCACTACGCGACCCGTGAGGACATCGACGCGGCGATGCGGTTCGGCTGCGGCCACCCGATGGGCCCGCTCGCCCTGCTCGACCTGATCGGCCTGGACACCGCCTACGCGATCCTCGACTCGATCTACCACACCTCCCGCGACCACCTGCACGCCCCGGCGCCACTGCTCAAGCAGCTGGTCACCGCCGGCATGCTGGGCCGCAAGTCGGGCCGCGGCTTCTACCGCTACGCCGGGCCGGACTCGCCCGAGATCGTCGACCCGGCTCCCCCGGCGACGGTCGCCGGCACGACCGAACGGCCGGTGCACACGGTCGGCGTCGTCGGCACCGGCACGATGGCCTGCGGCATCGCCGAGGTGCTGGCCAAGTCCGGCTACGAGGTGGTCGTGCGGGCCCGGACCGACGACAAGGTCGCAGCGGTCCGCAAGAAGGTCGAGTCGTCGCTGGCGCGGGCCGTCGAGAAGGGCCGGCTGACCTCCGAGGACCGGGACACCGCGCTGACCCGGCTGCGCGGGACGACCGAGCTCACCGACCTCGCCGGCGCCGACCTGGTGGTCGAGGCCGTCGTCGAGGACCTCGCCGTCAAGCAGGCTCTGTTCGCCGAGCTCGACCGGGTCGTGAAGCCCGGCGCGGTGCTGGCGACGACGACCTCGTCACTGCCGGTCGTGGAATGCGCGGCGGCGACCAGCCGGCCGGGCGACGTCATCGGCATGCACTGGTTCAACCCGGCGCCGGCGATGAAGCTCGTCGAGGTGGTGCCCACCGTGCTCACCGCGCCGGACGTGGTCGCGACCGTGCTCGCCGTCGCCCGGGCCGCCCGCAAGCACCCGGTGACCTGCGCCGACCGGGCCGGGTTCATCGTCAACGCGCTGCTGTTCCCGTACCTCAACGACGCGGTGCGGATGCTGGAGGCGCACTACGCGGGCGTCGAGGACATCGACACGGCGATGAAGGTCGGCTGCGGGCACCCGATGGGCCCGTTCGAGCTGGCCGATGTCGTCGGCCTCGACGTCACGCTGGCCATCCAGCGGACGCTCTACCTGGAGTTCCGCGAGCCCGGGTACGCGCCCGCTCCGCTGCTGGAGCATCTCGTGACCGCCGGCTACCTCGGCCGCAAGACCGGCCGCGGCTTCCACGACCACCGCCGTTAGTCGGCCCGAGACGCGATCCAGCGGACAACTCTGCCCGCGGCGCACGACGGATAAGAAAAGACAACGGACAGGCAACATGCGAGAATCCCTGTCGGCCCGCTACCGGCGGATCGTTGTCGTCTTTTCATGCACCTTAGCGAGATCAGCTCTTCGGTCCGTCGCCGCCTGACGGTCTTGCCGCTCGTCCTGCTGACACTAGGAATTGTATTCATCGGTTTTCCATCGATGGCGCAGGCTGCCGGGCCCTGCACCCAGGGCTGCGGCGAGATCGCTCTCGGCAGCGCATGACTACTCAAGGTAGTCGAATTCGGCCGGCACGGATAGACCGGCAGCGACGTGAACCGCCTGTGGTTGCTGGGTTTCCTGATCAACTCTAAGCACTTCTCCAGGCCCGACCAGACTGGAAGTGTAGTTTGATCAATCCGGACTGTTATCTTGCCGCGGCCCTGCCCTGCACCGCCGCCGATCTGCAGTATCAGGGATACTCTCTCGTCAATCGTATTTACCCGCATCTGAACAACACGAGCTCGCCCGAGCATGGTGCCGCCATTGAGACCTGGGTGAAAGGCAGCCTCAAGGTCGCGCGAGGCGCCAACTACATCGCCAACGGCAAGACCAATCTTCTCATGACCGCGGGAACGGTGTACGCCGGCACCGACCTCGGAGTGACAGTCGGTATCGGAACCGCACCCAGCGGGGGCTGGTGCTCCACCGTCACGAGCAACTGGCAGGTGAGCACCCAGCTGTACTACACGATTGGCCAGAACTTCTACACGACGGGCGTCATCGCGCCGTTCGGTCAGTGAGTCCTTCCCAACGGAAGGCGGGTCAGGAAGCGTTGCAGATCTCTGGGTGGCTTCCCCAGACCGCGGTCATGCTGGGGGGAACCTTGGTGCAGGCGCCTGGGCCGGTGGCGACGACTTTCCAGGCTGAGTTGCCGATCCGCTCCCAGACGTGTAGCCGGTCTACCGGAACGACGCTGCCCGAGGTTTCGGCGAAGCCGACTGCCCAGAAATCGTCAGATGCCGCGTCAGTGCCCTGAATGGCACCGTAGAGAAGCCCCTGCGGGATGGTGATCGACTGGTCCGTCAGCACGGCTCTACTGGTGGCGGCCTGCGCGCCGGCCGTGCCCGACGCCGGGGAACCCGAGGAGAGGAAGACCTCGGACCAGGTGGGCCGTCCCGCCTTCGCGAGTGCGTCGTCGGCAGCCGCCCATGCCAAGGCCGTACGCACGATGGGCGACATGGCTTGGTCGAGGGTGACGTTCACCGCTGCGCCCGGCGAGCGGTCGCCATTCCAGGGAACCGACGGCAGCGCCGGTTGACGGGCCTGCGCCACGGCGGCCGAGGCCTCTGTACCAGATGGCCCGTTCGTGCTGGGCGCGGTCAGCAGGCCGATCAGGACGCCCAGCAGGGCAGCCGCGACGAAGGCGCCGATGATCACGGGCCGACGCCGTTGTTCCACCCAGGCCTTCCAGGGCACGCCACTGGCGCGGGCTCCAGAACCCGCCGGCATCGGTACATCCATGTCCAGCACGTGCCTCCGTTCGGCCTGCGCACCTTCCCCCCACCACTCCGGGGGACGTAGGCCTCCGGCTGTGCATTCGAAAGGCAGGATCGCACAGCCCCCAGCCCGATCTCGCCTCCGGGGTGCGGGGTGGCCCCGGACGCGACCACGGCGCCCACCGCCAGCCACGGGCCGTCGCGAGGGGGTCACGCCGGCCGTCGACCGGTGGTTCCCGCGAGCCGGCTCAGGCAGTCCCGCTCCTGGCCACAGGTGACGCAACTCGCATGCCTGAAGTATGCCGTGTGGTCGGGGCTGGGCGTCGCTGCCGCCGGCCGTTCGGGTCCCCAGCGGCGGGCGCACGAGGAGGCCTCCCGTCGGTCAGGCGGCGACAGCGTCGCGCTCGCGGCGGATGTCCGCGCCGAGCGCCCGCAGGTTCTCCACGAACCCCGCGTAGCCGCGGTCGATGTGGTGGACCTCGTGGACCTCGGTCGTGCCCTGCGCGACCAGGCCGGCCAGCACCAGGCCGGCGCCGGCGCGGACGTCCGACGCGGCCACCGACGCTCCGACGAGCTGGGCGGCCGGCCGCACGACGACGTGATGGCCGTCCGTCCGTAGCTGCGCGCCCAGCCGCAGCAGCTCGCGGCAGAACACGAAGCGGCTGTCGAACACGTTCTCGGTGATCAGCGAGATGCCCTGGCTGACCGCCTCCAGGGCGATGATCTGCGGCAGCAGATCGGTCGGGAACCCCGGGAAGGGCAGGGTGACGACGTCGATCGAGCGAGGCCGGTCGTCGATCGAGACCCGGAACCCGTCGCCGCCGACGTCGACGACCGCCCCGGCGGCGGACAGCTTCTCCAGCACGATGCCGAGATGCTCGGCCCGGCCGTTCCGGATGAAGACGTCACCCCGGGTCATGACGGCGCCGATCGCGTAGGTTCCGGCGACGATCCGATCCGGCACTGTCTCGTGGGTGGTGGGCCGTAGCTCGTCAACGCCCTCGATAACCAGCGTGGAACCGCCGATGCCTTCGATCCGGGCGCCCATCTCGGTCAGGAACTGGCACAGGTCGGCGATCTCCGGCTCCCGTGCTGCGTTGTCGACGACCGTCGTCCCCTTGGCCAGAACCCCCGCCATGAGCAGGTTCTCGGTCGCGCCGACGCTCGGGAAGTCCAGCCAGATGGCCGCACCCTGCAGCCGGCCGGACGACCGCGCGACCAGGACGCCATCCTCGATGTCGACGACGGCGCCGAGCCGGCGCAGGCCGTTGACGTGCATGTCCAGGGCGCGCGAGCCGATCGCGTCGCCGCCGGGCAGCGCGACCCTCGCCTCGCCGCACCGGCCGACGAGCGGGCCCAGGATGGCCACGGAGGCCCGGATCCGGCGCACCAGGTCGGGGTCGGCGGCCGCGCCCGGGGTGACGGGGGTGTCGATGGTCATCGTGCCGGCGGCGACGTCGCGCCCGACCGTCGCACCGAGAGTGGTCAGCACGTCGGCCATGACGTCCACGTCGAGGATCTCGGGCACGGCCGACAGGGTCGTCACGCCGGGTGCCAGCAGGCTCGCGGCCATCAGCTTCAGGACCGAGTTCTTCGCCCCGGGGATGAAGACCTCACCCGCCAGCTGACATCCGCCGGTGACGACGAAGCGTTCCACAGAAAGCGATGCTAGGGCTTGCGTGGACACTCCGGTGCCCCCACGGGATCGCAACGGCTGTCCTTCACCCGATACGGGCTCATCCCGCGTGGCCTCCGGCATGTCCCGCCCCTTCCCGGCGCGTCGACCCGCCAAGCCAGAGTCCAAGAGTCCCATCATCAGGGACCAGGCCAGGACCGTCGGGCCGGTTGGGCGGGCCTTGGCCGGCCGCGGATACCGTGAGGACATGGCGTGTCCTGAACCAGGCATCGCGGCGACAGAGTCCTTCGCGGCCGAGATGCACGCCGGCCAGCTCGACAAGGCCGGCGAGGAGTACATCGGGCACCCGCTGCGGGTCCGTGCGACGGTCGAGCGTACCGCGCCGGCCGCCGGCGTCGACCCGCTGCAGGCCCAGCTGGCGGCGCTGCTGCACGACGTCGTCGAGGACACCGAGGTGACCCTCGCGGACCTGGCCGGGCGCGGGTACTCACCGCGGGTCGTCGCGGCGGTCGACGCGCTGACCAAACGCGCGGACGAGCCGACCGAGGCCTACCTGGCCAGGGTGGCGGCCGACCCGGTCGCCGTCGTCGTGAAACATGCCGACATGGCCGACAACAGCGATCCCGTCCGGCTGGGCCGGCTGCCCGCTGAACAGGCCGACCGGCTCGCCCGCCGCTACGTCGCCCGGCGCGCGCTGCTCGACGAACTGGTGCTCGCCCGCGCCGCGACCCCGCCCGGCACCAGCGGCGGCAGCAGCGTCTGAGCCGGGATCCGCGGCCCAGATCGGGCGATGGCGGTCCTTCGGCGACCAAGGCGGCACCTGTGCCGGGAAGTGGCTCGCTGGCGCGATAACGTAGCCGAGTGCGCCTCGTGATCGCTCGGTGCAGCGTGGACTACGTCGGACGGCTCAACGCGCACCTTCCCAGCGCGGTGCGGCTCTTGCTGCTCAAGGCCGACGGCTCGGTCTCGATCCACGCCGACGGCCGCGCCTACAAGCCGTTGAACTGGATGAGCCCGCCCTGCGTGCTGACGGAGGCCGAGGGTGTCTGGCGGGTCACCAACAAGGCCGCCGAGACCCTCGTCATCACGATCGAGGAGGTCGTCCACGACTCCACCCACGATCTCGGGATCGACCCCGGGCTGCGCAAGGACGGCGTCGAGGCTCACCTGCAGGTGCTGCTGGCCGACCGCCCCGACGCGATCCGGCCGGACCTGACCCTGGTACGCCGGGAGTACGAGACCGGGATCGGTCCCGTCGACCTGCTCTGCCGGGCCGGCGACGGGTCCACGGTCGCCGTCGAGATCAAACGGCGTGGCGAGATCGACGGCGTCGAGCAGCTGACCCGGTACATCGCGCGGATGACCGACGACCCGGCGCTCCCGCACCCGGTACACGGCATCCTGGCCGCCCAGTCCATCACCCCGCAGGCCCGCCTCCTGGCAACCGACCGGGGCCTGGCCTGCGTGACCGTCGACTACGACGCCCTGCGCGGCCTGGAACCGTCCATTCCCACCCTCTTCTAACCAAGTCCGATCCCCAGGGACCCCAACCCAGCCCCAGCCCTCTGAGCCCGCCCCCGAACCAGGGCGAGGGCGCCAAGCGCCCGAAGCAGGCGGAGCAGCCGCAGGCGCGCAAGCGCCGGTTCCGGCTGACCGCCATTGCATGACAGTTCACTTCGCGGGCGCCCGACCGGGTGGCGCCGGTACGCTTTCGCCGTTGGCCACGATCTGGGGGTCGCGGCGGCGCGCTGCGTGCCCGACCCCCCAATGGCGAGGGGACGGCTGGCAATGGCCGAGGAACAGGGATCCCCGCCCGCAGCGGACGCGCCCACCGGGGCGGCGACGGCGCCCGAGGCCCGTAAGGAACGGGACCGGCCCTGGATCATCCGGACGTACGCGGGCCACTCCAGCCCGGCGGAGAGCAACGCGCTCTACCGCCGCAACCTCGCCAAGGGCCAGACCGGCCTTTCGGTCGCCTTCGACCTGCCGACCCAGACCGGCTACGACCCGGACCACGTGCTGGCTCGCGGCGAGGTCGGCAAGGTCGGGGTCCCGGTGGCCCATCTGGGCGACATGCGGGCCCTGTTCGACCAGCTCCCGGTCGAGAAGATGAACACCTCGATGACGATCAACGCGACGGCCATGTGGCTGCTCGCGCTCTACCAGGTCGTCGCCGAGGAGCAGGGGGCCGACCCGGCCCTGCTCAACGGGACGACCCAGAACGACATCATCAAGGAGTACCTGTCCCGGGGGACGTACGTGTTCCCCCCCGGCCCGTCGCTGCGGCTGATCACCGACCTGATCGCGTACACGGTCACCGAGATCCCGAAGTGGAACCCGATCAACGTTTGCAGCTACCACCTGCAGGAGGCCGGAGCCACGCCGGTGCAGGAGCTGGCGTACTCGATCTGCACCGTCATCGCGGTGCTCGACGCCGTCGTCGCGTCCGGGCAGGTGCCGGCCGAGCGGCTGGGTGACGTCTGCGCCCGCATCTCGTTCTTCGTCAACGCCGGCGTCCGGTTCGTCGAGGAGCTGTGCAAGATGCGCGCCTTCGTGGCGCTCTGGGACGACCTGCTGCGCACCCGGTACGGCGTGCGGAACCCGAAGCACCGCCGGTTCCGGTACGGGGTGCAGGTCAACTCGCTCGGCCTGACCGAGGCGCAGCCCGAGAACAACGTCATCCGCATCGTCCTGGAGGCGCTCGGCGTCACGCTGTCGAAGGACGCCCGCTGCCGGGCGCTGCAGCTACCGGCCTGGAACGAGGCACTCGGCCTGCCCCGGCCCTGGGACCAGCAGTGGTCGATGCGGATCCAGCAGATCCTCGCCTACGAGACCGACCTGCTGGAGTACGAGGACATCTTCACCGGCTCGGTCGTCGTCGAGCGCCGCGTCGGCGAGCTGGTCGAGGCGGCGAAGGCCGAGATCGACCGGGTCCAGGCGATGGGTGGCGCGGTGGCCGCCGTCGAGTCCGGCTACATGAAGTCCCAGCTCGTCGGATCGCAGGCGGCGCGCCGCGCCCGGATCGAGTCCGGCGAGGACGTCGTCGTCGGGGTCAACCGCTTCACCGAGACCGAGCCGAACCCGCTGCTCGCCGACCTGGACACCGCGATCCAGACGGTCGACCCCGCCGTCGAGGAGGCCGCCCGCACCTCGCTCGCCGGCTGGAAGGCGCGGCGCGACCCCGCCGCCGTCGACGAGGCCCTGCTCGCGCTGCGCGAGGCGGCCAAGACCGAGGCCAACCTGGTGCCCGCCACCCTGGCCTGCGCCCGCGCAGGCGTCACGACCGGCGAATGGTCAGGGGTGCTGCGCGAGGTCTTCGGCGAGTACCGCGCCCCGACCGGCGTCTCCGGCGTGGCCGTCGGCGCCACGGCCGGGGCCGGTGGCGGCGAGCTCGCCCTCGTCCGGGCCCGCGTCACGGCGACCGGCGACGAGCTGGGCCGCCGGCTGAAGGTCCTCATCGGCAAGCCCGGCCTCGACGGCCACTCCAATGGAGCCGAACAGATCGCCGTACGCGCCCGCGACGCCGGCTTCGAGGTCGTCTACCAGGGCATCCGCCTCACACCCGAGCAGATCGTCGCCGCCGCCGTGCAGGAGGACGTCCACCTCGTCGGCCTGTCGATCCTGTCCGGCTCACACCTGGAGCTGGTCCCCCAGGTCCTCGACGGCCTGCGCGCCGCCGGCCTCGGTGATGTCCCGGTCGTCGTCGGCGGCATCATCCCCGACCGCGACGCCGACACGCTGCGCGCCGCCGGCGTGGCTGCCGTCTACACCCCCAAGGACTACGGCCTCACCGACATCATGTCCGGCTTCGTCGACATCATCCGCGCGGCGAACAGCCTCCCCTAGCCGCCCTGGACCCCCAGCGGCACCGATCCATACCTCATGGCGGCGCTCCCGCTGGGTTCCGCGACCACAGGGGATCATTGGGTGGGGACAGGTCGAGTGGTGAGGGGCCCGCGGATGCGGGTGCGCGAGGCCATCAGCGCGTCGTTCAAGAGCTCCAACGAGGACGCCTACGGCAGCCGGGACGACGGCCTCTGGGTGATCGACGGTGCGACCCCGCTCGACGAGGCTCCGCTGGTCGCGGGCGTCAGCCCGGCAGCCTGGCTCAGCCACACGGCGAGCGAGATACTTCGCGACCTTCCCTGGGTGGGGCGCTCACTTCCGGACGTCATGCGGTCCCTGATCGGCCAGCTGGCCGATCAGGGCGCCGCGTACGGCTTGGCCGGCCGGGAGTTCCCGACGGCGGCCATCTCGCTGGTTCGCCGCATGGGTGACCGGGTGGAGGTCTGCTCGCTTGGGGACTGCACGGTGCTGATCGACGTCGAGGGCAAGCCGATCGAGGTGATGGATCCCCAGTTCGAGGGAGCCGAGGACGCGGCGCTGGCTTGGGTCCACGACCGACTGGACCGCGGCGTCGCCGCCGCGACCGTCTACCAGGAGATCCGGGTACAGCTGCACCAGCGACGTCTGGAGCGCAACTCGCCGGCTGGGTTGTGGATCCTGGCCGCGGCGCCCGAGGCCGCGCGGCACGTGGCGATCGACTCGTTCCCCGCGCCGCCCGACACGAACGTCGTGCTGATGTCCGACGGCTTCGCTCGTGCGCTGTGGCCCTTCGGCCTCGTGGGGGACGCCGGCGAGCTGTGGGACCGGATTGTCGCGGGCGGCGCGGCCCAACTGCTGGCCGAGCTGCGGGCCGCCGAGGCCGCGGACCCGGACTGCGTCCGGACGCCCAGGTTTGGTGCCCATGACGACGCGACCATGGTGTGGGCCGAGATCTGAGCCGATGGCCGAGTCTCACTGGTCCCCAGCGACGGCGTCTGTGACCCATGCCTGGGCGACGCGCCGGGACCGGTGGCGCCCCTAGGGTAGGCGTATGGCTGTCCATCTGACGCGGATTTACACCAGGACCGGCGACGACGGGACGACGGCGCTCGGTGACCTGTCCCGAACGTCGAAGACCGACCCGCGGCTGACGGCCTACGCGGACACGGACGAGACGAACGCGGCGATCGGGGTGGCGCTGGCTCTCGGCAACCTGCCGGACGAGGTCCGCGCGGTGCTCGGCCAGGTACAGAACGACTTGTTCGACGTCGGCGCGGACCTCGCGACGCCGATCGTGCCCGACCCCAGGTACCCGCCGCTGCGGGTGACCCAGAACTACGTCGACCGGCTGGAAGCAGCCTGCGACACGTTCAACGAGGACCTGCCGAAGCTGGACTCGTTCATCCTGCCCGGCGGCACCCCTGGCGCTGCTCTCCTGCATGTGGCCCGAACCGTCGCCAGGCGCGCGGAGCGCAACGTGTGGGCGCTTCTCGCGGTGGACAGCGACCGGACGAACTCCCTGACGGCCCAGTACCTCAACCGTCTGTCAGACCTGCTCTTCATCCTCAGCCGCGTCGCGAACCCCGGTGGCGACGTCCTCTGGAAGCCCGGCGGCAACGCCTGACAGCTCGTCCAGCCCGCGCTGGTGCTCACTGCCGGTGTCGAAGAAACGGTCCAGGTACTCGTCGGGTTCGAGGGGACTGCCGCGCATCAGCGAGAAGATCTCCGCACCGACACCGGGCTCGTCGAAGAGCTTGTAGGCCTGCGCGAGGCCCAGGTAGCGACCGACGGGATAGTCCTGGATCACGGCGTCATAGCGGCGGGCCTCTGCCCCGGCAAGGGCGATCGCCTCGTCGAACCCTCCAGCCCGCCAGAGGGTGATCCGTTCCTCGTACACCCGATGCCCGGCGTCATCAGCTTCGAAGCCGGTGTCGAAGACACAGCGCACCGCGTACCAGCTCATGTCCTCGGATGCCATCCGCGGATCGTTGCATGACGCCGCCTGGGCGCCAAACGACTTCAGGCAGGCCACGTTCCCGCTGGAACGTGCGCAGTTTCGTCCGCCGGCAAATCTACGGTCGGTAAGCGTCTCGGCGATGTCTGATCGAATGAATCTCCACCGAGTGTTTCGACGCGTCGATCCGGTAGATAATCCGGTAGGTGCCGCGACGAGCCGAGTAGTAGCCGTCAAACGGCTCGTCCAGCGGCTTGCCAACTCGGTGGGGATTCGGAGCAATCGCGCGTTGGATGGTCTCCATCGCCGCAACCGCAACCTCGAGTGGCAGGTCTTCCTGAAGGTTTCGACGCGCTCGGCGGGACATCACCACCTCGTACGGCGCCGCCTGTCCGGACTGATCGCCCGATCGGCCGCCATCCGGGGGCATCAGCTGGTTCCACCCCGGCGCCGCTCCAGGTCGGCTCGCACCTCGTCGAGCTTGAACGTATCGCCGGCGGCGAAGTCCTCCCGAGACTGACGGAGGTCCGCGAGGGTCTCGCTGTCCGAGAGAACGTCGAGGGTCTCCTGCATCGACTCGTACTCTGCGACAGAGATCAGCATCACATCGGCACGGCCGTTGCGGGTGATCGTGAAGTGGTCGTGCTCCCGAGCCACTCGGTCTGCCAGCTCGGCGATTCGAGTCTTGGCCTCGGTGATCGGAATGGTCTCCATAGCGACCATAATAGCAACCGGTCTGAATTCAGACCAGGATATGGCCCTGTCGTACTCACGCAACCAAGATCGCTGTCTAGGCCCTGGCGTGGCCGTCGCAGGGCTCCAATCGCAACCACCAGAGGGCCGAAATGGCGATCTTCAGGGTGGGCGGGCGGCGGACCTCGACGCGGGCCGCCGAGGATCTTCCGCGCGGGCGACTGACGCCGGGAGGATCAGGACAGAATCGCGGCTCGGCCGGGCAACGACGAAGCGGGGCACGTTCGGAATCGAACGTGCCCCGCCTCGTGGAGCGAGCGCCGAGCCGTCAGGACTTCGCGACGGCCGATTCCGCGAGGATGCTGACGCCGTCGTGGGTGACGGAGATGAAGCCGCCGCCGACGGTGTAGAGCAGGTCGCCACCCGGAGTCTCGACCTTGACGTCGGCGCCGTCCTTGAGCACGCCCAGGAGCGGGACGTGGCGGGGCCAGACGCCGAGGTCACCGTCGGTCGTCGTGGCGAGGACGAAGTTCGCCTCGCCTTCCCAGACCTTCTCCTCCGGGGAGACGACCGCGACCCGCATCGACGGCATTACAGGTTCTCCGCGTTCTTCTGCGCGTCCTCGATCCCGCCGCACATGAAGAACGCCTGCTCCGGCAGGTGGTCGAACTCGCCCAGGGTCATGCGCTTGAACGAGTCGATCGTCTCGGCGACCGGGACGAACTTGCCGGGAATGCCGGTGAACTGCTCGGCGACGAAGAACGGCTGCGACAGGAACCGCTGGATCCGCCGGGCCCGCCGAACGAGGACCTTGTCCTCCTCGGAGAGCTCGTCGATGCCGAGGATGGCAATGATGTCCTGCAGGTCCTTGTAGCGCTGCAGGATGCGCTGCACCTCGCGGGCCACGTCGTAGTGCTCCTGGCCGACGTACCGGGCGTCCAGGATGCGCGACGTCGACTCCAGCGGGCTCACCGCCGGGTAGATGCCAAGGTCGGAGATGGAGCGGTCGAGCACGGTCTGGGCGTCGAGGTGGGTGAACGTCGTCGCCGGGGCCGGGTCGGTCAGGTCGTCCGCGGGGACGTAGATGGCCTGCAGCGAGGTGATGGAGTGGCCTCGGGTCGAGGTGATCCGCTCCTGCAGCACGCCCATCTCGTCGGCCAGGGTGGGCTGGTAGCCCACGGCCGACGGCATCCGGCCGAGCAGCGTGGAGACCTCGGAGCCGGCCTGGGTGAACCGGAAGATGTTGTCGATGAAGAGCAGGACGTCCTGCTTCTTCACGTCGCGGAAGTACTCCGCCATGGTCAGCGCGGCCAGGGCGACCCGCAGCCGGGTGCCCGGCGGCTCGTCCATCTGGCCGAACACCAGCGCGGTGTCCTCGATGACGCCGGCCTCGGTCATCTCCTCGAACAGGTCGTTGCCCTCGCGGGTCCGCTCGCCGACGCCCGCGAACACCGAGACGCCACCGAACTCCTTGGCGACCCGGCGGATCATCTCCTGGATGATGACGGTCTTGCCGACGCCGGCGCCGCCGAACAGGCCGATCTTCCCACCGCGCACGTACGGCGCCAGCAGGTCGATGACCTTGATGCCGGTCTCGAACATCTCGGTCTTGGACTCGAGCTGGTCGAACGGCGGGGCGGAGCGGTGGATCGCCCAGGTGGTCTCCGCCTCGACGGACTCCACGTCGAGCGGCTTGCCGAGCACGTTGAACACGTGCCCCTTGGTGGCGTCGCCGACCGGTACCGAGATCGGAGCGCCGGTATCGGTCACCGGGGCGCCGCGGACCAGGCCGTCGGTCTGCTGCATGGAGATGGCCCGCACGGTGTTGTCACCGATGTGCTGGGCGACCTCAAGGGTCAACGTGGCGGTCTCGTCGCCGAGCGTGCGCTCGACGTGCAGCGCGTAGTAGATCTCCGGAAGCTCTTCCGGAGCGAACTCGACGTCGACGACCGGGCCGATGACTCGGGCGACCCGGCCGATCCCCGGGACCCGGCCGTCCGCCGGGGCGGTCGAGCTGGTGGTGACGGTCATGGCGTCCTCGATCTTCACTAGAGCGCCGAAGGGGCGCGTACTGCGACTTCTCCGCGCCCCCGGAGGCCCACGTGCTGCCGTTCGGGTCCATAGGGGCTGGCTTGGCGCCCTCGGCCACCCTTGGCTTCAGGCAGGACTTCAGTTCCGCGGTGCTTCGTCGTTACGTCTGGTGGCGGTTCGCGTCCTTTGGGGCGGTGCCGGATGGTGCCGGGTGGTGCGGCAGTGCCACGTCCTCGGTGCCGCGCCCGCGTCGGCGGCGACACCGCGCCGACGCCTCGACCGTGGTGGTGCCGCGCGGAGCGACGGCGGCCGGGCGGTCGGCTCGGATCTCCGGCCGGCCGGTCCATCCATCTTTGACGCCGCTGTAGTGGTTGGTATCACCTACGATGCCGTACCCCGCCAACTAATGACACCCTCCCCGCGACCTGGCCGCGCTGAGAGGCCGGCTAGCCGGCGTCCGCCAGCGCGTTCGCGCCGCCGACGATCTCCGAGATCTCCTGGGTGATCGCCTCCTGGCGGGCCCGGTTGGCCAGCCGGGTGTAGGTACGGATCAGCTCGGTGGCGTTGTCCGTCGCGGACTTCATTGCCCGCTGGCGGGACGCCGACTCGGAGGCGGCCGCCTCCAGCAGCGCGACGTACAGGCGGCTCTCGACGTACCGGGGCAGCAGCGCGTCGAGCACCCCCTCGGCCGACGGCTCGAACTCGTAGACGGGCAGGGGGCCACCGGGCGGCGGTTCCGCTGACTCGGTCAGCTTCATCGGCAGCAGCCGGTGCGCGCCCGGGGTCTGCGTCAGCGCGCTGACGTACTCGGTGTAGACGACGTGGATCTCGCCCACGCCACCGTCGGCCTCGGGCACGGCGAACGCGGCGAGCAGCTCGTCCGCGACCGCCTTCGCGTCCGCGTACGTGGGCTGCTCGGTGAAGCCGGTGAACTCGCCGGCCATCGCCCGGTTGCGGAAGCGGTAGTACGTGACGCCCTTGCGTCCGACCACGTACAGCGCCACCGACTTGCCCTCGTCGTCCAGCAGCTCCATCAGCTCGCCGGCACGCCGGATCGCGTTGGAGCTGTAGCCGCCGGCGAGGCCACGGTCGGAGGTGACGACCACCACGGCGGCCCGGGTGACCCCGGACCGCTCGGTGGTGAGCGGGTGCTTGATCGTCGACTGTGAGGCGACCGCGGAGATCACCCGGGTGATCTCCTGCGCGTACGGCCGCGAGGCCGCCACGCGCGTCCGGGCCTTGACGATCCGGGACGCGGCGATCAGCTCCATCGCCCGGGTGATCTTCTTCGTCGACTGGACCGTGCGGATGCGCCGCCGGTACTGGCGAAGTTGGCCAGCCATCCGATCAGGCCTCTTCGACCGAGTGCACCGGGCGGTGCACCGTGATCTCCTCGGGCTGGACCTCGCCAGGCGCGAGCGCGTCGAGCGCGGCCTCGTTGACGACCAAGGGCGAGCCGCCGCTCAGCGTGAACTGGGCCTTGAACGCGTCGATCGCCTTCGCCAGGTCGGCGGTCGTCGCCTCCTCGAGCTTGCCCGTCGCCGAGATGACGTCGTAGATCCCCGGGTACGAGCGGCCGACGAAGTCCAGGAACTCCGTCTCGAACCGGCGGACGTCCGCGACCGGCACCTCGTCGAGCTGGCCGGTCGTGCCGGCCCAGAGCGAGACGACCTGCCGGTCGACCGCGAAGGGCTGGTTCTGCGGCTGCTTGAGCAGCTCGACGAGGCGGGAGCCGCGGGCGAGCTGGTCACGGGACGCCTTGTCCAGGTCGGAGCCGAAGGCCGAGAAGGCCTCCAGCTCGCGGTACTGGGCCAGGTCGAGCCGCAGCCGGCCGGCGACCGACTTCATCGCCTTCACCTGGGCGGAGCCACCGACTCGGGAGACCGAGGTGCCGACGTTGATGGCCGGGCGGACACCCTGGTTGAACAGGTCCGACTCCAGGAAGATCTGGCCGTCGGTGATCGAGATGACGTTCGTCGGGATGTAGGCCGAGATGTCGCTGCCCTTGGTCTCGATGATCGGCAGACCGGTCAGCGAGCCGCCGCCCAGCTCGTCGGAGAGCTTGGCGCAACGCTCAAGCAGGCGCGAGTGCAGGTAGAAGACGTCGCCCGGGTAGGCCTCACGGCCCGGCGGGCGGCGCAGCAGCAGCGAGATGGCCCGGTAGGCCTCGGCCTGCTTCGAGAGGTCGTCGAAGACGATCAGCGAGTGCTGGCCGTTGTACATCCAGTGCTGGGCGATCGCCGAGCCGCTGTACGGGGCCATGAACTTGAAGCCGGCCGGCTCGTCCGCCGGGGCCGCGACGATGGTGGTGTACGCCAGCGCGCCGGACTCCTCCAGCGTGTTGACGACCTCACGGATGGTCGACTTCTTCTGGCCGACGGCGACGTAGACGCACTTGACCTGCTTCTTCGGGTCGCCGCTCTCCCAGTTGGCCCGCTGGTTGATGATCGCGTCGATGGCGACCGTGGTCTTGCCGGTCTGCCGGTCGCCGATGATCAGCTGGCGCTGGCCGCGGCCGATCGCGGTCATCGCGTCGATGGCCT
Organism: Pseudofrankia sp. DC12; assembly: GCF_000966285.1. NCBI lineage: Bacteria > Bacillati > Actinomycetota > Actinomycetes > Frankiales > Frankiaceae > Pseudofrankia > Pseudofrankia sp. DC12. The sequence goes on from NZ_KQ031391.1 coordinate 2,016,507, forward strand.
TGATGCCGGTCTGCAGCGGCTCCTTGACGGGCTGCCGCTGCACGACGGTCGGGGCCTGGAGCTCCAGGGCGCGCTCGCCCTCGGTGGCGATCGGGCCGAGGCCGTCGATCGGGCGGCCCAGCGGGTCGACGACCCGGCCGAGGTAGCCGTCACCGACCGGCACCGACAGGATGCGCCCGGTCCGGCGGACCTCCTGGCCCTCCTCGATGTGCGATCCCTCGCCGAGGATGACGCAGCCGATCTCGCCGACCTCGAGGTTGAGCGCGAGGCCGAGCACGCCGCCGTGGAACTCCAGCAGCTCGTTGGTCATCGCGTGCGGGAGGCCTTCCACCCGCGCGATACCGTCACCGGTCAGAATGACGCGGCCGACCTCCTCCCGGTCGGCGGAGGTGGCCTCGAAGGATTCGACGTAGTCCCGGAGGGCGTCGCGAATCTCCTCCGGCCTGATGGTCAGCTCAGTCATCGCTTCGGTCCTTCATTGCTGGGCATGGAGTTTGCCGCCCGAGCATGGGCAAGGTCCGGCCTCGGCGAGGCCGGCTGGTTACTGTCCGGCCTTGTCGAGACCGGAGCGATCGAATTCGGGGCGGACCAGAGACAAGGGCCACGCCGGCGGCGGGCGCCGGCGGCGGGGCCACGAGTCGTCGTGTTCACGCGCTACCGGGTCAGAGCCTGACGGGCGGCGGCGAGCCGGCGCAGCACGGAGCCGTCGACCACCTCGTCACCGACGCGCACGACGACACCGCCGAGCACCGCCGGGTCGAGGTCGGCCTGCAGCTGGATCTCGCGGCCGAAGTAACGGGACAGCGCGGACCGCAGCCGGGCGAACTGGTCGTCGCTGAGCGGCACCGCGGTGCGCACCACCCCGACCACCCGGTTACGGCGGCCGGCGGCGATCCGGCTGAACTCCTCCAGCCGGCGGGACAGGTCCCCGAACTCACGATCGGCGACCGCCTGCTTCGCCAGTCGGACCGTCACCGCGTTCGCCTTGTCGGCGAGCAGCCGCTCGACGAGGCCGTCCTTGGCCGACGCCGGCGCCGCCGGGTCGGTCAGCGCGAGGGAAAGCTGCGGGTTGCGGTCGAGAATCCGACCGAACCGGAACAGCTCGTCCTCGACCTCGTCCAGCGCGCCCGACGTCTCGGCGTCCACCAGGAGCGCCTCGACCGCCAGCTCGATCAGACCGAGCCGCAGGTCGAGCGCCCGCGCCCACCGGCCGGCGACGGCCGACTTCAGGACAGCGAGCGACGACGGCGCGATCTGCCCGCCGAACAGCCGGTCGGCGAGGCCCTCGCGGGCGGCCGCCGGCATGCTCGGGTCGTACAGCGCTCGGCGCAACGTCAGGTCCGCGCCGAGCAGGTCGGCGACGGCCCGCAGGTCGGACCCGATCTGGCCGGCCGCCGCGACGGTCGACTGACGGGCCGCGGCCCCGCCCTCCGGCGGGACCGCGGTGAGCTCGTCGAGCGTGGCCCGCGCCGCGGCGAGAGCCGCCCGGCTGGGTCCCTCCACCGTCAGCCTCCCGACCCGGCAGGCGCGGCAGCGGCTGCGTCACCGGCGTCGAGCGAAGCGATGAAGTCGTCGATCAGCTGACCATGCTCTTCCGGACGCGCCAGCTCGTGACCGACGATCTTGGTCGCCAGCTCAAGCGCGACCCCGCCCAGCTCGCCGCGCAGCTGCGAGACGATCTGCGACCGCTCGGCGACGAGCTGTGCCTCGCCACGGGCCCGGATCTCGGCGACCTCACGGTCGGCCTGGGCCCGCAGCTCCGCCACGATCTGACGGCCCTGGACGGCCGCCTCGTCACGGATGCGCGCCGCCTCCGACCGGGCGTCGGCCAGCTGGGCGCGGTACTGCTCCAGCACGGCCTGCGCTTCCGCCTGGGCGGACGAGGCGCGGGCCAGGCCGCCCTCGATCCGCTCGGTGCGCTCCGCGTAGAACTTCTGGATCTGCGGCTTGACCTTCCAGAAGAAGAAGGCGACCAGCAGACCGAACGAAATGGTTCCGATGATGAGCTCGCCAAGCGGCGGAACGAGGACGTTCTCGTCCGTCTTTTCCGCGGCCGCGAGCAGGACGCTCGACGTGACGCTCACACTCGTCCTCGGTTAAGCGAAGACGAAGGGGACGACGAAACCGATGAGGGCGAGTGCCTCGACCAGGGCGAAGCCGATCAGCATGTAGCGGAAGGCGACCTGCTCGGCCTCCGGCTGACGGGCGATCGCCTGCACACCGAGGCCGAAGATGATGCCGACGCCGATACCCGGGCCGATGGCGGCGAGGCCGTACGCGACCGCACCGAGGCTGCCGCTGACGTGGTCCTTGGCGGCGAGGATCAATGTCGGGTCCATGGGAATTCCTTATCCTGTCGGGCACCGGAACTCACCGGTGCGAGTGGGGGTGTCCGAAAAATCAGGAGTGCGCGGCGGCGGTGGCCAGCGCGGGCTGCGGCAGCCCGGGGTCCTCGATGCTGTGGTCCTCGTCGTGGTCGCCGCCGCCGTGCGCGGCCAGTGCTCCGCCGATGTAGGCGGCGGTGAGCACGGTGATGATGTACGCCTGCAGCAGGTCGATCACCAGCTCGAACCCGGTCATGATGACCGTCATGACGAACGAGACCGCGCCGAAGACGTAGGGCGGGCGCTGGATCATGTACTCCGCGCCCAGCGAGAAGATCAGCAGCAGCATGTGGCCGGCGAACATGTTGGCGAACAGCCGGACCGCCAGCGTGAACGGCCGGACGATCAGCGTCGACAGGATCTCGATCGGCGCGAGGACGAGGCGGATCGGCAGCATCGCCTGCGGCGCCGGGTCGACCATCTCCTTGAAATACGCACCCGCGCCGTTGGCCTTGATGCCGGCGTAGTTGAACATCACCCAGGTGATGAGCGCCAGGATCATCGGGATCGCGATGCGCGAGGTCGCCGGGAACTGGGCCACCGGGATGATCGACAGAACGTTGCAGACCAGGACGAAACTGAACAGCACCATCAGGTACGGCGTGTAGCGCGCACCGGACTTGCCGATGATGTCCCGGGCGATCTGGGTGTCGATGAAGTCGTAGATCGACTCCACGAAGTTCTGCAGGCCGCGCGGCACGACCGAGGCGCGGCGGTAGGCGAGCCAGAACAGGACCCCGACGAACAGCGCCGCGAAGATGACCAGCGCGGTGGCCTTGTTCAGGTATAGGTCGATCGGACCCAGGTGCGCGTCAAACCAGTGCGGCGGGTTGAAGACCGCCGTGGTGGGACCCTGGAAGCCCTCGTCACTAGCGGCGAGGACGGGCACGCAACACACCTCCATGATCCAAATTTCTACGCACTGTCACCAGGCGACACGGGCTCGCCCCGGCGGAAAGGGATCCCACCCTATCGGTGCACTCCGCCCGACCGCCACGGATGCACTCATCGTGACCGAAGCTCGGGCACACGATGTCACAGAGCGGAAGATCAGGCGACCAGTTGCCGATTGGCATCCGTCGGCCGTGCCACCGGAGCCGCCGGGAGCGCGACCGGCCCTGCCGGCGGCGCGGCCCGGCAGTCATCGCGACCCAGGCGGACAGACACGCGACCAACACGGTGATCGCGCGACCGTCCGACCGTGTCACACTGACCACCGGAACCGCGACCATCGCATGATCGCCCACCCGTTGGCTGATGTCACGTCTGAAGACCTCCGGATGCGCGAGCACCGTTCGTTCGCGCATCCCTCGGTCGCTCGGCGCGGCCCAGCGGGGACTCGTCTCCACCGGGGGCCGACGGCGTCGGCGCCCGGTACCGCGAATACTATCCACACCTTCGCCTACGCGGCACGCGCTGCGATCCACCCCGCGCCGGTTTCATCTACACGTTGCCGACACGTTTCGTTCTGTTGTGCCCGCCTTGGCGTAACGCACCCGGGCGTTCACGCCGGGCGACAGGGCCGGTCGGGGTCTAGCCAGACGAACGCGGCGAGCATCCGACCGAACAGCTACCGTCAGCGATGCCGCAACCAGGACGCGCCGCAGATGATTACGGTTTGCAACGTTGATGCGACGCCTCATCCCCGGCCGTGGGAGGCTAGCGGCGCATCGCCTGGTAGATCACCAGGTAGATCGCGGCCGCGATGCCGAGGACGATGCCGATCGGCAGGAACACGTTGTGCAGATGGGCGAGCCGGTCGATGCCCCAGCCGACGAAGCCCCAGAAGGCCATGCCGGCGCCCAGCGTCCCGATCACGTTCCAGGCCAGACCCGCGTTGCCGTCCGTGTCAGCCGGCCGGCGCGGCCCGGCCCGCCGGCCGCCAGCGCGGGACGCCTGGCGGCCAGGTGACCCGGCCTGGCCCGGGCCGGCCAGCCCGTCCGGCCCGTCCGGGCGTCGCGGGCCAGCATCCGTGCCGGAGTCCTCCTTGCCGCTCGGAACCTCGTTGTTCGTCATGACGCCCAGCTCACCGGCCCGCCGCGCGCTGCTCCGCGGCGGCGCCGGCCGGACCGGCGGAGCTCTGGTCGGCCCTCGCGGGCCGGCCGGCCTGGGCCAGCGCCGCCTGGCGGGCCGCGAAGGCGGCCGGGTCGAAGAACGGCACCCTGGTGTGCGTCGCCACCCAGAGCTCAGCGCCCATCCAGCCGAAGACACCGACGAGGACAGTCCAGGCCAGGGTCAGCAGGTGGATGGCCTCGACCCCGTCCAGCGCGACCAGCAGGATGCCCAGCAACCCGATCTGGCCGGTGTAGGTGCCGAGGGCGGCCGGCAGCAAAAGGTGCGGCGCCCGGCGGGCGACCAGCGCGACGGCGAGCTTGCCCATCGAGAAGAACCCGGCGACGACGGCACTGCCTATCAGTGCCCCGGCGGCTCCGGCCCCGCCGAACAGGGCGGCGCCGAGCGCGATCGCAGGGACGGCGATCACCGCGCTGATCACCAAGCCAAGCCGCAACACCGGCATCCCGATCAGCGCCTGGTCTCCCGGTCCCTTCGCCACCCGCGCTCCTCATCCATCGCTCGTCGTCGTCCGTTCGTCGTCGGCCCTCACCCCACGGTAACGGCCAGGACCGGCGCTGCCCCGGCCGAGCCGGCCAGACCGATCGCCGCGAAGCCGGTCAGGCCGAGGTGGAGGTACTGGCCGGAGCGGCGCCGGCGTCGCGGCGGGCGGTCCGCTGGCCGAGCAGGAGCAGCACCACCAGCCCCAGCAGGCCCACCCCCAGGGTGGCGAGCAGGATCGGCAGCGGCGCGGACGAGAACGACGCGGCCACCCCGCCGAAACCGACCAGCGCGGCCCAGAAGTACATGAACAGCACGGCCCGGACCTGCGACTTCCCGATCTCCAGCATCCGGTGGTGCAGGTGCATCTTGTCCGGCGAGAACGGCGACCGACCGGCCCTGGTCCGCCGGATGACCGCCAGCCCCAGGTCGAGGAACGGCACCGCCAGCACGGCGAGCGGGATGGCCAGCGGGATGAGCGACGGCAGCGACCGGGACGGCCCGGCATAGCCGCCATAGGCGACCTGCCCGGTGACCGAGATCATCGACGACGCCGACAGCAGGCCGATCAGCATGGACCCCGAGTCACCCATGAAGAGCCTGGCCGGGTTGAAGTTGTGTGGCAGGAAGCCGACGCACACCCCGGCGGTCACCGCCGCGAGCAGCGCCGCGGGCGCGGCCCGGGAGAAGCCGTCGACGACCGCGAGCGAGTAGGCGAAGTAGAACGTCGCCCCGGCGGCGATGGCGGTGACGCCCGCCGCGAGGCCGTCGAGGCCGTCGATGAAGTTGATCGCGTTGATCAGGACGACGATGGAGAAGATCGAGATCGGCACGGCCGTCTCCGGGCCGAGGCTGACCGTCGTCTCGCTGTTCCAGTTGATCGCGAACGAGAACTGCACCCCGAGCTGAACCATCACCGCCGCGGCCACCATCTGCCCGGCGAGCTTGGTCAGGGAGTCCAGCTCCCACTTGTCGTCGGCCACCCCGAGCAGGCAGATCAGCGTCGCGGCGACGAGGACCGCGCGCGGCTCCGACCAGTCCCGCGAGACCTGGGACAGGAACGGAAGCCGGTCGGCGACCCCGAGCCCCGCGTAGAGGCCCGCGAGCATCGCCAGGCCACCGAGCCGCGCTGTCGGCTTGGCGTGCACGTCCCGGTCCCGGACACCCGCGACCGCGCCGATCCGCAGCGCCAGCGCCCGCGCGACCGGCGTCGCGAGGAACGTGACGGCGGCCGCCACGACGAAGACGAGCAGGTACTCACGCACGGGTCCGCCCCATGCGCGCATTGTCCCAGCGAACGCGCGGCGCGCCGGGCCGGGCTAGGGCCCGCGGGCCACCGCCGGTGCGCGCCGCGCCGGCCAGACGGCCGGGCCGGCCGGTCACCCGGCCGGCGTACGTCACGAGGAGACCTCCGAGGCCGCCTCGACCAGCGGGAGTACCGCACGCAGCGTCGGCAGGTCGATCGCGCCGAGCCGCACGACCCGGGGGACGTCGGTGGTGCAGTCGACGATGGTCGACGCGACGCCGTGAGTCGAGGGGCCGGCGTCCAGGTAGACGTCGACCTGCTCGCCCAGCTGCGCGACCGCCTCGTCGGCCGTGGTCGCAGCCGGCTGGCCGCTGAGGTTGGCGCTGGAGACGGCCATCGGCCCCGTGCGGCCGAGCAGGTCGATCGCGACCGGGTGCAGCGGCATCCGCACCGCGACCGTGCCCCGGCTCTCACCGAGGTCCCAGCGCAGCGACGGCGCCTGGCGCACGATCACGGTCAGGCCGCCGGGCCAGAACGCCCGGGTGAGCTCGCGCACCGGCATCGAGACATGGTTGACCAGGCCGTCCAGGGTGCGCCAGGACCCGATCAGCACCGGCACCGGCATGTTCCGGCCCCGGTTCTTGGTGGCGAGCAGGGCGCGCACCGCTGAGGCGTCGAAGGCGTCGGCGCCGAGGCCGTACACCGTGTCCGTGGGCAGGACGACCAGATCACCGCGGCCGACCGCGCTCGCGGCCATCTCCAGGCCCGCCTGCCGAGCCGCCGCGTCCGTGCAGTCGAAGCGCCGCATCGTTCGTCCCTCACAGCCATTCCGTCGCCGCGACCGCCACGAGGCCCCGCGCTCGGCTCGGCCGGACTCGGCCGGCGACGCACGCCGCGGATCCCGGAAGCGCTACGTACGCGCCCAACCTACTGCCTTGCCCGGACGGCCCCGTCGTCCGCGGGTTCCCCGCGGCGCCACACGATCGTCCACTCCGGGCGGGCACGACCCGGATCCCTACCGACGGGCCGTGACAAACCGGTCTCTGCCGGCGAGGTCGCGGCGGGTGGCGATCTCGCTCCAGCCGCCGGCCGCGGCGAGCGGCGCGCGGACGGCCGCGCCCTGCCCGTCCGCGTGCTCCATCGCGAACAGCCCACCCGGCCGCAGCAGGACCGCGGCCGCGACGGCCACGGCCCGGGGCCCGGCCAGCCCGTCGCCGCCGCCACCCCACAACGCCCACGGCGGGTCGTGGCGGCCCACCTCAGGCTCCACGACGGCCCGGTCCGCGTCGGGCAGGTAGGGCGGGTTCGAGACGACCGCGTCGACGCGCCCGAGCAGCCCGGCGAGTGCTTCCAGCACGGGCAGCCGGGCCCAGGCGACGGCTGAGTCGGGCCCAATGCCGGTCGGGGGGATGCCCAGGACGTCGGCGGCGTGGACCCGCACCGGGAGGCCCGTGGTGGCGACGTTGCGGCGCAGGTAGCCGAGCGCGTCCGGGTCGGCCTCGACTGCGTGCACCTCGGCGCCGGGAACCTCGTCGGCCAACGCCAGCGCGATCGCGCCCGACCCGGCGCACAGGTCCACGCAGACCGGCCCATCGCCTGGGCCACGACGGCCGCCGGGCGCCGACGCCGCCTCGGCCGCGAGCGCCTCGACGGCCCAGCCCACCACCGTCTCCGTCTCGGGCCGGGGAACGAAGACCCCTGGGCCGACGGCGAGTGTGAGGTGGCGGAAATGGGCCTCGCCGGTCAGGTGCTGCAACGGTGCCCGGCCGGCCCGGCGGCCGACCAGGTCCCAGAAGCGGTCGAGCGCCTCGGCCGGGACCTCCCGGACCAGCGGAAGCCGCCCGCGGGGCACTCCGAGCACGTGCGCCGCGAGCAGCTGGGCGTCCGTCCGCGGGCTGGCGACGCCGGCCGTCTCCAGCCGGCGGGTGGCCGCGGCGAGCTCGGCCGTCAGCAGGCGGTCAGTCGTCGTCGGAGTCCCCGGCCAGGCGGGCCTGGAGGTCGGCGGCGGCCAGCGCGTCGAGCACGTCGTCGAGGTCGCCGTCGAGGACCGCTTCGAGGTTGTGGGCCTTGTAGTTGACCCGGTGGTCGGCGATCCGGTTCTCCGGGAAGTTGTAGGTGCGCACCTTGTCGGAGCGATCCATCGTGCGGACCTGGCTCGCGCGGGCCGCCGACTTCTCCGACTCGGCCTTCTCCCGGGCGACCGTCAGCAGCCGGGCGCGCAGGATGCGCAGCGCCGACTCCTTGTTCTGCAGCTGGCTCTTCTCGTTCTGGCAGGAGACGACGACACCCGTCGGCACGTGGGTGACCCGAACCGCGGAGTCGGTGGTGTTGACGCTCTGGCCGCCCGGTCCGGAGGACCGGAACACGTCGATACGCAGGTCGTTCGGGTCGATCTGGACGTCGACCTCCTCGGCTTCCGGCATCACCAGCACGCCGGCCGCGGAGGTGTGGATCCGCCCGGCCGACTCGGTGACCGGCACTCGCTGGACGCGGTGCACGCCGCCTTCGAACCGCAGCCGGCCATACACACCTGGCTGGCCCGGCGGGACGTGGCCGCGGTACTTCACGGCGACGCTGACGTCCCGGTAGCCGCCCAGGTCGCTGGGATTGGCCTCGAGAATCTCGGTCTTCCAGCCGCGCCGCTCGGCGTAGCGCAGGTACATCCGCAGCAGGTCGCCCGCGAACAGTGCGGACTCCTCGCCGCCGGCGCCTGCCTTGACCTCGAGGATCGCGTCCCGGCCGTCATCCGGGTCGGTCGGGGCGAGCAGCGTGCGCAGGCGCTGCCGCCGGTCCTGGATGGCCGTCTCCAGGTCGGCCATCTCGGCGCGGAACGACGGGTCCTCCACGGCCAGCTCCCGCGCCGTCTCCAGGTCGCCGTTCGCCTGGTCGATCTCCCGGGCCAGGTCGACGACCGGGGCCAGCTCGGCGTACCGGCGGCCCAGCGCGCGCGCCTCGGCGGCGTCGTTGTGCACCGCCGGGTCCGCGAGCCGCTTCTCGATCACGGCATGCTCATCGAGCAGCTTTTCCAACGCCGATGGCATCAGTTACCTCTTCACAGCACCAGTAGGACGGCGGGGCCAAAGCAAGCGGCGCCCGCCCGCAAAACCCGGACGAGCGCCGCGCTACCGACCTAATTGGTGCCGGAGGCCTTCTGGCCCGGCTGGCGCTTGCCGAAGCGACGCTCGAACTTCTCCACCCGGCCGCCGACGTCGAGGATCTTCTGCTTGCCGGTGTAGAACGGGTGGCACTGCGAGCAGACCTCGGCGTGGATCGTGCCGCCCGCCTTGGTGCTCTTGGTGGTGAACGTGCTCCCGCACGTACAGACCACGGTGGTGTCCTCGTACGTCGGGTGAATGTCAGCCTTCATGGTGGTCCCTCTTCTCACGTTGGCCGCCGGGTCGCCGCCGCATGTCGCGACGACGTGAACCGGAGCCTGATACCAGCCCAAGTTTGCCAGACCTTCGACCGGGCCAGCGGCGCGCCCACGACCCGCCGCCAGCCCTGTAACACCGGCTGCCCACGCCCTAGTCCCGCGGTCCCGCGCCGGAGCGCGGGACCTGGGCCCAGGCCGCGGGCGGCGTCCGCTAGTCGCTGGCCGGCGTCGTCTTCGCGATCTGCATCAGGAACTCGTAGTTCGTCCGCGTCTGCTTGAGCTGGCCGAGCAGGAGCTCGATGGCCTGCTGTGACTCACGGGTGTGCAGCACCCGCCGCAGCTTGTGCATGATCGCCAGCTCGTCGGGCGCGAGCAGGATCTCATCCTTACGGGTGCTGGACGCGTCGACGTCCACCGCCGGGAAGATCCTCTTGTCCGCGATCTTGCGGTCGAGCTTGAGCTCGGCGTTACCGGTGCCCTTGAACTCCTCGAAGATGACCGTGTCCATCGTGGAGCCGGTCTCGACGAGGGCCGTGGCGATGATGGTCAGCGAGCCGCCGTTCTCGATGTTGCGGGCCGCGCCGAGGAATCGCTTCGGCGGGTAGAGCGCGGTGGAGTCCACACCACCGGACAGGATGCGGCCGGATGCCGGAGCCGCCAGGTTGTAGGCGCGGCCGAGCCGGGTGATCGAGTCCAGCAGCACGACGACGTCCTGGCCCAGCTCCACGAGCCGCTTGGCCCGCTCGATGGACAGCTCCGCCACATTGGTGTGGTCCGACGGCGGGCGGTCGAAGGTCGAGGCGATGACCTCGCCCTTCACCGACCGCTGCATGTCGGTGACCTCCTCCGGCCGCTCGTCGACGAGCACGACCATGAGGTGGCATTCCGGGTTGTTCGTGGTGATCGCGTTGGCGATCGCCTGGAGCACCATCGTCTTGCCGGCCTTCGGCGGGCTGACGATCAGCGCCCGCTGGCCCTTGCCGATCGGCATCACCAGGTCGATGACCCGGGTGGTCATGACGTGCGGCTCGGTCTCCATCCGCAGGCGGTCCTGCGGGTAGAGCGGGGTCAGCTTGGTGAACTCGGGGCGCCCGCGGGCCTCCTCCGGGTCCATCCCGTTGATGGTGTCCAGCCGGACGAGCGCGTTGTACTTGTCGCGGCGCGCCTCGCCCTCCTGCGGGGCCCGCACGACGCCGGTGATGGCGTCGCCGCGGCGCAGGCCGTGCCGGCGGACCTGGGCGAGGCTGACGTAGACGTCGGCCGGCCCGGTCAGGTAGCCGCTGGTGCGGACGAAAGCGTAGTTGTCCAGGACGTCGAGAATGCCGGCGACCGGGATGAGGACGTCGTCCTCGCGCACCACCGGCTCGTTGTCGGTGGTGCCGCCCTGGCCGCGGCCACGGTTGCGGCCGCGCTCGCGGAACCGGCCGCGCCGCCGGTTGCCGTCCTCGTCGTCATCCTGCGGCTGCTGCTGGGCGGCGCGGGGGCTCTGGCGGTCGTTCGTGCGCTCGGACTGCCGGTCCGGGCGGTCGGACTGCCGGTCCGACCGGTCGGACTGCCGGTCCGACCGGTCGGACTGCTGGCGGTCCTGTCGGGAGCCCTGGCGGTCGGCCTGCCGGCCGTTGGAGCGCTCCGGGCGCTCGGCCCGCTCGGGACGCTCCCCGCGGTCCGCCCGCTCGGGACGCTCACCCCGGTCCGCCCGCTCACCCCGGTCCGCCCGCTCGCCGCGGTCGGCGCGCTCGCCCCGCTCGGGACGCTCGCCTCGCTCCGGGCGCTCGCCACGGTCGCGGCGGTCCTCACGGGCTCGGGGGGTACTGATCGTGCTCGTGGTGCTCGTGGTGCCCGTGGTGCCCGTGGTGCTGGTGGGGGTCGCCGCGGCGGGTTGGTCGGCGGCGGGCGGCTCGGTGGCGGGCGGCTCGGTGGCTTCCCGGGCCGGCGCCTCGACGAGTTCGGCCTGCTCGGGGCTGACGATGCCGCGGGTGACCCGCCGGCTCCTGGCCCGAGGCGCGGCCGGCTCGGCGGCCGGGGACTCAGGCTCGGCGCCGACGCCGTTCGCCATGGGCGCCAAGCCGTTCTGCACGTTCTGGATGGCGGCGATCAGCTGCCCCTTCCGGAGCCGGCCGGTGCCCTGAATCCCCAACGAACTCGCCATGGACTGCAGCTCTGGCAGGAGCATGGCCTGGAGGCCGGTACCGCTACGGCGACGGCGCGGATTGGCCGAGCCTGGAGTCGCGTCGTCCGCCGGCGCCTGGCCGGCCCCACCCTCTACCAGCACCGGAGCCGGAGCAGCCGGCGCAAGGACGGCCGGCTGGCTGACGGGGAGCGGTGCGGGCGCCGCGGACTCACGTGCGCTCTCAGGCAGCACGTCGGTGGTGTCGCTCAAGGTTTTCCTTCCCTGAAGGAACCGGCTCCTCTCGAGCCGGGTGATGCGTATGGACCCCCGTCACCTGGCTCCACCGTGTACATGGCTGACAGATGCGGGAGATATCGCCGCTGACCGGGCCGCATGACGCGCCCGTCGACGCCACAAAGGCCGACGCCCGAACGAACCCGGATTCCCCGGTGGATCCGGGGGTCGTCGCCCCCGGGAGACATCGCGGGCCAACCCGGAATGCCGACCAGAGGTCAGCGACCAGGCTCGCCCGCCACATCGCCGGTGTCGAGCCGAGGCAACGGCGGCGAGGCGCGGGCACCGGAATCCTGCACCAGGACGGACTAGAGAGAGCTCCAGCCAGACCGGCGGGGCGAGCACGCGCCGCGGCGCGGCGGGTGCAGCCATCAGACTATCCAGACGGAGACACCTCGGCAACAACCTGGGGTTGTCATGACGCCGGGGTGGCGCTTTCGCCCATCAGCGGGCCGATCGCCGCCCCCTCGCGCATCGGGCCACAAGCTCGACCCGAAACCGCGGTTCTCGTGCTTCCACAGTACCCGCCGTCGCCAGTACCGAAGCGGCGGCCACCAAAGGTCACCCAGGTCACGCCGCAAAGCAGGCTGCTTCAGGTCAATGTCCCCGAACCGCTGCTCGGTCACCAGGCAGTCGCCAGCCCGGCCACCCGCCGCCGGCGAGAGGCCGACGGGCGACGCGTGGAGCGGACCAGACCGGGCACCGTCAGAGACCGTCGCGAAGCTGACAGCGCCCACCACGCGCCCGATATTCCCGGATCGCCCGTCCGCCGCATCCTCGAGTGGCGGCCCGCCTCGCGGGACGCGTGCTATCGGCTCCCGGCCGAGGTGACCTGGACGCCGTCGCGGTCGACGGCGAGCGGGAGGACGGCGAAGCCGGGCGCGGGCACGCCAACCGCGGCGGCGGCCTGCCCACCTCCAACGGCGAGTGCGAGCACGGTCGGGCCGGAGCCGGAGAGCACGCTCGCCACGCCCGCAGCCCGCAGCCGTTCGACGAGCGCGGCCGACTCGGGCACGGCGGGCAGCCGGTACGGCTGGTGCAGCCGGTCCTCGGTGGCCGCCAGCATCAGCCGGCCGCGCGCGCCGACGTCGGCCGCCGGTTCGCCCAGGGTGCCCGGCGTGGCTACGGGCGAGGTGAGCGCGAGGGCGAGCAGACCGGCGCGGCCGGCCGAGAACGACGCGTCCGCGTGTGCCAGCCGTTCCGGCAGCCGGCCACGGGAGTCCGCGGTCGACGTTCGGACCGACGGCACGAACGCGACCGGGCGCAGCTCGGTGACCGGCTCGGCGCGGTGGACCGCCACGCCATCGGGCCCGGTCCAGGCGACGGTGAAGCCGCCGAACAGCGCGGCGGCGACGTTGTCCGGGTGCCCCTCGATCGCGGTCGCCACCCGCAGTGCCCCGGACCGGTCGAACGCGTTGGCCCCGCTGGTGAGGCCGCCATCGGCGGGCGAACCTGAGGTGCCATCCGCGCCGGCCAAGTACGCGGCAGGGTCGAGAGCCCAGGCGGCGGCCACGCCGGCGACGATCGCAGCGGCGGACGAGCCGAGACCGCGGCCGTGCGGGATCCGGTTGACGCAGCGCACCTCCAGGCCCGGCTGCGGCCGGCCCAGCTCGTCGAACGTGGCGCGGATAGCGCCCACGACCAGGTTGTCCTCGCCGTCGGAGACCTGCTCGGCGCCCGTGACGCTGACCGAGAGTCCGTGACGGCGCAGCGTCACCTCGACGTCGTCGTAGTAGCCGAGGGCCAGCCCGTAGGCGTCGAAGCCCGGGCCGAGGTTCGCGCTCGTGGCCGGCACCCGGACCCGGACGCCGACACTCGGCCCGTCCTCGTCCAGCTCAGCGCCCGGCTGCCCAGCGGTGGGCGCCGCGCCGCTCGCCGCCGTCATGGCATCAGCCAGGCCCGCCGCCCCGCTGGCGGACGAGCGGCCGAAGACCCCGGTCAAGGCCTGGCCCGGTCCGTCGCCACCAAGGGCCGTCGCACCAGGACCGGCGCGGAAGGGGCAGGGGTCACCGCCGCAGCCCGAGCGCCTCGGCCGCGCCAGCGACGGTCGGCCGGATGGTCTCCGGCTTGGCCGCGCCGCTGATCGCCCAGTCGGGGTCCTTCAGCCCGTTGCCGGTGACCGTGCACACGATCCGCTGGCCTGGGTCGATCGTGCCGGCCTCGTGCGCGGCGAGCAGCCCGGCGACGCTGGCGGCACTGGACGGCTCGACAAACACGCCCTCGGTGCGGGCGAGCAGCCGGTAGGCGGCCAGGATCTGCCGGTCGTTCACCGCGTCGATCAGCCCGCCGGACGAGTCCCGCGCGTCGACGGCGAAGTCCCAGGAGGCCGGGTTGCCGATCCGGATCGCGGTCGCGATCGTCTGCGGCGAGGTGACGACGCTGCCGCGCACGATCGGCGCGGCGCCGGCGGCCTGGAAGCCGAACATCCGCGGCCGCCCGGTGCCCGCTTCCTTGTCCGCCTCCAGGTATCCGCGCCAGTAGGCGGTGATGTTGCCCGCGTTCCCGACGGGAAGGCAGTGGATGTCGGGGGCCGCCCCGAGCGCCTCGATGATCTCGAAAGACGCGGTCTTCTGGCCCTCGAGCCGCAGCGGGTTGACCGAGTTGACCAGCGTCACCGGGTAGGCCTCGGCCAGGTCCCTCGCCACCCGCAGGCAGTCGTCGAACGAGCCGTCGAGCTGCAGCAGCCGGGAGCCGTGCACCAGCGCCTGAGCCATCTTGCCCAGCGCGATCTTCCCGCTCGGGACCAGCACGGCGCAGATCATCCCGGCCCGCGCCGCGTAGGCCGCCGCCGAGGCGCTGGTGTTGCCGGTGGACGCGCAGATGACGGCCTTGGAGCCCTCGCCGGCGGCGGCGCTGATCGCCATCGTCATGCCGCGGTCCTTGAACGAGCCGGTCGGGTTCGCGCCCTCGACCTTCAGATGCACGTCGCAGCCGGTGACCTCGGACAGGTGGCTGGCGGGGACGAGCGGGGTGCCGCCCTCCAGCAGGGTGATGACCGGGGCGTCCGCCGGCAGCGGGAGCCGGTCGCGGTACTCCTCGATGATCCCGCGCCAGGGCCGGCGGGCCGGCCGGCCCGGCCCGGCGAACAGGTTCGACGCACCGGCGATGTCCACTCCTGCGCTCCCGTTCGTGTGCCCGTCCACCGGCCGCGCCGATGACGTGGTGGTGGTCATGGCTCACCTCCCTCGACCCGCAGCACCCCGGCCACCGCGCGGACGATGTCCAGGTTCCGCAGGTCCTCAACTGTCGCCGCCAGCGCGGAGTCCGCGGCGGCGTGGGTCACCAGCACCAGGCTGGCATCGTCGCCTCGGCCCTCCTGCCGCACGCTGCGGATGGACACGCCGTGGTGCGCGAACGCGCCGGCCACCGTGGCCAGGACACCGGTCTTGTCCGTGACGTCGAGATTGACGTGGTAACTGGTGATGGTCTCACCCATCGGAAGGACGGGCAGGTCGGCGTAGGCGGACTCCCCCGGGCCGCGTCGGCCGGCGACCCGGTTGCGGGCGACCGCGACGAGGTCACCGAGCACCGCCGACGCCGTCGGCGAGCCACCGGCGCCCCGGCCGTAGAACATCAGCTGCCCGGCGGCCTCCGCCTCGACGAACACCGCGTTGAACGCCTCGCGAACACTGGCCAGCGGGTGGGAGCGGGGCACCATCGCCGGGTGCACCCGGACGCTCACCCCCTGCCGTTCGGAGGAGCGCTCGGCGATGGCCAGCGCCTTCACGGTGCAGCCCATCGCCTTGGCGCTCGCGATGTCGGCGGCGGTGACGGTCGCGATGCCCTCGCGGTGCACGTCGGCGAGCGTGACCCGGGTGTGGAACGCGAGCTGGGCGAGGATCGCCGCCTTGGCCGCGGCGTCGTAGCCGTCGATGTCGGCTGTCGGGTCGGCCTCCGCATAGCCGAGGGCGCTCGCCTCGTCCAGCGCGTCGGTGAAGGACGCGCCGGTCTCATCCATCCTGGTGAGGATGTAGTTCGTGGTGCCGTTGACGATGCCCAGCACCCGACGGACCCGGTCGCCGGCGAGGCTCTCGCGCAACGGCCGCAGCAGCGGTATCGCCCCGGCGACCGCGGCCTCGTAGTACAGGTCGACGTCGGCCGCCGTGGCCGCGTCGTGCAGGGTCGAGCCGTCCGAGGCGAGCAGCGCCTTGTTCGCGCTGACGACGGACTTCCCGGCGTCGAGGGCCGCGAGCAGCCAGGTACGGACCGGCTCGATGCCCCCGACGACCTCGACGACGATGTCCACGTCGTCGCGGGCGACCAGCCCGGCGGCGTCGGTGCTGAACAGCTCCGGCCCGACCGGGACGTCCCGGTCGCGGTCGAGGCGCCGCACGGCGATGCCGGCGAGCTCCAGCGGCTCACCGACCCGCGCCGTGAGGTCGGCGGCCTGCTCGACCAGCAGCCGTGCCACCTCGGAGCCGACGACGCCACAGCCCAGCAGCGCGACCTTCATCGCCTGGCCTCCCCCGGTTTCGGCCCGGCGGCGTCCGCGCCGGCCGGATCGTCGACGTCCAGGCGCAGCAGGTCGTCCTCCGTCTCACGCCGGACGACGACCCGCGCGACGCCGGCGCGGACGGCGACGACCGGTGGGCGGCCGACGTGGTTGTAGTTGCTGGCCATCGAGCGGTGGTAGGCGCCGGTGGCCGGGATGGCAAGCAGGTCGCCGGGCGCGACGTCGGCGGGCAGCGACACGTCGTGCGCCACCACGTCGCCGGACTCGCAGTGCTTCCCGACCAGGGTGACGACGTGGTGCTCGGCCGCGCCCGGGCGCGAGACCAGCCGGGCAGTGTAGCGGGCGTCGTAGAGGGCGGTGCGGATGTTGTCGCTCATGCCGCCGTCCACGCTGACGTAGGTGCGCAGGCCGGGCAGCTCCTTGACGGTGCCGACGCGGTAGAGGGTGATCGTGGTCGGGCCGGCCATCGCCCGGCCCGGCTCGACCGCCAGCCGCGGAACGGCGAGCCCAGCGCTCGCGCACTCCTTGCCGACGATCGTGTGCAGCCGGTCGGCGACGTCCGCGACCGGCAGCGGCGCGTCCTCGCCCGTGTAGGCGATGCCCAGGCCGCCGCCGAGGTCGAGCTCGGGCAGCTCGACGCCGTGGGTGTCGCGGACGGTGGCGAGCAGGCCGACCATCCGGTGCGCGGCCAGGCCGAAACCGGCCGTGTCGAAGATCTGCGAGCCGATGTGGGCGTGCAGGCCGACAAGCTCCAGCCCGTCCGCGGCGGCCAGCACCCGGCCGATGGCGGCGAGCGCGGCGCCGCTGGCCAGCGAGAAGCCGAACTTCTGGTCCTCCTGGCCGGTGGCGATGTACTCGTGGGTGTGCGCCTCGACGCCCGGGGTGACGCGGATCAGCACACGCTGGCGGACCCCCGCGGCGCGGGCCACGGAGGAGAGCCGCTCGATCTCGGCGAAGGAGTCGAGCACGATCCTGCCCACGCCGTAGGCGACCGCCCGGCGCAGCTCCTCGACGGACTTGTTGTTGCCGTGGAAGAGCAGCCGGGCCGGCGGGAAGTCCACCGACGCGGCGACGGCCAGCTCGCCGCCGGTGCAGACGTCCAGGCTGAGCCCCTCGTCCGCGACCCAGCGGGCCACCGCCCGGCACAGGAAGGCCTTGCCGGCGTAGTACACGTCCCCGTCCGGGAAGCCGGACCGCCACGCCTGCGCGCGGGCCCGGAAGTCGTCCTCGTCGAGGAAGAAGGCCGGCGTGCCGAACTCGTCCGCCAGCTCGTCGACCCGCAGGCCACCGACCCGCAGCACCCCGTCGGAGTCGAGCGCGGCCGTGGCCGGCCACACCTGTTCCTCCAACGGCGCCACGGGTGTCGCCACCGGCGTCGTCGCCAAGGCGCCCGAGGCTTGCGACATCACATTCACATCCATTCGGGGCCCAGAAATCACAGTTGGGCCTAGCTGTCACATTCGGGTCTAGCGCTCAGGGTCACATGCGTTCCGGGGCCGAGACGCCCAGCAGCCGCAGCCCGTTCGCGAGAACCACCTTCGTGGCCTCGACCAGCAGCAGCCGGGCACCGGTCAGCGGCGTCGGCTCCTCGTCCCCGCGCGGCAGGACTCGGCAGGCGTCGTTGAACCGGTGATAGGTGCCGGCCAGCTCCTCCAGGTACCGGGCTACCCGGTGCGGCGCCCGCAACGACGCGGCCGACGCGACCACGGTCGGCAGCTCGCCGAGCGCCCGCAGCAGGTCACCCTCTCGGGGATGCTCCAGCAGCGACACGTCGATCCCGTCGAGGACCGCGCCCGGACCGTCCGCCGGGGTGATCCCCAACGCGGCGGCGTTGCGCAGCAGCGAGGCGATCCTCGCGTGCGCGTACTGGACGTAGAACACCGGGTTGTCGTTCGTCTGCTTCGCGATCAGGTCGAGGTCGAGGTCGAGCGACGAGTCGAGAGACGAGCGGACCAGCGAGTAACGAGCGGCGTCCACGCCGACGACGTCGACCAGGTCGGCAAGCGTGAGGAAGTTGCCGGCCCGCTTGGACATCTTCACCGGCTCGCCGCCCTGCGTCAGCGTCACCAGCTGGCCGATGATCACGTCAAGCGACTCGTTCGGGTCGTCGCCGTAGCAGGCCGCGAGGGCCTTGAGCCGGCCGACGTAGCCGTGGTGGTCGGCGCCGAGCAGCATGACGATCTTCTCGAAGCCCCGGCGGCGCTTGTCCCGGTAGTACGCCGCGTCGGCCGTGAAATAGGTGGGCTGACCGTCCGACTTGATCAGCGCGCGATCCTTGTCGTCGCCGAAGTCGGTGGTGCGCAGGAACACCGCGCCGTCCGCCTCGTAGACGTGGCCCTGGGCCCGCAGGTCGACGACCGCCGCCTCGAGCTCGCCTGCGTCATGCATCGAGCGCTCGGACTTCCAGACGTCGAAGTGGACGCCGAAGCCTTCGAGCGTGGCGGTGATCTCGGCCAGCATCAGCGCGAGCCCGTCCCGGGTCGTGACGGCGAGCGCGGCCGCGTCGTCCCCGGCCAGGAGGCCGGGGTGCTCCGCCAGCAGGCTCGCGGCGATCTCCGCGATGTACGCGCCGTGGTAGCCGTCCTCGGGCGTCGGCTCGCCCTTCGCCGCGGCCAGCACCGACGCGCCGAACCGGGCGATCTGCACGCCGGCGTCGTTGACGTAGTACTCGGCGGCCGTGTCGTAGCCAGCCGCGTCGAAGATGCGCACCAGCGCGTCGCCCACCGCGGCCCACCGGGTCGAGGCGAGGGTGACCGGGCCGGTCGGGTTCGCCGAGACGAACTCGACGTTCACCCGGGTCCCCCTGCGCTCGGGCGCCCGGCCGTAGGCCTCGCTGGCCCGCACGATCGTGCGGGCCAGCTCGCCGAGCGCGTCCGAGGCAAGCTTGATGTTCAGGAAGCCGGGGCCGGCCACGTCGACCGTCGCGACTCCCGGGTCCTTGCGCAGCCGGTCCGCGAGCAGCTCGGCGACCTCGCGCGGGGGTCGCCGGGCCGCCTTCGCGAGCTGGAGCGCCGCCGGGGAGGCGTAGTCGCCGTGCTCCGGGTTCTTCGGGCGCTCCACCGGAACCGTCACGGGGACGGCGACGTCGATCGCACCGTCCGCCACCGCGGCGCGGACGGCCGACACGATGACGTCGGCAAGGTCGGCGGGAGTCATGCCGCGATGCTATCGGCGCGGTCGGACAGTAGTCGCCGGCACAAATCCGGGCGTGAGGCCGAGTCCGCCCGGCGCGGCGGGCCGCGGAGCCTCGGGGCGGCCTTCGCGAGCGGCCGCCGGGCCGTCAGGAGCGCCCGTGCACCAGCCCGGCCCGCGGGCTCAGACGCGCTGTCCCGCGACCAGTCGCTGCACCACGCCGACCAGGTCGTCCGGGTCGAACGGCTTGGTCAGGTAGTAGTCGACCCCGACCCGGGCGCCGCGGCGCAGGTCCGCCTCGCGGGTGGCGGCGGTCAGCACGACGAGCTTGATGTCCGCGGTCGCCGGGTCCTCCCGCAGCCGGCTCGCGACCTCCCAGCCGTCGACCCGAGGCATCATGATGTCCAACGTCACCACGGCCGGAGCGATCTCACGGATGCGTTCCAGGCAGTCCTGGCCGTCCACCGCCTCATGGACCTCGAAACCCTCCAGCTCCAGGTTCACGACCACGAGCTGGCGCAGCGTCGGGTCGTCGTCGACGACCAGGACACGCGGGGGTTCAAGGTGCACGGCGGAAGCTTACGGCGAGCCCGCGCCCCGGTCCGGCGATCGGACCTGGTACGGTATGCCTCGTTGCCAAGGCGATCCGGCGGCGGGACCGTATGTTCGAGGCGGTCCGCGGCTTGTACGCCCCCGTAGCTCAGGGGATAGAGCACTGCCCTCCGGAGGCAGGTGCGCAGGTTCGAATCCTGCCGGGGGCACTCCGTAGAAGGAGGCAACCTTCTGCGAGATTTTGACCATGCCTGTGTCCCTCCACCCTGTTTCCTCCTGCCGGTCGGTCTCATCGGGCCGACTCGGTTCTACAGTCATGGCTTGACGTGCAATCTTTGCGGCGGGTTGTACGGTCTCGCCTCGAAGCGTGATGCGACAGGTGGCCCTGCTGGTGTAGCGGTTGTAGCGGATCTCGAACCGGAGCGCCTCGAAGAGGCGGCGGTTCAGGTCGTCCGGCAGCCCTGCGAGGTCGATCTTCCCGATCCGCTTCTTGTGATCGTCGGCGTGGTCGTGACTGGTTGTGATCGTGCTGGCGAGGAGGTCGCGGCGGTACCCGCCGAACACACATTCCGCGAGGAAGATGTTGATGCCGTCGAGCAGGTGCTCCTCGCGGCGCGAGAAACTCGATGCGCCTGGGTGCCCGGACGGGACGTATCCCTTCTTCGGGGCGCACACGTAGTAGCTGACCTTCGCGTGGGTCTTGCCGTACATCCGCCGCCCGCACAGCTCGCAGAAGATGTAGCTGCGTAGCCGGTAGACCCTTTTGGTCTGGGGGTGCCGGTTGACGCCGCCTTCGCCGCGGGACCCTCTACGGTGGGCGATGATTTGTTGGGCGTCGACGAAGCCTTCGAGTGAGACGAACGCCTCATGGACCGCGCGCGGCGACCAGATCCAGTTCTCCACAGGGTTGGCACGGTTGGTGGCGGCGCCCTTACGGTTACGCCGGCACCAGACCATGTGGCCGGTGTGCTTCTGTCCTTGTTTCCTGGGTTGGCTCTTTCATGCGCCACGTCCGGCCGGCGGGTCGAATATTCCCTCGGCGGTGATCCCCGCAATGGTCAGGTCGTGAGAGACGCGGTCGCGGCCGATGGCGACATAGGGGCGGCCCCGCCCGTGGGCGTCGCGGCGGGCCGTCTCGGCCACGGAGAACGGATGACCCAACGGCCGGCCGCCGAGCCGAGCGGCGGTGCCGTGGTCACGCAGCCTCCGCTCCGGCGGGGGTGTCACCTCGCAGTCCAAGGCGCCGTGCGGCAGTCCGGACCGGGCTTGGACTGGCCGACCGGCCGGCAGCCGGCGACGTGTCCCTACCCCGACATCCACAACCTACCCATTGCGCTAACGTACAGTTGCACAACAATCTGGTTGCAGATGGGAGTCTTAGCATGGAGATCTTCGACGCGCTCGACGGCGCGGTCACCTCGACCGCTGGCATCATCAAGACCGTGCGCCCCGACCAGCTGGATGCCACCACACCCTGCACTGAGTGGGACGTGCGCGCGCTGCTCAACCACCTCGTCGGCACGCTGTGGCTCGGCGAGGCCCTGTTCACCGACGCCGCGCCGCGCCACCCGATGGCACCCGGCGGCCTGCCCGCCACCGACCTGGTCGGCGACGACCCGGCGACGGCGTACGCGACCGGGTCCGCCGCGCTGCTGGCCGCGGCCCGCGTCGGCGACACCCTCACCCGCCTGCACACGACCCCGCTAGGAGACATGCCCGGCCCAGCCCTCGCGGGGCTGACCACGCTCGACATTCTCGTGCACGGCTGGGACCTCGCCACCGCCACCGGCCAGCCCGTCAGCCTCGACGATGACCTCGCCAGCCACGTCCTCGCGTTCGCCAGCCAGGCCATCACCGACGACTTCCGCGGCACCGCGATCGGGCCGGCACTCCCGGTCGCCGCGACCGCCCCGGTCACCGACCGGCTGGTGGGATTCCTCGGCCGCCAGTCATGAACCCCGACGTGGCCCTCAAAGCGCTCGCCGAACCGAACCGGCGCGACATCCTGCGGCTGGTCTCGACCACCCCCCGGTCCGTCGGTGAGATCGCCGACCAACTCGCCATCACCTCCCAGGCCGTCTCCCGACACCTGAAGGTGCTGCACGAAGCCGGCCTGGTCGACGAGCGCCGCGAGGGCACACGTCACCTCTTCCTCGTCCGCCCCGACGGCTTCGCCGCTGTCCAGGACTTCCTCGACGACTTCTGGACCCACCACCTCGGCCAACTCAAAACCGCCCTCGAACGCCCCCGCGGGCAGCGAGAGCCGAACGAGCCGACGCCCGACGCCTCCGAACCAGGGCGGCGCCGCGATGGCTGACCCCTACAGCACCGAGATCAACATTGATGCCCCCGTCGAGGACGTGTTCCGCCACCTCACCGACCCCGCTCACATGATCCGCTGGATGGGCCAGCACGCCACCCTCGACCCCAGCCCCGGCGGCACCTTCCACCTCGACGTCAACGGCGTCCCCGTCCGCGGCCACTACCGGATCGTCGAACCACCCCACCGCATCGTCGTCACCTGGGGCGTCGCCGGCAGCACCGACCTACCCCCAGGTGCGACCGAAGTCGAGTTCACTCTTGACGCCACCCCCACCGGCACCCGCCTGCGCCTCGAACACCGCAACCTGCCCGACAGCCAGACCTCCGTCCACGCCAGCGGCTGGAACCACTTCCTGGCCCGCCTCCACCACGCCGCCACCGGCCACGACCCAGGCCCCGACCCCTGGCAGCAACGGGCGGCCCGCCCGCCCCTGGACCGTGTAAGGAACGGCGCGACGACGGCACCTGGCGGGACTCTCTAGGCTGGCTTCTAAAGGCCCGGCGCTGGCTGGGTGGTGGGAAGGGCGTCCGCGGTGGCGAAGCAGGAGCTGGCCGAGGCCCAGCGCGAGCACTGGCAGCGGACCTACGGCGAGCATCCCGCCATGTACGGGCAGGAACCTTCAGAGCCAGCTGTTCACGCCGCGCAGGTCTTCCGCGCGGCGGGCGCCCGAAGGGTGCTGGAGCTGGGTGCCGGCCACGGCCGTGACGCGCTGTATCTCGGCCGCGCGGGCTTCACCGTGGTGGCCACCGACTTCAGTGTGGTGGGCCTGGAGCAGTTGCGCTCGGCTGCTGGCAGTCAGGGCACGGCGGAGCGGATCCTCACGGCCGCCCAGGACGTCCGCGAGCCACTACCGCTCAGGGACGGATCCGTGGACGCGGTGTTCGCGCACATGCTGCTGAGCATGGCCCTGACCACCGCGCAGATCCACACGGTGATCGTGCAGGTACGCCGGGTGCTACGACCGGGCGGCGTCCTCGTCTACACCGTGCGCCACACCGGCGACGCCCACTACCGGGCCGGGACCAGCCACGGCGACGACATCTGGGAACACGGCGGCTTCGCCGTCCACTTCTTCCCCCGCGACCTGATCGACGACCTCGCGACCGGCTGGGCCCTGAACGAGGTACACGCCTTCGAGGAAGGCGGCCTGCCCCGGCGGCTGTGGCGCATCACCCAGACACTGCCCCGATAGCCGCCCAGGCCACGCCAGCGCTCTGGAACTCGATCACGCAGAAGGGACACCGGCAGGGCACACAACGGCTCCGAGGGGGTCCGGCCGGAGCGGTCAGGCACCCAGACCGGACTCGGTGCTCCCGCGCCCTGGCGCACGGCCACGGCGCGCGAACGCGAGAGCCGCACCGGCGGCGAGCAGTGCCGCGAGCGCCGCGAAACCGAAGGCGAGCGTGGTGAGGGAGGCGACGGTCGCGACGAGCAGCGGACCGCCCGCGTCGCCGAGTTCACGGCCGAGCTCGGCGGCGCCCATGGTCTGGCCCAGACGTGCGGGAGCGGTGCTCGCGGCCAGCGCCGCGAAACCCAGCGGCGTGATCAGACCAACCCCCACGCCGATCAGCGCGGCGCCGACAAGCACTCCCGTCAGGCCCGGCAGCGTCGCGCCGGTCAGCCCTGCGGCGGTGACCGCCAGGCCCGCGGCCAGACCGGAACAGGCCGTCAGACGCCGCTGATCGAGGGCACGCCCGGCCCGCGGCTGGACGACGGCCGCGCAGGCGGCGAGCACAGAGACGGCCGCGCCGGTAGCCGGCGCGCCCAGCCCGGCCGCCCGACCTGAAACCGGCAGGAAACCGACCCCGACGGAAAGGGCCGCCGTCGCGCCGGCCAGCGCGGCGGTCGGCGCGAGGAAGCCCGTGTCAGCCAACCGCCGGGCCAGATCCGCCACGGTCTGCCGAGACCTCGGCAGCGGCGCCACGACCGGCACGGCCAGCGCCGCCCACCCGGCGACCGTGACGCCGAGGACGGCCAGCACCGTGAACAGCAGCCGCATACCCCCCGCCCACACCAGCACCCCGCCCAGCAGCGGCCCGAGGGTATAGCCGATCGACTTGTAGAACCCATAGGAGCCGAACGCCCGGCCGTGTTTCGCCGCCGGGTTCAGCCGGGCGACCAGCGCCGAGGCCGACGGGGAAAAGGCCGACGCCGCGGCGCCCTGGCCAAGACGCGCGGCCCACAGCCAGCCAGGACTGTCCGCCACCGCATACAGCGCAGACGCGAGAGCAGAGGCCATCAGCCCACCGAGAAGAACCGGCCGGGCACCGACGCGGTCCGCGAGACCACCGAACACCGGTTTGAGCAGCACCTCAGCCCCGTCATACAGAGCAAGCAGCCCACCGAGCACCAAAAGCGACCTGACGGCGTGCCCCGAGGCCGCGCCAAGGTTCGCGGCGATGCCATGCGCGCCGAACGCGGTGGTGAAACCGGCCGCATACAGCGGCCACATCTGCCCGGCCGGCGCCGCGGGCGCCGACGCTGACCGGGTCATCGGTCACGCGGCGCGCGCAAGACGCCCTCGGTGTAGACCTCGCGCACCGCGCGCACCCCCTCAGCTGACGGCTGGCCTCGGTCGACTCCGGAGCGCCTCACCGCCACCCCGCTGCTGGCCGAATGGCCAGGCTCGCTTCCCCCTCTACGGGAGCGCCGGCTCCTACAGGAGCACAGGACGCTGGCTGGCCCGCCGAGGCAGGGCCGGGGAGCCGGCGGCGGTCCCCGGGATCGGCAAAGGATCACGCAGGCGAGGGCTGCCACTGCTACCCGGCGCGCTCTGCGCATCAGCCGCTCTCCCCAAACTCCGGGGTTTTGGTCGCTGGCCAGGGGGATGACGAGGGACTTTCCCGGGTAACGCTGACGCGAAAACGGAAGGTCCCGCGACGGGTGGTCACTTACGCGCGCAGGCACGACAATGCCCGCTGTGCAGGGAGCCGCTGCTTTTCGACAGCGACCCGCCCGACTCCCCCAGCCAGTGGGAGCAGTGGTACGCCGCCGTCCGCAGGAAAATGACCTACCAGGTCACCCGCACCAGCAGCGACAATCGGACGACACCCCGCCTCGTGCATGCCGACTGCGCCCACCGTCACCACGACGCGGCACAGATCGGCGCGGATCAGCCCATCCAGAGACCCGACCGCCCTTGACGGCTGCTTGAGCCGGATGCGGGGATGACCCGCACGTCCGGATCTGAGGGGGCCCCGGCGCAGCAATGCGCTGGGGCTACCCGACACCTCACCGGCGAGAAGCGCCGAAGACGTCTCTCCTTCGCCGGTGGGCAACCGGTCGAAGGACTTACCTCGCTGGGAGAACCGGTGGGAGGTCGGCGGTGCGGGCGGAGACCACCGTCGTCGGCCCGGGCGCAGTGACGGTGTGGGGCAGGCGCAGGCGCTTGAGCAGGACGGCGTTGACGGCGACGAGGACGCTGGAGCCGGACATGGCCAAAGCGGCGAGCAGCACGAACGCGGCGAGCAGCGCCGCGGCCTCGTAGAAGACCTCACCCCCGCCCGTCAGCGTGACGACCAGCGAATAGACCCAGCCCGTGCCGATCGCGACCAGCACCATCATGTCCAACGTCCGAGCCCGCACCGCCCGCATTGCACCGTCGAAGAAGATCCACGACGACCAGAAGACCACCGGCAGGCCGCCTACCCGCTCCGCCATCTTCATTCTTTCCAGGGGGGCCCGGCGGCGAGCAGGGAGGCGCGCTGCCAGATAAGCAAATACTGACTCCCCCCCCCCGAAAATTTGTCGTTGTGGCGGGAAAGCTGTGCGTCATGGCGGCGGTAGCGCAGGGTGGGGACGTCGAGCAGGATTCCGGTGGCGAGCGCCGATCCGGCGATGAGGGCCGCGGTGTCCTCGACGCCGCGCAGCGCGGCCCAGCCCCCGACCGCGAGGAGCAGGGTTCGCCGCCACATCACGCCTGCCGGATGTACGGGTGGCAGGGCCCGGTCGGGAAGCGCGGCGGCCCAGGCGACGGCAAGCGCTCCGCGGGCCAACGGCCCCGCGGGCACGGCCAGTGAGGCCGTGTGCAGGCTGCCGTCCGGGTGCAGGTCGCGGGCATGGCCGACCGCATAGCCGGCCGTGGGATGAGCGGCGAGCGCACCGCTGAGGGCGGCGAGCGCGCCGGGTTCGAGCTCGTCGTCGGCGTCGAGGTTCTGGACTAGCGGCGCGGTGCACTCGCCGAGGGCGATGTTGCGGGCGACCGCGGGCCCTTCGATGGTGCCGTGCGCGGCGATCCGGACCCGGCCGTCGCAGGACGCTCCGCAGCCGGCCAGAGCAGCCAGGACCTCGGCGGGTGGGCCGTCGATCTGGACCCGCCAAGTCCAGTGGGGATGGCGCTGGCGGCGCAGCGAGTCCCACGCCGCTGGCAGGTAGGCCGCGTACTGCGCGTGCACCGCGGTGACCACGTCCACCCACATGTTCGCAGTATGTACCGGCCCGACCCGATTCCGTTGTGGTAGATATGCCAGGAAGATCCGGCGGAGGGGGCCACGTGGACGTTGCATCCATCGACGCGCGGCTCGGTCAGGCGGTCTCGGCGGCCGACTCCCGCGAGCTGGACCGGGTCTGTGAGACCGTGGCCGCTGAACTGGTCGAGGCGAACCTCGAACCTCCGTTCCGCATCGCGTCCGCGGACTTCGTCACCGATCCCTGGCTGATCTGCGCCGACCGGTACTGGCGCCGCCGGCTGCTCGCCGAACCCACCGTCGAGGTCGCCGCCCGCTGCGCCCGCTGGCTGCACGAGCAGACCGAGGCGGCTGCCCGCGCGGACATCGTCGAGAAGTGGGCGCTGGGGTACGCCTTCATCACGAAGGACAGTGTCGAGTCCCGCCACGACCTCACCCTCGCCACCGGCCGGATCGTCGAGGCCTACCAGGGCTCCGCGGACATCTGCTATTTCGCCACGCTGTATCACGCCGGCAAGCTGCGTTCGAACTTCTGGTTCGACGAGCTCCACCAGTTCCTTGAGTCCTCTCTGCTCGCCGTCGCCGCCGGCGGGCACCGCGACGACCCGCTGTTCACAGCGCTGCGGGCGTTCGCCGCGTTCGGCAGCCGCACCATCACCACCAGCCATGCCCTGAACCTTCTCGACACCGCCTGGGACGCCACGAGCCGGTCGCGCGCCGTCGTCGATGTCTGCCTCAACGCCCTGTCGGCCGCCCCACCGTTCCCCGGCCAGGGCGAACAGCTCCGCCGCCGCGCCACCAACGCCGTCGCCGAGTACCCCGACGACCACCTGTTCCACTTCCGCCTCGCCAGGGGACAGCGCCTGTGCGCCGACTACACCGACGCGCTCGCCACCATCGACACCGCGCTGCGCCTGCTGCCCGCGATCGGCTCCCGGATCAGCCACGAACTCCTGCAAGGGCAGTACCTGCGGGAACGCGAGATGGCCCAGGAAGGACTCGACCGCGCCACCTGGACCCGCCACCAGCAGACCCGCTGGCGCGACCAGGACACCGCCAACCGCGACCTGCGCCGAACCCTCCAGGCCTCCGCGGTCCGCGCCGTCGAACTCGTCACCATCTTCACCGCCGCCATCGCGTTCGCCATCGGCTCCCTCCAGATCACCCTCACCGGCACCATGCCGCTGCGCGACCGCGCGGTCCTGCTCGCCATCCTCGGCGCCGGGCTCCTCCTGTTCGCCGCCGTCATCGTCGCCGGCACCTGGATCATCACCGGCCGCCACCACCCCGGCCCCACAGCGCCGGACAGGCACGGCCAGGCCTAGGCCCGGACCGGCGCGCGGCTGACTAGTTGTGGACGTACCGAACCCGGTGGTCCGGAGGGCTTCGGCAAGACCGCTCATGCTGTCAGCCGAGCAGGTCAGCGCGTTCCGGCCCGCCGACAGCCTGACCGGTGCCGGATACGGCGGACGTTCCAGCTTCTTCCCGCTCCACCTCCGCTGGCTTCGGGGACGGGCGGGTGCCCAGGTAGGCGTCCAGCACCTCGGGCCGGGTCAGGACGTCGCCCGGCTCCCCGGTTGAGAGGACCTGGCCGGACCGCAGCACGGTGACGACGTCGCAACAGGAAGCGATGAGGTCCACACGGTGCTCGACGAGCAGCACCGCCACACCGCGATCGGCGACCGACCGGATCAGCCGGCCCAGCTCAGCCGCCTCGTTGGTGTCCAGGCCCGCGGCCGGCTCGTCGAGGAGCAGCACGGACGGCCCGGCGGCGATGGCCCGCGCGATCGCCACCAGTCTGCGGCGGCCGAACGGCAGCGCCTCGGGAGCGAGGCCGAGGTCGGCGGCGAGGCCGCACTGCTCGACCGCGTCCAGCGCGTCCGCGCTCAGGCGGACCCGCCCCGGGTACACGAGGTCGGTGAGGTAGCGCAGGCGCCGGCCGTCGTCGCAGGAGACGGCGAGGTTCTCCCGCACCGTCAGGTCGGAGAAGAGCTCAAGGGACTGGAACGAGCGGACCAGGCCACCGCGGGCCCGGCGGCGCGCGCTCCAGCCGTCGACCGCGGTGTCCCCGAGCCAGACAGAGCCCGCGGACGGGCTGACG
This sequence comes from Pseudofrankia sp. DC12, assembly GCF_000966285.1. NCBI lineage: Bacteria > Bacillati > Actinomycetota > Actinomycetes > Frankiales > Frankiaceae > Pseudofrankia > Pseudofrankia sp. DC12. The sequence goes on from NZ_KQ031391.1 coordinate 2,045,434, forward strand.
AACCCCGTGACGGCGTCGATGAGGGTGGTCTTGCCGGCGCCGTTCGGCCCGATGAGGCCGTGCACCTGCCCCGGCCCGACCCGCAGCGAGACATCCGTGAGCGCGTGTACGCCACCGAAGCCGACGCACAGCCCGTCGATGCGCAGCGCGCGTCCCTCGAAGCGCCGCCGCTGCGCCCGGTCCCGCCGCTCGGCCGGCTCCGCGGCAGCCGGCACGCCGGCCGCGCCGGCCCGGCGGCGCAGGCGTGCCAGCGTCCGCCGGTTCAGCTCGACCAGCCCGTCCGGCGCCATCCGCAGGCCGGCCAACAGGAACAGCCCGCCGGCCAGCGGAAGATAGACGTTGATGTCCGGCACTCCGTGCAGCAGCTGGCTGGTCACCCCGCCCGGCATCAGCAGCGAGCCGACCAGCGCGCCGCCGATCATCCCGACGCCCCCGGCCACGGTCACGCCGACCACGACCAGCGAGGTGAACACCGCGAACTGCGGGGTGAGCACCACGAACTGCTGGTAGGCCAGCAGCACCCCGCCGAGGGCCGCTATCGCCGCCGCGACCGTGAACGCGTAGAGCTTGGCGCCGTAGACTCCGATGCCGAGCGCCGCCGCCGCCCGCTCGTTCGAGCGCACCGCGAGCAGCCGCCGCCCCACGGCGCCGCGCCGCAGGTTGGACACTGCGACCGCGACCACGACCAGCGCCCCCAGGGCGACCAGCGCGTAACGTTCCGGGTGCGCCAGCGGGTCGATGTTCCAGCCGAACAGCGTCGGCGCGGCGACGGGCAGCCCGGCGGTGCCCCCGTTGACATCGTTGTTGTCCAGCACGAGCTGGTAGAGCACGTCGGCGAGGCCCAGGGTGACGACGGCCAGTGTCACCCCCCTGGTGCGCAGTGAGGGCAGCCCGATGACCGCGCCGATCGCGGCGGTGGCCAGCACGGCCAGCGGCACGGCGAGCGCGAACGGCACGGTTGCGGAGAGCTTTGCCGCGACCAGCGCCCCGACACCGGCCAGGACGTACTGGGCGAGGGAGAGCTGCCCGGCGAACCCGGTCACGACGACGACCGAGAGGCACACGACCGCCGTCAGGACGGTGGAGCTGAACGCGGCCGACCACTGCGCGGACAGGCCGAACAGCACCAGCACGCACAGCCCTCCGAGCAGGACAGCCAGCGCGCCCGGGCGCAGCCGCCCGCTCCCGGCCGCGGGCAGCCGGTCGAGGAGATGGCTGCGCAGCGGCAGTCCTCGCCCCCGCAGCACCAGCCAGCCGATGACCGCCAGGAACGGCACCGCGGTCGACCAGCCCGGGTTGTCGACGTACCGCTGCAGCCAGCCCTGCGCCACCCCGATGCCCAGCGCCGCCGCGAACGCCAGCGGGAACGACGCGAAGCCACCGATCATCGCGGCGGCCAGCGCCGGCAGCACCAGCAGCACGAGCTGGGTCGGCTCGAGGTAGATGATCGGGCCGATCATCGTGCCGGCGATCCCGGCCAGCGCCGAGCCCAGCCCCCAGTTCAGCGCGGCGACCCGGCCAGGGGAGTGGCCCAGGCTCGCCGCCGCCTGGGGGTTCTCGGCGACCGCCGAGGTGACCCGCCCGAACCGGGTGTGCCGGTAGACGGCCCAGAGGCCCGCGGTGGCCGCGCAGCCGATCAGCACGATCGCGTAGCGGTCCAGGCCGACCGGGGTGCCCTTGACGATCTCGATGGTCCGGGTCGGCAGCCACGACGGTGCCGGCCGGACGTCGATCCCGTAGCAGAGGATCACCACCGACTGCAGGACCATGAGCACCCCGAGCGTGGCGACGACCCTGGTCAGGCCCGAGGAGCGGCGCAACGGCCGGATGACGGCCGTGAACACGCCGATTCCCAGCAGGCCGCTGAGGAGCACGGCGCCCACCACCGCGGCCGCCAGCGGCGCTCCCCAGTCCGCGAGCTGGTAGTAGCTGTACGCGCCCACCATCGTGAAGGCGCCCTGGGCCAGGTTGAGGATGCCCGAGGCCCGGTAGGTCAGGACCAGAGCCTGCGCGACCAAGGCGAAGACCGCCCCCGAGGCCAGCCCGAGCAGAGCGAACCGTAAGACGTCCATCAGTTGTCGAGTTCTCCGTTCCAGCTCAGGTCGCCGGGGAGATACCGGCCAGGTACTCGCGCTCCAGCCGGTCCGCCCCCGCCGCGTCGCCGGAAGCGACGACCTCGCCGCCGCGCAGCAGGTACCAGCGGTCGGCGACGCCCAGCGCGCGGCGGGCCTCCTGCTCGACCAGCAGCACCGCGACCCGCTGGACGCGCGCCGCGTCCTGCAGCGCCGCGAAGAGCCGCTCCACCACGATCGGGGCGAGGCCGAGCGACAGCTCGTCGACCAGCAGCGCCGCCGGCCGCGCGGCGAGCGCCCTGGCCAGGGTCAGCATCTGCTGCTCGCCGCCGGACAGCAGGCCTGCCCGGCGGCCGAGCAGCGGACGCAGCTCCGGGAAGATCTCCACCGCGGCGTCGACCCCGCCCCGCCCGAGCAGCAGGTTGTCCCGTACCGACATGCTCGCCAGCACGGACCGCTGCTCGGGGACAAAAGCCAGGCCGTCGCGGGCCAGCTGGTGCAGTGCGGACCTGGTGGGCCGGCCCAGCCAGCGCACCTCCCCCGCGCCGCGGGGCAGCTCACCGACCAGCGCCAGCAGCGTGGTCGTCTTGCCGGCGCCGTTCGCGCCGAACAGTGCGACGATCTCGCCAGGGGCGACCCGCAGGGCGATGCCGCGGACCGCCGCCAGATCTCCGTAGCCTGCGGTCAGCCCGCGCGCTTCGAGCACGGGCGGCGGCCCGTCACCAGTGGGCATGTGATCTGCTCCCGGTCTTCGCCTGGCCGGCCGTCAGGACCCGGCTGCCAGGCCGGCGAACGGGTTCACCGCGGTGTCCGAGGAGGCGACGATCACGCCGTTCTCGATGTGGTTGTAGTAGACGGTCGGGTTGAACAGCCGCGGCGCGTCCGCCACCGGGGAGGTCTTCCCCACTGTCGAGTACGGCGCGGTGATGCCGATGCCGATCGGCTTGTCCAGGCCGCGCAGTGCGGCCTGGACGGTGCTCGCGTTTACCGTGCCGAGCTTGCCGGCGAGCTTCTCGAACAGCACGAAGGCGCCCCAGGCGATCTCGGCGGACTCGTCCTTCCCGGTGCTGGGGCTGGCCGCGCTGAGCTCCTTGCCGAACTGCGCGATCGCCGGGTCGCTGGTCTCGCTGAGCGGCTTGACCTGGCTGGTCAGCAGGATGCCGTCGGCGGCGGAGCCCAGTGCCCGCAGGATCGCCGACGGGAAGACGCTGCTCACAGACGCGATCTTGCCGCCGTAGTGGGCCGCCCGGAGCGCCTGGACGACCTTCGGGATGCTGCTGGGCGGCAGCGCGAGGACGACGCCGTCCGGGGTGCCGGCGATGGCCTGGGCGACCGCGGCGGACGGGTCGGGAGTACCGGTCGGCACGGTCCCCACGGCGGTCAGCCGCAGCCCGGCCCGGGGTACCACATCCTCAACGATCTTACCGGCGTAGGAGCAGGCGGGGCTGTTGCAGACGACCAGGCCCAGCGTCTTGGCTCCCGCGTCGCGCAGCTCGGTGACCGCGCCGGTGTACCAGGCGGGAACACCGCCAGCGAGCGGGTACGACACCGGGCTGCTCAGCTCCTGCGAGAACAGCCCGATAGTCCCGATGGCCGGGATGCCGGCCCGTTCGAGGACGGAGTAGGTGCCGGGGAAGGACGTGAAGGCGCCGACCACCGCGGCGGCCTTCTCCTGCTGCGCCTGCCGCGCACACCCGGCCTCGGTGTTCGGGTCGTAGTTCGTGTCGCAGAAGACCAGCTCAAGCCGGTGGCCCCGGATGCCGCCCGCGTCGTTGATCGCCCTTACCCGGGCCTCGGCCGCGGCCTTGACCTGCGGGAACGCGACCTTCGGGTTCGCGAGCGGCGCCCAGGACATGACCTTGATCGGCTCGCTCGAGGACGGCGTGCCGCCGCCGCCGCCGCTGCTGCCGCCTCCGCCGCCGCACCCAGCGAGCGTCACGGCTGCTGTGGCGGCAAGAGCGACCAACATCCGCCGACGGCGGAACGACAGTAAGGCAACCTCCATGAATGCCTCCTAAAGGCATGAAAGTGGATGAGGCGATGAGAGTGGTTCGACGGAACTCGTCGACAGCCCTGTCCCGTGACGGCCGGCGACGGCCGATCTTCATGACACGAGGCGACCGTCGGGCACAGCCGGCTCGGTCGCGTGAGCTGATGCGGTGCGTGCGGCCAGCCGCCTGGTCGACCGCTCGGCGCCCATCGGGTCAGATGACGGGATTTCGATGGACTTTACGTTCCCTCGTAATCTGCGTCAAGAGCGACTGGGCGAACACGCGCGGGACCCGGCCGGGGCCCCCGGTGGGACAGCCACGAACAGAAAGCCAAGGTCCCAGCGGCTGAATGACGGCGCGCTCCAGGACTGGCCACGCCCGCGCGCTCGCGGGCCGCCCGGCACGATCACCGAAGTCTCGTGGCTAACCACGACACGTCGCATGCCGAGGTCCGGGGATGCAGCCCGTCAGACCGAGAACGGCTCGCAGTAGGGCCGCAGGTCGATCTCCAGAGTCCAGGCGCTGCGCGGCTGCACGAGCAGCTGCCAGAACGTCTCGGCAATCGCGTCGATGCCGATCATGCCGTCGACCGGGCGCCGGTCCTTCGCGTCCGGGAACTGGCTGTTGAGCCGGTCGCCGTCGATCGGGCCGTGCGGGATCACGTTGGCGACGTGGATGTTGCGCGGCGCGAACTCCCGGGCGAGCGCCTGCACGAGCGCGCGCTGCCCGAACTTCGCCGACGCGTAGGCGGCCAGCTTCGGCCGCCCGACCAGGCCGGAGACCGACCCGGTGAACAGGATCGCCCCGCCGCCGCGGGCCGTCATCCGCCGGGCCGCCTCCCTGGCGACCAGGAAGCTGCCGAGGCAGTTCGTCCGCCAGACGCTCTCGAAGAACTGGGCGTCCATGTCCAGGATGCTGGGCCGCCACTGCGAGCCGCCCGCATTGTAGACGCAGACCAGGGGCGGGCCGAGCTCGTCGAGCTTGGCGAGCGGGCCGGCGAGCCCCGCCTCGGTGCCGGCGTCGGCGACGGCGCTGGCCGCCGTGCCGCCCTTGTCCTCGATGTCCGCGACGACGGCGGCGAGCTTCTCCTCGGTCCGCCCGGTCACCAGGACGTGCATGCCGCCGGCCGCGAGCCGCCGCGCGATCGCCGCGCCGGTCCCCTGGCGCGCGCCGACCCCGATCACCCACGCCACGCCGCCGGCCGGCGGCGGGCCGCCCAGCACCGGCCAGCCCGTGAACCGCTGTGCCTCATCCGTCGGTGCCATCTGCGTCCTCTTGTCGACCTCGTGGTCCGCCCAGCCGCCTGCTCACGACGGCCGGTGCCTGGTCTGCAGCCGGTGGTAGCCGAACTGCTCACGTGCCGCGCGCAGGGTCGCCCCGGCTTCGACGGCCGCGCGGATCCGTTCCTCCGCATCGTGGATCTCCCGGGCGGCCGCGACCACTTCGCCGGCCTTGGCGGCCGGGATAACGACGACGCCGTCGCCGTCACCGAGCAGCCAGTCGCCGGGCTCGACGCGCACCCCGCCGACGCAGACCGGCTCGCCGGTCGCCTCGACCCGCACCCGGTCCTTGCCGGTCCGCATCCAGTTCCCGCGCGCGAAGATGGGGTAGCCGAGGGTGATCGACCGGTCGACGTCCCGGCAGACGCCGTCGATAACCGTGCCGGCGATCCCGGCCCGCGCGGCGGCCGCGGTCAGCAGGTCGCCCCACACGGTCACGTCGAGGCGCCCCTGGTTGTCCAGGACGACGACCTGGCCGGGGCCGAGATCGTCGATGTAGTCCCCGACCGTGCCGGGGTCGGTCCCGACCGGCCCGTAGCGCAGGGTCCAGGCCTGCCCCAGCAGCCGGAACGACCGGTCCAGCGGCCTGATTCCCAGACACTGCCCGGTGAGGCCAAGCCGGTCCAGCGCGTCGCTGACGTCGGTGCAGCTGAGCTCGGCCAGGGCGGCGGCGGTCCGCGCCGCCTCGGTGCTCTCGATGGTTGTCACGACCGTTCCCGCAACATCGTCTCGTAGCTGGCGCCCATCACCTGCGACACGGGGACTCCCTGCCTGACCTGGTCGGCCATCAGCCGCTCGCGCTCGGCGATCCGGCTGGCGGCGGCGACGACCTCCTCGGCCCGCGCGGCCGGGACGAACACGACGCCACTGCCATCGGCGATCACATAGTCGCCCGGCGTCACTGCGACGCCGCAGATCCGTACCGGGACGTTCCAGTCCTCCTCGGCGACCCGGCCCCGCGCGGTCAGCGGCACCGCGGCCCTGGCGAACACCGGCAGGCCCAGCTCCCGGCTCTCGTCGACGTCGCGGCACGCACCGTCCACGATGACGGCGCGCACCCCGCGCCGCACCGCGGCGAGCGCGAGAGTCCCGCCCCAGCCCGACACCCCCGCGCGGCCTCCGTTGTCCACGACGATCACGTCACCGGGCCCTGCGGCCTCGACCGCCGCGGTGCCCAGGTGCTGGCGGCTCGGCCCGGCGCCGGCGGCCTCGATCAGGCGCACCGTGAGAACCCGGCCGGCGGCCCGGGCCGGGCCGGTCAGGCAGGACAAGCCGAGCGCCACGCCGGTCAGGCCAAGCTGGTCGAGCGCGTCCGAGACGGCGCAGGTGTCGAGCGCCGCGAGCTGCTCGGTCAGGTCGTCAGCCATCGTGCTCCTCATCCCGGTCAGCCTGCTTGTCGTTCTGGGCGGGCCGCTCGTCCTCGCCGGGCACGGCGACGAAGCGGCGGATCACTGCTGGCCTCCCCCGGCCGGCAGCCGGTAGATGTCGATCGTCGACTCGCCGGCCGCGAGCCGGGCGAAGATGGCCTGCTCGGCGGCCTCCCGATCCTGGGCGGCGCGCACGGCCGCCGCGGCGGTGGCGGCCGGCAGCACGACGACGCCGTCGGCGTCGGCCACGACCAGGTCGCCCCGGCACACCGTCACCGCGCCGATCCGCACCGGCGCGCCGACGGCGCCGCGCCCGTCCGGGTCCTTCGTGGTGCCGCGGATGCACAGCGAGGCGGCGAACGTCGGGAAGCCCCGGCGCTCGAGCGCCTCGGCGTCGCGGACGCCGCCGTCGATGACAAGCCCGGTGATGCCACGCCGCAGCGCGGCGGCCGCCATCACCTCGCCCCAGTGCCCGTGCTGCCGGGGGTCACCGCCCGGCCCGAAGCCGACGACCAGCACGTCGCCCGGCTCGGCCGTGTAGATCGCGCGGTGCAGCCAGAGGTTGTCCCCCGGCGGGGACAGCACCGGCAGCGCGCGGCCGGCGAGCCGCATCCCCGGCCGGACCGGGCCGAGCCCGGCGGGCAGCGCGCCTGCCTTCCCGGCCGCCTCGTGCAGGGTCGCGGCGGGCAGCTCGGCGGCGGCACGCACCAGGCCCGCCGCCATGGTCCCGGCGACGGTGCTCCCGCGGGCGGTCACGAGCCCAGCCTCGTGAACACCCGGCGCGCGTTGTGCTCGTAGATCTGGGCGCGGTCGTCGTCGGTCAGGGCGCCGATGCGGTCGATCGTGTACTTGAAGTCCTCGAACGACCGTCCCGTCCGCGGGTTGACGGCGCCGCCGCTGCCCGGCCGCTCCGTGCCGAACAGGCACCGGTCCGGCCCGACCGTCCTGAACAACAGCTCGAGGGAGTGCTCGCTGTGGACGTCCGTGTCGAACCACAGCTGGCGCAGCGCGTCGTCGTAGCTGGCGAGGTCCGCCGGCGGCTCCGGCAGCTCGGTGCCCTCCAGGCCGGCGAGCTCAAGGTCGCGGAAGTACTGCGCGATGTGCTTCTTCCTGGTCGCCAGGTCCAGCCAGAAGTGCGCCCGCCAGCGGCCGATCTGGTAGGGGATGGACCCGCCGCCGTGACTGATGATGATCTTCAGGTCGGGGAACCGGTCGAACACCTCGGAATGGGTGAGCGAGGTGACCGCCAGGCTCTCCTCGGTGGCGAAGTGCTCGTCGTAGGTCTCCCGGCCGCGGCAGCCGGCGCTGTGCACGAGGGCCGGCGCGTCCAGCTCGACCAGCTTCGCCCAGAGCGGGTACCAGTACGGGTCGGACAACCGCGGCGACCGGCCGCCGCCCTCGTCGGGGTCCGGGTTCAGCAGCACCCCGACGAAGCCGAGCTCGCCGACGGTGCGGTCCAGCTCGGGGAAGACGATGTCGACCGGCTCCCCCGCGACCTGGGGCAGGCCGGCCATCCCGCGGTAGCGGTCGGGGTGCAGGCAGACGGTGCGGTGGATCAGGTCGTTCTGCAGCTCGACCCACAGCCGCACGTCGCGCGCGACCGGGTGGGAGTGCATGAGCGCGAACGGCCGGGGCGAGAGGAACTGGACGTCGGTGCCCACCTGGTCCATCAGGGTCACCCCGCGGTGCGCGGCCGCCTCGATCTCCGCGTCCTTGATGTACCGGTCGACGTACCACTCCTTCGAGTGCTGGCCGTTCGACGCCTGCAGCACGGTCCGCACGGCGAAGACGGCCGGCGGAGTGATGAGATGCCCGTGGATGTCGATGATCATGTTGAGGCTCCGTCTCAGGCGGCGGGGTGCCAGGCAAGGAAGGCGAGCCCGATCCCCGTTCCGGCCGGCGTGCGGCGCACGGGGATGTACTCGGTGTCGGTGACGGTGAGCCCGGCCAGCGCGCCCGCGGCCATGACCCAGTTGAGGATCTCCGAGTTGCCGGAGCGCAGGCCGCTTGGCGGCAGCGCCCGCAGCGCCTCGGCATCGCCAGTCTCCAGGGCGCGGATCACCCTGCGGTCGAGCTCCTCGTCCACGGCGAAGTGGCTCAGGCCGCCGGAGGCCACGATCGCGACCCGTTCGGCGCCCGGCCGGGCGGCCAGCACCTGGCCGATGACCGTGCCGACGTCGTAGCAGCGGCTGGGCCGGGGAACGTTCGGCGGGTAGTAGGTGTTGAGCAGCACCGGCAGGACCGGGATCGGGCGATCACCGCACAGGCGGTGCAGGACGAACCCGTAGGCGTGGCCGAAGCCGGCCTGGTAGGGGTCGCGGACCTCGCTGGCGACCGCGACGTCCACGCCCGCCCCGACCAGCCCGTCGACCAGGCTGTCGGACAGCTCCCGGGCGACCGGGTGCCGGTGGACGGCGTCCATCTTGTAGCCCTTGTTCGCCTCGCGGTACCAGGCCGGCAGGCCCGGGCTGACCTCGTTCTTCGGGTGCATGACGAGCTCCGGCCCGGTGTAGACGGCGATGGCCGGCAGGTGCGCCCGGCTGAACAGCTCCTCCTGGTCGTCGCCGATGATGACCAGCGCGTCCGGCGCGGCGGCCTCGATGGCCCGCGCGAGCCGGTCCAGCGCCTGCCGGGCCCGGCTCGCCTGCACGGCGAACCGCTGCGCGGTCGCGCTGTCCTGGTACCGGCCGCCGGCCTCGTGCTCCAGCTCGGGATAGGACACCACCCGGCCGTCCGCCAGGAACAGCTTTTGCTTGCGGTAGTCGTCCCTGGCCCGGTCCGCCCACAGCGCGGGGCCGATCGCCAGCAGCGGGCTGTGCGACGTCCCGATCCCCAGCACGATCTCAGCCATGCCTGTCCCTCCGCGCGCGGAATCCGCCGGGCAGCGGCGAGCGGCCGCCCGCGCGTCCCGAGCCAGCGTGAACGTCCATCAGAGGTCGAGCACCAGCCGGGCGCTCCTGGAACCGGAGCAGCAGATCATCATGGTGCCGCCGGCTTCCTTCTCCTGGTCGGTGAGCACCTCGTCGCGGTGGTCAGGCTCGCCGCCGAGGACCGGCGTCTCGCAGGAGCCGCAGACGCCTTCGGTGCACGAGTAGTAGCAGGCGATCCCGGCTTCGAGCAGCGTCTCCAGGATGGTCCGGCCCGCGGGCACCCGGACCGTCCGCCCGGTGCGCGCCAGCTCCACCTCGAAGCCGCCCTCGGTAGCCGGCGCCTGGGCCGCGGCGAAGTACTCGACGTGCCGGCGCTCGGCGGGCACGCCGGCGGCCTGCTTCTCGAATGCCTCCAGCATCGGCAGCGGCCCGCAGCAGTAGACGTGCGTTGCGTCGCCCAGCCCGGCCAGCACGCCGGCGAGGTCGAGCACCTTGCCGCCGTCCTCCTCGTCGACGTGCAGGCGCACCCGGTCGGGCCGGTCACCGGCGAGCGCGCGTAGCTCCTCCAGGAAGGCAGCCTGTCCCCTGGTCCGCACGGCCAGGTGCAGGGTCCACTCGCGGCCGAGGGCGGCCAGCCGGCGCGCCATGCCCAGCAGCGGGGTGACCCCGATCCCGCCCGCGATGAGCACGCTGTCCGCGGCGTCCTCGACGAGCGGGAAGTTGTTGCGCGGCGCGGACACCTCGAGGAGCTGTCCCGGACGGAGGCTGTCGTGGATCCACGCCGAGCCGCCGCGGCTGTGCGCGTCCCGGTTGACCGCGACGACGTACCGGTACCAGTCCCCCTGGTCGCCGCACAGCGAATAGCCGCGGACCAGGCCGTTCGGCAGGCTCAGGTCGACGTGCGCCCCGGCGGTGAACGGCGGCAGAGCGGATCCGTCGGGGCGCACGAGCTCGCAGGACAGCACGCCGTCCGCCTCCCACCGGACCGTCCGGACGCGCAGTTCCAGGTTCTCAGTGGACCCGCTCATGTGGAGCCGTCACCTCCCTCGGATCGAGCAACACTTCGCGTCGCTCACGGGCGGACTGTGCGATGGCGAGCGCCGTACGGACGGTCTCCCGGCCGAAGGAGCCGTCATGGAACGCGGGGCGGCCATGGACCACGGCGTCGACCAGCTCCTGCAGGACGTCTCCGCGCCCCGGCCACCAGGGCCGGCCCGGCACCGCGACCCGCTCGACGCCGCGCTCGGTGTAGGCGGTCACCTCATCCGTGCCGCAGCGGAAGTCCGCGTGCGCGCAGGTGACCACCAGCTCGCCGAAGTGCGGCTGGTGCGCCGGGGGCACGGCCGGGCGGGCGCCGTACCCGAGGTGCCGGGCCCGCGCCCGCGCCTCCGCGCTGGCCGACATCCCACGCAGCGCGCGGCGGGCCGAGCCGTGCGCCGGCGACCGGCGGCCGCCGCCCTCGGCGACCCAGCCGTGCAGCTCGTCGCTGTCGAAGTGGTCGTAGCCGCTGTAGACCAGGCTCGCCGCCCCGTGGTCGGCGAACTCGACCAGCGCGGCGCAGGCGCCCTCCACGGGCCGGGCCGGGTCGAGCACCGACGCGACGGCCCGGACCGCCCGCACCGGCTGGGCCGCGATCGTGCGGGCGACGTCGATCTGGTGCGGCACCTGGTTGTACAGGATCCCGCCGCCGCGGGCGCTGTCCAGCTCCTCCGGCCGCCGTGGCCGGTACAGGAAGTCGGTGTAGTTCCACAGCGCGACCATGCCGAGCGGGCCGTAGCTCCCCGAGGCCACCAGGTCCCGGATGACCAGAACCGCGGGGTCGAACCCGTGGGTGTGGCCCACGACCAGCATGGTCCCGGCCGCGGCGGCAGCGGCGATCATCTCGTCGCAGTGGGCGGCGTCCAGGGCCATGGGCTTCTCGACGATGACATGCTTGCCGGCCGCGGCGGCGGCGAGGGTGTGCTCCCGGTGCAGCTGGTGCGGGGTCGCGACGTACACCGCGTCGACCTCGGGCCTGGTGAGCAGGCCGTCGATGTCGGCGTAGGTGGGCAGGCCTTCGCCGGCCTCGAACCGCCGGCGCAGCTCGGGGCTGGGCTCGGCGGCGCCGACGAGCTGGACGCCAGGGTGGGTGCGCGCGGCGGCGGCCATCACGCCCCCGGCGAGGCCGAGGCCGATCAGCCCGAGACCGAGCGGACGGTGCGTCATTCCCGCCTCACTCCGCCGGGACCGGCGCGCGGGCACCCGACGCCCGCATCTCGTGGCCGTACTCGGCCATGAACGCGTCGAAGGCCGCGAGCGGGCTGAGCTTGCTGATCGCCCGGACGGCGAACAGCTCCGGGTCCGCGACGATGGCGGGCTCGACGCCCTTGCGCAACGCGTCGGCGAGGTTGAGCAGGATCCGGCGGACGGTCACGACCGCGCGGTCCGAGCTGACCAGGTGCTCGAACGACCGGTCGGCGACCCCGGGGCTGGTGCCGCCAATGCCGCGGGAGTTCTCCGCCAGCGCCCGGTCCTGGTCGTGCACGCCCCAGATCCCGGTGAAGTTGGCGGTCCGCTGCATCTCCCGGTCGATCAGGTAGTCGTTCTCCTTGTTCGCGACCGGCAGCCAGGTGTCGATCACGTAGCCGTCCGGGAGCTGGTACCGCCCCGGCTGCGTACGCGGCGGGAAGAGCGCGCCGCTGCGGTAGTACGAGGCCAGCTCGTCCTCGTCGATCGGGTGGTCGACGCGGTAGCCGAAGGTGAACACCGTCGTGCAGTTGTCATCCACCGGCACCCAGGCGCGCCCACCACCGGCGGCGAAAGCGCCGGGGCCGCGCGGGATCAGGCTGAACATCGGCAGGATGAGCTGGGTGACCCGCCAGAGGTACTGGCCCTCGTGGTCACGCCGGGCGCCGTAGACGAGGCCGTAGTCGGTCTGCCGCAGCTCGATGTGTGGCGCGGCGTCAGCCGACAGCTGCGCCCCGGTGACCTTCTGCTTCGTGGTGTCGCGGTCGAAGTCCCGGTGCAGCCAGCTGATGTGCGAGCTGTCGATCTCGCCTTCCAGCCCCTGGGACCAGTTGGTCCGCTGCAGCCACCGCGCGGCGAACGCGTGCCCCGGCGGCACGTGCGCGTACTCGAGGCCGGGGAACCGCGGCTCGTGCTCCTTCGGCCCCAGGTAGGCCCAGACGACTCCGCCGGCCTCGCGCACCGGGTAGGCGGTGATACCGACCCTGTCGCGGATGTCCGGGGCGCCCGCCGGGACGTTCGGGGTCTCCAGGCACCGGCCCTCGGCGTCGAACTTCCAGCCGTGGTAGACACACCGGATTCCGCCGTCCTCGTTGCGGCCGAAGAACAACGGGGCGAGCCGGTGCGAGCAGTAGGCGCTGACGAGGCCGACCCGTCCGCTGCTGTCACGGAAGGCGACCAGGTCCTCGCCGAGGATGCGCAGCCGCACCGGGGGGCCGTCCGGGGCCTCGACCTCGGAGGTGAGCAGGGCGGGCAGCCAGAACCGCCGGAAGAGCTCGCCCATCGGCGTGCCCTTGCCCACCCGGGACAGCTCCTCATTGGCCTCACCGCGCAGCATGGCGATCCTCCGGCAGAACGTTGCGCTCGTCCTGGCGCAGCACGAGGCTCCACAGCTCCGACCCGGTCGGGTGCTGTTCTTCTTCGACGAGGTGGCCGACGAGGCCGGCGCACCGGCCGACCAGGCTGAGCCCGCGGGCCAGGTGCAGCGGCAGGCCCATGCTCAAGATCATCGCCCCGACGGCCCCGGCGGTATTGGCGGGCAGCCGCCGCCCGTACGCCGCGCGGCTCGCCTCGTCCATCGCCAGCAGCAGGCGCCAGTGGTGGCCGAAGTACCCGTTGCGTTCCGACACCGCCCGCAGCACCGGCACCCGCGGGTCCCCGTTGACGTGGATGTTGTGCCCGAGGCCGTACAGCGGCTGGCGGGCGGCCCGGCGCTCGGCCACGTACCGCTTGGCCACGCCGGCGATCTCGCCGTCCGGGCTGTCCCAGGTGAGCCCCGCCGCCGCCGCGCGCAGCATGACCGCGGCGTCCTGCATGGCGCCGAGCAGGACGCTGCCGGCGCCGAGCAGGCCGGCCGCCACGGCCGCCTGCGGGGCCTCGGGGGCGCCGGTGAAGGTCAGCCGGGCCGCGAGCGCGCTCGGGGTGAGCCCGTGGTCGGTGACCGTCACCAGGATCGTGTTGATCATTTCTTTCTCGTTGCCCTGACACCGGCGCCCGACGACGACAAGCATCAGCATGTCGACGAAGTCGATCTGCCCGATCAGTTCGTTGGCCAGGTCGTGCCCGCGAACCGTGATCCGCTCGGGGGTCGTCTGGCCGATCTCGGTTTTGATCAAAACTCTCCCTCCAGCTCGCCCGTGACCACCAGCACAGCGTCGAGGGCGAGCACGCCCTGGCCGGCGGGCAGCACGCGGACCGGGTTCAGCTCAAGCTCGACCACCTGGCTGGGGTACCGCTCCACCACCCGGGACACCGCCACCAGCAGCGCCGCGAGCGCGTCCACGTCGTACGGCCCGGCTCCCCGCACCCCGCGCAGCAGCGCCGCGCAGCGCGGCTCGTCGATGAGCGCGCGGGCCTGCGCGAGGTCCAGCGGGAGCAGCCTGCGCGCGGCGTCGTCGAACAGCTCCACGAGAACGCCGCCGAGGCCAAAGGTGAGGACCGGCCCGAAGACGGGATCCCCGGTCACGCCCACCAGCACGTCGAGGCCCGCCGGCGCCATCGGCTCGACGAGGGTCCCCAGCAGGCCGGCGTCGGGCCGGGCCGCCCGCGCGGCGGCCAGGACCCGCTCGTGGCCGGCCCGCACCTGCGCCGCGTCCTCCAGTCCCAGCGCCACGCCGCCGACGTCGGACTTGTGGGTGATCTGCTCGCTCACCACCTTGACGACCACCGGATAGCCCACTCGTCCGGCGATCGCGACGGCCTCGTCCGCGCAGCCCGCGACCCCCGAGACCGGCACCGCCACGCCGTGGCGGCCGAGCAGCTCCTTGGCCGCCGGCTCGGTCAGGGTCACCCGGCCCTCGCCCGAGGCGGGCGTGCCCAGCGGCCGCCACCCGTCCGCCGGCCGCCACTGGCCGCGCCACACCCAGCGTCGCAGCGCGGCCACGCCGTTGCGCACGCTGCGGACGGGTACCAGGCCGCCGTCGACCAGCTCGGCGTAGCCGGGCCCGAGCCGGTCGCTCATCCAGACCGGGAGGATCGGGGTGTCGGTCTGCCGCTGCACGGCGGCGATCGACGCCGCGATCGTGCCAGTCAGCTCCGCGTAGTCGCACGGGAAGGGGTACAGCACGACGCCGACGTCCGGGTCGTCGGCGACCGCCTGGAGGCTCGCGTGGCCGATCTCCGGGCGAGTGAGGATGTCCGAGGTGGCGTCCACCGGGTTGCCGACCGCGGCGTAGTCCGGCAGCACCGCGCGCAGCGTCGTGTCGGTTGCCGAGGTGAACGTCGCCAGCTCGAGCCCGGCCTGGCCGACCGCGTCGGCCGACAGCGCACACCCCCCGCCGGAGAACCCGTAGACGGCCACCCGCTCGCCGCCGGTGGGCCGCCTGCGCGCGAACAGGGCCGCGGACTCGATCAGCTCGTCCATGTCGTCCACCTCGACGACCCCGATCTGGCGCAGCACCGCGCTGTTCACCGCGGCGGCCCCGGACAGCGAGCCGGTGTGCGAGGCGACGGCGCGCGCGCCGTAGTCCGAACGCCCCACCTTCAGCGCCACCACCGGCTTGCCCCGTTCCGCCGCGTACAGCGCGGCGTCGACGAAGGCCGGGCCGTTGCGGACGCCCTCTATGGCCGTGGCGATCACGCTGATGTCGTCGGCGTCGGCGAGGTAGCGGACGAAATCGGCGACCGTCAGGTCCACCTCGTTCCCGGTGGACGCCCACAGCCCCACGCCGACGCCGCGCTCCATCGCCTGCAGGAAGCAGCGGCCGATTCCCCCGCCCTGGGTGGCCAGGCCGATCGGGCCAGGACGCTGGTCGAGGTGGAAGGACGGGGAGAACATGAACCCGATGCGCTTGTTGAGGTTGCACAGTCCGGGCGAGTTCGGCCCGTACAGGCGCATCCCGGCCGCGCGGCCGATCCGCGCCATCTCGGCCTCGGCGGCTCTGCCCTCGGGGCCGGTCTCGCCGAAGCCGGACGTGAAGACGATCGCGTACCTCACGCCACGATCGGCGCACTCGCGCAGCACCGGGAGCGTCTGGGCGGCCGGGACGAGCAGCATCGCCGCGTCGGGCGCCTCGGGCAGGTCAAGCACGCTCGGGTAGCAGGCCAGACCGTGCACGGTCTGCCTGGTCCGGCTGACCAGGTATGGCCGCCCGGTGAAGTCGGAGTGGTCGAGCAGGTTCTCCACCGCCCTGGCGCCGAGGCTGCCAGCCCGGTCCGACGCTCCGACCACCACGACGGACGCGGGGTCCACGAGCCGGGACAGGTCCGCGCCGCCGCCCATGTGCACTCCTTCATCGCTATTTCGTAAGAGTCTACGATATTTCGTGAAACCTGCCAAGCCTTCGGCATCACGCAGGCACGCGCCTGGCGGGCTCGACCGACCCACGACCGGCCACCCGGGTCCGACGGCGGCTCACCAATCGGAACTCAGGTGGCTCTTCACCCCGCGGGAGGCCTGACGAGGACTCGCGCCTAGGAACGGAATGTCGCGCAGAAGGTCAGTGGCTGGGGCACCGCGCTACCGGGCCGTCCCCGGCGCTCACAGCGACCTCGCGATGGTCTGGCGCATGATCTCCGACGTTCCTGCGTAGATCCGCAGGACCCGGTTCGACGTGTAGATACGCGCGAGCGGGGTCTCGTCCATGTAGCCCATCGCCCCGAACAGCTGCATGCAGCCGTCGACCACCCGGCTGGACATCTCGCACAGGTAAAGCTTCGCGATGGAGCCCTCGATGGGCTCGGCGACTCCCGACCGGGTCCTGCGTACCAGCTCGTGCAGGCAGGACCGCCCCACCTCGATCTCGGTCCTCATGCTCGCCAGGGCGAACTGGCTGTTCTGGAAGTCGAAGACGGCCCGGCCGAACGCGGTGCGCCGCCTGGTGAACTCCAGCGTCATCCGGAAGGCCAGCTCGGCCTGGCCGAGCGCGCGGAACCCGATCTGCAGCCGGTCGTAGCCCAGCGCGTTCATCATGATCTTCATCGCGTCGCCCTCGGCGCCGAGGCGGTGCGCCGCCGGCACCCGGACGTTGTCGAAGGCCAGCTCCGCGGTGTTGCCAGCGGGGAAGCCCAGCGTCTTCATCTTGCGCCTGCTCACCCCGGCCGTAGCCGGATCGACCAGGAACATCGACAGGCTCCGGCCGCGCCGTTCCCGGCTGGTCCTGGCCACGACGTAGAGGACGTCGGCGATGTCGCCGTTGGTGATGTAGGCCTTGGTGCCGGACAGCACGTAGTGGTCGCCGTCCCGCTCCGCGAAGGAGCGCATGCCCAGCACGTCGCTGCCGGCGTCCGGCTCCGTGATGGCCATCGCCTGGATCGCCGCGCCGGAGCAGACGCCCGGCGCCCACGCGCGGATCAGCTCAGGGGATCCGCCTTCCAGTAGCGCGCCGACGGAGATGTCGGTGCAGAACAGGCTGCCGACGGTGCCGTAGCAGTGCGACTTGGCGATCTCATAGGACAGCAGCACGTTCGCGATGGGGCTGCCCCCGGGGCCGCCATACTCCTCCGGGATCTGCGCGCCCAGGATCCCGGCGCGGCCGGCCTTCGCCCAGGCCTCGTGCCGGGCGGCGCTGTCGGTGCCCAGCTCGTGGTAGGCCGGCTCGATCTCCTTGTCCAGGAAGGTGCGCACGGTCTGGCGGTACAGCTCCTCCTCCACGCTGAACGGCGAGTGGTAGGCCAGCTCGGGGGGAACCGTGCCGCCGCGGGCAGCGTCGTCACCAGCCATGTGGGTACTCCTCACGAAGTGCGGTTCAGGGTTCGGCGCGGACGACGCCCGCCGCCAGCAGCACGTCGATCGCTGGCTCCGGGTAGCCGAGCTCGGCGAGGACCGGCCGCGTGTGCGCGCCGAACCCGGGCGCGGCCGGCCGGTCCCGGGTGTCGAGCGCGGTCCGCGAGAAGGTGACCAGCGGTCCCAGGCTGCCGGTGACGCGCCCGAGCCGGTCGTCGACGCGGTCCACGACCAGGTGCGCGGCGGCCGCGGCCGGGCTCGCGGTGAGCGCGGCCAGGCCGTCGCACCGGCACCGCTCAACCCAGACGCCCGCCGCGGCGAGCGCCGCGAGCAGCTCGCCGGTCTCCCACCGGGCGGCCGCCGCGTCGAAGCGCGCGGTCACCGCGGCGTCCCATGCGGCCCGCGGCGGCGGCTGCTCGCCGGGCAGCAGCACTCCCCAGAGCGCGCGTGCCTGAGCCTCGTCGCGCGCGGCGACGGCCACCCACCCGTCGGCCGTGCCGTACAGGTGCTCGGCCGGGTGCGCGCCGCGCAGGGTCGGGTCCGGCCCCGGCGCGCCGCGCAGCTCACCCCCGGAGGTGCGGCACAGGTCGGAGAGCAGGAACATCCCCGCGTTGAGCAGGCTGACCCAGGCGTTCCCGACCCGGCCCGCCACCAGGCGCTCGTGCCAGGCCATCAGGACCCCGATGGCCCCCATCGCGCCGACGGCGTAGTCGAGGTACGGCGTCCGATACCACAGCGGCGGCCCCTGCGCGCCGCCGGCCCGCCGCTCGAGCCCGACGAGCGCCTGGATGATCATGTCGAACCCGGGGTCGTCCACGCGCGGCCCGGTGGGCCCGAAGGCGAAGGTCCGCAGCATCACGGCGTCCGGGTTGACCGCGCGCACCATCTCAGGGGACAGGCCCAGCCGCGCGGCGGCGGCGGGGCGCAGGTTGTGGGTGACCACGTCGGCGTCGCGCAGCAGCCGACGCACCACCTCCCGGCCGGCCGGGGACTTCAGGTCCACGGCGATGGCCCGCTTCCCCGACTGGCAGGCGATGAAGTGCCGCTGCAGGCCGCGGTTCGGATCCCGGGACAGCGCCTCGACCTTGGTCACGGACGCGCCGAGGTCGCCCAGCAGCCTGGAGGCGAACGGGCCGGCGACGTAGCTGCCGAAGTCGAGGACCCGCACCCCCGCCAGCGGGCCGCCACCGCGGGCGGCCGGGGCGGCCGGGGCGGCGCGCCCGCCGGGGCGCTCCCGCGCGCCCGTCAGCCTGATCGGGCCGCCGACCACGGTGGCGCCCGCGCGCTCCACCAGCAGGCCGTTGGCGGCGGTCTGCTCGTCGGCCCAGAACTGCCCAGGCTCGAGCACCGGGGCCGCGGGCAGGCCGACGCTGCGGGCCGCGGCGAGGATGCCGGCGCGGCGCTTGCGGGCGACGTGCCGGGCGATCAGCGGCCGGTCACCGAAGTAGGTCTGCGCCGTCGCGCCCAGCCTGGGAATCCCGCGGTCGGCCGGATCGACCGGCACGTCGATGTCGAGGATCCGGTACAGCTTCGCGACCGCCGACTCGACCCCCATCGCGAACTGGACGTACGTCCCGTCCGCACACCGGAAGATCAGGTGCTCGACATCCTTGGGCGTCACCTTGTGGAACTCGGCGTCGGCGCGCTCCGCCGACATCCACAGCGGCATCATGAACAGCGCGGTGCCCTGCTGCAGCGACGCCGTCACCACCTGGCCGCGGCCTCCGCCGGCCAGGTCCACGAGGGCGGCCCACACCCCGAGCGTGCCGAGGAGGGCCTGGCCGTAGGTGGGGAACGGCACGGCGAAGAACAGCGGCCGGTCGCTGTAGTGCTCCGCGACGAGCCCGGTGCGCGCCTGCGCCAGCAGGTCGACCGCGGGCGCGCCGGGCGCGTGGCCGTCGACGTAGCCGGTCAGGTCGAGCACCACGAGCCGTGGGAAACGGGCGGCGAGGGCGGCGGCGTCATGGCGGGTCGCCACCGCCGGGTGGTCCTCGCCGCCAACCAGGCACACGTCGGCCCGGCTCAGCAGCTCGTCAAGGCCGTCCGCCGTCGCGGGGACGGCGGCGGCGCGCCAGGCGCGGTGCGCCGGATAGATCTCGTCGAACACGCCGTCGCCGGTCGGGGCGACGCGCTGGACCAGCGCGCCGCTGTCGGCGAGCAGGGCACTCACCATGGCCGCCGCCATGCCGGCGCCGAGGTCGACGACCCGCAGGCCGCGTCCGGCCGCGAAGCCGGCCTCGGCCTGGTCGTCCCCCTCGCGGGTCACCGCCGTCCTCCCCTGGTCAGCGCGCGCGGAACACGGGTGCGCGCCGCTCGGCGAAGGCACGGTTGGCCTCCCGGAAATCCTCGGTCAGGTCGAGGCGGGACAGCTGCATCTGCTCGTCGAGCTGGGTGGCGAGCGGGACCCACTGCTTGCGGGTCACCCGGACCGAGTCCCGCGCCGCCAGCGGCGGGACCTTGAGCACCTCGTGGGCCAGCTCCTCGGCGGCGCGCAGGTGCTCGCCGGCCGGCACCAGCCGGTTGACCAGGCCGAGCCGGTACAGCTCCGCGGCCTCGATCCGCCGGCCGGTGATGAGCATCTCGGAGGCGATCTTCGAAGGCATGAAGGTATTGATCTTTGCCCAGGTGCGCGAGCCGGACATGCCCGTCGTGGTCTCGCTGATCGCGAACCTGGCGTCCTCGGCGGCGACCACGAGGTCGCACTCGGCGGCGAGGTGCGCCCCACCGCCAAGCACGTAGCCGTGCACCGCGGCGATCACCGGCTTGTAGTTCGCCGTCCGCCCGAGCCAGCCCTCGCCGCCGGTGCCGCGCAGGTGCTGGGCGCCGCCGACATGCCCGCTGCGCACCGCGGCCAGAGCCTTCGCCCCGCGGGTCGCGTCGTCGGAGCCGAAGGAGAACGAGCTGTGCTCCTTCACGTCGAGCCCGGCGCAGAAGGCCCGGCCGGCGCCGTGGATGATGAGCACCCACAGGTCGTCGTCGAGGTCGAACGCGACCAGGGCCGCCCGGATCTCCGACTCCAGGTCGTCGTTGAGCGCGTTGAGCCGCTCGGGCCGGTTCAGCATCAGGTAGGCGAGACGCCCGTCCGTGGTGAACTCGATCGTCTTGTAGGTCATGCCGGTTCCTCAGCTAGTAGTGACGAACGGGGGCTCGCCGGATCCGCGCACGCCACCGCCGGCCGGGCGCGCCGGCTCGTCCGGCGCGAGCCCCAGCTCGGCGAGCACCTCGTGCGCGTGTTCCCCTGGCAGCGGCGCCGAGCGGTGCGTGCCCTGCCGCCCGGTCCGCTCCCCGACGTCGACGAGCGGACCGAAGCAGCCGGTGACCCGGCCGAACCGGAGGTCCGGCACGCTGATCACCAGAGCGGCCTGCCAGGCCGCGTCGTCCGCGAGCAGGGCGGCGAACGCGTCGTCGGCGCAGCGGGTGGCCCACACGCCGGCGTCGGCGAGCAGCCGCAGGAGCGCGTCCACGGGCCGGGTGGCGACGGCGGCCGCGACCACCGCGCGCGCCCCGGCCCCCCACCGGGCGCGTGCCCCGAGGCCGTCGAGGCCGAGCGCGGCCGCCAGGGCCTGGCTCATCCGCTCTCCGCGCGCGTCGATGGCGACCCAGCCGTCGGCCGCGCGGTACAGCGCCTCCGCGGGGTGGAAGCCAAGCCGGTCCGCCGCCAGCCGGGCTCGGCCGGCCAGCGAGCCGTCCGGCCGGCGGGCCACCTCGCCGCGCAGGAACAGCGCGGCGGACAGCAGACTGGTGTGCACGTCCACGCCGGCTCCGGACTCCGCCCGCTCGTACAGGCCGGCGAGCAGGCCGATCGCGCCGAGCGCGCCGGCCGCGTAGTCGAGGTACGGCGACCGGTACCACAGCGGCCCGTTGCCGGCCCCGCCGGCGCGCGCCTCGTGGCCGCCCAGTGCCTGCATCACCATGTCGAAGCCGCTGCGCCCGGCACGCGGGCCGGCGCGGCCGTAGGCCGTGGTGTGCAGGTACACCAGGTCGGGGCGGGTGGCCCGCAGCGTCGCGGCGTCGACGCCGAGCCGTTCGGCCACACCCAGCCGGAAGTTGTGGTGCACGGCGTCGGCCGTCGCGACCAGGCGCCGCATGGTGTCCAGGCCGGCTGTCGTCTTGAGGTCCAGCACGATGGCCCGCTTGCCCCGGTTCGAGGCCAGGGTGTTGCGCAGGCCGGTCAGATTCGACAGCCCGGCCGGCGGCTCGACTTTGATCACGTCGGCGCCGAGGTCGGCCAGCAGCTTCGACGCGTACGGCCCGGCCACCCAGTTCCCCAGGTCCACCACCCGGATCCCGGCCAGCGGCGGATCCCCGTCGGCCGCCGCCACCGGGCTGTTCGCCGCTACCGCCGCCACCGGCGGCGCCGGCCGGGCCGGGCCGGCGTCGCCGGGGCACCAGGTGAGGGTGACCGCGCCCGACGGCCACGCGTACCCGGCCGGGTCGACCGTGACCAGCCCGGCCGCCCGCACCTGCGGGTCGTCGAAGCACTCCCCCGGCTCCAGCACCGGCTCCGCCGCGATCCCGACGGCGGCGAACGCCTCGACCAGCTCAGCGCGGGGCATCTTCGCGAAGTAGGGTGCGAGCAGCTCGCGGTCGGCGAAGTAGTTCTCGGGGCCACGGGCGGGGTTCGCCGCGCCACGGTCCACCGGGTCCACCGGCCCGGGGATCCCGAGCACCCGGTACACCTTGGCCAGCGCCCGCGGCACTCCCAGCACGATCTGGACGAACCCGCCGTCCGCGCACCGGAAGGCCAGATGCTGGACGTCCCGCGGTGGCACGGCGTCGAACGCTTCGTCGGGCCGTTCGGCGCTCAGCCACAGGTGTGGCCAGAACAACGCCAGGCCCTGCTGGAGGGACACCCGGACGCGCTGGCCACGCCCGGTCCGGCGCCGCTGGAGCAGCGCCGCCCACCCGCCCAGGGTGCCGAGCAGGGCCGCGCCGTACAGCGTCGGCGCGAACGCGAACTGGGTGGGCTGGTCGCGGAACTGCTCGAACACGAACCCCGTCCGGGCCTGCACCAGCAGGTCGGTCGCGGGCGTCGGCTGCTCCCAGCCGGGCACGTAGCCGCCGACCTCCAGGACGACGAGCCGCGGGTGCCGGTCCTCGACGCCAGTCAGGCGCGGCGGCGCGGCGGCCTCGGGATGGTCCTCCCCGCCGACGAGGAGCACGTCCAGCGACGGGAGGATAGTGGGCAGGTCCTGCCGGCGGACCGGGGCCCAGTCCCGTGCCCACAGCGGCGCGGCCGGGTACTCGTCGGTGAAGGGGGAGTGCCCCGGCTCGGTGAGCTGGAGCACCGTGGCGCCGGCGTCCCGCAGCAGCCGGGCCACGACGGCGGTCGGCAGGCCGCTGCCGGCGTTGAGCACGCGGAGCCGGGCGGCCGCCGGCACCCGGCCGTCGTCAGGCGCGTGTCGCCGGCTTTCCACGGCGTGCCGAGGTGATCCGTCCACGACCACCCTTCCAGGTCCCGTCCCGGCGGCATGTCTAGGAGCGACGTCCCCGCCCAGGCGGGCTCAGGTCAGCCTCACCACTTTGCGGTATTTCGGAAGACATTACGACATGCCGTGGCACCCGGGCAAGACTTTGCCCACCCCTCGGACAGTGATGCCCGGCGGCGGGAGGCGCCACCACCGCCGGGCGGCTCGCCACCGTCGCGAGGCTGCGCGCCCGCACGGCGCGTGGAGATCGAGCCAGCCCGCCTCGGGTCACCGGCGGCGACGCGGACGGCCCCGTCGCCGCCGCGGCGAGCCAGGCGGTCCTGGCACGCCGCCGTGGCCGGCCCGGTAGGCGTCAGCCGTCGAAGACGGCGCCGCGGACCTCGAGGATGATGTCGCGCATCTGGTCGGGCCGCGCGGCGACGCGGCCCGTCGGACCGATCAGGCTCAGCCCGACCGGCTGGTCGCCGATCCGGCCGGCTACCGCGAACGAGCTGACACCCGTGGTGCCTTCGTCACTGGCGCGGTACCAGCCCAGCTCCCGGTGCTTCCTGATCTCCGCCTCGAACGCGCGCGGCTCGACGATGGTCTTCGGGGTCAGCTGCGCCAGCGGCTTGAGGCGCAGCAGCCGCCCCATCGTCTCGTCGTCGAGCTCGCCGAGCAGCGCCTTGCCGATCGACGTGCCGTGGACGCTGAAGAAGTCCCCGACGTTGAGCATGTACCGCAGCCGATGCCGGCCCTCGGAGACCGCCACGACCTTGATCTGCTCGCCGGCAAGCACCGCGCAACAGGACGTCTCCCCCGAACGCTGGGCGAGCAGGCTGGTCGCCTCGTTGCCGAAGGCCGCGAGCCCGTCGTTCGCGGCGATCATGGAGGCGACCGCCAGCAGCCGTCCGGTCGGGTAGAACCGCTTGGACGTAGCGGTCCGGCTGACGTACCCGAGCTCGTAGAGGGTGTTCAGCAGGTCCGAGCTGCTGCTCTCGGCCAGGTCGAGCAGCCGGGCGACCTCGGACTTCGTGAGCTCCCGCTGCTCCCGGGCGAACACCTCGAACAGCGCCATCGCGCGCGCGGCCGCCGGTACCGTGGGACGGCCAGCGGCCGGCGCACCCCCGCCGGAGTGCCCACCGCCGCGCCCGGCGGGTCGCGGCGTGCCCTCCTGCAGGCTCTCGACTTGCCTAGCCACGGCCGCTGCCCATCCTTCGCGTCGGAGACCTGGCACCAACGAATTACTCCCAGCATATCGGAGAAATCCACGACATGCCGAATGGTCGCGCGTCGGGTGCTGGTGGCCGGTCCGCGTCAGCCGAGCGACTCCCCCACCGCGGGCACGCTGCGGTAGGTCACCCACCGGGTGATCCGAGCCTCGGCGTCGAACGTGCCCAGCCCCGCGAACGAGGAGCGGACCGGCCCGCCCTCGTGCTCCCGGACGATGCCCTCGACCACGGACCGGTCGTCGGCCACGTGCAGCAGCTGGATCTCGTGGAACCACGACCGCGAGCCGCGCCGCTCCTTCAGCAGCGCGCGCACCGCCTCGCGTCCCCGCACCTCGGCCCGTTTCGGGCTGTCCGGGTCGAACGGCGGGTGGGAGTAAAAGGCGTCTTCCGTGAAGAGGTCCGCCACGGCGTCGAAGTCGCCCCGTTCGAGGCCCTTGACGTAGCCCAGCACCGCCGCGTGGATCCTGGCCCGGTCGGGGTAGCCGCTCATGTCACTCCTAGGCTCTGCCGGCCGCCGTCACGGCATGAACTTCCCGCCGTTGACGTGCAGCGTCTGACCGGTGATGAAGCTGGCCTCCGGGGAGGCGAGGAACCGGACGGCGCGGGCGGTCTCGGCCGCCTCCCCGGCCCGGCCCATCGGGATGCGGGAGGTGTCCAGCGGGGCGCGGGCCCGCGCGGTGCCCTCCGTCCGGGTGGGCCCCGGCGCCACGACGTTGACCCGCACCGTCGGGGCCCACTCGTGCGCGAGCGTCCGGCTCATGCCCACGACCCCCGCCTTGCTCGCCGAGTAGGCGACGAGGTTCGGGTTGGCCATCGACCCGGCGCCGGAGGAGATGTTGACGATGGCGCCGCCCCCGGTCGCCATCATGCTGGCCCCGGCCTCGCGGCAGACGAGGAACGTCCCGGTGAGGTTGACGTCCAGGACGCGCTTCCACATCTCCTCGGCGGTGTCCACCGCCGGGGCGAACGGAAAGATCCCCGCGCAGTTGACGACGACGCCGATCCGGCCGTATTCGACGACGGCGAGCCGGACCAGCGCGCGCACGTCGTCCAGCCTGGTCACGTCAACCTTCACCGGCGTCGCGGGCACGCCGAGCTCGCGTTCGCAGCCGGCCGCGACGGCCCTGGCGTTGTCCAGGTCGACATCGGCCAGGACCAGCGGGCCGCCGAGGGTGGCCAGCTCCCGGGCGACGGCCATGCCGATGCCGCGCCCGGCCCCCGTCACCAGCATCGCGGCCTTCAACGGTTCAGACATACGCACCCTCTTCACCTGGCCGGGGCGGGACCGCTGGCCCGGGCACGCCTACGCCCACCGCACCGGGAACGAGGCGAGCCCGCGGGTCAGGAACGACGGGATCCACTCGAGCGCGTCGACGTCCGCTTCCAGCCTGGGCGCCTCGGCCAGGTGGGCGAAGGCAATGGTGGCCTCGAGGCGGGCGAGGCTCTGCCCGAGGCACAGATGGATTCCGCCGCCGAAGGCCACCTGGCGCGGGCCCGCACGCCGGATGTTGAACGTGTGCGGGTCGTCGAACGCCGCCGGATCCCGGTTCGCGGCCGCGAGGATCGCGTAGACGGACTCGCCCGCCTGGATCGGCAGCCCGCCGAGCCCGGTGTCCTCGGGCGCGGTCCGGCGCAGGCTGTTGCGCGCGGGGCCCTCGCACCGCAGCATCTCCTCGACCGCCGACGGGATGACGCCCGGGTCGGACCGCAGCTCGGCGTAGGACGCGGGGTTCCGCAGCAGCAGGTACATGCCGTTGGAGATCAGGTTCCTGGTGGTGCTGAACCCCGCGGAATGCAGCAGCATGCAGTTCGCGATGATCTCCTCGTCCGTCAGGAACCGCCCTTCCTCGTCCCTGGCCGCCAGCAGCTGCGAGATGATGTCGGACCCGCCGGGACGCGCCCGGCGCTCCCGGATGAGCTCGGTGAAGAACGCGAAGCACTCCCGTGCGGTCGTCTCCCGCCGGGCGGCCACCTCCGCGGCCTGCGGCAGCGGCTCCAGCGACCCGATCAACGCGTCGCCCCAGGCGATGAACTCGCTTTCCAGGCTCAGCGGGACACCGACGAGCCGGCAGATCAGCCGCAGCGGGACCAGGTACGAGAAGTCCTGGATGAAGTCGAAGTGGTCCCGCCCGCGCAGCTCGGCCAGCAGGCCCCGCACGATGTCGCGGACGTCCGCCCGGCTCGCCTCCAGTGACTTCGGGGTGAACAGGCCGGCCAGCAGCCCGCGGAGCACGGTGTGCTTCGGCGGGTCCCGGAAGGCCAGGCTCTCGAGAAAGACGCGCTGGGTGGGGGTGACGCCCGGCGCGCCGGACATCTCCTCCCGGCTCCACCGCCGGTCCCGGACCAGCCCCTGCGTGGCCTGGTACGACGTGACGAGAACCGGTCCGGACGCGGTCCGGTAGACCGGCGCGTGCGCGCGCAGGCGGTCGAAGAAGGGGTACGGGTCCCGGGTGATCTCGGCCCGGTCGGGGTGGTCCGCGTTCAGGTACTGGGCCACCTCCTCGTCGATCGTCCAGTGGTGGTGCCGCAGGTCCACGTCAGCTGTCATGTGGTTCAAGGCCTCCTCAGCCGAAGGTGAGCACCGGCTTGATCGTGCGCCCGCCGGCCGCGTCGGCCATGGCCGCGTCGATCCGCTCGAACGGGTAGACCTGGACAAGCCGGTCCACGGGGAGCCGGCCCTGCCGGTGCAGCCCGATCAGCGCGCGCAGGAACGCGGGGCTGCCGTCGCCCATCACGACGCCGCGCAGCCCCATGGCGCCCGAGACGAGCTGGACGAGCGGCAGCGCGAGCTGCTCGGTGGGCGCCGCCGCCCCCACGAGGCCGACCGTCCCGCCGCGGGCGAGACCGGACAGCGCTGCCCGCAGGACCTGGGTGCTCGCGGTGGTCTCGACGACGAAGTCGGCGCCGCCACCGGTGAGCTCCCGGATCGCCGCGCCCAGGTCGCCGGCCTCCCGGCCGTTGATCGTGCCGGTCGCGCCCAGCTCGCGGGCGAGTTCCAGCCGGGACGGGACCAGGTCCACGGCGACGATCCGGGTCGCGGCGGTGACGGCCGCGGCCATGACCGCGGACAGCCCGACGGCGCCGGCCCCGAGCACGACGACGCTGGAGCCGGGCCCCGGCCGCAGCACCCGCAGCACCGCTCCGGCGCCGGTCACGACCCCGCAGCCGAACGGGGCGAGGGTCGTGTCGGCCACGTCCCGCGGTGCCCGCAGGACCGTCCGCTCCTCGACCAGGGCGTGCGAGCAGAACGACGACTGGCCGAGGAAGCGCGCGGCCAGCGGCGCGCCGTCGAGGGCCAGGACGGGCGTGCCGTCGAGCCGCCGGCCGGACCAGCGCAGCGCGGACACCTCGCACAGCGACGGGTGGCCGGTGCCGCACGGCCCGCAGACCCCGCACGACGGCGGGACGAGCAGGACCTTGTCTCCTGGCTCGACGGTCCGCACAGCCCGTCCGGCCGCCTCGACGACACCCGCGCCCTCGTGACCGGCCACGGCTGGCAGCGGGAACGGAATGATCCCATCCCGTACTGACAGGTCGGTGTGGCAGATACCGGTGGCGGTCATCCGGACCAGGACCTCCGAGTCGCGTGGCTCGGCCACCTCGACCTCGTGGAACGCGACCGGGGCCCCCGTCGCCGGAAACACCGCGGCGGTAGCTTTCATGCTGTTCACTGCTCCTTGCTGCGCGCGGCGCCTGGGCCAGATCTTCGGGGAGGCGGCCGGCCGCGCCGGCGCGGCCGTCGTGCCGATCTCCGGCGGCGGTCAGCGCGCGAGGACGCGGGGCCCCGGCGTGAACCGGACCGGGATGGCCTTGGTGCCCCGGCTGATCGGGATGTTCGCGCCCCGTGTGAGCGGACCGGCGAGCGTGACGTCGGGCATCCGCGCCAGCACCTGCTCGGCCGCGATCGTCATCTCGGCGCGTGCCACGTGCTCGCCGACGCAGCGGTGGATCCCGTACCCGAAGGCCACGTGCGGGTTGGCCCCGCGGTCGAGCCGGAACCGCCCGGGCTGGTCGAACTTCGCCGGGTCGAGGTTCGCCGCGCCCAGGCCGAGCCCGACCTTCTCGCCGGCCCGCACCGGACAGCCCTCGACATCCGTGTCGACCGCGGCGGTGCGGCCCATCATCTGCACCGGCGACTCCAGCCGCAGCGCCTCCTCGACGGCGACCGGGACCAGCGCCGGCTCGTCGAGGAGCCGCTCCTTGAGGCCTGGCACCGTCACGAGCAGGCCGAGCAGGTTCGCGATGCCGTTGACGGTGGTCTCCTGACCGGCGATGACGAAGGTCATCGCCGTCGCCAGCGCGGCGGTGTGCCCGATCGGCGCGCCGTCGATGACCGCGTTCGCGACCAGCCCGAGCAGGTCGGTGCGATCGGTGCCCTCGGCCGCGGTGACGACCTTCTCCAGGTAGGCCATCAGGTCCCGGTTCGCGGCCGCGCGGGCTTCGGCGTCGCCCTGGCCGGTGTTCTCGTTCAGCCGCCCGGTGATGTCGACCATGACCAGCGCGTCGTCCGGGACCCCGAGGATCACAGCGATCACGGCCGGCGGAACGTACTGGGCGACGTCGACGAGATCCCCGGCACCGGCCTCGATGAACTGGTCCAGCGCGTGGTCCACCGCGGCGCGGATGGTTCCCGACCAGTTGTCGACCCGGTCCGGGCGAAGCTCGGGCACCAGCAGGCGGCGGTATTTCATGTGGTCCGGCGGGTCGACCTCGACCGGGATCGGCGGGATCGCCGTCTTCAGCGGCGGAATGGTCGAGCCCTGCGCGGAGATGAGGTTCGTGGCATCGCCGGCCGCCCGCCGGACGGCCTGGTAGCCGATCGCCGCCAGGTAGTCGTAGCCGCCGAGCTTCTCGCCGCGGGCGACGACGGCGCCACCGGCGTGCAGCTGTTCGTAGCACGCGCTGAGGTCGTCCGACCTCGTCACCTCGACGAGGTCCAGGAGGGGGATCTGCGTCCTTGACATGAGTGCCTCGTTCCTCCCGGGTCAGGCGGCCGAGCCGGGCCAGGTGATGGCGTGCGGCTCGGTGAAGCCCTCCAGACCGGCGCGGTTCGCGCCGCCCCGGCCGACCCCGCTGAGCTTGACGCCGCCCCAGGGCGCGCGGCCGTCGATCGCCGCGCCCGCGTGCATGTTGATCCAGGTCATCCCGGCCTCCAGCGCGCCCGCCACCTGAGCGGCGGCCTCCTGGTCGGCGGACCACACCGAGCTGGCGAGCCCGAACTCGGAGTCGTTGGCCATGGCCACCGCCTCGTCGACCGAGTCGTAGGCGACCACCGGCAGCGCCGGACCGAACTGCTCCTCGCGCACCAGCGGCGCCGTGTTGTCCAGGCCGGACACGACCACCGGCAGGAGGAAGTTCCCCTTCGCCGGGTCGCCGGCCAGCTTGCCGAACTCGTGGACGTCACCACCGGAACGCTGGACGAGCCCGCGCACCCGCGCGCGTCCCCGCGCGGTGTGCAGCGGGCCGAGCGTCGTGGCGGGGTCGAGGCCGTCCCCGACCACGGTCGACGACAGGACCGACCCCAGCCCGTCGACCACCTCGGCGACCCTCGACCGGGGGACATAAAGCCGTTTCAACGCGACACACGCCTGCCCGCCGAAGCCGAAGGCAGAGGCGGCCAGCCGCTGGTAGAGCGCGCCGTCATCGAACGCGTCGTCGAGGACGATGGCCGGGTCGTTGCCACCGAGCTCGAGGGTGACCGTCGCCATCGTGCCAGCGGCCTCCCTGGCCACCAGCGCACCGACCGCGGTGCTGCCCGTGAAGTGGACGTTGCGCACCAGCGGGTGCTCGACCAGTGCCTGGGCGATCGTGGGGTCCGGCGCGCAGATCAGCGACAGGACGCCGGGCGGCAGCGCCCCGGCCAGCTGGCCGAAGACCCGCAGGACCGTGAGCGGACAGGTCGGCGGGATATGGGCGACGACCGCGTTCCCAGCGAGCAGCGCCGGGGCGATGGTCACGACGCTCATGCCGATCGGGACGTTCCACGGCGTCAGGATGCCGACGACCCCGAAGGGCCGGCGCAGGACGCGGGTCCGGTGCCGGCCCGAGTCGCCGAGGTCGTCGCCGTCGGCGAGCCAGTCGAGGTGCTCGGCCAGGAACCTCACCGGGAAGTCCAGATAGCCCAGCTCGCGGGTGGAGTCAGCGAGGACCTTGCCGTTCTCCCGGGTCAGCAGTACGTCGGCGCCGGTGACGTCGGCCCCGGCCAGCGCCGCGGCAAGCAGGTCGTAGCGCGCGCGTGGCGTCCTCGCGCCCCAGCCCTTCTGCGCGCGGTCGGCGGCCCGCACCACCCGGGCGACGTCCGCGGCGGTCAGCTCTGGGATCGTACCGACCACGTCGTCGTGATCAGCTGGGTTGCGCACGTCGAGCCGGCCGCGGACTGGTAACCCAATGCCGGCGACAAAGTAATAGTCCGTCATAACGAGATTCCCGTTCTGGTGGTCCGCGACAGCTGCCACGAACACTCCTCGCGCGCCTGTCGCGAGGGCCATCCGCTGATGGCCGTCAAGCGAGTGCGCACCTCAGCCCCAGCGATCTCCCTCGCGGCTCCGCCGACGGCCTCGATCCGGTCACGGGCACCTGAAGGACACCAGCCCGTAGTGATCAACGGCGTTGCCGGCAACATCGGCGCTGCCCATCGGCGACGGACTGGACGCCCACCGCGACCCAGATCGCTCAAGTACGCCATACCGCGAGACGATACGATATTTCGTCATTGCCGTCAACCGCCGCAGCGCCGGCCGTCCCTGGCCGCCCACGCGAGGACCCGCCGACGACAGGCAGAGACGCGATCCGGGGCTGTCTACCTGCCCCAACCATCGCCCAGGCGCGAGGACTCGGCTCCGGCCCTGGAGCCAGAAGCCCGCCCCCGCCTGGCCACGCCGCGGCACCAAGTGCCGTCCCATCGATACGACTTACGATATTTCGTAACTAATGGCTGCGCCATTGACGGCAGTTGCGGCCCGCCGGGTGACGGGGGCGGCTGGCGTCGCTTCCCCTCGTTCCCGGCCGCGGCGTGACGAGCTTCGAGCGGTCCGCGGGGCTGCGCAAGATCTGGATTGACGTGAGGCCCGTGACGTCCGCCTGTCAGACCGACCAGCTGGGCACCCCCCGGGCGGAGCGCGTGCCGGACTTCTCACTTGCCCGTGGAGCTGAGGTTTACCTAAGCTTTGCCCACGTCGGGGATCGGATGACATAGGGGCTGATGTGAGCGAGACGCGGACACTGATCCTGGGGTTCATCGCGGGCGCGACGATCCTGCTTGGACTTCCGCTGGGCCGGCTACGCCGTCCCAGGCCGGGCGTGAGCCAGTTCCTCAACGCGACCGCGGTCGGCATCCTGATCTTCCTCGTGTGGGACGTGCTCGCTCACGCCTGGGAGCCCCTCGACACCGCGCTGGGCAAGGTCCACGACCACAGCGGCGGACTCGGCCCGGTGGTCGGCTACGGCGCGTTGTTCCTCGGCGGCCTTTCCCTCGGGCTGCTGGGCCTGCTCGGCTACGAACGCGCGCTCGCGCACCGCTCCGGGCGGCCGCGACCCGCCAGCCCGGGCGGGCAGCCGCGCCGCTTCGGGCCGGGCGCCATGGCCGCCGAGGAGCTCACCGCCCTCAACCCACCCGTCCAACCGGGCCCTTCTCCGGCACGACGGCTGGCGTTGACCATCGCCGTGGGTATCGGCCTGCACAACTTCGGCGAGGGACTGGCCATCGGCGGCAGCGCCGGCCGCGGTGAGATCGGTCTCGCCACCATCCTCGTGATCGGCTTTGCACTACACAACGCGACCGAAGGATTCGGGATCGTCGCACCGCTCGCCTCCGAAGACGACCGGCCCAGCTGGGGATTCCTCCTGCTGGCCGGGCTCATCGGTGGCGGCCCCACCGTCGTGGGCACCGCCATCGGCCGGCAGTTCACCAGCGAGCCACTGAGCGTGATATTCCTGTCGCTGGCCGCGGGTTCCATCCTCTACGTCGTCGTCCAGCTCATCGCGGTGGCTACACGAGCGGGGCGCCGTGATCTGCTCTACGTCGGGCTTCTCGCCGGCCTCACCGCCGGATTCCTCACCGACGCCGTCGTCACCGCGGGCGGCGCCTGACCACCAGCTCACAGGTCCCAGCAGTAACCGCGATCAGGCCATCCATCGAGATCTCCAGAGCGTAGGTCGTCGGTATAGTGACGCAGCGATACGTCAGGTCGAGCGTCATCCTGTCGGGTTCGCGTCACTGGCCGGAAACCCTCCGAGCGGCGCGCCGGGCGTCGATCTCGCACCCACGCACCCATCTGCTCAATGATCGTGGTGTGTCGGTCGGGTGCGGTTCCGGGCGATCGACTCGGATGGGTGGCGGAAGTTGTTGCGGATCGTCGGGCGCTCGGCGGGGTCGGTGGTGTCCTGGCGACGGGCGCAGCTGGTCCTGCTGGCGGCGCAGGGCTGGAGAGCCCGGTTGACCGAGCCGGGCTGGCTGTTTCTGCCGTTGCGGCTGTTTCTGGGCGTCACGTTCGCCTTTGCCGGGTTGCAGAAACTCGCCGACCCGGCTTTCCTCGACCCTGCCGCACCGACCTCGATCGGGCACCAACTTGCGGCCTTCGAGCACACCAGCCCGATCGGGGCGTTGCTCGGCCCGCTGCGGTCCCACGCGGGTGCCGTCGGCGTGCTGATCGCCCTGGGTGAGGTCGCGGTGGGAGCCGGAACCCTGCTCGGGCTGTGGGCACGGCTCGCCGCAGTCGGCGGCCTGTTGCTGTCCCTGGCCTTCCTGCTCATCGTGAGCTGGCAGACCAGGCCGTACTACTACGGCTCCGACGTCGTCTTCACCGTCATGTGGCTGCCGTTCACAGCGGTGGGCTCTGCCGGAGTGCTGTCCCTGGACGCCTGGCTGGGGCAGGCCCGCGGACCCGGTGCAGCCTTCCAACCCCATGGACCCCGCCCGTCCCACGACCTTGATGCGGGTCGCCGTGTCTGGCTGCGGCGCACGGTCACGACCGGGTGCGCCGCTGTCGTGACACTGGGTACCGCGGGGCTGGCCGCCTGGATCGGGCGCACGGCCGGTGGTCAACGCGTGCCCGGCGGACCGCCGGTGGGCCGCCAGTCCGGCGCCGGTGCGCGCACGCATACTGATGCCCGTACCGACGGCCCGCCGGGATCGTCCGACGACTCCGGCGACATTCCGGTGGCGCGTACCGACGAGATCGACCAGGGATCGGCGAGACGGTTCACCATCGCCCGTACCGGCGAGCCGGCCTGGCTGATCCACCTCGCGGCCGGCGGGTTCGCCGCCTTCTCAGCCGTGTGTACCCACGCGGGGTGCGCTGTCGAGTTCAACGCCCCAGACCAGGGGTTCGATTGCCCCTGCCACGGCGCCGTGTACTCCGCGGCTAGCGGAGCCGTCATCAGCGGACCAGCCCCCGCGCCCCTCACCCGGCTCCCGGTACGCCTGGATGGCGATATCGTCCGGGTCGGCGGACCACGCAGCTTCGGATAGCCGGCGGGATGTGCCTCACGGTGCTGACCGCCCCCGGTTCGCCGCGCCGTCAACGGTCTCAAGATCAGCACCAGGACCGCCCCGGCCGTGTCCGCGCCGGGGGCGTCTACGTGGGGGACGCTGGCGATCAAGTGCCGCGCTGCCGAGGATGTGCTGCACCGACAGCACCACCACCGCCCGATCTCCGCCGAAACCCTGGGAGAACGTCTCCACGTTGGCTCCCGCCGGGCACGCGCGCTGGTCACTCAACTCCGGGCTGGATTCCCGCGCGGCATACACCGCGATGACCGGCCCTCCGTTCCCGGCGGCCTCCGGTCTGAGTGCCCGGCGTGGCGCCTCCAATGAAAATGGTTTCCGTTACGATCTCGGTTAGCGTGAGTTCGGCAACGTTGCCATGACCTCGGAGCGCCCCTCGTGAAGATCGCTTTTGTCGAACCAGCGGTTACGGGCGGTGGCGCTGCCACGGGCGAGCGCGAGCGGGAAGCCGCCAGCGACGACCCGGGAGATGTAGTCGGCGCGCGTCGCCGAAGAGGGCGCACCGGCACGCACGACGGACGTGGCGTCCGCGAACAGATTGTCGAGCAGCCGTTCGTGGACCTGGCCGATCTCCCCCTGGGAGAGCGGGTAGACCGGGAGACGGTGGAGGCGCCCCGTGAGCGCCTGGGCGACCGTGGGCAGCGATTCGTGGCGGGCGGAACCGGTCAGGACGAATCTGCCGGGTCTGCTGTCCCTGTTGAGCTCGGCTTTGATCGCTTCCAGCACGATCGGAGCACGCTGGTACTCGTCGATGAAGGTGGGCCGATCGCCACCGACGAAGAGCCCGGGATCCCGCCCGACCGCGTCCCGGACGGCGAGGTCGTCCAGATCGATGACCTCGGCGCCCACGGCCGCAGCGAGCTCGCGCAACAGCGTGGACTTACCAACCGCACGCGGGCCCTGCAGGAGGATGACCGGCTCGTCGACCATCCTGGCCTCGACAACGCCCGCCAACCGCCGCGCCACCAGATCACGGAACGGGACCGCCGTGACCGCGACTTTGCCTCGACTAGAAATTTCCACAGACGTGATCTAGCTAATCGGACGCCCGTGATCTAGAAATGTCTACAGCCGTGATCTGGCGAATCGCGCGGTCGGCTACGTGCGTCGAGACCCAGCGCATTGATCGCCCGCACCGACCGACTCTGCCGTACCCGCCGAGGATCACGGGCTCGGCGGCCTTCAGCGCCAGCGCCGCTCTGACCAATTCGGGCCGGTTCTGGCACGAATCTCGCGATGGCGCCTGGCGGCGACGCACGATCCGCCGAGCGTGGGTTCAGCGGCGTCGCCGCTTTGCCGGGCTGCGTGCTGGTGTCCGCCCTTCCGGGGCAGGACCCGTCTCGCGCCCAGCCGTCGGCCTGGGACCGGTGCGGAGCGCGGTACGGCTGGCTCGGGCGACGGTGGCGTCCGGGTGGCGGCTGCTGAGCATGCGCAGGACGTCGCGGGAGCCAGGGGATGCCGCTGCGGCGAGGTGCCGCAGCAGCTCCGTCGCGCCGCCTGGCCAGTCGGCCGCTGCCCGGTCGAACTCGGCAAGGGAAGACGTTCGCGGGCAGCGACGAGCCGCCGCGCCAGGCAAGGCCGCCCGCGCCAGGCAAGGCCGCCTGCGGGAGACATAGCGTGTCCGCGCCCTGCCGGCGCGGGTCGAGACACGCCGAAGCGAGGCAGATCGGGCGCGTCCTCCCGCGAGCCGGATAATTCGACCGGCGTGGCCTGGCGAGCGAGCAGGGGTGGAGGTGCGGTCCCGGTGACGGTGACAGAGACCGGCGGTCGGGGCGGCGCCACGCCGAACGGGGCCGCGCCCGGGGCCGCGGCGGCGGCCGCCCCAGGTGCCGACACGCTGTCGAGCCCTCCGGTCGGCCGGGTGATGGGCACCGAGGAGACCACCCCGCTGCTGTTCCACGTCGCGCTCGACGGGGACAGCTACCTGCAGCTCGACGACGTGGTCGTCACGGTCCGGCAGGTTCCCGGCATCGGGCCGGTGATGACCGCCGGCGTCGTCACCCAGGTGGAGGCGCGGCACGAGGGGGCTAGCTTCGACTCGGACGTCTTCCTGATCGCCGAGGGCGTGCTGCCCGCGCAGGTGCAGGAGATCGCCGAGGTGACGACGACCCGGGTCGAGCCAGAGATCTACGTCCCGCCGCGGCCCGGCGCGCTGGTCCGCCGGGCGACCGGGGACGAGCGGGCGACCGCACTGTACTTCGACCAGATGGACCGGCGCGTCCCGGTCGGCCTCGGCCGCGACGGCACGCCGATCTACGTCAACCTCGAGTTCCTCGACGGCACCCGCGGCGCGCACGTCTCGATCAGCGGAATCTCCGGCGTCGCGACGAAGACGAGCTTCGCGCTGTTCCTGCTCTACTCGATCTTCCGGTGCGGGGTGCTCGGCCGGGCCGCGGTGAACGCGAAGGCGCTGGTCTTCTCGGTCAAGGGCGAGGACCTGCTGTTCCTCGACCACCCGAACAACCGGCTGACCGACGAGATCCGCAACGTCTACGACCGGCTCGGCCTGCCGGCCGAGCCGTTCGCGTCCGCCGGCTTCTACGCCCCGCCGATGCCCGCCGACACCACCGGCCGGCCGAACGTGGCGACGCGGACCTCCGGGGTGAGCGCGTTCTGGTGGACGCCGCTGGAGTTCTGCCAGGGCGAGCTGCTCCCCTACGTCTTCGCCGACGCGGAGGACGACCGCCAGCAGTACACGATGGTCGTCCACCAGGTGACGAACCGGCTGCGGCAGGACGCGGTGCCTTACGGCGACGACGGCGCGGTGAAGCTGGAGGGCGAGGTTCTCAAGACGTACGAGAACCTCGTCGACTTCATCATCGAGCGCGTCAACGACGAGGACGCCCGGGTCCGCTGGGCCGGTCAGGCGACCGGAGCCGGGACCGTGAACGCGTTCGTGCGCCGGCTGCGATCGTCCCTTCGGGCACTGCGGCCGCTGATCCGGGCCGACATCACGGACGCGCCCGGCCGGCGGGTCAGCACGGCCGATCACCAGGTGACGGTCGTGGACCTGCACAACCTGCCGGAACGGGCCCAGCGTTTCGTCGTCGGCGTCGTGCTGGCGGCGGAGACCCGGCGCAAGGAGGAGGCCGGGCCCGGCGGCCTGCTGTTCACGATGCTGGACGAGCTCAACAAGTACGCGCCGCGCGACGGGACCAGCCCGATCAAGGAGGTGCTGCTCGACATCGCGGAACGCGGCCGGTCGCTGGGCATCATCCTGATCGGGGCGCAGCAGACCGCGAGCGAGGTCGAGCGGCGCATCATCGCCAACAGCGCGATCCGGGTGGTCGGCCGGCTGGACCCGGCCGAGGCGTCCCGGCCGGAGTACGGCTTCCTGCCACCCGGGCAGCGGGCCAGAGCCACGTTGGCGAAACCCGGAACGATGTTCGTCACCCAGCCGGAGATCCCGGTGCCGCTGGCGGTGACCTTCCCGTTCCCCGCCTGGGCGACCCGCCCGTCGGAGAGCGCGGACGGCGGGGCCGCCGGCTCCCCCACCGCGACGGGATCGGCGAGCCCGGCGACACCCGCCCGGCCCGACCCGTTCACCCTGCTGCCCGACCCCGACGACGACCCGCCGCCCTTCTGACCGGCACCGATCTGACCAGCACCGATCTGACCAGCACCGTTCCGACGAGCACCGTTCTGACCCGCGCCACGAAGGACCGGTCGCCATGAAGTTCCTGCACACGTCCGACTGGCATATCGGCAAGTCCCTCAAGGGCCGCAGCCGGCTCGACGACCAGGAGGCGGTGCTGCGCGAAGTCGTCGGCATCGCCCGGGACCACGAGGTCGACGCGGTGCTGGTCGCGGGAGACGTCTACGACTCGGCCGCCCCGTCGGCCGAGGCGCAGCGGCTCGCCGTCCAGACACTGCTCGGTTTCCAGCGCACCGGCGCCGAGGTCATCGTGATCGCCGGGAACCACGACCACCCGCGCGCGTTCGAGGCCTACCGGCCGCTGATGGGGGCGGCCGGGATCACGATGGTCGGCACGCCCCGGCGGGCGGACAAGGGCGGCGTGATCGCGTTCAACGCCCGCGGCACCGGCGAGCCGGTCCGGGTCGCGGTGCTCCCGTTCCTCTCGCAGCGCTTCGCGATCCGGGCCGCCGAGCTGGTCACCCAGACCCCGGCCCAGAACGCGGCCCGCTACGACCAGGTGGTCCGCGACCTGCTCACCGCCCTGCAGTCCGGGTTCTCCGACGAGGCCGTCAACCTGGTCCTCGCGCACCTGACCGTCACCGGCGGGCAGCTCGGCGGCGGCGAACGGCTGGCCCAGTCGATCTTCGACTACTACGTGCCGGCGACCGCGTTCCCCGCCGACGCGCACTACGTCGCGCTCGGCCACCTGCACCGCCGCCAGACCCTGCCGGCGCCCTGTCCGGTCGAGTACTGCGGCTCGCCGCTCGCGGTCGACTTCGGCGAGCAGGACAACACCCCCGTCGTCCGCGTCGTCACCGCCTCGCCGGGCACGCCGGCCAGCGGCGTCGACGTCCCGGTGACGACGGGCCGGCGGCTGCGGACCGTGCGCGGCACGGTGGCCGAGCTGGCCGACCGGGCCGCCGAGTACGGCGACGCCTACCTGCGGGTCTGGGTGCGGGAGCCGGCGCGGGCCGGGCTGCGCGAGCAGGTCCAGGAGGTGCTGCCGAACGCGCTCGAGGTCCGGATCGACCCCGAGTTCGCCGCCGAGGTGGCCGCGGCGGCCGGCGGCCGGCCGAGCCGCCCGTCCACCGGCCAGCGCGGACCGGGCGAGCTGTTCCACGAGTACCTGGGCAGCCAGAACGTGGCCGACGACCGGGTCGAGCGGCTGTTCGCCCGGCTGCACGACGAAACTGTCGGAGCCGAGCGGGATGGTTAGCCCGAACACCGCGCCGCTGGTGGCGGCGGCGTGCCGGCCGGGCTGGGCGGGGGTGGGGCACTGATGCGGCCGGTACTGCTGGAGATAGCCGGGTTCGGCTCGTTCCGGGACGCGGCGGCGGTGGACTTCGCGGACGCGGACTACTTCGCGCTGGTCGGGCCGACCGGGTCGGGAAAGTCGACGGTCTTCGACGCGATGACCTTCGCGCTGTTCGGGTCCGTGCCCCGATGGAACCACCGCGGGCTGGTCTCGCTGGCGCTGGCGCCGACGGTCGCGCGCGGCACCGTGCGCCTGGTGTTCGACGCGGCCGGCGACCGGTATGTCGTCGCGCGGGAGCTACGCCGGCTCGGCAACGGCAGCGTGACGGTGCGCAACGCGCGGCTGGAGCGGCTGGCCGACCCCGCCGGCCTGGCCGCTCCCGGCGCGCCGACCGAGGTCGTGGCGGCGGACTCCGAGGTCAGCCGGGCGGTCGAGACCCTGCTCGGGCTCAGCTTCGAACACTTCTGCGCCTGCGTCGTACTCCCGCAGGGCGAGTTCGCCGAGTTCCTGCACGCCAAGCCGGCCGACCGCCAGAAGATCCTCACCAGGCTGCTCGGCCTCGGCGTCTACGACGAGATCCGGGCGGCGGCGAACGACCAGGCCAGGGCCAGCGGGCACGGCGCCAAGGCGCTCGACAAGCAGCTCGCCGGCTACCAGGACGCCACCGAGGACGCGGAGCGGGCCGCCGCCGCCCGGGTGGACACGTTGGCCGAGGTGGTGGCCCGCGTCGACACGGCGCTCGGCGAGATTGCCACCCGGGCCGCGACGGCCGAGCTGGCGACGGCCGAGCTGGCCCGGGTCCAGAACGAGCGGGACCTGCTCGCGGCGGTCCGGATGCCGGCTGACGTGGTCACGCTGACGACCCGGCTAGCCGCTACCGCCGCGACCGCCGCCACGGTGGCCGCGGCCCGCCTGGCCGCCGAGCGGGTCGACAGCGCGGCCCGGTCGGACCTGGCTGCGGCGCCTGACCGCGCCCCACTGGAGCAGGCCCGCCGCGACCACGCCGAGCTGGCCCGCCTCGCGGCCGCCCAGCCCGGGGCACAGGCGACCCACACCGCCGCCCGGACCACCCTCGACCGGCTCACCGCGGCCGTCACCGAGACCCGCGCGGCCCGGGACGCGGGTGCCGCCACCCGCGACGAGGCCGCCCGCGCGGCCCAGGCCGTCGCCGACGAGGTCGCGCGGCTGCGCGCCGAGCGCGACCGGCTGGCCGCCGTCCGCACGCCGCCGGGCCTCGTCGAGCTGGCCACGCGGCTGCGCGCCGCCCAGCGTGCCGCCGCGGAGTCCGGCGCGCTGCGGCGAGCGGCGGAGCAGGCCGACACCGACGCGAGAGCCGCCCTCGACGCGGCACCCAACCGGGCGGCCCTGGAACGCGCCCGCGATGGTCACGACGAGCTCACCCGGCTAGCGCCGGCCCGGGCCGCGGCCGACACGGCGCACGCCGACGCCCGGCGCGGGCTCGGCGCGGCGGTGGCCGCCGTCGAGGCGGCCCGCCACGCCCGCGCCGCGGCGGCGGCCGCGCTGGAGCAGGCACAGACCGCCGAC
Source organism: Pseudofrankia sp. DC12 (assembly GCF_000966285.1). NCBI lineage: Bacteria > Bacillati > Actinomycetota > Actinomycetes > Frankiales > Frankiaceae > Pseudofrankia > Pseudofrankia sp. DC12. The sequence goes on from NZ_KQ031391.1 coordinate 2,085,484, forward strand.
CTGGCGGCGGCCCTGCGCCCCCACCTCGTCGCGGGTGAGCCGTGCCCGGTGTGTGAGCAGGCGGTCGCCACGCTGCCCGCGGCCGCCGGCCATCCGGTGGCGCTCGCCGCCGCGCGGTCCGCTCTGGACCGCGCCGCCAAGGACCTCGACGCGCGGGAGCGCCGGTCCGCGGACGCGGGCCGCGCCGAGTACGAGACCCGGCTGCGGCAGCGGCAGCTGGTGGACCGGGTCGACGAGCTGCGCCGCTCACTCGCGGCCCAGGACGCCGCCGAGGTGGCCGCGCAGCTCGCCGAGGTCACCCGGTGCAAGCACGAGGCGGCCAGGGCGGCGCGCGAGCTGGCGGCCACCCGGGTCGACGCGGACGCCGCCGACCACGCCGCGGCCACGCTGGTGACGGCCGGCTCCCGGGCTCGCGCCCAGCTGGTCGAGGCCCGCGACCCGCTGGTCGGCCTCGGCGCGCCCGGCCTGGTCGACGGCGACATGGCCGAGGGCGGGGACGGGCTCGGTGTCGACCTGGCCGCGAGCTGGGCACGGCTCGTCGGCTGGGCCGGCGAGCTCGCCGGGCGACGATCCGCGGAGCTGGGCGCCGCCGCGGCCCGAGACGCCGCCGCCCGCGACGCGCTGAGCGCCACCACCGCCGCCCACGCCCAGGCCGCGAGCACCGCGGAGCGGGCGGAACGCGACCAGGTCGCGGCCCTGCACGACGAGCGCACCGCCGCGAGCCGGCTGGAGTCGCTGACCACCCGGGTCACCCAGCTGCGCGAGACCCTCACCGGTCTCCCGTCGGCCGCGGACGTGACGGCGACCCTCACCGAGCTGGACCGGCTCGGGGCGAACGCCAAGGCCGCCGACGAGGGCCTGCGCGCCGCTCGGGCCGAGGCTGACGCCGCCGACGCAGCGCTGCGCGCCGCCCAGGACGCGCTGCGCGCCGCCCAGTCCGCGCTCGCCAGCACCCGGGACACCGTGGTCGCGCTCGGCGCACCCGCGCTCGGCGGCCAGGACCTGCTGGCTGACTGGACGGCCCTGACCCGCTGGGCGGCCGCCGAGGCGACCACCCGGGACGACCACCTTCCCGCGCTCGCGGACGCCGTCACCCGGGCCGGGCAGGCCAGGGACGAGACGGCCCAGGCGCTCGTCGAGCTGCTCACCGCGCAGAGCATTCCGACAGCCGGCCTCGTCACCGAGTCAGCGGCGCGGGCGGCGTCGGCGGCGCTCGAACGGGCCCGCGCGCAGCGCGACCGGGTCGCCGAGCGGCGCGCCGAGGCGGCCGGGGTACGCGCCGAGCTCGCGAAGACCCGCGAGGCCGAGCAAATCGCCCACCAGCTCGGCGTGCTGCTGCGCTCGGACCGCTTCCAGCGCTGGCTGGTCGCCGCCGCGCTCGACCTGCTGGTCGAGGACGCGTCGCGGACCCTGCTGGAGCTGTCCAACGGCCAGTTCGAGCTCACCCACGACGACGGGGACTTCATCGTCGTCGACCACGCCGACGCCGACTCCCAGCGCCCGGTGCGGACGCTTTCCGGCGGCGAGACCTTCCAGGCGAGCCTCGCGCTCGCGCTGGCGCTGTCCGCCCAGCTCACGACGATGGCCGCGGCCGGCGCCGCCCGGCTCGACTCGATCTTCCTGGACGAAGGCTTCGGCACCCTCGACGACGCGACCCTCGACACCGTCGCGAGCACGCTGGAGAACCTCGCGGGCGGCGCCGGTGTCGGCGGTGGCCGGATGGTCGGGATCGTGACCCACGTCCAGGCGCTGGCCGAACGGGTCCCCGTCCGGTTCGCCGTGAGCCGCGACGAACGCACCTCCACCGTCATCCGGGAGACAGCATGAGCGCCCTCGCGGCGGTCGCCGCCAGGGGTGGGATGCAGTTCAGCATCGACCCCTGGGACCCGAGCTACGGCACCTCGGTCACGGACGACTTCAAGGAGTCCACGGCGAAGATCGAGGCCGGGGTCGAGGAGGCTCCGTCCGCCTGGCGGCCGGTGCCGCTGCCGGCGGCCCGGGGCCGCCTCGTCGCGGCGCCCGAGGCGGTGTTGTTCGTCGACGGGGTCCGCCGGGAGGACGCCCGCGGCTGGATCCATGACCTGGCGCCGGCCGACACCCGGGCGACCTCGGCCGTCCCGGCGGTCTGCGCGTCGTTCGCCAGCGGCGTCGTCTGCAGCTGCGCGCTCGGCGCCCACCTGCTGACCGCGCGGGTGGAACGCGGCCTGTTCACCCCGGCGCGCCATGCCGGTGACATCGCCACGCAGGGTGGCACCTACCGGTTCAGGCCGGTCACCGACGACGGCCCCAACGGCCTGAACCTCGCCATCCAACAGGCCATGACGACCTTGGAGATCTCCACCGCCGCCGGCGCGCGCCACGGCCACGCCACGGTCCCGGGCGCCGACGGCCGAGTCTGGCCCGGGCCGGACGGCGGCGCCGGACCAGCGCCGGATGACTCCTTCGCCGACGGGCCGGCGTGGCCTTCCGACACCGAGGCCCAACCGGCATGGGGCGACCCGTTCGCTGCCGGGCCGACCGGGCCGTGGCCCCGGCAGCGGCTCGCCGAGCACCCGACGGACCAGCCCGGCGACGCGGCCCCGGATCGGAGCGCCCTGCTTGTCGTCGACGGCCCGTTGCGGGGCAGGACGCACATGCCGCGCACGCTCGGCTTCATCAAGACGCACCACTCGCGGTACCTGGAAGCGCCCCAGCATGAGGTGGTTGGCAGGCTCGAACCGGGCGAACGCACACCGGTCTTCATGATGGGCACCAACTGGGACCGCTTCACCTGGTACCTGCGCCTGCCGAGCAGGCCCGGGGCGCCCTGGGCCGGCGTCGCCCGGGTCGAGTGCCCGGCGAGCCTGCCCGCGGCCGACGCGATCGGGCTGGCCGACCTCAGCCAGGTCGTGCTCCCGCGCTTCGCCTCGCACGAGTTCAAAGACGGCCGAGCCCCGCAGAACCTCTACCCCATCGCGGGCCTCGAACGAGCGCTGCGCCGCCGCCTGGGCGACCGCCAGCTCATGTACCGCTCGCTGCGCCGCGCCGCCGGGCCAGTGCGCCGAAACTAGGATGTAATCTTCCGACCGTGATCCGCGACAAATACCCCGTCATCCACGTCACGTCGTGGGATGCCGTCGCGGACGAGCCGGGCGGTCAGGACGAAAAGATCTGGCTACGGCACCCTGAAACCGATGACCGTTGGCTTTACAAGCCGCCCACGATCAAGGATGGGCACGTTCATGGGGAGGACTGGGGCGAGAAAGTCGCGAGCCGCCTGGCAAGGCTCCTGACAGTCCCCTGCGCCGAGGTCGAACTAGCGGTCCGCGATGGCGCGCCGGGTTGCATCTCACGGAACCTTCGTCCGCCCTCCTATGAGATGCAGGGGGGCGCGGTGCTGCTCTCTGAGCTGCTGCCGGACTACAGGCCAGGTGCGGAGGGGATCAAAGGCCGTCCTGGACACTCACTGACCAACATCAAATTGGCGCTCGAGGGGGGCACTTTGCCCACCAGACTCGCCATGCCCGTCCACTTTCACCGCATTTGATGTTTTTGCCGGCTATCTGGTTCTCGATGCGTGGATCGCCAATCGGGACCGGCACGATGAGAACTGTGAGTTCTCATTCCGACAGCACCGTTTCCCCTGGACGAGCCTCGAAGGCTCTGCGGAGCGTACGACCAGGCGGGATGCCTCGGATACAACCTCCAGGACTCTCGCAGGACCACCTACCTACTCCAACCGGGCGGGGTCGAGCGATGGGTCGAGCGCGGCACAGCCTGGCGATTCGAACACGTACCAGGTCAGCCCCTCACGCTGGTCCAGCTCGCCCAGACGGGGCTACGGATGGTCAGCCCGCAGGTACGGAACCACTGGTTGGGCAAGCTGTCTGCCGTGACCTCAACCGTCGAGACCACGATCGTCACGGGCGCGGCAAAACTGTCACACCCAGCCGCTACATTCGCGACCAAGGTCCTGCAGATCAACCGAGGGAGGCCGCTCCGTGATTATCAGTAGTGCGACAGTCGCACGCCGCGATGGGGAAGCCGCGACGCCCTCCACCCGCCGTCTCGCGGTGACCTGGCAGCACCCAGGAAGACGCCTGATCCAGCCGATCGGAATCCTGTCGTTCGACGGCCAGCGCTATGGCTTCCACTATCTGGAAGACGTGAAAAACGTCGATGGATTTCGACCTCTTCTCGGGTTCGCGGACCTTCGCGACACCTACACATCCACACGCCTTTTTCCACTGTTTTCACAACGCGTCATGGATCCCGCCAGACCTGATTACCAGCGATACGTCACCCGCCTCGGACTCAACGCCGACGCAACCCCATGGGAGCAGATATCCCGGTCGGAAGGGCGCCGCGAGGGCGACACGCTACAGCTCTTCCCAGAGCCCATCGTCAATCCATCGGGCCTCATGGAATGCGCTTTTCTTGTTCACGGCGTACGCCACATCATCGGCCGACACCTCTCGGGGGCAATAGTTCACCGAAATGACCTCAAGCAAGTCCTGGCCGATATCGGATCGGGAAGCTCCCTGCTCCTAGAGGAGGAACCAGACAACCCGGTCAATGCTCGAGCTCTGCTCACGACCACGGAGTCCGGCTTCCCGCTGGGGTGGCTGCCAGACCTTCTGGTCGACGACGTGCGCAGCCAGGACTTCAGCCGCGCCAGGGTGACCGTGGATCGAGTAAACGGCCCAGAGGCACTGTGGCACCTACGCATCCTCGCTAGGCTCGCGGTGCCGGTTCCTCCTGGGCACATCCCCTTCTCATCATCGTCCTGGCGACCCTACTCCGGGGGACCTTCCCCGAGGTCTCAGTACGAGAAGACGTCCGGGTAGCCTCCGATCTCAAGAAACACTCTTGAAGGCAGGAACTCGCAGCAGCGCGCGTAGAGGTCCGCGAGGCCGGCGGTGACAAGCCTCTGCCGAAGTACCCGCAGCAGCGCCGGAAGGTAGATAACGTCCGTTACGGCATATTCAAGCTGATCATCACTTAGAGCATTGGCAGTCCAGTCACTCACTCGGATCGCGCCCTTGAGAATATCAACGGAAAAATTCTCCCGCAGCAGCGCCTGGAGGCTGTGCTGCTCGTTCCCGACGGACGGCTCCAAAATCTTGGAGGCCACTTTCGTACAGGAAATCGATGCGGGACTCACCTTCCATTGCGAGATCATAAAGCGGAGGTCGAACGGAGCATGATGAAGGACTTTCTCGACATTCGGGTCAGCCAGCAGACCCATGAGTCGTTCCGGCCGGCGAAGCCCAACCTGAACCACAGCAGGCGGAAACCCCTCGGCGAATAGCTGGCAGGTGCCAATCCTGTCAGTTTGCCAGGAAAGTCCTGACGTCTCGATGTCCCACGCGACAAGTCCGGCAGCGCCAAGATCGTTGGCCAATGAGCCGGGTATGTCTTCCTCAAAAGTGGTCACACCGTCATCCAAATCCGCCAGAATACTGTTTCCACGAACCTATCGCGCCGCCGACCCAGTCCCGACCAGGGCCGCGTTGCGCAGAGGCGTTCCACGCCACCGCGATCTACGCAGGCAGGCGCTGGCGCGGGAACGCCGGGTGTACAGCCGTTGCCAGACGGCGATCCGTGCGGCGCCAGCGGCCGGTAGAACTGGCGTGCCGCTGGGCCGGCAGTCCTGCTAGGCACGCTCCCAATACCAGCCGATTGCGCGCATCCTGTGCGGGGCTGGCCGCCGTGGGCCGAGGGGTGCGCAGCGGCCGGCCAGGCGGGCGGAACGGGTCGCGGGCACGCGCGGGGCGGGTGAGGCTGAGGCGCCCAACCGTTCCAGCCCGCGCCGGAGGGTGCTCAGAATGGCCGACCGTACCGTCCCACTGCGCACCCTGGTCATCCTGGGCGCGCTCACCGCGTTCGGGCCGTTGTCGATGGACCTCTACCTGCCCGCCCTGCCCGCGCTGACCCGGGACCTGGGCATCAGCGCCTCGCTGGGCCAGCTGACGATGACGTCCTGCATGGTCGGGCTCGCCGTGGGGCAGCTGGTCGCCGGCCCGGTCAGCGACGCGTTCGGGCGGCGCCGGCCACTGCTGGCCGGCGTGACCTGCTGGGCCCTGATGTCCGTGGCGTGCGCCCTCGCGCCGGATGTCGGGACGCTGGCGGCGCTGCGGCTGGTGCAGGGACTGGCCGGCGGCGCCGGAGTCGTGGTGGCCCGGGCCGTCGTGCGCGACCTGTTCGACACCGCGGCAGCGGCCCGGGTGTTCTCGCTGCTGCTACTGGTCATGGCGATGGCGCCGGTGCTCGCGCCGCTGCTCGGGGCGCAGCTGATGCACGTGACGTCCTGGCGCGGGCTCTTCCTCGCGTTGACGCTCATCGGCTGCGCGCTGCTCGCGGCGGCGGCGCTCGGGATCCCGGAGACGCTGCCGCCCGCGCGCCGGGTGCGCGGCGGGGCTCGCGCCACCGCCGGCCAGCTGGTGACCGTGCTGCGCGACCGGCGGGCCGTCGGCTACACCGCCGTGCTCGGCCTCGGCGGCGGCATGCTGTTCACCTACATCTCGATGGGCCCGTTCGTGCTGCAGAACGGGCACGGGCTGTCGCCGCAGGCGTTCTCGTTCGTCTTCGCGGCCAACGCCCTCGGGCTCGCGGCGGCGAGCCGGCTGAACATGCTGCTGGTCAGCCGGCTGGGGCCGGGCCGGATGCTGTCGGTCGGGCTGGCGGCCGCGGTGGCCGGCACCTGGGCGATGACCCTCGCCGCCTCGTTGCGGCTGCCCCTGGCCGTGCTGCTGGTGCTGCTGGGCATCACCGTCGCCTCGGTGTCGATGATCATGCCGAGCACCACGGCGCTGGCGATGGAGCGGCACGGCGCCCGGGCCGGCGCGGTGTCCGGCCTGCTCGGCCTGTCCCAGTTCGGCCTCGGCGGCCTGATCGGCCCGCTGGTCTCGCTGGGCGGCGTGACCACGCTCGTGATGGCCGGGACGATGGCCGTCACCGCCACCACCGCGCTGCTGGTCCGCCATGCCATCGCCCGCGTCCCGGCCCGTGAGAGCTCGGAGGCCGACGCCACACCGCCGCCGCTGCCCTCGGGCGGGCTCGGCCGCCCGGCCTCCTGAGCCACGGGCCGGCGCGGCTGCGGTCTGGCTGGAGCGGGCTCAGCGGGCTCAGTCCTTCGTGGAGCGGTAGTACCGCAGCGCGCCGTCGGCCAGCGGGATCGGGAAGGTGGCGATCGCGCTGCGGCGGTCGAGCGCGTTGGCGACCGGTATCTGCGCGGCGATCTCGGCCCGCGCGTCGAACAGGATGCGGGTGACCTCCTCGACGAGGCCCGCGTCGGTGTCGGCCCGGGTGACGAGCAGGTCGGGGACGGCGACGGTGGTGGTGTCGGTCGGCGGGCCGGCCAGCCGGTAGGTGTCGGCCAGGATGGTGCCCGGGCGGTAAGCCGGGTCGGACCGGGAATGGAGCTGCTCGGCCAGCGAGCCGAGCGAGACCAGCCGGATCTGCGTAACGGCGGCCAGGTCCGTGATGCCCCCGGTCGGCAGCCCGCCCGACCAGAAGAACGCGTCGAGGCCGCCGTTCTCCAGCGCGGCCACCGACTCGTTGAAACCGAGCCGGCTCACGGCCATCGACTTGTCCGGGATGCCCGCGACGGACAGCATCCGCTCGGCGATCAGCTCCGTGCCGGAGCCGTCCGAGCCGATCGAGACGCGCCGGCCCCGCAGGTCCGCGAGGGTGTGGATCGGGCCGTCGGCGCGGACGACCAGGTGCATGTAGTCGTCGTAGATCCGGGCCAGCGCCCGGATCGGCTCGGGCCGGTCGAACGGGGCGCGCCCGGCGACCGCGGCCGAGGCCGCGTCGGCCGCCGTGAACGCGAACACGTTGGGCGAGAGCGCCACCTGCCGGACGTTGTCGACGGAGGCGGTGGTCGCCATTGCCTCCGCCTCGACACCGTCGAGCCGACGGTTGATCGCGGCGGCGAGCGCGACACCGTACGAGTAGTAGATGCCCTTGGTGGCACCGGTCAGGATGACGATGCTCCCGCGCCGATACTGGCGCTGCTGGCCGTTACGGCTCACCGCCACGGACCCGAGGGTGGCGGCGACGACCACGACGAGGGCCGCGGAAAGTGCGACGAGCAGACGGCGGCGCGACCACCAGCCGCCCGGGCGCGGGCGTCGCAACCGCCGCATGACCGCCCGACCATACCCGCTGCCCGCGCCCGGCGGCTGGCCCGGCCGTCCGGGCGACCGGCTCAGGAGGCTGGCACCTTCGCCGGCTGCGGTGACGCGGCGAGGTCGTCGGCCGGGCGCCGCGGCACGCTCAGCGTCACCGCGAGACCGGTCGGCTCGGCGAGGGCCACCGAGAGGGCGCCGCCGGAGGCGCCCAGCAGCGTGCTGGCGATGCTGAGCCCCAGGCCGGAGCCGCCGACGTTCACGTTGCGCGGGCTGCGCCAGAACCGGCGGCCGACGACGGAGAGCTCGTCCTCGGCGACGCCGGGGCCCTCGTCGCGCACCACGATCCTGATCGCGTCGGCGGCGCGGGTGACCCCGACCTCGACGGTGGACGCGGTCGGCGAGAACTTGATCGCGTTGTCGACGACGGCGTCCAGCGCGCTGCCGAGAGCCGTGCGGTCGGCGTAGCCCATCGCCTCGGACAGGCCGGTCTGGGCGAGGGAGATCTGCCGGGTCGCCGCGACCAGCCGCCAGGCGGCGAGCCGGTCCCTGGTCATCGAGACGACGTCGAACACCGCCGGCCGGGCCGCCGCGTGCTCGGCCTGGGCCAGCGCGAGCAACTCGTCCAGCACCTCGGTCAGCCGCCTGCCCTCGGTCCGCGTCTCCTCCAGCTCGTCGAGCCACTCGGCCGGCAGGCCGAGCCCGATGTTCTCGATCCGCAGCAGCAGCGCGGACAGCGGGTTGCGCAGCTGATGGGAGGCATCCGCGACGAACGCCCGCTGCTGGGAGATGACCTCCTGGACGTGGTCGGCCATCTCGTTGAACGACGTGGCCAGCCGGCGCAGCTCAGGTGGTCCGACCCGGTCGGAGACGCGGGTCGACAGCTGGCCCGTGGCGATCGCGTGCGTCACCGCGTCCAGGCTGTTGATCGGCGCCAGCACCCAGCGGGTCAGCCGCAGCGCGACCGCGACGCAGAGCAGCAGCGCCGCCAGCTCGCCCAGCCCGAGCAGCAGCCAGCGGCGCAGTACCTCACCCCGCAGCCGGTCGGTCGGCGAGACGGTCAGCGCCGCGCCGATCACGTCGCCACCGGACAGCACGGGCTCGGCGATCACCAGGGGGCGTTGCTGCCAGGGCCAGATCTGCGCGGGATCCTCGCCGCTGCGCCCGCGCAGCGCCGCGTTCAGCTGCTGGCGCACCCGCGGGTCGGTCGCCAGGACGGTGGGGCGGGACGCGGCCCGGACCGACGAGTCACGGCCGTAGACGGCCGCGGTGATGCCGTAGACCTGGTCGTAGCGCACCAGCTCGTCGGTCAGCGTCCGGTTGCCGTCCGGGCCGGGATTCTGCCCGGCCAGGCCGGCGAACCGGCTGGTGTCGCCGAGCCGGTCGAAGAACATCGTCTGCTGCAGGCCCTCGGCCACGCTGCGCGCGAGGGGGACGCCGAGCACGACCAACGCCGTCGCCATCAGCGCCAGGAGGATCACGAGCAGCCGGGCACGCACCGGTCGCTCAGGCTCGCCGCGGTCGTTTCGCCGCGGTGGCGAGCCCGGTCACGCTCGCGTCCACGCCGCCGTCATCCACGCCGTGGTCCGCTCCGGCGCCGCCGTCCACGACGCCGGCCGCGGCGCCCGCGTCCCGGACCAGCCGTTCGACGGGAGCGCCGGGCAGGCCGTAGCCCGCAGTGTCACCCGACTGACGCGCCGCGTCGTCGCCCGTCCTGACGGGCGGCGGCGGGGGAGCTCCCGCCGCCGACAGCCGGTACCCCACCCCACGCACCGTCTGGACGACGAACGGATCGCCGAGCTTCGCGCGCAGCGAGGCGACGTGAACCTCCAGGGTGCGCGAGGCCGACTGCACCGACGAGCCCCACACCTCGCTGATCAGCTGCTCGCGCCGGAAAACCACGCCCGGCGCCCGGGCCAGCTCGGCGAGCAGGTCGAACTCCTTGCGGGTCAGCGCGAGCACCCGCCCGTCGCCGGCGGTCACCTCCCGGCTGTCCAGGTGGATGCGCAGGCCACGGGTCTCGACCACGCGGCCCACAGCCGTGGCGGCGTTCGGGAGGTCGCCGACGCCGTCCCCCGCGAGCCCGTCCGCCCGGCCGCCGCCGGCCGAACCGGCCTCCCCGTCGGCGGCGGCGAGCGGGTCCGGCCGGGAGCGGCGGACGACCGCGTGGATGCGGGCGATCAGCTCCCGCAGGTCGTAGGGCTTGACGATGTAGTCGTCGGCACCGAGGTAGAGGCCGTGGATGCGGGCCGAGAGGTCGGCGCGGGCCGTCACCATGATCACCGGCGTGTTGGACACCTTGCGGATCCGGCCGCACACCTCGAACCCGTCCCGGTCGGGCAGGCCCAGGTCGAGCAGCACCAGGTCGGGCCGGGTGTGCATCAGGTCCAGCGCGCGGGCGGCGGTCCTGGCTCGCACGATGTCGAAGCCGTGGCGACCGAGCACGCCGGACAGGGCCGCGGCGACCCGGTCGTCGTCCTCCACGATCAACAGCCGCATGGGCACTCCCGTCCGGCTGCGACGCGCCCTCGTGGCGCGGTCAACCTCCTGGCATCACCCCACCGGCCGACCCACCGTCGCGCCGCCCGTCTCGCCCGACAAGCTAGCACTCCGGCCCGGTCCGCTCCGGATCGCCCAAATTTCACGCACAGTTCCCACGCCCTGAGTGGTCAACCGGCTCCACACTGAGCGACCCGAGTACTACCTGCCCGCCGACCACCTGCGCACACCGGTGCCCCGCACCCGGCAACGCCCATGCGACCAGCCCACCGAGAGCTGGTGGGCCTGGAATCAGGGCTGGCCCGTGATCCACAAGGTGAACGTCAGGTGCCGGGGGCAGCCAGGGGCGCGTCGGCGGCGAACGGGCCTCGGCGGCGAGGGCGCGGGGTGGTGGAGCGGGCGGTGGGGACGGTGGCCGACAGGAAGGCCGCCAGCAGGCACAGGAAGGCCGCGCCTTACCAGGCCGCGGTGTAGTGGGCGCCCCCGGCTGCTCGCCTTAGAGGTCGGTTATCTGTGGGATCACCTGCGAGCCGATGATCTCCAGCGGCCGGATCTTCGAGACGTCGACCACCCGGCCGATGACCTCCTGGATCCCGAGGGAGGCGAGCCGCTCCAGCTCGGCGAGGATCGCGCCGACGTTCTGGCCGTCCTCGCCCGGGTCGAACTCGAAGTACGACGTCTTGGTGATCTCGTCGTAGTCCCGGCCCTCGCGCTCGCAGTGCGCGCGCAGCACGTCGAGCTTGTGGGCGAGGTCCGGGCCGGCGAAGAGGTTGCAGGCCTGGGCGTACTTGGCCACCAGCCGCAGCGTCTTCTTCTCACCGCCACCACCGATCATGATCGGCGGGTGCGGGCGGGTGAGGTTCTGCGGGGAGTTCAACGGGCGGCCGAGCTGGTAGTGCGTGCCGGTGTAGGGGCTGTCGTCGTCGGACCACATCTTCAGGCAGATCTGGAGGGTCTCCTCCAGCCGCTCGAACCGCTCGGAGACCGGTGGGAACGGGATGCCGAGGGCCGTGGACTCCTCGTCGTTCCAGGCCGCGCCGACGCCGAGCCAGGCCCGGCCGCCGGACAGCACGTCCAGCGTCGTGATCGTCTTCGCCAGCACGCCGGGATGGCGGTAGACGGCGCCGGTCACCAGGGTGAGCAGCTTGACCCGCTCGGTGACCGCGGCCAGGTAGCCCAGCGTGGTGTACGCCTCGAGCATGTCGTTCTCGGATGGTCCGACGAACGCGATCTGGAAGAAGTGATCCATCACGGCGAGCTTGTCGAAGCCGGCCGCGTCGGCCGTCCTGGCAATCTCAGTGAGGTCGGCGCCGAGGCGCGCCGGGCCGCCGGCCCAGGTGAAGTCGGGAATCTGGAGTCCAATTCGCACCGCGCGTGGCCCTTCCCATCGGTTGCGACCTAAGTCGCTGGTTGAGTAACGCACCTCACCGAGTACGCACGAGCAATACGAAATCGGTCACTCGGGGTACTCGGCAAAGAACACCGTGAACAACTCGCGGAATTACCACGGGCCGCGGCCGGCGGTGCGCACGGCCCACACCGCGCTGTGTCGTGACCAGAGGCCGCAACGGGAGGTCGAGTCGCGGTGCGGCGGGCGCCCTGCGCAGGCAGGCGCCTTGGTGGGCCGAGAGTCGTGGTGAGGCGGGTGTCGGGGTGAGGCGGGTGTCGGGGTGAGGCGGGTGTCGGGGTGAGGCGAGTGTCGGGGTGAGATGGGTGTCGCGACGAGGTCGTGTCGCGACGGGACGATCCGGCCGCGTTACGTGGTCCCTGCTCCCAACCTATGCCGCGGCGGGCGCCGATGGGACGCCGCGGCCCCGCCGGTGCGGCCGCGTGAACGGCGCGTGGTTCAGTCCAAGAAGACCGATCCCAACACCGGCACAGACCGGTGTCGCCAGAGAACACCGGCGGCTTGGAACGAATCTGAATGGGCGACAATTAGGGCATGTCGAACCCGGTCCGCCAGCAGGTCCAGCGCCACGTCACGGGCGCCGGCGCAAGGACCGGTGCTCGCGGGCCAGGCCGACGTCCTGGCCCGCTCACGCCACGCCGTCCACTGGGCGCCGGCTGGCGGCGCGACCGGAACGCGGGCGACGGCGAGCACCCCGCATGATCCCCGTCGGGCCCCCGTCGCGCAGGTACCGGCTGATCCGGGTCGCCCAGCTGCTCATGGTCCTGACGGCCGGGCTGCTGGCCGTCGCCTCCTTCGCCGGGTGGTCGGCCCTGAAGACGGTCGCCTGGCCACTGCGCGACACCTTCACCCTGGCCGCTTCCGGGTTCTGTGTGGCCCGCGCGGTACTGGTCCGCGGCGACCGGCTGCCCTGGGCGATCCTCGGCGGCGGCCTCGCCTGTTACGGCGCCGCCACGCTGGCCTTCAGCCTCACCCAGCACCTGCACGACGGCCAGCAGCTGACGATGGCCCCCTCGGTCGCGGACATCGGCTGGCTCGCCTTCTACCCCGCCTGCTACGCCTCGGTCGTACTCCTGCTGCGCCACCGGGTGCTGCGGCTGCCGCTGAGCATGCTGCTCGACAGCCTGGTCGGGCTGCTCGGGTTCGCCGCGCTCACCGGCGCGCTCAAGGAGGCGGTGGAGCACCACGACCCGGCGCTCAGCTCGGGCCAGGTCGTGGTCGCGCTGATCTACCCGCTCGCCGACCTGCTGCTGGTGCTGCTGGTGGTGAGCGTCTTCGGCGTCCTGGGCCGGCGGGCTGGGCGGGTGTGGTGGCTGCTCGGCTGCGGCCTGCTGTGCTTCGCCGCCGCCGACTCGACGATGGCATCGAAGGCGACAGTCTCCGGCGGCTTCTCCCCCGGCGGGCCGCCGGACACCTTCTGGGCGCTGTCCGCGCTGATGCTGACCTTCGCGGCCTGGCAACGCCAGCCGCGGGCGCCCAGGGTGCGGGCCACCGGCTGGGCCATCATGATCGTCCCGTCGGTGCTCACGCTCACCGCGATCGGCATCCTGGTGGCCGGGGCGACCGAACAGCTGCCGCTGTATGCGGTGGTTCTCGCCGCGGCGACGCTCGTCACCGGCCTCGGCCGCGCGGCGTTCAGCCTGCGCGAGGTCCAGCGGCTGGCCGAGTCGAAGGAGCAGGCCCACACAGACCACCTGACCCAGCAGCTCAACCGGCGCGGCCTGGACGAGCGGCTGCGCGCGGCGATCGCCGGGGCGGACACCAGCGGCCGCCCGCTCGCCCTGCTGCTGCTCGACCTCGATCGGTTCAAGCTGGTCAACGACTCGCTCGGCCACCGCGTCGGCGACCAGCTGCTCGCCGAGGTCAGCGCCCGGATCGCCCTGGCGCTGCGCCCCGGGGACACGCTCGCCCGGCTCGGCGGGGACGAGTTCGCCGTGCTGCTGGAGCGGACCGACAGCGTCGGCGCCCAGCTGGTCGCGGACCGGGTGCGCGCGGCGCTGGCCGACGTCTTCCGGGTCGACGTGCTGACGGTGGCGGTCACGGCCAGCATCGGCACCGCCATCTACCCGGAACAGGCGGCGAACGCCGACGAGCTGCTCGCCCGGGCCGACATCGCGATGTACACGGCCAAGCGGCATCACACCGGCGTCGAGCACTTCGACCCCAGGGAGGCGCTCGACCCGCTGCTCGAGTTCACGATGACCGAGTCGCTGCGGGTCGGCATCGGGGAGCATCAGATCGAGGCCCACTACCAGCCGAAGGTGGAGATCGCCACCGGCCGCGTCCGTTCGGTGGAGGCCCTGGCGCGCTGGCGCCACCCGGAGCGCGGCCTGCTCACCCCGGCGTCGTTCGTGCCGTTGGCCGAGCACGCGGGGCTGATGAGCTCGCTGACCAACGCCGTCCTGGAACGGGCCTGCACCCAGCTGGCGTACTGGCGGGAGATCGGCCTGGACGTCACGGCGGCGGTCAACATCTCCGCCACCGACCTGCTCGACGCCGCGTTCCCCGATCACGTCGAGGGCCTGCTCGCCCGCCACGGCCTGGCCGCCGACGCCCTGGAGCTGGAGCTGACCGAGACGACGCTGATGCTCGACCGGACCCGCGCCGCCGCCGTCCTGCGCCAGCTGCACGACCAGGGTGTCCGCATCGCGCTCGACGACTACGGCACCGGCTACTCGACGCTCGGCTACCTGGGCGGCGACTTCCCCGTCGACGTGCTCAAGCTGGACCGGTCGTTCGTCAGCCGGCTGGAGTGCGACGACGTGGCCCGCAAGATCGTCAGCTCGACCATCGACCTCGCGCATCAGCTCGGGCTGCGGGTGGTCGCCGAAGGCGTCGAGACAGGGCGGGCGCTCGACCTGTTGCGCGAGTTCGGCTGCGACCTCGCGCAGGGCTTCCTGATCGGCGAGCCGAGCCCGGCCGTCGACATCACGGCGCTGCTCTCGGCCGTCCCGGGCCGGGCCGGCGAACCGCCGGCCGCGCACCGGTGACGCTGACCGCGCGGCCCAGCCCGCCTGGCCCGAGCTGGTGGGACACGTTGCCTCTGACGACGGGCCCGTCGGACGGCCCGGTCGTCATCGGCGGCGGTGCCACCCCGGCGGCGCTGATCGGTGCGTACCGGGCCGGCGTCTTCCCGTGGCCGCTCCCGCCGCCGAGCGAGGACCTACCGCCCGGAGTGCCGCCGCGGCTCACGCAGCTGCTGCGCCGGCGGCACCGGATGCCCGAGCTGCCGTGGTGGTGCCCCGACCCGCGAGCCGTGATCCCCGCCGGGACGGTACGGGCGAGCCGCTCGCTGCGCCGCCGGGCCCGGTCGTGTGGCTGGACGACGACGCTCGACCGCCGGTTCGACGAGGTGGTGGAACGCTGCCGGCGGACCGGGGCCGAGGTCTGGATCACCGACGAGCTGCGCGCCGGCTACGCGCGGCTGCACGCGCTCGGCTGGGCGCACAGCCTGGAGGTCTGGGACGGCGACGAGCTCGTCGGCGGGGTGTTCGGCATCCTCGTCGGCGGGGTCTGCGTCGGCGAGTCGATGTTCCACGCCCGCACCGACGCGTCCAAGGTCGCCCTGCTCGACCTGGACGCCCGGTTCGCCGCCGCCGGTGGGCGGCTGCACGACGTCCAGCTGGCCACCGACCACCTGCGCACCCTCGGCGCCGTCGAGATCGCCCGGGCCGACTACCTCGCGGCCCTGCGCACCGTCCGCGACGACGACATCCGCCTGGTCAGTGACCGGCTCCCCGTCAGCCGGCTGGCCGCCGCCGACGGCTGACGCCCTCCCGCGAGGCGACCACGGAAACGATCATGTCGGCGGCGCGAGGCAGCCGGCCACGAACCGGGCACAGAAGCGGTGTTATCGTCGCCCGCATGCCTGAGACGGTGCCCGTTGCATGGTCCGGCGCGGCTTCGGCCGCCCCGGTCGAGGAGGCCGGCGCCGCCGCCGAGCTGAAGACCCAGGTAGCGCCGGAGGACCCGCCGGTCGTCGCGCTGCCATACCCCGGCTGGGGCCTGCAGCGCTCGGCCAAGCTCCTGTTGGCCCACCGCAAGGAGCCGGTGGACCCGGCCGGCTTCTACTCCCTGATCGCGGCCGACTCGGTCCGCCAGCTGGAGCGGTACACGTCGATCGCCGGCAAGCTCGTCCTCGACGTCGGCGGCGGCCCTGGCTACTTCCGGTCGGCCTTCATGGCCGCCGGTGCCCGCTACTACTGGGTCGAGCCCGACGTGTCCGAGATGGGCGCGGCCGGCATCGAGGTCCCGGGGCGGGTCCGCGGCAGCGCGCTGGAGATGCCGTTCCGCACCGGCTCGATCGACCTGACCTACACGTCCAACGTGCTCGAGCACGTCCCGGACCCGTGGAAGATGTGCGGCGAGCTGGTCCGGATCACCAAGCCGGGCGGGCTGATCTTCCTGAGCTACACCTCGTGGCTGTCGCCCTGGGGTGGGCACGAGACCGCGCCCTGGCACTACCTCGGCGGCCACCGCGCCGCGGCCCGGTTCGAGCGCCTGCGCGGCCACCCGCCGAAGAACGTCTACGGCAGCAGCCTGTTCCCGGTCTACGTCACCGACGCCCTCGCGTGGGCGAAGACCCGGATGGATGTCGAGATCGTCGACGCGATGCCGCGCTACCTGCCCGACTGGGGCCGGGCGATCCTGCGCATCCCGGGCCTGCGCGAGATCGTCACCTGGAACCTGGCGATGATCCTCCGCAAGAAGTAAGGCAGGCGCTTCGCGCCAGCCTTCGGGCGCGAAGCGCCCTCAAACGCCTGCGGTTGGCCGATGTGGACGCGTGGGGCCACGCCTGCCCGTGGGCAGCACCTGGGTCGCGTTGGCGGTTCGTCGCAGACTCGCCCCCGGGTCAGGAAGCGAGCAGGACTCGCAGGTCGACCCGGGCCAGCCACTGGTCGAGCCGGAACGGCTTGTACGGCCATTTGAGGCCGTCGAGCACCAGCTGGTTGACCGGCAGCCAGAGGATCCGGCGGTCGGCGTCGACGGCGCCGCGGCGCACCCCGACGTACCACTTCGACGACTCGCGCAGCTTGGCGAGGCCCAGGTCGACCGAGGCCGCGATCGTGAAGGTCATCTGGTCGCCCGAGCCGGCCGGGCGCACCGCCTGGAGCAATCCGCCAACCGCGACGGCGAGGACGACGCCGGTCGCCGGGTCGATGGTCAGGCTGCGCACCAGCCCCCCACGATCCGTCCCGGACACCAGGTAGTCGGGGGCGCACTCGACGCCGAAGGTCTGGGTCCAGTCACCGACGGCGGGCGCCCGGCGTACCAGACCACGCTCGCTGCCCAGCTTGGGATAGACGGCCATCGTGGCGGCGCTCAGCCCGTCGGCCTTCGTCCGCGCCACGTACAGGTTCCCGGCGTCGTCGAAGCAGGCGGTCTCCATCCGGGAGCCGTCCTGCACGGCGCGCACCGCCCCGCTGCGCGGGACGATCTGCCCGGCCGAGGCCGAGTACGAGAACTCCTGGATCGGGAACGGCTGAGTCTTGTGGTCACCGTCCCGGCAGTCGCTGATGAGCACGAACCGCTCGTCGTCGAGCTCGCTGGTCGGGTCGGCCGCGACCTCGCGGGGGTTCACCACCACCGGCACGCCCAGCGGCTGCGTCGGCGGGTACTGCCACCAGGCTTTGAGCCGGCCGTCCAGATCGAGCACAGCCAGCGCACCGGAGTCGGTCCCGCCGCGGGGGTCGCCGAAGTACTGGGCCACCACGACGTGCCCGGAGCGGGGCAGCCGGGCGAGCGAGACCGGGCCTCGGGGCGTCCGCGGCGCCGGGCTGACCTGGGGGTAGGCCTGGGTGGCGGTCCACGGCTCGGCGCGGCCGGCAAGCTCGTCGGCGGTCCAGGACAGCGTTCGTTCGTACCGCCACCCTTCGGTGCCCAGCACCAGCTGCCCGACGGACGGGTACTGGCCCGACGTCCGGGTGTCCCAGCCGTGGAACGGCAGCGCGGAGACGAAGAGCACGCGCGGTGTGCCCCCGGGGTCGGACACGACGAGCACGTCGCTGACGTCGGCGCCGCCGATCCCCCGGAAGTTGCGGTCGGTGCTCGCCGTCGTGGTCTGGCCCGTGGTCGTCGGGATGACCATCCGGGTGAACTGCCGCGCGGACGGGGTGAAGACACCGATCTCCATGTCGTTGCTGGTCGGCCGCGCCTGGTCGTCGCTGAACGGGGTCGTGCCGACGAACACCGAGCCGTCGCCGGCGACGGTCGACATGAAGGCCGCCTGCCCGGCCCCGAAGCGCAGCTCGGGCACCTCGACCAGGGTCGTCGACGGATAGCCCTTCAGGCCGTCGAGTGACCCCGGGGCGCCGAAGACGGTCGTCAGCGGTGGCCCCCCGCTCGGCGCCGGGGCCGGCGGGCCGCCCGGCTCGTCGCAGGCCACCGCGGCACCGACGGACGCGACAGTGAGGCCGGCGGCACCGATGAGCTGCCGGCGGGTCAGGCCCCGGCGCCCCGTGGTCCGTTGGATCACGTACGCCGCCGAATCCAGTGCGTGTCCGTCGTCTCCGCCGGGTTGCCGACCGCGGGGGCGACCACCGGCGGCGGCGCCGCGGTCGGTGGAGACGGATCCGCGGGCTCGCCTGGCGGGGCCGGCTCGGCCAGCTCGGCTTGCGGGGCACTGCCGCGCAGCGCGAGCGCGGCCACGACGGCCGCCAGGGCGATCGCCCCACAGGTCTGGACGAACGGGCCGAACGCACCTGCATGGGAGGTGGGAACGGCGTCCGGCCGCACCGCGACGCCCACGCCCGAGGCAATCATGAACAGCAGGGTGGTCCACCCGAGTGCCGGTGGGTAGCGCCGCCCGACCAGGACCAGGACCGGCACGGCGAGCGCGACCGGTCCGGCGACGAGGAACACGGCGATCGTGCCGAGCAGGCCGCCGGCAAGCCAGCCGGGCACCCGCGCGAGGCGACCTACCACGGGCATCGTCCACGGGTTCAGGAACCGCGGGTAGTCGTCGGGCTCCACCGAGCGCCGCAGCCGCCACCGGCCGGGCAGCAGCGCCAGCGCGATGAGGAGCAGTGCCAGGAGACCACCGACGAACAGCCGGGTCCGGTAGGAGTAGCCCGGCAGGTTCTCGATCACGATCGTGCCGCCGGAGCCGGCCGGCACGATCCACCCCTGCTGCCAGCCGTCCAGCCGCAGCGGGGTGAGCCGCTGCCCGCCCAGCGTCGCGGTCCACGACGCGTTGGCGTTCTCGTGGACCGCCAGCAGCGCCCTCGTGCCGGACCCGATCTGGACCGTCCGGCGCTCGGACCCCCAGCTGGTGACCGTCGTCGAGCGCGCCTTGTCGGTGCTGATCTGGCCACCCGCGCCAACCAGGGTCAGCGACGACATGAGCAGGCCCGTGCCGGCCTCGTCAATCTGAAGGTCGTGCTGCCCGGCCGACAGCGGGATCGTCCCGTCCGGGGTGCAGACCCCGATCCCCAGCGGTTTCGCGGCGGCGATGTCGGACTGCTGGCCCTCGACCCGCAGCTCGTAGCGGGTCCCGTCGACGATCACCGCCGGGCCCTTCCCGCAGGGCAGCTCGAACGCGGGCGCCGGGACGGCCGAACCGACCGTCAGCGACGGAACGCCCGTCGTGGTCCCCAGGACGGCGAAGGTCATCGGCCGCGGCACGTCGAACCGGCGGTGCAGGCTGAGCTCCTCCGAGCCGCCGAACGGCTCCGTGACGTCCACCGCCTCGCGGTCGAACGTGTACGCGACCTGCCCGACACCAGCCGTGAACAGGCCCGCGGTGTCCGACGGGGTCTGGACGTAGCGCTGGATGGCCACCCCGGGCAGCTTGAGCTCGCGGATGCCGGCGCCGTAGGTCGAGCCGGACTTCTGGGTGACCTTCTCGAACGTGACCCGGAACGACGTGCTCGCCCCGGCGGGGACGGCCAATCGCTGCGTCGTCTCGTCCGAGCGCACCGTGGTGACGACCGAACCCGTACTCGTCGTCACCCGCAGGGCCTGGACCGCCGGGCGCCAGGACCCCTCTTCCAGCAGCTGCACGTCGATGTACGGCACGGAGGTCGCCTTGGGGACGTCCACCTCGATCCAGCCGCCGACGGAGCCCTTGGACGGGTCGGCGACGACGGACCAGGAGGTGAACGGCAGGCCGTCGACGGCCGCCGCGGGTGAGACGTCGGGTCTGGCGACCAGCTTCGACCCGTACGAGGAGGCCCTGACCTGCACCCCGTTCTCGTAGGCGGCGACGGTCTGGTGGCCGTCGGCCGGCTCGTCCAGCCACTGGTGCGGCGGCCCGGTCTCCCCGGCCGCGTTCTCGTCCGGGCCGAGCAGGTAGGACGTCGCGTTGTGGATGACGCCGAAGTCGGTCTCGCGGCGGGTCAGGGTATCGGTCGTGACCATCGCCGTGGTGGGCCCGATGATGTCGCTGGCCGGTACGGGCGGGACCAGGCCGCCGGACGGCGTCGTGGCGTCGTCGGGTGCGCCCGGCAGGCCGGAGAGGTCGTTCGCGAGCACCACGGCGCGATCGGTGCCGAGGACCCCGTGCGCGGCCATCTGCACCGTGGCCTCGGAGCCGCCTGACACCACCATGGTGGTGTCAGCCGGGTAGGCGGTGACCTGGGTGGCGCCGTTCGGAACGACCCAGACATCCAGCGCCGGGACCTTCTGGGTGGGCTTCGCCTTCCCCGCGATCAGCCGATCCCGGGCGCTCGGCCTGGCCGTCTTCATCGGCCCGAACGTGGCGGCGCGACGCAGGCCCGAGTTGGCCAGCGCACGGTAGATCTCGCTCGTCGACGGCGGGTTGTCCCAGTCCTCGTCGGAGATGTCGTTGCGGATTAGCACCTGGCCGACGCCCGCGCGGGCGAGCGCGTCCGCGAGGCCGGAGGCCGACCCGAGCGCCAGCTCCTGCTCGATGCCGTCCATCCATCTGGTCATCCCGGCGTTCCCCAGCGGGATCAGCGAGCGGGCCGCCCAGGGGGTGCTGGCCAGAAAGGCCATCGGCTCGTCGAGCGGGCGCCCCCAGTCGTATTCCGCGAACGGCTTGGCGGGCAGGACCAGCGTGGTGCCACCGGCCGGGTTGCTCGCGAGCCAGTCCGCCGCCTGGTGCCAGTAGCCGGGCACCTCCTTGAACGTGCCGGCCTGGAACATCTGGCCTTCGAAGGCCGGCATGACGCCCGTTCCCACGGCGGCGAGGACGAGAACACCGGCGATGGCCGAGCGCGGGCGCAGCCGCGGCAACGAGTGCTCGAGCCTGGCCGGGCGGCGCAGCCGGCCGAGGGCCGCGGCCAGGCGGCGGCGCCAGGCTGGGACTTCGCCCGCCGCGTCGGCAGACCTCGCCTGGCCGTGTGTACCGCTGACGACGTGCAGGGCATGGGCGATCCCCAGCGCCAGCGGTACGTGGGCGACCGACTCGAACTTGTAGACGTTGCGCAGGAAGCCGAGCTGCCCCGAGAGCAGGTGGCGGACGCCGTCGGCCAGCGGGCTGCCCGGCTGGCCGGGGTAGGCGGCCGACACGGCGACGATGCCGGCGGCGAGGCTCACGATGAGGAAGCGGCGCGCGGGCAGGTCCCGGCGGGCCAGCCCCCAAAGTCCGATGGCGGTGGCCACGGCCGAGCCGACCACGGCGACCGGGTTCGTCACGTCCACCGAGGCGGCCGGCAGCCAGGGCGCCGGCACGCGCAGGTAGGCCAGCCAGTCCGTGGTACCGCGCAGCGCCTCCGCGACCGACGTCGGGGAGGTCGTGGTCGCCGCGGTCTCGGTGAACGGCAGGAAGTTCAGCCCGTAACGGCTCTGCGTCATCAGCGCGAGCAGCCACCAGGCGGTCGCCAGGAACACGGCGAGCACCCACCACGCCCGCAGTGCCCAGGCGCGCCGCGACCCGCCGGCGAACACGAGCAGCACCGCCGGGCAGACCAGGACGCACAGCGTGACGGACGCGTTGACACCGCCGGTGCACACGATCGCCAGACCCGACAGCGCCGCCGCCCGGCGCGGTGACAGCCGGCGGGCCGCGGCGGCCGAAGCGTCCGGGCCGGTTCCGGCCGCTGTACCGGTGTCGATGCCGCCGGCGCCGTCCGGGCGCAACGCGAGCACGAGCGGCAGCGTGATCCAGGGCAGCATCGCCGCGCCGGTCAACGCGACCGACGAGGCGCCGATCTTCCCGATGAACATGGGCGAGAGGCCGTACCCGACGCCCGCGACCACCCTGGTCCACGGCCGCCCGATCCGCAGCGCGTCGGCGAGCCGGACCAGGCCCCAGGCCGCCACCGTGAGGATCAGCGCCATCCACAGCCGCTGGGTGATCCAGGCGGGGACGCCCATGACCTTCCCGAGCAGGAAGAACGGCCCCATCGGGAACAGGTAGCCGATGTACTGGTTCGGCAGGAAGCCGAAGTCGGCCGACGAGTTCCACAGGTGGGTCGCCCACTCCATGAACCGCAGCGGGTCCAGTGGCACGTTCATCTTGGTGTCGGCCACCAGGCGCCCCGGCGCCTGCAGCAGGAACAGCGTGACCATGCCTGCCGCGATGACCGCGAGTGGCCACCGCGGCGTCCTCGCGGCTGGCGGTCCGCCGTCGGCGCCCTCGGGCGAGGCGATCGCCGGCTGCGCGGTCATCGGTACGTCTCTCGGGACCCGTTCGACCATGACGTCGCCGGCGGGGAGGTCGTCCTGCCCGGCCAGAGACGGTGCGGCGCTCGACGGTTCGGTCGGTCGGTTCAGGATCGCAGCACTCCGTAGATCTCGTTCGCCCTTCCGGGCGTTCCGGGGGCTCTTTGGGGGGATGCGCCCTGGTGTCGCCAACCTTCATACCTCGCGCGCCCAGCACTGGACCGATCGGGGAGGCCGGCGCGGGCGCTCGTGGGGAGCGGGTTGAGCCAACCCACCCGCAGCCGTGCCGTTCCCCTCGCCGTGCGTCCGCCGAGGTCAGAGCAGCCGCAGCTGTTCGCCGGCCGGACGGGCCCGCGGGAGCTGTCCAGGACGGCCCGAATGGCGGTCGAGCAGACGCGGGTCGAGGTCGGCCAGGAACGGCGACGGGGCCCGCCTGACCGTGGCACCGGCGGGCGAGGTCACGTGGCTCAGGACGAGCCGGCCGCGGGCCCGGGTAATGCCGACGAAGAACAGCCGCCGTTCCTCGGCTAGCGGGCCGCGGGCCGGATCGTCCGGCCCGCCGGCGTGGCCAGCCCTGTCGCCGGAGCGCGGCGGCCGGCCCCAGGTCATCGGAAGCAGGCCGTCCTCGCACCCGACGATGAACACCAGGCCGAACTCCAGGCCCTTCGCGGCGTGCAGGGTGAGCAGGGAGATCCGGTCGGCGCGGGGGTCGAGGGTGTCGGACTCGGTGGCCAGCGAGACCGAGGTGAGGAAGCCGACCAGGTCGTCCCCCGCCGCGGCCGCGGCCGGCGCCAGCAGCTCGACGCCCACCCTGATCTCCGCCTCGGACGCGACCCCCGGTGGGCCAGCCGTCTCGCGCGCCGGCGCCAACGACGGCTCCGGCCGGTCGGCGGCCAGGACCGCGGCGAGAACTGTGCCGCGGGCGGTGGCACGAACGGCCGCCCTGGCAGCCGCGTCACGCACGGCGGCCGAGACGGACCGGGGAGCGCCGTCCCGGCGCTCGGCCCGCAGCTCGGCGAGCAGCACGGCAACGCCGGGCGCGTCGGCGAGCGGCCCGTGCGAACGCCGCTGGAAGGGGAGGCCCCGCCTGGCCAGCGCCGCCATGACCGGTTCGGCCTGCCGGGCCGTCCGGTACAGCACGGCGATGTCGGCGAACGACAGGTAGCCGCCGGCCGGGCCGTCGGGCCGGTCGGTCCCGAGCTGGCCCGAGACGTCGCTGTCGAGCGAGTGGAAGGAGGTGCCGCCCAGCGCCGCCTCGATCGTGTCGACGACGGCGAGCGCCTCCTGCGCCTCGCTCGCGCAGGCCCGGACCAGCACCGGCGCCCCACCGGGCCCGGCGGGGGCCTGGCCGCGCCGGTCCGGTCCGAGCCCCGCGAGGTTCGCCTCGCCAGCCGATGGCGCTGGCGCGTCCGGACCGTCCGGGTGGACGGCGACCAGCTCCCGGCCGGGGACGAAGCTGGCCGGCGCGATCGCCGAGCGGGCGGCGGCGACGATCGTCCCGGTCGAGCGGTAGTTGCGGGTCAGCGCGGCGCGCCGGGCGGCCGGGAAGTCCTGCTCGAAGCGCAGGAAGAACCCGACGTCAGCGCCCCGGAAGGAGTAGATCGCCTGGTCCGGGTCACCGATCACGGTCAGGTTCCCGGCCGGCGGGCACAGCACCCGCAGCAGCCGGTACTGGGCCTCGTCGACGTCCTGGTACTCGTCGACCCAGACGTGCCGGAACCGGCGCCGGTAGCCCTCCGCCAGCTCCGGCTCGGCGGTCAGCAGCGCTAGCGGCAGCGCCAGCAGGTCGTCGAGATCCACGAGGTCACGCTCACGCAGCGCGGCGTCGTAGCGGGCGAGCACGCCCGACAGCTCGTCGCCGCGCACCTGGTCCCCCAGCGCCCGGCGCCGCTTGAGCTCGCCGATCCGGCGCGCGGCCGCGGCCCTGGCGGCGACCGTGCCGGCGGCGTCCCCGAGCGCCTCGGCCAGCAGCTCGACGCGGACCGCGTCGTCGGCGACCTGGACCTGCGGCCCCCGGGCGAGCCGGATGTGCTGCTCGCGGACGACCAGCAGGCCCAGCCCGTGGAACGTCGTGGCGGTGACGCGCTGGTCGCGCGCCTGGCCGCCACCGAGGCCGCCGTCCAGGCCGCCGCCGCTCGCCGGCCCGAGCAGCCCGTCGAGCCGTTCGACGAGCTCGTCGGCCGCCCGCCGGGTGAACGTGACGGCGAGGCACTCCCCGGCCGGAACACCTCGCTCGCGGACCCGGTGGGCGATCGCGTGCACCAGCGTCCGGGTCTTGCCCGTGCCGGGCCCGGCCAGGATCACCAACGGCCCACCGGTCACGGCCGCCGCCGCGCGCTGGTCCGGGTCCAGCCCGTCCAGGACGCTGGCCGGGCCGCCGGCGGCGGGGGACAGCCCCGCCGTCTCCAGGGTCCCCGGCTCGCCGGCAGGCTCCGCCGACGCTTCCTGCGACGTGCGGGTCTCCGAGACTAAGGGCGCGGACGGGACGGGTTCCGACGGGACGGTCGGCGACGACGCGGGCTCCGACGGCCGACGTGGCGGTGGCACCGCCACTCGCCTGGGCTTCGCGGCCGGAGCGGACGACGCGAGGTCGAACAGGGTCGCCGTCTGCCCGCCCAGCTCGCCGGGGGCGAACATCCGGATCGCGCCGTACTCACCGTCGAAGCCGGCCTCCCGCAGCACCTCGCCGCGGCGCAGCCGGCCGACCGCCTCGACCAGCTCCGCCGAGCCGGCCGCCCCGATCGCGGCGAGCTCGACGTCGCCCAGGATGCCCAGCTCCGGGCCGAGCCGTTCGACAAGCGAGCCGACCTGGGTCGCGACCGCCTTGCTCTTGGGCCCCACTCCGAGGATCTCGCCTACGATCTCCGGCAACGCGACGAACGAGCGCACCTGCCCGGCCGTGGCCGGTACGTGCAGCGTCTCCCGGTCGGCGAGCGCGTCGACGCGGTGCAGCACGCCGACGGTCAGCGGCTTGCCGCAGGACGGACACGCACCGCCGGCGGCCTTGGTCTCCGCCGGGGTGAACCGCACGCCACAGGCCCGATGGCCGTCATGGTGATACTTGCCTTCTTCCGGGAAGAACTCGACGGTTCCCGTGTAGCCGGCGCCGGTCCGCAGCGCGTCCTTGATCGCGAAATAGTCCAGGTCGCAGGACAGCGCGGTGGCCTCGCGGCCGAGCATGGGCGGCGAGTGCGCGTCCGAGTTGGAGACGAGCCGGTACCGGTCGAGCCCGGAGATCCGCCAGAACATCTCCGGGTCGGCGGACAGCCCGGTCTCCAGGGCGAAGACCTCGTGGGCGAGGTCGTCATAGCAGTCGTCGACGGCGTCGAACCCGGATTTCGAGCCGAGGACCGCGAACCACGGGGTCCAGACGTGCGCCGGGACGAGGTAGCTGCCCGGGTCGGACTGCAGGGTGATCTCGAGCAAGTGCCGCGAGTCGAGCCCGAGAATCGGGCGGCCGTCGGCGGCGAGGTTGCCGATCCGGGCCAGCGCCGCCGTGATCCGGGCAGCCGCCTCCCGGTCGGGGGCGTAGAGAAGGTGGTGGACCTTGCGGGTCCGGTCGCCCTTCTTGTAGATCGTCGAGATCTCGGTGGACAGCAGGAACCGGGTCGCGGTCCGGCAGGACACGGGCAGCCGGCGCAGCACGTCCTGTTCCAGGTCGGGCCGCAGCCGGAACAGCCCCGGCTCGGCCGGCACCAGCTTGTCCTCGAGCTCCTGGGCCCAGGCCGGGTGGGTGAAGTCCCCCGTACCGACGACCCGGATGCCCTTGCGGGCCGCCCACCAGGCCAGATGCTCCAGGTCGCAGTCCCGGCTACAGGCCCGCGAGTACTTCGAGTGCACGTGCAGGTCGACGTAGAACGGAGCCGCCGACGCGGCCGCCGGACCGCTCCAGACGGGCGTCCCGTCCAGCTCGCCACCGCCATCCGCCGAACCCGCCACGCGCGCCACGCCTCCCGAACCGCGCTGGCCCTACGGCGGCGCCATCGCCACCCGGGCGGCGCTCATTCTCCCGCCTCCTCGATCAGCCGGCGGCGGCGCCCCCGGCCCGGGCCACCTCCGGACGACACCACCCGGCTGGCTGCGCCCACGCCGGCCACGGCCGGCCCAAGCCGTCCCTCCGGGGGCACGCCGGACGGCCGCCCAGCCAGCCGAGCCCGGGCAGCCGGCGGGCACGACGGCGACGTGGAGGATGATTCGGGGATCCAGGCGGGAGGGGTGGATGGAGACGGCGGCGGCGCAGCGGGAACGTTTCGCGATGCTTACCAACCGGTGTCACCGGATGGTGCGATTCCTGCACGAGGTGGCGCTCTCCCAGGCCGACCAGGTGACGCGGGTCGAGGACAACCCGCTGGCGCTGTGGCTGGCCGAGCTGCCCGGCGGCCTGTCGCTGTTCGAGCACGCGACCGCCGGCGAGGTCGTGCTGGAGGCTCCGGCCGCGGCCGTGCTGCCCTCGCCGCCTCCGCTGCCGGACGCGCTGGCCGGCTGGGTCGTGCTGCCCGAGCCGGGCGACCTCCCGTCGGACTCGCCGCCGCTGCGCGAGACCAGCCTGCGGGCCCCTGACCAGCTTCGTTGGTCCGGCGGGGAGCCCGGCGGCTGGCCGGACGGGGTCTGGCCCGACGCCATCCCGCTGCGCCCGGGCGGCCAGCCGGTCACGGACGGGTTCGCCGAGCCGGTCCGCCTGGTCGACCGCCCGGAGGTGCCGGCGGCCTACCAGGACTGGCTGCCGACCTGGCAGATCTGGGCCAGCCGGGCCCGGGCCGACGCGGACCGGCGCACCCTGCACGGCACGCTGCACAGCGTCGCCGGCCGGCTCGCCCAGGAGGGCGACGGGCTGGAGCTGGTGCTCGCCACCGGGCTGCTGTCCTGGCGGGCCCCCGATGGCCGGACGCTGCGGCGCCACCTGCTGACCACCCGGCTGGCCGTCGAGATCGACCCGGTGAGCTCGGCGATCCGGCTGCGGGTCCCAGCCGGGGTCGCGACGAGGCTGGAGGACGGCCCGCTGCTCGACGGCCTCGCCGTCTTCCACGAGGAGCGCACAAACGCGCTGCACGAGCGGCTGCGGGCCCGCCCGGCGGCGCCGCTCGGCGCGGACGACGAACGGCTGCTGCGGGACTGGCTGGCGGTCGCGCTCGACGTCGGCCACGACGGCTATCACCCGTCGTGGCAGCCGTCCGGCCCGCCGACCGACCGGCCCCGCATCGACCTCGCCCCGGCGATCGTGCTCCGTGCCCGCGGCCAGGCGGCGCTGCTGACGTACTACGAGCAGATGCTCGACGCGCTGCGCGGCGACGGCCGCCCGCCGCTGGGCCTCGTCCAGCTGGTGGAGACGCTGGAGGCCGACGAGCGGCTGGCGTGGCTGGCCGCCGAGGGCGCCGCCAGCCCGGGCCGGCTGTCGGACGACCCGTTGTTCCCGCTGCCGGCGAACCCCGAGCAGGCGCACGTCGTGGCCCGGCTGCGGCACGACAGCGGCGTCGTCGTCGAGGGGCCGCCGGGCACCGGGAAGACCCACACCATCGCCAACCTGGTCTCGGCGCTGCTCGCCGAGGGCCAGCGCGTCCTGGTGACCAGCCAGAAGGCGCAGGCGCTGCGCGTGCTGCGCGACAAGCTGCCCGAGTCGCTGCGGCGCCTGTGCGTGTCGCTCACCGACGCCGAGGGGCTCGGCACGGACGAGCTCACGGTCAGCGTCAGCGCGCTGGCGGCCGAGAAGGCGGCCTACGACCCCGCCGGCCAGGCCCGCCGCATCGACACCGCCCGGGCCCGCCGGGACGCCGCCGTGGCCCGCCGCGACGAGCTTGCCGCGGCCATCCAGCTGCAGCGGGCCGCCGAGGCCATCGGCCATCCCGCGAGCGAGGTCGCCCCCGGCTGGTCGGGCACCCGCGGCGCGATCGCCGCCAGGGTCCGCCGCGAGCAGGACGACCACGGCTGGCTTCCGAGCCCCGTTCCCCGTGGGGACGCGCGGCTGCGGGCAGGCGGCGCCCCGGGCGAGGCTCGGCCGAACGGCCGGGACGCCGGCGCCGGGGAGGTCCCGCCGGACGCCCCGCCCGCGCCGCCGCTGAGCGCGGCCGAGGCCACCGAGCTGTGGACGCTGCTGCGGACCGCCGACAGCTCCTTCCCCGATCCCGGTACCACGCCCGAGCCCGGTGATCTGACCGGCGACGACCTCGGCCTCGGCCCGATGTCCCTGCCCTCCGTCGAGGCGATCGAACGGCTGGTGGACAGGGAGCGGGCCACGGCGGCGGAGGCCGCCGCGGCCACCCGTTCCGCCACCGGGTCGGCGGTCCGCGCGGTCGCCGCCGCGCTCGGCGTCCTCGACACGGCGGGCCTGGACCGGCTCACCGCCGCGGTCGGCACCGTCACCCGCACGCTGGAGGGAGCGCGACGGACCGCCCGGCACGCCCCCTGGCTGCCGCGCGCGCTCGACGCGGCCCTCGTCGGCCGCGACGCCGCCGTCTGGACGAAGGTCACGTCGGCCGGGTCAGCCCTCGACGCGGCGACCGAGGCGCTCGCCACGCTCGGGCTGCGGGCCGTCAGCCTGCCGGCCGACGTGACCGCCGCCGCGGCCGCCGGGGTGGTTCCCGCCGACCCCACCGCCACGCCCGCCGCGAGGCTGCTCGCCACCGGCGAGGCCCTGCGGGGCCATCTGGACGAGGGCGGCAACCTGCGCCGGATGTTCCGGTCCCGGGCACAGAAGGACGCGGCGGACCTGCTCGAGGGAACGACGGTCGACGGCCTCGCACCGACCACAGCCGAGCTGCTCGACCTGGTGCTCGCCAGGCTGCGGGCCGAGGTCGCGATCGACGCCGCGGCCAGGGCCTGGGCGCTTGCCGGTGTCATGGTCGGCTTCGAGCCGAGGGGCGCAGTCGACGAGCCGGCCGGGGACGCCGCGGCGCCCGAGGCCCGGCTGGCGCGGCTCATCGAGGCGCAGGACGCGCTCGGCGCGATCGTCGCCGTGGTCACGGCGCGCGATCGGGCCCGTTCCCTGCTCGCGGCGCTGGAGGCCGAGACGACCCCCAGCTCGGCCCGATCTGAGGCCGACAGGCTCGCGGTCGGCTCCGGCCTGGTCGACCTCAGCTCGACGGACGCGCTGCACGATCTGGTCGACGCGGCCGCGATCGCCCGGCTGCGCCTCGCCGCCGCCCAGGCTCAGGCTGACCTCGACCAGCTGCGCGCAGAGGTGCTGAGTGCCGCCGAGCGGCCCGGCTTCCCGGCCGAGCTGCGCCAGGTCGCGGCCAGCCTCGCGACCCGCGACCCGGCCGCCTACGGCGCCGCGCGCCACCGGCTGCTCGACGCGGCCGCCGCCCGCCGGGCCTCCACGCGGCGGGCGGACCTGCTGAGCCGCCTGACGGCCGCGCACCCGGCGCTCGCGGAGCTGCTGGTCGCCGAGGCCGGCGGTCCCGACCCGGCGACGTCCGCGAGCGATGCCGACTGGCGGCGCCGGCTCGCGCGTTTCGAGGCGGCCTGGTCGTGGGGCCTGGCCGCCGGCTGGCTCGCCGACGCGGGCGCCGCCGGGCCCGGCCGTACCGGTGACGCACCCGATTTCGACGCCCAGCTCGACGCCGCCGAGGACGCCGTGGCCGCCGCGACGGCCCAGCTCGCCGGCGCCAAGGCGTGGCAGCACTGCCTGGAACGCATGGGCACCCGGGAGTCGGCCGCGCTGCGCGCCTACGCCGACGCCGTCGGGGCCGGCAGCCGGTCCGGGCGGCACGCCGAGCGCTACCGCCAGGCCGCACGGGAGGCCATGGCCGTCGCCCAGACGGCCGTGCCCGCCTGGGTGATGCCGATCGGCGCGGTCCTGTCCACCATCCCCGCGGTGCGCGACAGCTTCGACGTCGTGATCGTCGACGAGGGCAGCCAGGCCGGACTGGACAGCCTGTTCCTGCTGTGGCTCGCCCCACGGGTGATCATCGTGGGTGATGACCGGCAGTGCACCCCGCCGGTCACCCTGGGCCGCGGGGCAGTCGTCGCGGATTCGAGCGGCAGCGGTCCCGAGCGGACAGCCGAGGCCGGCGCGCTGGCCGCGCCGGACGCCTGGGCACCCGACGACGCCGACGAGCTGGACCCGGTCTTCCGCCGGCTGGACGCACTGCTGCCCGACCTGCCCGCCTGGCTACGGGTCTCGTTCACCCCGCGCTCCAGCCTGTTCAGCCTGCTGCGGACCCGGTTCGGCGAGGTCATCCGGCTGCGCGAGCACTTCCGCTGCATGCCGGAGATCATCGAGTGGTCGTCGGCGATGTTCTACCGGGACGCGCCACTGGTGCCGCTGCGCCAGTTCGGCGCCGACCGCCTGCCGCCGCTGCGGTCCCGGCACGTCCCGCACGGCTACACCACGGGTGCGGGCGCCGGGCTGCGCAACCCGGCGGAGGCCGAGGCGCTGGTCGCGCACCTGCTGGAGTGCGCGGCCGACCCGCGCTACGACGGCGCCTCCTTCGGCGTCGTCGTCCTGCAGGGCACCGGCCAGGCCGAGCTGGTCCGCGCCCTGTTGGCGGCCCGGCTGCCGGCCGCCGAGCAGCTGCGCCGCAGGCTCCGGGTCGGCACCCCGCCGGACTTCCAGGGCGACGAGCGGGACGTCGTGTTCCTGTCGATGGTCGTCGCGCCGGGCGCGCCGGCCATCGCGCTGACCCGCCAGGAGTACCAGCGGCGGTTCAACGTCGCCGCCTCGCGCGCCCGCGACCAGGTCTGGCTGTTCCATTCCGCCGGCCTCGAGGACCTGGACCCCGGCGACCTGCGGCACAGCTACCTGTCCTACGTACTGGCGCACAGCCACGCTGACGAGAACGAGGCAGAGGAGCCGCCGCGGCTCGACCAGGTCGCCCCGGACATCCCGCATCCCCGGTTCGACTCGCTGTTCGAGCAGCGGGTGTTCCGGGAGCTCACGAGCGCCGGCTACCGGGTGGCCCCGCAGGTCGAGGTCAACGGCCGGCGGATCGACCTGGTGGTCGCCGGCGGCCGCGCCCGGCTGGCCGTCGAGTGCGACGGGGACGCGGTCGAGACGACGGCGCGGGTCGCGCACGACTTCGCCCGGGAACGCCAGCTGCGCCGGGCCGGCTGGCCGTTCTGGCGGGTCCGCCAGTCCGACTTCGAGACCGACCCAGCCGCCGCCCTGGCCAGCCTGTGGCCCCGCCTCGCCGCCGCCGGCATCACACCGGTGGACAAGTCCGCGCCGGCCCGCGAGGACGGCACGACCGCCGCCGGCTCGGGCGCGAGCAGCCCGGTCGCCACCGCCCCGACGGCCGGCTGGCGGCCCATCGCGCTGTCCGACCAGGACGGGCTCGACGACGACCTCGACTAGCCCGTCGACGGTGGGGTCGGCGTCTCGCTGCGGCGCAGTGGCCGGCGCGACGAGCTCGAGGTGACCTGCCGAGGCAGCGAGCCGGGAACCTGATCGGCGGCCCGCGGCGCCGGAGCGGCCGGTCCGCCGTCCGTCCCGGCGGGGTCTCGCTCCGCCTCATCCTGCCCATCTCGCTCGTCGGCGCCGGCGCCGGCGGGCGGCGGCGGGTCGTTGACCTTCTTCCGGCGGACGGCGGCCCGCGGGAGGCCGACACGCTCGTCCTCGCGTGGGGCATCGCCGTCATCCTGGGTGCGCGCCGCGCCGTCGAGCGCCTCGCCGTCCGCGTCGTAGCCGCCGCCGTCGCGGCTGGCGCCATCCAGGCCGTCATAACCGGCACCGTCATGGCTCGCACCGTCATGGCTCGCACCGTCATAACCGGCACGGTCATGGCTCGCACCGTCGTAGCCGGCACCGTCGTCGTTGCCGACCAGCCGGCCGAGCGCGGCGCGTGGCAGCCGCGGCCGGGGCGGCGGTGGCTCGGTGAAGTCCGACCGCCGGATCCGGCAGTAGGCGGTCTGCACGCCGTTGACAACCTGGCTCATCCCGAAGTCGGCCGCGGCCGTCAGGTAGGCCAGCGCCGAGGCCCGGTCCAGGCCGAGCCGGCTGGAGAGGAACAGCACCGCCGAGCGGGCCGCCCGCCGGATCGCCTCGGTGGGGTCGACATCCAGGCCCAGTGTGAGCCAGGACAACTCGGTCTCGACGAACGGCTCCCGCAGCGATCCGAGTGCCGCCCTCGCCGCCGGCTCCCGCAGTGCGGACAGCCGGAACGTGGCCCGCAGCGGGCCCTCCAACGCGGTCAGCCCGATCTTGCCGGCGCCGGCCGCGTAGTGCGGGTCGCCGACCGCGAACAGCGCGCCGGACACCTGGACCGGCAGGTAGAGGCGGGCGCCGAGGCCGAGGTCGCCGCAGTCCAGGGCGCCGCCGTGCAGCCCGACGGAGGTGGACGGGACAGTGGCGGCACCGGCCTCCGGGTCGGCGCCGTCGCTGCCCGGCTCTCCGCCGAGATCGACGGCGACCGCCATGATCCCGACGAACGGGTTGAGCGGGAAGCGGACCCGGGCGCCGCCGGCCGTCGCGTCGAGCACGCCGAACAGCTTGCCCCGCCGGCGCTCTACCGCGCAGAAGCTGCCGACGGTGCGGAAGCCCTGCCAGTGGCGGGCGTCGGCGTCCTGGTCCGGCATCGGGCCCTCGGGGAACTCGCCGGCGAGCAGGCCCTGCCCGTGCCGGTTGGAGATCAGCCCGTACCGGGCCCGCGGCAGCAGCGAGAGGATCTCGACGCGCAGTACGTCGCCAGGCTCGGCGCCGCGCACGTGTACGGGCCCGGTCACGACGTGCGGGCCGTCGACCCCGAAGCGGTGCGGGATACCGGACGCGGCGATGGCCCGCGCGTCCTCGAGCACCTCGGAGGCGGTGACGCCGTGCCGGGCGAAGAACGTGTCCGGGTCACGGCCCTGGTCCTCCAGGATTCCCTCCTGGCTGACCGTGTCGATGGTGACCGTCGCCCCGTTGTCGACGGTGAGGACGGGGCGGGTGCGGGCAGTCGGCAACTCCCCCCACCGGACCGTCTCCGGGGTCGAAGGCAGGTAGTGCTTGCCGTCGACCTTTCCCTTCCCTGGCTGCAGCGCCACCGGCGCCCTACCGTCGCCTGCGCCCGGGCCGCCGGCGGGCCGCCGGCGCGGCCCGCGCAACCACCCCCGAGGGGGCCGGCGGGGTCCGGCCGCGCGGGCTGGGCCGCGAGGCGTCCACGACCGGCGCCGCCGGGTCATTCGGGCGGCAGAGGGAGTCGAGCGGCACGGGCGTCAGAGTCCCAGCGCGATATGACGGTCAGATGTCAGCGATGTTGCCATCGCCGGCATTCCGTCAAGACCCGGCCGATGAACGCCGAACCTGCCGCTGGAACGGAACAGTTGACGCCAGCCAGGTCCTTGTGCCTGCCGCGTCGTCTGGCACCATTGTGGGCCAGGACGCGCCCGGGCGGACGGCCCGCCGGTGGTCAGGTCAGCCTGGGCGACGGAGACCGCAATCGCGCCGACCCTAACGCGGCGGAACAGTCAGCGTGCGTCCGGGGCATAGTGACGATCGACGCCCCGGCTATTTCGGCCCGCGATTCCGGCGCCGCACCGGGAGATTTCTCCAGCCGCGCCGGTCGCGCCGACAGAAATTCCCGAGAGGCTCAACTGAATCGCGCCAGGACCGGCCCCGCGCCGCTGGTCGTCATTTGACCGCATACGGTCGGTCCCGCCGGGGTCACTGGGCAATTCATCCCAAACCGCCTGCCCTCATTCCGCGCCGGCCGGTGGACACCCGCCGGCCGGCCATTCCGCGCGCCGTCCGCCGCTGGCCGGCCGGCCAGCCAGCCGGGAACGGCACGCGGGCGGCCGGCGACGTTAGAGTTCCGACGTGCGCCCGCCCGGCTTCGCCCCCGTCGCCCGATGACCGCGCGACCCGACGACCGTGACCCGACGACCGTGACCCGACGACCGTGACCCGATGACCGGAGTCCTTGCCGATCTTGGGGAGTTTGGCCTGATCAGGGCGATCACCGCCAGGTTCCCACCGCACGACGGGCTGCTGATCGGGCCCGGCGACGACGCGGCCCTGCTCGCCGCACCCGACGGCCGGGTCGTGGCGACGACCGACCTGCTCCTCGAGGGCCGGCACTTCCGCCGCGACTACTCGACCGGTTACGACGTCGGCCGCAAGGCGGCGGCCCAGAACCTCAGCGACGTGGTGGCCATGGGCGCCCGGCCCACGGGTCTGCTCGTCGGCCTCGCCGCCCCCGGTGACCTGCCGGTCTCCTGGGCGCTGCGGCTCGCCGACGGACTGCGCGACGAGTGCGCGGAGATCGGGGCGTTCGTGGCCGGCGGCGACGTGAGCTCCGCCGACCGGGTCCTGCTGGCGATCACCGCGCTGGGCGACCTGGGCGGGGCGGGCGCCGTCCGCCGCTCGGGGGCGCGCCCCGGGGACCAGGTCGCCGTGGCCGGCCGGCTCGGCTGGGCCCAGGCCGGCCTGGAGCTGCTCGGCTCCGGCGCGGCCGGCCCGCGCGAGCTGCTCGACGCGCACCGGCGCCCGCAGCCGCCCTACGCGGACGGGCTGGCACTGGCCGCGGCCGGCGCGACGGCGATGTGCGACGTCAGCGACGGGCTGCTCGCCGACGTCGGCCACCTGGCGTCCGCCTCGGGGGTCCAGGTGCAGCTGTGGGCCAGAGCCTTCGAGGTCGCGGAGCCGCTGCGGGCCGCCGCGGCGGCGCTCGACGCGGACCCACTGCGGTGGGTCCTCACCGGCGGTGACGACAACGCCTTCGTCGCCTGCCTCCCGCCGGACACCGCGTTGCCAACCGGTGCCCGCCTCGTCGGCCACGTCACCGAGGGCTCCGGCGTCCTGGTGGACGGTGCGCCCTTCGCGGGTCCACAGGGCTGGGACCACTACCGCCAGCCCTGAGCTACCAGCCGCTCTGAGCTACCAGCCGACCCTGCTGGCCAATTCGGGAGAGCCTCGGTGATCTAGAAGAGGCGCCCAGACATACGCCGCATAGCGGACGCCGGAGCGACCGCTCGCCCCCTGATCGGCGGCCAGTCCCGGCCGAATCGTAGCTGCGTGTAATTGGCCAGCAGGATCCCAGCCGCCCGAAAAACAAAGATCGCGCCTCCTCTGGGAGAAGACGCGATCTTCGATCGTTGACACCGGCCCGCCAGGTCGCCTCACGGGGCAAGGTCGCTCGTAGCGACAGTTTTTAGGTCCGGGGGCCATGATGCGGACCGGCTTGCCCATCGTAACGGCGCAGGCTGGCGCACTGTTCCCGGCGACAACCGACGGGGCGAAAGTCCCGACTATGCCCAATTCCGGTCACCCATCGTCACGGCCGTGCTGGAGGACGAGGCTGCCGACGGCGTCGACCCGCGCCGTCCAGCCGGGGCGGACAAGCGTGGTCGCCTCGTCGAACTCGACGACGGCCGGGCCGGGCAGCTCGTCGCCCGGCCCGAGCGCCGCCCGGGCGACGACGTCGACCTCCTGCCAGCCGGCGCCGAGCCAGACCTTGCGACGTGAGCGGCTGGCCGCCGCGTCGGCGGGCTCGGCGGTGAGCGCCGGTCGAACCCCTGGCAAGGTCGCGACCAGCCGGACGGCGACGGCCTCGACGTCCCGCTCCGGCGCGAGATGGCCGTACCGGCGGGCATGCTCGGCCTCGAAGGCGGCCCGCACGCCCGTCACCAGCGCCCGGTTCGCGGCCTCGGCCGGCGCCGCGTCTCCCCCACCGGCGGGCCGCGCCGGACCGGCGGAGACCGTCAGCTCGTGCGCCTGGCCGACATAACGGCAGTCCACCAGCCGCTCCAGCAGAAGGCCACCGTCCGGCCCGCCGGCCGCTGCGCTGCCCGCCGACCGGCCGTCCGCGGGCTCGCGGGGCCGTTCCGGCGGACCGGTGGGTTCGGCGGCCTGGAGCGCCGCCACGGTGAGCCGGTCGAACGCGCCGGCCAGGTCGACCTCGCCGAGCCGGCCGCGCAGCGGGGCGGCGTGGTCGCGGCGGACGTCACCGAGCGCCAGGCCCAGGGCCGAGAGCACCCCGGCGGCCCGCGGGACCAGCACGGTCGTCATCCCGAGCGCCTCGGCCAGGGCGCAGGCATGGGTCCCGCCGGCACCGCCGAAGGCGACCAGCGCGAGCGCGCGCGGGTCCAGTCCGCGCTCGACCGACACGACCCGCAGCGCCCGCGTCATCTCCGCGTCCGCGACGGCGACCACCCCGGCAGCGGCGGCCAGCGCGGACAGGCCCAGGCGGGCGCCGAGGCGCTCCACCGCGGCGGTGGCGGCGGCCAGCGACAGAGTGACCTCGGGGTCGTCCTGGTCGCCTCGTTCCCAGGCCGGCTCCGCCGTTCCGGGCGCGGCCTCGGCGCCGATCGCGCGCCGACCCCGGCCGAGGCTCGCGCCGTCGCCGAGATAGCCGAGCACGAGGTCCGCGTCGGTGACCGTCGCCTCGCGCCCGCCACGCTGGTAGCAGGCAGGTCCCGGGTCCGCGCCGGCCGACGCCGGCCCGACCCGCAGGGCGCCCCCGGAGTCGGCCCAGGCGATCGATCCACCACCGGCGCTGACGGAGTGCACGTCCACCGTCGGGAGCATGATCGGGACGCCGGCCAGGACGGACTCGGACGTGGTCAGCGCCTGGCCGTCGAGCACCGGCGCGACGTCGGTCGAGGTGCCGCCCATGTCGAACGTCAACAGGTCGCGGACCCCGGACAGCCCGGCCACGTAGGCCGCTCCCACCACACCGCCGGCCGGGCCGGACAGCACGCAGGTGGCGGCGTGCGCGGCCGCGTCGGCGAGCGCCGCGACCCCGCCCGACGACTGCATGACCAGCGGTTCGCCGATCCCCGCCCGCGCCAGCCGGCCGCGTAGCCGGGTCAGGTAGGAGGACAGCTTCGGCGTGAGGTAGGCGTCGGCGGTGGCGGTCGCGAACCGCTCGTACTCGCGGAACGCCGGCAGCACCTCGCTGGACGCCACGACCGTCACCCCTGGCAGCCGGGCCCGCAGGGCGTCGGCGAGCGCCCGTTCGTGCCCCGGCCAGGCGAACGAGAACAACAGGCAGACGGCCACCGCCGCGAGCCCCTCGACGCCCGCCACCCGACCGGCCACCCGGTCGATCTCGGCGGCGGTGAGGGGCTCCAACACGCCGTCGGGCCCGCACCGCTCGCGAACGGTGAACCGCAGCTCGCGCGGGACCAGGCTCGCCGGCCGGTCCCTGGTCAGGTCGTAGAGCGACGGCCGGTTCTGCCGGCCGATCTCGACGACGTCCCGGAAGCCGTGTGTGGTGACGAGCGCGGTTCGCGCGCCGGCCCGTTCGAGCAGCGCGTTGGTGGCGACCGTGGTGCCGTGCGCGAATCGCTCGATCCAGCCGCCCTGAGCCGCCGCTGTCCCGGTCTGCCCGGTGGTCCGGGATCGCTGCTCGAAGGCCACGGACAACGCCGCGAGGACCGCGAGCGAGGGATCCGCGGGGACGGATGGCACCTTCGCGTACAGCGTGTGCCCGTCCGGCCCGACGGCCGCGAGGTCGGTGAACGTTCCGCCGACGTCGATACCCACCCGGTAGCCGCCCGGGGCCGGCCCGGTCGCGGGCCGCGCGGGGCCCAGCTCCTCCGTCGTCGCCTGCCCGTCTCCCGCCATGGCGGGAGCGTCGCATACGGCCGCCTTCGTCCGCCGGCGCGGCGGCCATTGGCGGGTCTGTCAACACGCCACGGCGTCGGCCGCGGTTGCTGCCGCCGCGGCGATGCCGGGAAACTCACATCGCGCGGCATCGGCAAGCCGCGGGTAGCCGCGTCACCACGAGCGGCGACGACACGGCCCGGCGAGGAGACGAGGAGACGAGCGGGCCGGGACACGCAGGGACACCCGGCCCTCGACGCCACAAGGGAGTCACGCGACCACGTCTGGCCACCGCGAGCCCCGAATGGCGGCTCCGGGGGCTTGACCGCCGGCCGGATACTCATATGCCGCAATGGGCCGCGTGGGGGCGTTCGACCCTGGCGAGTAGCCTGACAGACGGTAGCGGAAGGGCCTTTCGAAGGTTGCCTTTCCGCAAGAGGTCGCAATTTCGATCTTGCAAAAGCTAGTGAAGTCAGACCGTGGATAGAGGCGATTGGCCCCGTGACAGCACCGGCGGTACCCGTGTCAGGACCGGACTTCGGAACCAACGAGTGGCTTGTCTTCGAGATCTACCAGCAGTACCTGGCGGATCCGGAGAGTGTGTCCCCCGAATGGCGTGAGTTCCTCTCCGATTACCACCCGGGCGCGCCCACCGCGACCGACCACACGGACCCGGAAAGCGCCCGCGCGGCCGTCGGGACGCTGCCCCCGACCCCAGCCGAGGCCGCGGCCAGCGCCGCGCCGGCCGAGGCCGCGCCAGCGCCCGCCGCCGCCACTGTCGCCCCCGCGGCCGCGCCGGCCGCGAAGCCGGCGGCTGCCGCCGTGCCCGCCGGGACGGCGACGACCACGCTGCGCGGCGCCTCCGCCCGGGTCGTCACCAACATGGAGACGTCGCTGCACGTGCCGACGGCGACCTCGGTGCGCGCCGTCCCGGCCAAGCTGATGATCGACAACCGGATCGTCGTCAACCGGCACCTGGCCCGCTCCCGCGGCGGCAAGATCTCCTTCACGCACCTCATCGGGTACGCGATGGTGAAGGCCCTCGAGGCCTTCCCGGAGATGAACAACTCGTTCGCGACCGTCGACGGCAAGCCGGCGCTGGTCCAGCCGGAGCACGTCAACCTGGGCCTCGCGATCGACCTGGTCACCGCGAAGGGCCGCCAGCTCGTCGTCGCCGCGCTCAAGGCGGCGGAGGCGATGGACTTCGCCCAGTTCTGGGGCACCTACGAGGACATCGTGCGCCGGGCCCGGACGGGCAAGCTCACCACCGACGACTTCACCGGCGTCACGATCAGCCTGACCAACCCGGGCGGCATCGGCACCGTGCACTCCGTGCCGCGGCTGATGGAGGGCCAGGGCACGATCATCGGCGTCGGCGCGATGGAGTACCCGGCCGAGTTCGCCGGCGCGTCCACCGAGACGCTGGCCCGGATGGCGATCTCCAAGGTCACCACGCTGACCAGCACTTACGACCACCGGATCATCCAGGGCGCCCAGTCAGGCGAGTACCTGCGCCGGATCCACCAGCTGCTGCTCGGCGAGGACGAGTTCTACGACGAGATCTTCCGCTCGCTGCGGGTCCCGTACGAGCCGGTCCGCTGGATCACCGACATCCCGACCAGCCACGAGGGCGACCTCGACCACAGCGCTCGGGTGCAGGAGCTGATCCATGCGTTCCGCGTCCGCGGCCACCTGATGGCGGACACGAACCCGCTCGAGTTCACCATCCGCAGCCACCCCGACCTGGACATCCGCAGCCACGGCCTGACGCTGTGGGACCTCGACCGGGAGTTCCCGGTCGCCGGGTTCGCCGCGCACCGGATGATGAGCCTGCGCGACGTCATGGGCGTGCTGCGCGACTCGTACTGCCGACGCGTCGGCATCGAGTACATGCACATCCAGGAGCCGGACGAGCGCAAGTGGATCCAGGCCCGCGTCGAGCGCTCCGCCGAGCGGCCCGACCCGGCCGAGCAGCTGCACGTGCTGGAGCGCCTGGGCGCCGCCGAGGCGTTCGAGTCCTTCCTGCAGACCAAGTACGTCGGCCAGCGGCGGTTCTCCCTGGAGGGCGCCGAGTCGGCCATCCCGCTGCTGGACGAGGTGCTCTCCCGGGCCTCGGGCGCGGGCATGGACGAGGTCGTCATCGGCATGGCGCACCGCGGCCGGCTCAATGTGCTGGCGAACATCGTCGGCAAGTCCTACCGGCAGATCTTCGCCGAGTTCGAGGGCCACCTCGACCCGCAGACCGCGCACGGCTCGGGCGACGTGAAGTACCACCTGGGCGCCGAGGGCCACTACCAGTGCCGGGAGGGCAAGCGGATCCCGGTCTCGGTCGTCGCGAACCCCTCGCACCTGGAGGCGGTCGACCCGGTCCTGGAAGGCGCCGTGCGCGCCAAGCAGGACATCCTGAACAAGGGCATCGAGGGCTTCACCGTCCTGCCGGTCCTCGTCCACGGTGACGCGGCGTTCGCCGGCCAGGGCGTGGTCGCCGAGACCCTGAACCTCTCGCAGCTGCGGGGCTACCGCACCGGCGGCACCGTCCACCTGGTGATCAACAACCAGGTCGGCTTCACCACGTCGCCCACCGAGAGCCGCTCGTCGGTCTATGCGACCGACGTCGCCCGGATGGTCCAGGCGCCGATCTTCCACGTCAACGGCGACGACCCCGAGGCGTGCGTCCGGGTGGCGGCGCTGGCGTTCGACTACCGCGAGGCGTTCCACAAGGACGTCGTGATCGACATGATCTGCTACCGGCGCCGCGGCCACAACGAGATGGACGAGCCGTCGTTCACCCAGCCGCTCATGTACGACGAGATCGCGGCCAAGCGCTCGGTGCGCAAGCTCTACACGGAGGCCCTCATCGGCCGCGGGGACATCACCCGCGACCAGGCCGAGGAGGCGATGAAGACCTACCGCCTGGAGCTGGAGAAGGCGTTCGCCGAGACCCGTGACACGACCGGCGACAAGGCCACCCCCCAGCCGCGGATCGTCATCACCGCCGAGGACGCGGCTGCCGCCGCCGCCGTTTCCACGGCGGTGCCGCTGGAGGTCGTCAAGCAGGTCATCGACACCCAGGTGAACCTGCCGGCCGACTTCACCGTCCACCCGCGCCTGCGCCCCCAGCTGGAGCGGCGGGCCCAGATGATCGAGAACGGCTCGATCGACTGGGCCTGCGCGGAGACGATCGCGCTCGGTTCCCTGCTGCTCGACGGCCGCTCGGTCCGGCTGACCGGCCAGGACAGCCGGCGCGGCACCTTCGGCCAGCGCCACGCCGTCCTCGTCGACCGCTACACCGGCCAGGACCACGCCCCGCTGCGCACCCTGCGCCGGGCCGACGGCGGCCAGGTCGGCACGTTCTACGCGTACGACTCGCTGCTGTCCGAGTACGCGGCGATGGGCTTCGAATACGGCTACTCGGTCGCCCGCCTCGACATGCTGGTCCTCTGGGAGGCCCAGTTCGGCGACTTCGCGAACGGCGCCCAGTCGATCATCGACGAGTTCCTCTCGGCCGGTGAGGCCAAGTGGGGCCAGCGCACCGCGCTGACGCTGCTGCTGCCACACGGTTACGAGGGCCAGGGCCCGGACCACTCCTCCGCCCGGATGGAGCGCTTCCTGACCCTCTGCGCGGACGACAACATGACGGTGTCGGCCCCCTCCTCGCCGGCCAGCTACTTCCACCTGCTGCGCCGCCAGACGCTCTCGCCGGTCCGCCGCCCGCTGGTGGTGTTCACGCCGAAGTCGATGCTGCGGCTGAAGGCCGCGACGGCAACTGTTCAGGAGCTGACGGCCGGAAGCTGGCAGCCGGTCATCGACGACGCGACGGTCACCGACCCGGCGGCCGTCCGCCGGGTGCTGCTGTCCGCCGGCAAGGTCCACTGGGACCTGGCCGACGCGCGGTCCCGCCGCGACGACAGGAACCAGTTCGCGCTGCTGCGGGTCGAGCAGCTCTACCCGAGCCCGGGTGCCGAGGTCGCCGAGGCGCTGCGCCGCTACCCGAACGTGACCGACGTGGTCTGGGTGCAGGAGGAGCCGGCGAACCAGGGCGCCTACCCGCACGTCGCCCTGCACCTGCCCGAGCACCTCCCGGCCGGGCTCCGGCTGCGCCGCGTCTCCCGCAAGGCGTCCGCGGCCCCGGCCTCGGGTTCGTCCAAGGTCCACGAGAAGGAGCAGAAGGCCCTCGTCGAGGCCGCCTTCGCGGCTTAGGCGGTCGGCCGGAACGGACGCTCCGCCCGTTCCGGCCGGTCAGGCTCGCCTTCCGTAGCTGCCGCGCCAGTTGCCCACTCCGCGGGACTGATCACTATGACACTGCACAAGGCGACACTGTCTGGTCAGAACCAGAGTGCGCACGAGCCAAACCTGCGGATCTTGCTGTCAGTCGCTGCTAGCATGCCGGCATGGCTCGTACGATCACACTTCGGCTGTCAGATGAGGTGTACGAGGCCGTCAAGCGGTACGCCGAGGCCGAACAGACCTCGATGAACGCCTGGGTCGAGGGTGTGCTGAGCACCGAGGACATGCGGCGCCGGTGCGCCGCGCACGGAGCCTGGATGCGGGCCAAGCCAGGAGTCGCCGCTGCGGCTCTCGCCTTCGGCGCCGCGAACCAGGCGGCGCTGGCCGAAGCTGGGCTTCCCAGCCTCAGCCCAACGGCGCTGTGACGGCACCTCGACGCGGCGAGATCTGGACGGCCGGCAGCGGCTTGACCGCACAGGCCGTGCTGATTATCAGTTCCACGGTCTACAACGAGATCGCGGACGAGCCGACGGTTCTCGTCGCGTTGGTCGTGACCGATGCGACCGACGATGGTTTCTGTGTCGCGCTGGGGGATGGCCAGTGGGCCGTTCTGGGACTGGTGACCTTCGTAGCCAAGGCTAGCCTGAGCGCCCGGCATCGCACTGTCGACATCCAGACCTTGACTGACGTCAACAACATGCTCTTCAAGATTCTCGCTACCCCCGAGCGCTGATCGGGTCCAGCCGGAAACCGCCGGGCGAGAAGAACGGAATCGTATGTACTTCACGGACCGGGGCATCGAAGAACTTGCTGCCCGGCGCGGCGAGGAGACCGTCACCCTCGAATGG
Organism: Pseudofrankia sp. DC12; assembly: GCF_000966285.1. Taxonomy (NCBI): domain Bacteria; kingdom Bacillati; phylum Actinomycetota; class Actinomycetes; order Frankiales; family Frankiaceae; genus Pseudofrankia; species Pseudofrankia sp. DC12. Next base: position 2,128,600 of record NZ_KQ031391.1, read on the forward strand.
CTCGCCGACTCACTGCGCACCTTCGTCGACCTGCACCCCGAACACGAGTCCGCCGTCGAGTCCCTGGCGACCTGGCTCGCCCGCCCCGACGACGACCCCGATCTCTGACCCCGCGCCCCACGGGCTGGCCTCGTTTCCCGTACCTGGGCGCCTCGCCGCGGGCCAGCGCGGCGCCCGCTCCGGTGCGGCGGCCGGCCCCGGCCGCCGCTGCCCACCGCGGATCTGGAACTCCCGTGACCGACGCGATATCGTCAGCACCGAATGCCATTGACGGTTTCATGCCCTACAAGACTCATGAGTACGAAATTCATGAGTACAGCGCTCATGCCGTACAGGGCTTTCGTGCGAGATCGGGCTCGTTCGATACACCGTTCGTGCCTCAAGCGTTTTTACGTCGTTCAGGAGGATCGATGCCTCAGGACCGCTACCGCGTCATTCAATGGACGACTGGCCGCGTCGGAAGTGTTGCGGTCCGACACTTCGCGGATAACTCCGCCTTCGATCTCGTCGGCGTGCTCGTCACCGACCCGGCCAAGGTCGGCAAGGATGCCGGCGACATCGTCGGTGCCGCCCCGACGGGCGTTCTCGCGACCGACGACGTGGCGGCGACGATCGCGCTCCAGGCCGACTGCGTCTTCTACACACCGGCGCGCGCCGACATCGACGTGATTTGCCGTCTCCTGCGCTCCGGCAAGAACGTCGTCGCGACCAGCAGCTACTTCTACCCGACCGAGAGCAATCGGCCGGGCGTCGAGAAGATCGAGGCCGCCTGTCGAGACGGCGGGACGTCCTTCCATGCCGCCGGCATTCATCCTGGCTACGCGGGCGACCTCCTCCCACTCACCCTGGCCCGGATCACGAGCAAGATCAGAAAAATCGAGATCTACGAGATCGTCGACGTCCTCACCGACGCCTCGGACCATGTCGACATCATGGGGTTCGGCCACACCCCGGATGAATTCCTCTCGGTGCCGAACATGTTAGGCCAGGCCGTCCCCGTCTTCGCCCAGTCCATGGCCATGATCGTGGAAGGGCTCGGGAAGACGGTCGAGAAGGTGACGTCCGAGCTGGAGATCGCCACTGCCACGAAGGACATCCCGCACGAGACGGGCGTCGTCCGGGCCGGCACGGTCGCCGCTCAGCACCACGAATGGTCGGCGTGGACGGATGGCGTGCCGCTGGTGGTGTTCCACGCGTTCTACGCACTCAGCGACGACATCGAACCCAGCTGGAACTGCGGCAAGACCCGTTACCGGATCCTCATCGAAGGCGACCCGTCGACGGAGCTCACTCTTGAAGGCATGCCCGGCCCGAACGGAGCCTGTGCCCACCCGGGCTACACCTGGACCGCGATGGCCGCCATCAACTCGATCCCGGACGTCTGCGACGCCGAGCCGGGCCTCGTCACGCACTTCGACCTGGGCCTCGTGCGGCCGCTCGGCCTCGTGCGGCCGTAGTCGACGACGGGAGGAGCACCGGCGCTGCTGTCGGCGGGTCAGCACCTTCCCGGCGCCGGTCGGCACCGAACTGGTCCGAGCGAGTCGCGGGCGCAAGCCCGGTAGTGATCACGACCAGCGACCCCGACGATCTCAGTGCCCTCGCCGCGGGCGACGCACGCATCCGCGTGGCGCCCGTCTGACCACCGGTTCCGAGAGCCGGCCGTGGCGGCCGGGCTTCTCGGTCAGACGGTCAGCACGAGCTTGCCGTAGAGCTCGCCCTGAGCCATGCGTTCGAAGGAGGCCCGAGCATCGGACAACGGGCGGACGTCGTCGATCAGCGGGCGAACACCGGTGCGGTCGAGGAAGGCGACCAAGGCGGCCAGCTCGTCGCGGGTGCCCATCGTCGAGCCCAGGACGTTGAGCTGCAGGAAGAAGATCCGGGTCAGGTCGGCGGGCGGATTCGGGCCGCTGGTCGCCCCGGAGCAGACCACCGTCCCGCCAGGGCGCAGTGACTTCAGCGAGTGCCCCCAGGTGGCGGCGCCGACCGTCTCGATGACGGCGTCCACCCGCGCCGGCACCCGCGCTCCGGTCTCCAGCGCGGCGTCGGCGCCCAGGTCGAGCGCCCGCTTGCGCTTCGTCTCGTCACGGGACGTGACGAAGACGGTATGGCCGGCGGCCTTGGCCAGCAGGATGGCGGCGGTGGCGACGCCGCCGCCGGCGCCCTGGATGAGCAGCCTGCCGCCACCGTCGGCGGGCAGGCCAGCCTTCGTGAAGACCATCCGGTAGGCGGTCAGCCATGCCGTCGGTAGGCAGGCCGCCTCCTCCCACGACAGCGACGCGGGTTTCGGCACCAGGTTGCGGGCCGGGACGGCGACCTGCTCGGCCAGCGTGCCGGGGTGCAGCTCGGAGAGCAGCGAGCGCTTCGGGTCGAGCGTCTCGTCCCCGCCGCCGGCGGCCGGGTCGCCGATCACCGCGTGGATCACGACCTCGGTCCCGTCCGCGGTGACACCGGCTGCGTCGCAGCCGAGGATCATCGGCAGCCGCTCGGCCGGCAGGCCCACCCCGCGCAGGCTGAACAGGTCGTGGTGGTTGAGCGCCGCGGCGCGGACCGAGACCGTCGTCCAGCCGTCCGGGGCGGCCGGTTCCGGCTGCTCCCCCACGGCCAGGCCAGCCAGTGGGTCGTCGGGGTTGATGGACACTGCAGCGGCGGCAAGCACGGACAAAACCTACGGCCGGCGCCCTACAGGTGCCACCTCAGCACTCACGGCCAAGACGCGCCACGTTCGGGCGGACGCCAGGAGGTCAGGCCGTCCTGGACCAACGTCCGCGGCGGACGGCCACGGCGCGCCCACGCCGCGGCCACAGCGGCCCGTGACTTCTCGGGGGGTGCCGGTCGCGGCCCGGCGCCGGATGTGCTGGACTCGTGACCGTGGTGGCTCCTGAACCGACGTCGCCCCCGACCGGACCAGCCGCCGCCAGGGCGGTGCCGCCCGTGACCGGCCCCGCCACGGTGCCCTCTGCGCCCCCGGCGCCGGCGGGCCGGCGCGCGCGCGGCCCGCGTTGGCGGCGCCGGGAGCCCGCCGACGAGCCGTCGCCAGAGCCGCGGCTCTACTCAGACGACGGCCTGCCCGTGTTCGTCGTCCCGCACGGCGACTTCGTCGCCTGCTCCTACACCGGCTGCGGCGCGCTGCGCCTGGTCGAGGACGTAGCCGCGAAGGCCCCCTGCACCGCCTGCGGCCGAGTCTGACGTCCACCCAACGAAGAACGCCGGGTGCCCGGCTCCTCTGAAGGAGCCGGGCACCCGGCGATCAACTCACCCCGCACCCTGCCAAGGTCCTGACCCTGGACAAGGTCCCACCCCGGCACTCCGCCCCGCCCCCGAACCACGCTGGGGAGGGCGCTCAGCGCCCGAGCCGGCGAAGAGGCCAGAGGCGCGAAGCGCCGTTTCTGGCCTCTTCGCCTTATCGCCGCGCGACTCCCTCGGCCTTCGCGGCGGCGGCGACCGCGGCGGCGACCGCCGGAGCGACCCGCCGGTCGAACGGGCTCGGGATGATGTGGTCCACGGCCAGCTCGTCCGCGATCACGTCGGCGAGCGCCCGGGCCGCGGCGAGCTTCATGCCCTCGGTGACCCGGCTCGCCCGCACGTCGAGCGCCCCGCGGAAGACACCGGGGAAGGCGAGCACGTTGTTGATCTGGTTCGGGAAGTCGCTGCGCCCGGTGGCGACGATGGCGGCGTACCGGCGGGCGACCTCGGGGTGAACCTCCGGGTCGGGGTTGGCCATCGCGAAGATGATCGAGTTGGGCGCCATGGTCGCGACGGCCTCCTCGGCCACCGTGCCCGAGGACAGCCCGATGAAGACGTCGGCCCCGGCCAGCGCCGCCTCGATCGAGCCGGACAGCCCCGCCTTGTTGGTCAGCGCGGCGAGCTCGGCCTTGACCGGGGTCAGGTCGGCCCGGCCGGTGTGGATCATGCCCTTGCGGTCGCCGACGGCGATGTCGCCGATGCCCGCCGCGAGAATGATCTTGGTCACGGCCATCCCGGAGGCGCCCGCGCCGGAGACGACCACCCGAAGGTCCTCAAGGCCCCGCCCTGTCAGCCGGGCCGCGTTCTCCAGGGCGGCGAGCGCGACGATCGCGGTGCCGTGCTGGTCGTCGTGGAAGACCGGGATGTCCAGGCGCTCCTGCAGCCGGCGCTCGATCTCGAAGCAGCGCGGCGCGGAGATGTCCTCCAGGTTGATCCCGCCGAAGCTCGGGGCGATCGCGGCGACCGTGTTGATGATCTCCTCGACGTCCTTGGTGTCCAGGCAGATCGGCACCGAGTCGACACCGGCGAAGTGCTTGAACAGCGCGGCCTTGCCCTCCATGACGGGCATGGCCGCGGCCGGGCCGATGTCGCCGAGCCCGAGCACGGCGGTGCCGTCCGTGACGACGGCGACCAGGTTGCCGCGCCAGGTGTAGTCCTCCGCCAGCGCCGGCGTCTCCTCGATCGCCAGGCACACCCGGGCGACCCCGGGGGTGTAGGCCATCGAGAGGTCGTCGGCGTTCTCCAGCGGGGAGGTCACCTCAAGAGCGATCTTGCCGCCACGGTGCAGCGTGAAGACCGGGTCGTCGTCGGACACCCGCGGGCTGACGGCGACGGAGGCGCCGGCGACGGAGGAGGAGATCTGGTCGAAGGTCTGGTGGTCTGCGGTCGCTGTCACGGAAGTGCTCCTGTTTGCGGGCGCCCTGTCGCCTGGCGTGGTAGCTGTGCTTGGCGCGGCTTCGGGGCTAATGCTGGTGGAGGTCCAGGAAGTGCTGAGCTCGCCCGTCGACTGACAAGGCGGGTGCTCGTGCGGTCATTCCGGGGGTCGCCCAGCGTGGTCGGGCGGGCCCGACTCCGGGGTTCCGGTGGCATCCCTCCGGATGGACATCGCGGCTTCCGGGGAGCAGACCGATGGTCGGCGAGCAGCGGGAGCCGCCGCCTCCGGCGTGAGGAGGCGGGGGTGGAACCGGGGGTCGCCCGGGGCACCGTTCAAATATTGCACGTCGTGGGCGTTCCTTGGCGACCGGCCCGGCAGGTGCGATCGCCCGACCGCGGCCGACGCTTACATGAACGACATGCAAGAGAAATGTCTTGAAACATGAACGAAGCATCCCTGTAGCACCACTGACACGCCACCAGGCTTGGGTGATTGCCCAGGACGTGCGCCGCCGCTGTCGCCTGCCCGCCCCCAGAAACGGCCTGGCAGGACCGCGCAGCGCGGCCCGCGCGCCGTGACGGGGAGGGAGCAGCCGAGCGCCTGCCGAGCCAGCGAACGACCACCGGCGGCCGGCCGGGGACCTGACGGTCCGCGAGCCGCACCGCCACGGGCGGCCCGTCTGGACCGGCGCGGCGGAGCCGTCCGGATCGGGTATCGGTTGGAATCTGGAGAGGATCGGCATGCGCAGTCGAGAACACCGGAGCCTGGACGGCGGGCTGGCCGTCGGCCGTCACGCCGTGCGCAGGACGCTCGCCGCCACCGCGGTGGTCAGCCTCGCGGCGGCGCTGGCCGCCTGTGGCGGCAGCGGCAGCAGCTCCTCGGCCGACACCACGCCGAGCGCGGCCAGCTCGGCCGTGGCGACGCTGCCGGCCGCCCTCGCCGGAAAGACGCTCACGGCCGCCGCGGACGCCTCGTACGCGCCGAACGAGTTCTTCGACACCGATGGCAAGACCGTCATCGGCATGGACGCGGACCTGATCAAGGCGCTCGGCACCGCGCTGGGCACCAAGGTCGACGTCAGGAACGTCGGCTTCGACGACATCATCCCGGCGCTGGACGCCGGCAAGTACAACATCGGCATCTCGTCGTTCACGGACACCAAGGAGCGGGAGGCCAAGGTCGACTTCGTCACCTACTTCTCGGCCGGCACCTCGTTCTTCACCAGCGCCGACAAGCCGGCCGCCGTGAAGACCCTCGACGACCTGTGCGGCCTGACCGTCGCCGTGGAGAAGGGCACCACCCAGGCCGACGACGCCACCGCGCAGGACGGCACCTGCAAGACCGCCGGCAAGCCGGGCGTGACCGTCAGCCAGTTCCCCGACCAGAACGGCGCGAACCTCGCGGTGACCTCCGGCCGCGCACAGGTCTCGATGGCTGACAGCCCTGTCGCCGACTACCAGGTGAAGCTCTCCGAGGGCAAGCTGAAGCTGGTCGGCACTCCGTACGGCACCGCGCCCTACGGCATCGCGGTCCCCAAGAACTCGGGCCTGGCCCAGCCGCTGCTGACCGCGCTGAAGGCACTCATCGCCGACGGCACCTACAAGCAGATCCTCACCAAGTGGGGCGTCGAGGACGGGGCCATCACCAGCCCGCAGATCAATGGCGCTACCAGCTGACAACGTGACGGGCGCCGCGTCGGGGACCACGGTTCCCGACGCGGCGGCAGCCGCCACGCCCCAGGACGGCGCCCCGCCAACGACGCCCGCCACCGCCATCAAGGCGGTCCCGGTCCGCTACCCGGGTCGCTGGGTCACGGCGGCCGTCGTCCTGCTGCTGGTCGCCATGGGCGTCCACGGCCTGGTCACCAACCACCGGTTCCGGTGGGACATCGTCTGGAAGCACCTGTTCACCGAGCCGGTGCTGCGTGGCCTGTGGGCGACCGTCTACCTGACCTTCTTCGCGATGCTCATCGGCATCGTCGGGGGCGTCCTGCTCGCCGTCATGCGCCAGTCGCCGAACCCGCTGCTGAGCGGCGTCTCATGGGTGTACACGTGGTTCTTCCGCGGTACCCCGGTGCTCCTCCAGCTGATCTTCTGGGGCACGATCGGCGCCCTCTACCCACGGATCGCCGTGGGGATCCCGTTCGGGCCCGAGTTCGCCTCGGCCGACTCGAACAAGCTGATACCGCTGATCGTCGCCGGCATCCTCGGCCTCGGGCTGAACGAGGCGGCCTACATGGCCGAGGTCGTGCGCGCCGGGATCTCGGCGGTCGATGAGGGACAGATCGAGGCCGCGCAGGCGCTCGGGATGGGCCGCGGCCTCACCATGCGCCGAATCGTGCTGCCGCAGGCGATGAAGGTCATCATTCCGCCGACCGGCAACGAGACGATCTCGATGCTCAAGACCAGCTCGCTGGTCAGCGTCATCGCGGTCATCGAGTTGACCTACTCGGTCCAGCTGATCTACGCCCGCAACTACCAGACGATCCCGCTGCTGATCGTGGCCGCCATCTGGTACCTGGCGTTGACCTCGGTCCTCAGCGTCGGCCAGTACTTCCTGGAACGCCGCTACGACCCTGCCGCGCGGCGCCAGGCGGCCCTTGTCAGCGCGGCGTACAGCAGCCACGACGCGAGCGGGGGGATGGCATGACCGACCAGACGGCAGCCGGGACCACGCCGATGGTGCTCGCCGAGGACGTCCACCGGTCGTTCGGGCGCAACCACGTGCTGCGCGGGGTGAGCCTGCGGGTCGACCCCGGCGAGGTGCTCTGCCTGATCGGTCCGTCTGGCTCGGGCAAGACCACGATGCTGCGGTGCGTGAACCACCTCGAGAAGGTCGACGCCGGCCGGCTGTGGGTAGACGGCGACCTGGTCGGCTACCGGGAGCACGGCGGGAAGCTGCACGAGCTGCGCGAGCGCGAGGTCTCGAAGCGGCGGGCCGAGATCGGCATGGTCTTCCAGCGCTTCAACCTGTTCGCCCACAAGACGGCGCTGGAGAACATCATGGAGGCGCCGCTGCGGGTGCGCCGGGAGAAGCGCTCGGAGGTCGAGGAGCGCGCCCGCGCGCTGCTGGACCGGGTCGGCCTGGGCCACCGCTGCGAGGCCTACCCGTCCCAGCTCTCAGGCGGCCAGCAGCAGCGGGTGGCGATCGCCCGGGCGCTGGCGATGCGGCCCAAGCTGATGCTGTTCGACGAGCCGACCTCGGCGCTGGACCCGGAGCTGGTCGGCGAGGTACTGGCGATCATGCGCCAGCTCGCCGCCGAGGGCATGACGATGGTCGTCGTCACCCACGAGATGGGCTTCGCGCGCGAGGCCGCCGACACCGTCGTGTTCATGGACGGCGGCGTCGTCGTCGAGACCGGGCCGCCCGACCAGGTCCTCGTGAACCCCCGGCACGACAGGACGAAGTCCTTCCTGTCCAAGGTGCTCTGAGCCACGGTGCCGCCCGCGGATCGCTGGGAGGCCTGGACGTACGGCCAGGCGGGCGAACCGGTACGGTCCGCAAGCGTGGACGTCACCGAACTGTCCGTACCGGACGCGTGGGTCTTCACCCCACGACAGCACACCGACAGCCGCGGCACCTTCCTCGAGTGGTTCCGCGCCGACGCGCTGGAGAAGGCCCTGGGTCACCCGCTCGGGCTGGCCCAGGGCAACCACAGCATCAGCAGGGCGGGGACGCTGCGCGGGGTGCACTACGCCGACGTGCCGCCGAGCCAGGCGAAATACGTCACCTGTGTGTCCGGCCGGGTGCTGGACTGTGTGATCGACATCCGGGTCGGCTCGCCGACGTTCGGCCAGTGGGCCGCCGTCCAGCTCGACGACGTCGACCGCAAGGGGGTCTACCTCGCCGAGGGCCTCGGGCACGCGTTCATCGCGCTGACCGACGGCGCGCAGGTCTCCTACCTGTGTTCAACGCCATACACCCCCGGCCGGGAGCGCGGCATCAACCCGCTGGACCCCGACCTCGCGCTGCCCTGGCCGGCCGACCTGGCCCCGCTGCTGTCGGACAAGGACGCGGCCGCCCCCACACTCAAGGAGGCCGAGGCCGCGGGGCTACTGCCCTCGTACGCCGCCTGCCAGGCGTTCTACGCCGACCTGCGCAGCCAGGCCGGCTTCGGCCAGTAACGCACCAGCACGCGACCGAGCACGTCCTGACCAGGGACCATGCCGAAGGCCGCGCTGTCCGTGCCGACCCCGACGTTGTCCGAGCGCAGCCACCAGCTGCCGTCCGGGTCGGCGAACTGCGCGCGCTTCACGCCCAGCCCGCGACCGCCGGGAAGCCGGGCGACGACCACGTCACCGGGCTGCGCCGCCCGGCCCCACCAGACCAGGCAGGCGTCGCCGTCGCGCAGCGTCGGTACCATCGACGCACCGCGGACGGAGACCGCCCGCACGGGAATGCAAGGCCGCACAGAGGTAGGTTGCCAGAAGGTGGGGACACGGGCCGGCGCCCCCGCACGCCAGCTGCCGCGCGCGACGCGCGAGGCCGGCTAGGCGCGCGAAACACGGATCGGCCCGCGCAGGCGCGCTCGGTTCGCGCACCGCCCGTGCCCCCGACGCGACGATCGTGCGAGGAAGGACGGCGGCATGAGCCTGCTGCATCCCAAGACCCAGGTGAGCGCGCACTGCGACCTCCCCTGTGGCGTCTACGACCCGGCGCAGGCCCGGATCGAGGCCCAGTCGGTCAAGGCGATCCAGGAGAAGTACCAGGGCAACGAGGACCCGGTGTTCCGGTCGCGTGCGCTCTCCATCAAGGAGGAGCGGGCCGACCTGGTCAAGCACCACCTGTGGGTGCTGTGGACCGACTACTTCAAGCCGAACCACCTGGAGAAGTACCCGCAGCTGCACGACCTGTTCTGGCAGGCCACCAAGGCCGCCGGCGCGGCCGGCGCCAAGGGTTCGGTCGACCCGGCCGACGGCCAGAAGCTGATCGACCTGATCGACGAGATCGCCAAGGTCTTCTGGGAGACCAAGGCCGCTGCCTGATCTCGCCTGCTCTGCCGACGTCCCCGGGTGCCCCAGGCTCCCGGGGACGTCGTTTTCCCGCCAGCCCCAGGAGGCGACCATGATCCGACCAGCCCAACCGGCGGACGTCGCGGCGTTGCTCCAGCTCGTCCGTGCACTCGCGGAGTACGAGCGCGAGCCGGACGCGGTGAAGATGACCGAGCCGGACCTCACCGAGGCGCTGTTCGGCGCGAAGCCGTCCGCGGGCGCGCTGGTGGCCGTCTCGGGCGGCGAAGGCCTCCAGGGGGCGCCGGACGGCGTCGTAGGGTTCGCGATCTGGCACGAGACGTTCTCGACCTGGACCGGCCGAGCCGGGTCGTTCCTCGTCGACCTGTTCGTCGCGCCGGAGCACCGCCGGGCCGGGCACGGCCGCGCCCTGCTGGCACGGCTCGCCGCGACCGCGCGCGACCGCGGCCACCTGCGCCTCGAATGGGACGTGCTGGGCTGGAACACGTCCGCGCAGGCTTTCTACCGGTCGCTGGGCGCGGCGCCCATGGAGGGCTGGACGACCTGGCGGCTCAGCGCTGAAGGTATCGCCGCGCTCGCGGCGACCGACGCCGACCCGGCCGCGGATCGCCGGATCCCCACTTAGCCGACAACACCGCGCCCACGGCGTTTGATCGGCCGACCTGCGCCACCCCGCCTCGCGTGGGTACCGTGGGTACAGCGCGCGCCCCACCGGCCACCGCACGCGGAGGTCGCGCGGCGGGGCACGCTCGGCCGCCGGCCGCCCGCCGACGGCCAACAGGACGGTCCGTGCCAGAGCGACGGGGATGTCGGTTTCCCAGCGGCTGTCCGCGCGGACGAGCTGGGGCCCCTGCTCCCGGACCCCGCGGTCGAGCGCCCGCTCGGCCGCCCAGTGACCCGATAGGCCCGACTGAGCCAGCGCATCGACTAGGCGGGCCACGCACGCACGGCCGTCGGTTGGCCGCCCGGTGGCTGTACGTGGACCGCTGGGCGCCCGCCGCGACGAGCTGGCCGCCGAGCCGGATGATGTAGGCGTTAGGTACGTGCATCCGGGGGACGAGAGCTCGAACTCACGGCCGGCGGCGAGGTCTCGCCGCCGGAACGACGCAGCACTGGGGGTAGAACGTGGATCCGACGCCTTCAGCCGATGGCACGGGCAACTCCAGCGGCGTCCACGGTGGAGGCCTGCGCGACGTTGTGCAGCTCACAATTCCGGCCGCCGGCGCCTACCTGACCGTGCTGCGTACCGCGACGGCGTCACTCGCCGCCCGGCTGGACTTCACCCTCGATGACATCGAGGACCTGCGGATCGCCGTGGACGAGGCGTCCGCGCTGCTGCTGGTCTCCGCCGTCCCCGGCTCCGCGCTGGAATGCGTGTTCACCCTGTCCCCCGGCCTCATGCGAGTCACCGTCTCGGTCGACAGCCTGGATAGCGAGCCGCCGTCCAAGGACACGTTCGCGTGGACCGTGCTGAGCGCGCTCGCGGGCGAGGTCTCCAGCTCCACCGGGCCGGGCCACCGGGTCACGATCGAGCTGGCGAAGCGGCGTGGTGACCGCGCCGACCTGGGCGAGCCGCCGGCCGGTCACGTCCGCAGCCGCAGCGCCGAGCCGAGCGAGCTGGGCGCGAAGCTCGGCGCCGTGGGGACCTCATGACCTCGGCAGGACGCACCCCGACCACCCCGAGAGACCGGTTCTCCAGTCTGAACCAGCGCGCGGGCGGCCCCGATGAGGCCGTGCCCGACGCGCCCGAGGGCGCGGGTTCCCGGCGGTCGCGGCCAGCCCAGCCGGCGTCGCGGTCCGACACGAAGGCAGGCGCTCCGGCCGCCAGCCCGAGCCCGGCCGCGGGCAGCCCCGGCGCGCCCGGCACCGCGGCGACCGGCCCCGCACGGGCGGCGGAGCCCGAGCTCACCGACGACACCGAGTCCGCGGGCACCGACGTGACTGATCTCACGGATGGCGAGCGGGCGGGTGCCGCGATCGACGGCACCACAAACGAGGACACCGCGACCGCGCCGCAGGCTGACACCACAGCGTCCGACGCCGGTGAGCACACCGAGCGCCCGGCCGACCGGACCTCGTCGCCGGACCGGGCCCATGCCCGCGCGCTGTTCGCCCGGCTGGTCGAGCTCCCCGAAGGCGACACCGAGCGCGCAGCCATCCGTGACCAGCTGGTCCGGATGCACCTTCCGCTGGTCGAGTACCTCGCTCGCAGGTTCCGCAACCGGGGCGAGCCACTGGACGACCTCGTCCAGGTGGCCACGATCGGCCTGATCAAGTCCGTCGACCGGTTCGACCCGGAGCGTGGCGTCGAGTTCTCCACCTACGCCACCCCGACGATCGTCGGCGAGATCAAGCGGCACTTCCGCGACAAGGGCTGGGCCATCCGGGTCCCGCGCCGGCTGCAGGAGCTGAAGCTCTCGCTGACGAAGGCGACCTCGGAGCTGTCCCAGTCGCTGGGGCGCTCGCCCACGGTCGCCGAGATCGCCTCCCACCTCCAGATGAGCGAGGAAGAGGTCCTCGAGGGCCTGGAGTCGGCCAACGCCTACTCGGCCGTCTCGCTGGACGCGCCCGACTCGGGCGACGACGAGGCGCCGGCCGTCGCCGACACCCTGGGCGTCCCGGACGAGTCGCTGGAAGGCGTCGAGTACCGGGAGTCGCTCAAGCCGCTGTTGGAGAAGCTACCGCCGCGGGAGAAGCGCATCCTGCTGCTGCGTTTCTTCGGGAACATGACCCAGTCCCAGATCGCGATCGAGCTGGGCATCTCCCAGATGCACGTCTCACGTCTGCTGGCCCGCACCCTGGCCCAGCTCCGCCGAGGACTGCTCGAAGACAACTAGCTGCAGGGCGAGCGGCCGGAACGGGCGCGGAGCGCCCGCCGGCCGCTCGCCGGGTTCGGGCGCTGAGCGCCCTCCCCAATGTGGTTCTGGGCTCGGGAGGAATCCGGCGGCAGCACCAGTCCAGGGTCGGGACCTTGAGCCGCGTCCCGCTTGGTCGGGACCCTGGGTTGCGTCCCGCTTCCCGGTTGGCGGCTCGTTGCGTTGCTTGCTCGCGGTCTTCCGTCGGCTCTATTCGGCGGGGGGTGTACGGGAGGCTGCGAGGGCCAGGAGGGTCAGGGTGGCTACGGCCACGGCGAGCAGGGGGACGCCGTAGGCGAGGAGGCCGTTCTGGATCATGGCCCAGCCGACGGGGAGGCACAGGAGCTCGATCACGACGATCGGCGCCTTCGAGGAGGTCCGCCGGACCACCCGCGCGCGGCCGAGCCCGATGACGACCACGCCGCAGACCAGGCAGAGCACACCGCCGAACTCGGCGCGGCCCAGGTTGTCGATGTGGTGGCCGAAGCCCCGGACCACCTGCCAGACCCCGAGCCCGACGAGCAGCAGGCCCTGCGCGGCGACCAGAACCGCCGCCGCCGCGAGCGCCCGCGGCGCCTCGGCGAAGGCCACGAAGGTCGCCCGGACCGCGGCCAGGACGTCGGTCGGTGCCGCCGCGGCTGGAACCAGCCCGGCCGCGCTCGCGTCGGCCCGCTGCGCTGACCCGGCGTCCCGGCCCCTGGCGCCCGGCGTCTCGGCTCTTCCCATGCCGATGACCCTACGGCCCGGCGAGACCCACTCACACCCGTATCCACGCCGATTCCAGCGTTCTGGCCCGGCTGCCGGTTCGGCCCGAGCCGTGGCGGGCACGGACAGATCGGCGTGACGGTCAATCCCGAGCCGACACGAGTCAAACCGGCAGTTTCGGGAAGTTGACGAGTAGGCCGCACGCAGATGACGTCAAGACCGCTGGCCCAGCCCGCGACATTCTGTTACGTAGCCGACATTGTGAGACATTCCGCATACGAGCATCGGAAAGCGACGCGGTACTACCGTGATGGTCATGCGAGGGCTCCTGGTCGTCAATCCCGCCGCGACGACGACCACAGAGCGGGTCCGGGACGTCCTGGTCACCGCCCTGTCGGCCGACCTCGCGGTGGAAACCGTCATCACCAAGGGGCGCGGCCACGCGGCTGAGCTGGCCCAGCGCGCCACCGAAACCGGAATCGACGTCGTCATCACGCTCGGCGGCGACGGCACGGTGAACGAAGTCGCCAACGGCCTGCTGCGCGACGGCCCGAACCCGGACGCGCCGGCGCTCGCGGTCGTCCCCGGTGGCAGTACCAATGTCTTCGCGCGGGCGCTGGGATATTCCGCCTCTCCCGTCGAGGCCACCGGCGAACTGCTCGCCCATCTGCGCGAGGGCACGAGCCGCCGGGTCGGCCTCGGCCACGCACGCTGGTCCGACCAGTCGCGCTGGTTCACCTTCTGCGCCGGCATGGGCCTGGACGCGGAGGTCGTCGGGCGGGTCGAGCGCAAGCGCTCGGGCGGCCGGGGCAACAGCGCCGGGCTCTTCCTGCGCAGCGGAGTGGCCCGCTACAGCGCCGGCGCCGGCCGGGGCCACCCGCGCATCACCCTCGACGTAGAGCCCGACCGCACCGCTACCGCGCCCGCCGCCGAGGGCCCACCGGCCGGCGAGGACGCGGCCACCGGCCCGGACCGCGAGCTCGACGTCGTCGTCGTCTGCAACACCGTCCCGTGGACCTACCTCGGCGACCGACCGGTCCGGGCCTGCCCGGAGGCGTCCTTCGACACCGGCCTCGACGTCCTGGGGCTGCGCCGGCTGCACCTGTCGAGCCTGCTGCGCGTCACCAGCCAGATGCTCACGGGCGAGCGTGGGCCACACGGCCGCAACATGCTGCTGGAACATGACCTCGACGTCATACGGCTGCGGGCCACCCCGCAGGCCCCGTTCCAGATGGACGGCGAGTACCTCGGCCAGCACGCCGAGGTGACGCTGACTTCCCACCCCGCCGCCCTGCGCGTCATCGCGTAGGGCAGCGGCCAGAAACGGCGCTCCGCGCCTCTGCAGACCTCCCAGATCGGCTTCGTCGATCCGGCAGGGACCCGGCTTTGCCTGCTTCGGGCGCTTTGCGCCCTCGCCTAGGTGGTTCTGGGCGGGGCTGAAGTGCGGAGGCGGGCGCTTGTCCAGAATCGGGGCCTCGGGTCGCCTTCCGCTCCCTGGGTCGCCTTCCGCTCCCTGGGTCGCTGGCGCGGCCAGAGGTCCCGACCTGGATCGGCGCTACTGCCGGTTGTCTACCTTCGGCCCAGAATCACGTGGGCGAGGGCGCAAAGCGCCCGAAGCAGGTGAAGCGGCCGAAGGTGCGCCAGCGCCGGTTCCGGCCGATCGCCGCAGGGCGCGGACGACGTCGGCGGGGTCGTCGCAGATCACCGCGTCGACGCCGGCGTCGCGCAGGCGCAGCGCGGCGCGGTCGCTGGTGACGGTCCAGGTGACCAGCCGGACGCCGGCCCGGTGGGCGAGCGCCGCCGCGTCCGGGGCGGCCAGCACCGCGGACGTGTGGGCGTGCAGTTCCCGGTGGCCGGCCGAGCGAACGTAGGCCAGGCCGCCGCTCACCGCCATCCGGGGCATGGTCAGGAATCCGGTCGGCACCCCGAGATCCGCCGCGCGGACCCGCTCGATGGCGAACCAGTCGAACGACGACACGGTGACGCCTGCGTCCGCGCCGGTCAGGCCACGGGCACGCAGCACCTCGACGAGCACCTGCGCGGTCCGCTCCCGGGGTGCGTCGAAGTCCGGCTGGCCCGGCTGGTTCTTGATCTCGATGATGATCCGGCCTCGCCCGGCCCACACATCCAGGACGTCGTGCAGCGTCGGCACTCCTCTGGCGCCCAGCTCGGCCGTGGAGCGCCGCAGGACGGCCCGCCCGCCCAGCCGGGGCAGCCGTGCGTCATGGACCACGACGAGCTCTCCGTCGGCGCTGCGGCGGACGTCGATCTCGATCCCGTCCGCGCCGGCCGCTAAGGCCGCGTCAACGGCGGCGACGGTGTTCTCCGGGCCGGGATCCCGGCTGCCGCGATGCCCCAGTACCTCCACGGAGCCTCCCCCACCGAACGCCCGGAACCACGCCCCTCGACGCCATCCTGCACCGCGGGCGCCGGCCGTGCCGTCCGGACGCTTCGACCGGGCCTCCGCCCCCCGCACCGGCCGTCGGGCGCGAGACCCGCCTCACCCGGCCGCCCCGCCGCGAGCGGGGCGAGGTAAGAATTGTGTAACAAGTACGTGCGGACGATCGTCATCGAGCCGCCGTCCGGCCGCCTGAGGGCCGCCGCGGGGCCGCCGCGGCCTCGCCCAGACCGGCCCATCCGAAACTGCCGACCATGCCTAGTTGGCATGAACCCTGTCGTATGATCCTGCATGGCCTACTTGGACTATCCCGACAACGCCCAACCGATGGAGCCAACAGCCCATAGCCATCAGGCATCGAGATGGCCGTCCCTAGTCATCCCGAGTGCCTTCGGTCGTGGTCCGCCCGTGTCCCCAGCGGACAAGTGCAGGCCAGAGATGGTGTGAAGGCGCCTGCAGGTTCTTGCGCCCCTGCCCGTTCCGGTGGGAGGGTGGCGAATGTCCGAGGTGGATGACCACATACACCCGGGCGCACGCTTGCACACGTGTCGTCAGGCACACAGTCGGCCAGCCGACACCCGAGTCAGTCGCCGCAGGCAGAGAGAGAACCTCTGCACGAGACCGTCAGGTCGTGGCGCAACCCGGAGGGCCGGCCAGCCGTCTCATGTGCAGTGTCGCCCGCTACGACAGAGGGAGTAGGACGCATGGACTGGCGCCACAGAGCGCTCTGCCGTGACGAGGACCCCGAGCTCTTCTTCCCCATCGGGACCACCGGACCCGCAGAGCGTCAGATCGACGAAGCCAAAGCCGTCTGCCGACGTTGCTCTGTTACGTCCGACTGCCTGAACTGGGCGCTCGAAACCGGCCAGGACGCCGGTGTGTGGGGCGGCCTGAGCGAAGACGAGCGACGTGCCCTCAAGCGTCAGGTGCTGCGGGTCCGTACCGCCTGAGTGAAGGTTCCCACCGGAGCGGCGTCGCCGTTCCGGGAAGTCTGAGGTCACAAGCCGCTGGCCGCTAGTCAGCGACGAGGCCGCGATCCAAGCCCGAGGGCGCAGCCCTCCCCGCGAGGCCGAGGCAACCACGGCCGACGGGCCCACGGGCTGGAACCCGACAACGCCGTGCTCTGCCGAGCCCGGCTTCAGAGAGCAAGAAGCGCTGGCCGAGGAAGTGAGCGGCACAGCGGTAGTTGCATCCGTGCCCATGTCACGCTGCGCACCCGTCCGGTGCGTCTCGGACGCCGGCACTCTCGGCCGTTCTGTCCGCACGGCCGCCGTCTCCGCGCGGCGCGCCACGGACGGAGCGGCCGATGCGTTTTCCCGGGTCCGACCCACGGGCAAAACCGACGGCGCAGGCTCGATGCCGACCTCGACCGGCACAGCACTCACCGTCACTCGGAACGGCGAAGAGCCTGACGCAACGTGAGCGCGCGATACACGCTCATCGACGACAGACTCCACGTGCCGAGGGATACCCGGCTCCGCAAGCCCCAAACACTCAATTTGAAGAAAGTGGAATCGACAGCAGGGCCTCGGTTCCGCGACCGGCGCCGGCCTGCAGCCGGATCGTCCCCTGCATCTCGCCGAGCACGAGCTGACGCACGATCTGCAGGCCCAGGCGCGGCGAGTGCTCCAGCTGGAAGTCGTCCGGCAGGCCGGCGCCGTCGTCCGCGACGACGACGTCGAGGCGGCTGGCCGTGCGGCGCACTCGGACCTCGATCGAGCCCGCGGAACCATCGAACGCATGTTCGACAGCATTCTGCAAAAGTTCGGAGAGCACAAGCGCCAACGGCGTGGCGAGCGCACCGGACAGCATCCCGAACGAGCCAACCCGGCGCGTCGTCGCCCTGGACCCCGTGGTCGCCAGATCGACGGTGACCGACGTGATCTGGTCGGCGATCTCGTCGAACGGGACCGACTCCCCCAGCGTCTGGGACAGCGTCTCGTGCACCAGGGCGATCGACGTCACCCGGCGCACCGACTCGCCGAGGGCGTCCCTGGCCTCGTCCACCTTGGTCCGGCGCATCTGCAGGCGCAGCAGGGCCGCCACCGTCTGCAGGTTGTTCTTCACCCGGTGGTGGATCTCCCGGATCGTCGCGTCCTTGCTCAGCAGCTGCGCCTCGCGGCGGCGCAGCTCGGAGACGTCGCGCACCAGGACCAGGACCTCGCGGGTCTGGCCGGGGAAAAGCGGGATCGCCCGCAGCAGCACCACGGTGCTACCGACGGCCAGCTCGACCTCGACCGGGCGACGCCGGCCGATCGCGTGCCACACCGCCGGCGTGGTGGCCGGCAGGTTCAGCGCCCGATGCACCGAGCGCAGGTCCTCGCCGGTGACGTTCCCGGTGTAGCCGAGCCTGCGGTAGGCCGACAGCGCGTTCGGGCTCGCGAAGATGACCTTCCCGGCCCCGTCCAGGCGCATCATGCCGTCCCCGACCCGGGGCGACTCGGGCAGCTCGGCCGGGCTGCCCCGGAACGGGAACAGGCCCTCGGCCACCATCAGCGCCAGGTTGTTCGCGCCCTGCAGGTAGGCCGACTCCAGCGCGCTCGGGGTGCGGGTGGTGGCCAGGTTGGTGTCCCGGGCCAGGACCGCGATCACCTTGTCGCCGTGGCGCACCGGGATCGCCTCGGTGCGCACCGGGACTCCGCCGTCCCACTCCGGCTCGCCCTCGCGGGCGATCCGGTGCTCCCGCCAGGCGTTGCGCACCACCCAGCGGTTGATCACGACGCTGCCGACCTCGTCGTTGTGGTAAGCGGTCGGGCCGGTGGTCGGGCGCACCTGGGCGACGACGAGGAACTCGGTCTGGCCGCCCCGGCCGGCCCGTGTGCTGGAGGTCCTGCTGGGAACCAGGAGCAGGAGGTCCGCGAACGACAGGTCGGCCAGCAGCGCCCAGTCCGCGACCAGTGCGTGCAGGTGGTCGATGTCCTCGTCGCGGAGGTCGGTGCTCGCGTGGAGCATGTCAGCGAGGGTTCCCACGGCCGGAAGACTGCCAGAAGAACCCGCCTCTTGAACAACCAAGGCCGCCGGGTGATCTCCGCGCCGGGTCGGATCGGCCGCGACGGGGCGACGCCGCCCCTGGTCGAACCGGGTGGCCGCGCCCGGCGGCCCGGCCCGGGGCCTGACCAGCGGCAACCCGCCCACCCCGGGCCAGCTGCCGAGGCCGCGGCGGGATCCGCCGGCAACGGCTGTCCCGCACAGCGAAGGCCCGGCTGTTCTGTGCCCGGCGCGCTACCCGTGCCCCAGCGAAGCCGACATACAGTCGCGGACGTGACCGTGCACGAGCGACTGAGCGCGCCGCCCGCCCCGCTGGCCTGGCTGGACGCGAACGCCCAGGCCCGGCGCATCGCGGGCCTGCGTCGGTCGGTGCTGCCCCGGCCCGCGGTGGACCACCGGATCCGCCTCGACCTCGCCGGCAACGACTACCTCGGCCTGGCCCGGCACCCCGACGTCATCGAGGCCGGCGTGGCCGCGCTGCGCGCCTGGGGCGCCGGCTCGACCGGCAGCCGGCTCGTGAGCGGCACGACCGAGCTGCACGCCGAGCTGGAGGCGGAGCTGGCCGCGCACTGCGGCTTCGCCGCGGGCCTGGTCTTCGCCTCCGGCTACGCGGCGAACCTGGGCGCACTGACGGCGTTGGCCTCGGCCGGTGACCTCGTCGTCTCCGACGAGCACAACCACGCCTCGATCGTCGACGCCTGCCGGCTCTCTCGCGCCGAGGTGGCGGTCGTCCCGCATCTGGACGTCACCGCCGTCGACGCGGCGCTGGCCAGGCGCTCCTACCGACGGGCGCTGGTCGTCACCGACTCGGTCTTCTCCGCCGACGGCGACCTGGCCCAGCTGGCCGAGCTGCACGCGGCCACCCGTCGCCACGGCGCAGTGCTGCTGGTGGACGAGGCGCACGCGCTCGGCGTCGTCGGCACCCGCGGCGAGGGCGCGGCCGCGGCCGCCGGGCTCGCCGGTGAGCCGGACGTCGTGGCCACCGTCACCCTGTCGAAGTCGCTGGGCAGCCAGGGCGGGGCGGTGCTCGGGCCAATCGAGGTCCGCGATCACCTCATCGACACGGCCCGGACGTTCATCTTCGACACCGGGCTCGCGCCGGCCGCCGCCGGCGCAGCCCTCGGTGCGTTGCGGCTGTTGGTCGCCACCCCGGCGCTGGCCGCTCGGGCCCGCGCGCGGGCGGGCGAGCTGGCCCGCATCGCCGACGCGCCGGCACCCGCGGCGGCCGTCGTGTCGGTCGTGCTCGGCGAGCCGGAGCGGGCGGTGGCGGCGGCGGAGACCTGCCGTGAGCACGGTGTCGCCGTCGGCTGTTTCCGGCCGCCGACGGTCCCGCCGGGCACGAGCCGGCTGCGGCTGTCCGCGCGGGCCGACCTGACCGACGACGACGTGGCGCTGTTCGCCACGGCGTTGTCCGCCGCTCGGGCGGCGCAGCGGACATGAGCGTCCTCGTCGTCACCGGCACGGGCACGGGGGTCGGCAAGACCGTCGTCACGGCCGCCGTGGCGGCACTCGCGCTCGATCGCGGCCGGCGCGTGGCCGGCGGCGATCCCGGCGGCTCGGTCGCGGTGGTCAAGCCAGCGCAGACCGGCGTCGCGCCTGGCGAGCCGGGCGACGTCGACCTGGTCGGGGACCTGACCGGGCTCACCGAGCTCCACGAGCTGGCCCGCTACCCGGACCCGCTGGCACCGGCGACGGCGGCGCGGCGCGGCGGCCTTCCCGCCGTCGACCTCGCGGGCGTCGCCGACGCCGTCGCCAAGCTGTCGGTCGATCACCGGCTCGTCCTGGTCGAGGGGGCTGGCGGGCTGCTGGTGCGCTACGACGACGATGGCCGCACGTTGGCCGACCTCGCACGGCTGCTGCGTGCACCAGTGCTGGTCGTGACCCGACCAGCACTGGGCACCCTGAGCGACACCGCGCTGACACTCGAGGCGCTCGCGCACCGCGGGCTGGAGCTCGCCGGCGTGGTCATCGGCAGCTGGCCGGTGCGGCCAGAGCTCGCCGAACGCGCGAACCTCGCCGACCTGGAGACTGTCGCCGGCCGGCCCCTGGCCGGCGCGCTCCCGGCGGGCGCCGGCCAGCTCGACCACGCCGGCTTCCGGGCGCTGGCCCGCCGGTCGCTCGCGCCCTCTCTGGGCGGCACCTTCGACCCCGTCGCCTTCCACGCCGGGCACCTTCCCTAGGCGAGTGCGAGAGACCACGTCCAAGGAACGCGCGCCAGGGCCGGGCTGGGCCGGAGAATGGGCGGGCCTGGCACGGCTCCCAGACGTCCCGACGCCCGCGTTTACGTACCGCCACTGCCCCGATGCCCACTGACCCGATGCCCACTGACCCCAATGCCCACTGACCCCAATGCTCACTGAACCGAATGCCGGTTCCGGCGGCTGGAGTGAACCTGTGACCCCTCCCGTGACCACCGTCAGCCCGACGGCCCAGCAGCCGGCGACCGAGCTACCGGCCGACGTGGCGGCGTTGCTCGCCACCGCCCGGGCGCAGGTTCTGGTCGAAGGCCGCGGGCTCGACGAGGCGCAGGTCCTGGCCGTGCTGGAGCTGCCGGACGAGGCGGTGCCGCAGCTGCTGGCGCTCGCGCACGAGGTGCGCACGCGCTGGTGCGGCCCCGAGGTCGAGGTCGAGGGCATCGTCAGCCTCAAGACCGGCGGCTGCCCGGAGGACTGCCACTTCTGCTCGCAGTCGGGCAAGTTCGACTCGCCGGTCCGCTCGGCCTGGCTGGACGTGCCGAGCCTGGTCGAGGCCGCGAGGGCGACGGCGGCCACCGGCGCGACCGAGTTCTGCATCGTCGCGGCCGTGCGCGGCCCGGACGCCCGCCTGATGGCCCAGGTCCGCGAGGGCGTCGCGGCAATCCGCGCGGCCGTCGAGATCAACGTGGCCTGTTCGCTGGGCATGCTGACGCAGGAGCAGGTCGACGAGCTGGTCGCCATGGGCGTGCACCGCTACAACCACAACCTGGAGACGGCCCGCTCGCACTTCGCGAACGTCGTCACGACGCACAGCTGGGAAGAGCGGCTCGACACCTGCCAGCTGGTCCGCGCTGCCGGGATGGAGCTGTGCTGCGGCGCGATCCTGGGCGTCGGCGAGACCCTGGCCCAGCGGGCCGAGCTCGCGGCGCAGCTCGCCGCGCTGGAGCCGGACGAGGTGCCGCTGAACTTCCTCAACCCGCGGCCGGGAACCCCCTTCGGCGACCTGCCGGTGGTCGGGGCCAAGGACGCGCTGCGCGCGATCGCGGCCTACCGGCTGGCCATGCCGCGCACGATCCTGCGGTACGCGGGCGGCCGGGAGATCACCCTGGGCGACCTCACCGAGGACGGTATGCTGGGCGGCATCAACGCGGTGATCGTGGGCAACTACCTGACCACGCTGGGCCAGTCCCCCACCGTCGACCTGGCCATGCTCGACCGGCTCTCGATGCCGATCAGGTCGCTGCAGGCGACCCTCTAGCCGCGGGAGCGAGCTCAGGTGACCGCCGAGCACCACACACCGGCCTCCACGGCGACGCCGCCGGCGACCCCGGCCTTCTGCGACCGCTGCGGCGAACCGGCCGGGGCCGGCGCGCACGACGACTGCGCCACGGCCCGCGCGCTGGAGCCGCCGCGTTACTGCCCCATCTGCCGGCGTCGGCTCGTGGTCCAGGTCGTCCCCACCGGCTGGACCGCCCGCTGCGCCGAGCACGGCATCAGCACCTCGCCTCGCTGACCTGCGCCGGCCCCCGGGCCGCGGGTTTCGGATGCCGCGGCCGGCTTCCGGAGGGCTCAGGCCGCAGGCCGGCCCTCCGAGACATCAGTCCTACCTCGCGGTCGCCGGCCGGGCAGAAACCACGACCACGGCGCAGGGCCAGGCCAGGTCCCGGGGCACTGCGGCCCGACGCACAGACGCGCTGCCCGGATCCCACGCAGGGCGGCCCGGACGTTGGGCCCGGCGGCCGTCAGACTGGCAGGGGCTCGACGACGGCGATGAGGTCGCCGTCCTGGACGACGTCGCCCTCCTGAACGGCGATCTGAGCGACGGTGCCGCCGTCCTCGCTGATGACCGGGATCTCCATCTTCATCGAGTCGAGGATCACCAGCGCGTCCCCGGCGGCGACGGCGTCGCCCACTCCGACGACAACCTTCCAGACGTTCGCCACCATCTCGGCGCGGACTTCCTCGGCCATGGTCATCCCTTCCGGGGCACGGGTGCGCGGGACGCGCACGGGTCGGGGCGCTCGGGTGTTCAACCGGCCCGTCCGGGGCTGTCGGGCGGATGGCCCGGCAGACCTTCGCCCAGATCGGCGTCACCCGGATCAGCGTGGTCGGGTCGGCTGGGCGGTCCCGCGGAGCCCCGGACCCCTGCCGATCCGTTTGCCAGCGTAGACCGCCTCCCCCGCGCCGATCCGACCGTGGCGCCGGTGTGTCAGATCAGCCCCATCCCCGTCGATCGGCGGACACGCCCTGGTAACGCCAGGCGCACAGGGGAACGCAGAGATCATCCGGCCAGGGCTCTGGGCCACCGCGTCCCGGGTCTCCGCGGGACGCCCGGGCCGCGCCCGCCGGCCGGGCGGTGCCGGGAAAAACCGACAAATACCTGCGGCGACGGCAAGTCGATGCGGGGTAGTAGCTGACGGGCTAGGAGACTACGGGTGTGTTCGTTCTCCTCGTCCTTGCCCTGCTGGCCGGTCTGCTGATCGCCCGGCTGCGCGGGGGGACCCTGGACGCGCTCGGGCGGGTCCAGGTGCGGCTCGCCTGGCTGGCCGTCGTCATCGTCCTCGCGCTCCTGGTCGCCGTCGTCGCGCCCCGGTTCCAGACCGTCGGCTGGCTGGCCGCGGCCCTGCTCGCCGCCATCCTCTCCGCGGCCAACCGGCGGATTCCAGGGCTGTTCCTGGTCTTCGTCGGGCTCGCGCTGAACGTGGCCGTGATCGGCGCCAACCACGGCCGCATGCCCGTCTCGACGGCGGCGATCAGCTCCGCCGGGATGACCCGGGCCGACGTGGCCCGGTCGGACCACTACGTGCTCGCGGACCACGACACCCGGCTGCCGTATCTGGGGGACGTGATCGCGTTCCCGTTCTGGGGAGCACCGACGGCGCTCAGCGCCGGCGACGTGCTGATCGCGTCCGGGGTCGGGCTTTTCGCCGGGCTCGCTCCGGTCCGGGCGAGCCGGACCCTGCAGGCCCGCAGGGCGGCTCGCGATCGACGCCGCGACCGCCGCCAGACGCAGGCCGACGGCGACGGCGACGGCGACGGCGACGGCGACGGCGACCCGGGCACCAGGCCAGCCACGGCGCGCGGTGGTCGCGAGCCGGTCGCCGCCCTGCCGGCCGGCCCGGCGGCGGGCGTCACGGCCACGCCGCGGCGTGGCACGATGGCCGCTGATGTCAGCGACGAGCGACACGGCGGCGACGACTCAGAGAGGAGATCGCGGCATGGCGAAGAAGAAGCGTAAGCGGCGCGCCCGGGCGAAGAACAAGGCCAACCACGGCAAGCGCCCGAACGCGTAGGGCAATCGGCCGGAACCGGGCCCGGAGTGCCCTTCGCGGACCTCCCAGATCGGCTTCGCCGATCCGGGAGGGACCCCGGATCTGCCTGGATCGGGCGCCTAGAGCGCCCTCCCCAATCCCGATCTCCGGCCCCTGGAGGTCCAGGGGCCGCCCTGTCCAGGGTCGGGATCGTGGCTGGGTGGCGCTGGGCCCGCCCGGCGGGCATCAACAACGACGAACGCCCCGCCGGCTTGTGGCCGCGGGGCGTTCGTCGTTACTCGGGCTACTCGGCGTACAGGTCCGAGGCGGCCGGCCCCGAGGCAGCCTCGGCGCGGACCGAGCGGAGGCGGGCCATCAGGCTCACCCGCAGCGAGTCGGGCGCGCGCTCTCCCCCGCACTTGCGGGCAACGAGCAGCTTCACCTCCTGCTCGACGCCGAACTCGCGCAGGCACGGCGAGCACTCGTCCAGATGAGCTCGGATCAGGTTCTGCTGACTGCTGTCGCACTCGTTGTCGAGATACAGGAACACCGCGTCGAGAACCTTGCGACAGTCGATCTCGTGCGGTTCGCCGCAGCTCACGAAACACCGCCCTCGCTCCCGGTGGAGCCGGCGGGAACCAGCCCGCGCTCCCTGGCGTACTCCTCCAGCGAGTTGCGCAGACCGCGCCGACCCCGATGCAGCCGGGACATAACCGTGCCGATGGGGGTGCCCATGATCTCAGCGATCTCCTTATAGGCGAAACCCTCTACATCGGCCAGATAGACGGCCATGCGGAAGTCCTCGGGCAGCGCCTGCAGCGCGTCCTTGATGTCGCTGTCGGGCAGGTGCTCCAGCGCCTCGGCCTCGGCGCTCTTCAGACCGGTCGACGTGTGCGACTCCGCCTCGGCGAGCTGCCAGTCCTCGACCTGCTCGGTCGGGCTCTGCAGCGGCTGGCGCTGCCGCTTGCGGTAGCTGTTGATGAAGGTGTTCGTGAGGATGCGGTACAGCCAGGCCTTGAGGTTGGTGCCCTCCTGGAACTGGTGGAACGCCGCGAACGCCTTCACGAAGGTCTCCTGGACGAGATCTTCGGCGTCGGCCGGGTTGCGCGTCATCCGCAATGCGGCCGCGTACAGCTGGTCGAGGTATGGAAGGGCGTCGCGCTCGAACCGCGCGCCCCGCTCCTCGGTGGTCTCGTCGACCAGGATCACTTCCTCACCGCTCGGAGAGCCCGAGGGAACGACCCCCCGGACCTGCGTCGCGGGCCGCCGGACGGCTGACTTGGCGTCAACGGCCGGGGCGGCCCACGGACCGCTCGCCGCCGTCACCGTCGCGATGTCCTCGGCCGCCAGAAGCTCCGGCCCCGTCGGGGCGTTCTGGCCCGTTACGTCTTCCCATCGCGCGAGCGGCTGCGCCGAGCGGCTCTCACCGGTCTTCCTCGGGGACGATACCCTGCCAACCGGGAGTGCGCCTGACGGCGAACCGCCCCCGGCGACGGGCAGCGAGACGAGGCCGCCCGCCATCATCACCGGCGCGGCTACCGGCCGGTACAGCTGGCTCTCAGGCGTCAATGTCAGACCTCCGTGACCTCTGCTTGCACACTCGCCAACCGTCCGGGCCGCCGGTGGATTCCCCGGCCGGCGCGATCACCCGCCGGCGCGGCCCGGGCGGCCGTCGAGGCGGTGGACCAGCCACTCGGCCGCCAGGCCAGTGGCCTCGTCGAGGACCTCCGCGGCTGGCCTGCCATCGCGGACCCTGACCTTGAACGAATGGTCGGCGCCCGCGATCACGACCACCTCGACGCCACTGGCCGGATCGGCCAGCGGCCGGCCGAAGGAGTCCCGCTCCCCCTGCACGACCAGGACCGGCACCCCGGCGCCGGACAGTTCCGCCTGTCGGAGAACCTCCCGGTCCGGCTTCGCCGAGCCGGGCGAGGCCTGAGCGCCGGGAGGGCGCAGCGGGAAGCCGAGCGCGACGACGCCACGCGCCCCGACCTGGCGGGCGGTCCGTACCGCCACCCTGGAGCCCATCGACGCCCCCGCCAGGGCCAGCCGGGGCGGGCGGCCCAGCGCCTCGAAGGCTGCGGCCAGGACGGCGTCCAGGCGCGCGGCGCGGTCCGGGGCCTTGCGGCCGGCGACGCGGTAGGGCATCTCGAGCCGAGCGACGGTGATGCCCGCCGCGCCGAGCCGCTCGGCCAGCCGCAGCAGCACCGGCGTCTGGGTGCCGGAGCCCGCGCCATGCAGCACCACCACCACCGGTGGGCCATCTGCGGTCCCCGCGGGAAGCCCGTAGCCGCTGGCCTCGCTACCAGCGCTGATCCCGGGGTCAAGACCGGGAACCACGAACAGTGCCCCGCCGTCGACAGATAGGACGGTTTCGGGCCGGGCCTCGGTGGTCATAGCGGTAGTGCCGCGCGGAGCGGCAGGCGAGGTCACGGCGGGCTCGGAGCCGCCCGTCGGGACGAGCTCGGCCGAGGGCGGAACGGGAACGGACACGTGGTCAGCGGGAGAGGGCATGCGGGCGGGCGGGGATGGTGGCGCGCGGGGCAGCCGACGGCGACTCGCCGGCCGGCCCGCGGCAGCCGCTTCGCCGTGCGCGGTCCGGGCCGCCGGGACGCAGGTGATCGGAAGTCCGGGGGCGTCGGAGACTTCCGGCTCTAGTGTGTGACATGCCTCGCATCACAGCCCTTCGAAGGGTAGGAATGGTTCATGCTGTCTGGTCTCGGCGCTGAGCCGGAACTTGGTATCCCGGAGCGCCGCGCCGCCGCGCCCACGGTCGTCTGTGAGGCTCCCGCGGGCAGCGACGACCCCTACTGGTCGTTCTACGACGAGGTCGCCTCCGTGCAGCTGCGGGATTGGCTGCCGCCCGTGCCGTCCCGCGTCCTCGACGTGTCCGGTCAGCGAGACAGGTTCGCGCACCAGATGGCAGCCGTCGGTCACCGGGTGATCCGGGTCGTCGGCGACCCGAGGCAGCCCGCGCCGGCGCGGGCGCTCGCGGACGTCCGGCGATCGGCCGAGCATCCCGACTCCCAGCTGGCGCCGGGGGCGCTGCTGCGGGTGGCCGGCGACGCCCGCAGTCTCGACTGGTTCGCGCCCGGCTCGTTCGACGCCGTGCTCGCCGAGGGCCGAGCGCTGTCGTTCTGCCTAGCCACCGAGGCCACCCTTGAGGAGATCTACCGGCTGCTGCGCCCGGGCGGCCAGCTGCTGCTGTGCGTCGACTCGCTGCTGCTGGGGCTGGCCCGGCTGGCGGAACAGCACCGGTGGGCGGAGCTGTCGGACGTGCCGCGCGCGGACGTCGTACTGGTGCCGGCCGAGGACGGGACGATCACCCGGTGCTTCTGGCCGGAGGAGCTCAAGGCCGTGCTGACCAGCGCCGGCCTGGAGGTCGACTGGGTCCGGCCGCGCAGCGTGCTGTCCGCGGAGGCCGTCAAGCGCGCGCTGGCCGCGGACATGTCGTCGTTCCCGACCCTGGTCCGGACCGAGGTCGAACTCGCCGCTGAGCGCGAGGGCGAATCCATCGGTATCCACCTCATAGCCTCAGCACGCCGCCCCGGCTAGCCTCCCGACCGAATCCACCCAGATCCCGACTAGAAGACGCACCCCAACCAAGATCCCGCAGAGGCAGCGCGACCGACCCAAGATCCCGGCCCTGGACAAGCGCCCACCTCCGCATTTGTCCCCAACCGAGAATCACCCTGGCGAGGGCGCCCAAGCGCCCGAAGCAGGCGATCGGCCAGAGGCGCGGAGCGCCGTCTCTGGCCGATGCCGCAGGATAGGGGCTGTGACGACCGCGACCCGGACCCCCGCCGACCCCTGGCCGGCACCGACCGCTCGTGACCCCGTGCGGGCCGTGGTGGCGGTACCCGGCTCGAAGTCCGGGACGAACCGGGCCCTGGCCCTCGCCGCCGCGGCCGACGGCGTCTCGCGGCTGCGCGGGGCGCTGCGTTCGCGGGACACCCTGCTGATGGCCGGGGCGCTGCGCGCGCTCGGCGTCGGGATCGACCATGACGGGTCCGCGTGGGTGGTCCGCGGCGGACTGGGCCGCCGGGACGGGACGCCGGCCGCGGTCGACTGCGGCAACGCCGGCACCGTCGCCCGGTTCACCCCGGCGCTCGCCGCGCTGACCGACGGCGACGTGACATTCGACGGCGACCCGCGGATGAGGCAGCGCCCATTGACCCCGCTGCTCACTGCGCTGCGCGGCCTGGGTGCCGTCGTCGACGGCGACACCATGCCGCTGGTCGTGCACGGCCGCGGCGGGATCGCCGGCGGCGCGGTGACCGTCGACGCCTCGGACTCCAGCCAGCTGATCTCCGGCCTGCTGCTGGCCGCGCCCGGCTACGACGAGGGTGTCGAGGTCAGCCACGTCGGCGGCCGGCTGCCGTCCGGGCCGTACCTGGACATGACGGTCACCGACCTGCGCGCGGCCGGCGCGACCGTCGAGACCGAGCCGGGCGACCCCGCGGATCCGGCGGGCCGGCCGCCGACCTGGCGGGTCTCGCCCGGGCGGCTGCGGGCCTACGACCGCGCGATCGAGCCCGACCTCAACAGCGCGGCGCCGTTCCTCGCCGCGGCGGTCGCCACCGGCGGCGACGTGACGATCCCGGACTGGCCCACGGTCACCACCCAGCCGGGGCGGATGCTGCCCGGCCTGCTGGAGGCGATGGGCGCGCACGCGGAGCTGACCCCCCAGGGCCTGCGGGTACGCGGCGGGGCCGGGCTGCACGGGCTCGACGCCGACCTGGGCGACGTCGGCGAGGCCGCCCCGGTGCTGACCGCGCTCGCGGTGCTCGCCGACTCGCCGTCCCGGCTGCGGGGTATCGCGCACCTGCGGCTGCAGGAGACCGACCGGCTCGGGGCGCTCGCCGACCAGCTCGGCCGGCTCGGCGCGGACATCTCGGTCACCGAGGACGGTCTGGCGATCCGCCCGGCACCGCTGCGCGGCGCGCGGCTCGACCCGCTCGCCGACCACCGGCTGGCGATGACGTACGCGGTGGTCGGGCTCCGGGTACCCGGGATCACCGTCGACGACATCGCGACGACCGGGAAGACAGTGCCCGAGTTTCCGGCGATGTGGGCGGCGATGCTGGCTGCATGAGTGGCACACAGCGGTGACCGGCGAACGCGTCCCGGCCGGCGGGCGACCATGAGCGGCGAGCGGCGATGACCGGCGTCCGGCGCGACTCCGGGCGCCGCGAGCTGGACGAGGACGACGTCCGGGCTCGGCCTGGCAAGGGCTCCCGGCCACGCACCCGCGAACGGCCCCAGCACGCCGACGCGGTCGACGGCGTGGTGGTCGCGGTCGACCGCGGCCGCTACACGTGCCGGCGCACCGCCGCCGACGGTCGGGCCGTGCATCCGGGGGCCGGCCGGGCCGCGGACAAGCGGGCCCGCGCCTCCGTGGACGAGGCCGGTGCGCTGATCGCGGCGATCCGCGGCGGCGATGTGCGCCGGGTTCCCGTCGTGGTCGGCGACCGCGTCTCGCTGGTGGGCGACACGTCCGGACGACCGGGCGCGCTCGCCCGGATCGTGCGGCGGGCCGAGCGCACCAGCGTGCTGCGGCGCACCGCGGACGACACGGACCCGTCCGAGCGGCCCATCGTCGCGAACGCCGACCGGCTCGTCATCGTCGCCGCGCTCGCCGACCCGCCGCCGCGGACCGGGCTGATCGACCGGTGCCTGGTCGCCGCCTACGACGGCGGGCTGGAGCCGGTGCTGTGCCTGACCAAGGCCGACCTCGCCGGCGACGGCGCGCTGCGCGAGCTGTACCGGCCGCTGAGCGTGACGATCGTCACAAGCAGGCCGGACGTCGATCCCGCCGAGCTGCGCGAGCTGATCACCGGCCAGGTGAGCGTGATGTTCGGGCACAGCGGGGTCGGCAAGTCGACGTTGGTCAACCGGCTCGTCCCGGACGCGGCGCAGGAGATCGGCGCGGTCAACGCGGTCACCGGGCGCGGCCGGCACACCTCGTCGGCGGCGGTCGCGCTGCCGGTGCCGGGCGGCGGCTGGGTGGTGGACACCCCGGGGGTGCGCTCGTTCGGGCTGGGCGCGGTCAGCCCGGCCAGGGTGCTCGCCGCGTTCGAGGAGCTGGCCGAGGCCGCGATGGACTGCCCACCCGGATGCACGCACGCCGAGGGGCTGGCGGACTGCGGCCTCGACGAGGCGGTCCGCGCCGGGCGGGCGGACCCGGCCCGGCTGGCCAGCCTGCGGCGGCTGCTCGCCGCCCGCGGCGGCTCGCCGGCCTAGACCTGGCCGGTCGCGCACGGGGGTTCCAGCCAGGGACGGCCGAGGTCGCTACGGCCCAGCCGCCCCGGACCTCACCCGGTGGCCCGCCCGGGCGGCGCAGGCAGATCGGCGGGAGATCGGCGCCAAAGGCGTCCGCCCCGTCACAGAAGCCGTTTCGTGCGCGGGCTGGCCCGTAGGCTCTACGCGTGAAGCTGTCTGACACAGCGGCCGCCGTCTCCGCCGCCTCGACCGGCGCCGTGGGTGAGCCCACCGGCGAGAGCTGGCCGACCCCGGCGGACGATCTCGCTCTCGCGCTCAGCCTCGCCGACGCCGCCGACAAGATCACGCTGGCCCGCTTCCAGGCGGTGGACCTGCGGGTCGAGTCGAAGCCGGACAACACCCCCGTGTCGGACGCGGACACCGCGGTCGAGTCGATGATCCGCGAACGGCTGACGGCCGCCCGCCCGGCCGACGCCGTCCTCGGCGAGGAGGAGGGGCTCGCCGGCGCGGGCGACGCCAAGCGGCGCTGGATCCTCGACCCGGTCGACGGCACCAAGAACTTCGTCCGCGGCGTACCGGTCTGGGGCACCTTGATAGGGCTGGAGGTCGACGGCGAGATCGTCGCCGGCGTCGCGAGCGCCCCGGCGATGGGCCGGCGCTGGTGGGCCGCCAAGGGCGGGGGCGCGTTCACCCGTACCGCCACCGGCGACACCCGGGCGCTGCGGGTCTCTTCGGTCGCGCGGCTGGAGGACGCCTTCCTGTCCTTCGCGTCGATCGAGAGCTGGACCGAGCGCGACCGGCTGCCCGAGCTGCTGCACCTGGCCGCGCAGGTCTGGCGGAGCCGGGCCTACGGCGACTTCTGGTCGCACATGATGGTCGCCGAGGGCGCCGTCGACGTCGCCGCCGAGTCGGTCGTGTCGCTGTGGGACCTGGCGGCGCTCCAGATCATCGTCGAAGAGGCCGGCGGCCGGTTCACCGACCTGCGCGGGGTGCGCGGCGCCGGTCACGGCACGGTACTCAGCTCGAACGGCCTGCTGCACGACACCGCGCTCGTCTCGTTCAAGACCGAGTAACGGACAGCCGGCGGTGGCCATCGGGTTCGCGCATCGGGGAGCGCCGGCCTGGTACCAGCGGGAGAACACCCTGGCCGCGTTCGACCGGGCGCTGGCCCGCGGCGCCTCCGGGCTGGAGTCGGACGTCTGGCTCACCGCCGACGGCGTGCCCGTCCTGCACCACGACGAAGAGCTCGGGCCAGCCCGGATGCGGGCGAAGGTGCCGGAGCTGACGGCTGGGCGGCTGCCCGGCTGGCTGCCGACGCTGGCCGCCTTCTACCAGCGGTTGGGCACCGGCTTCGAGTTCAGCCTCGATGTGAAGACCCCGGCGGGCGAGACGGCCGACGCGGCGGTGGCCGCCGTGGTCGGGGTGGCCCGGGCGGCGGGCGGCGCGGGCGCGGTGCGGCGGCTGTGGATCTGCGGGCCACTGGGGTGCCTGCGGGCCTGGCGGGAGCTCGACCCGGATGTCCAACTGGTCAGCTCGACCTCGGTCCGCGAGATCCGCGCGAGTGGCGGGATCGGACCATATGCGCGTTCGCTGGTTGAAGCCGGGGCGAACGCGCTCAATCTTCGGTCACGGGACTGGGTCGCGCCGACCGCGGCGATGGCGGGTGTGGCCCACGATCACGGGCTGCTGGCGTTCGGCTGGGACGCCCAGCGGCCGGCGACCCTGCGCAGGCTGCTGGGCTACGGCCTAGACGCGGTCTACAGCGACCATGTCGACCGGTTGGTGGCGGCAACGGCCAACAGCTCGGCCTGATCGGGACCCGCCGAACGCCCGCGCACATTGCCGCCGGTGGATTGTCCGTCTACCGCCAGTCAGTATTAGGAACAACGACGAGCCGGCGGGTGGCATCCGGAATCATGCGTCGATCCCCGCGTGACATCAGGCCGCTACCGGGCGACGCAATTTTCATCGGCCTTCCGATCCCTGCGTCGTCGACGAAGCGGGCGCCGCGAACGGAAGCGCCCGATCATCCACCAGGAGGCTCGTCGGCTGGGCGCCGGACGGGTGCCCGAGAGGTCCCGTCGCCCGGGTGACGTTGGGCGTGGGCGACGGTCAGCCGAATCGGTGCACGGTCAGCCCTCGTCGACCACGGCGACTTTCAACATCTGCGCCGGAAAGCCGGTCCGCTGTGCGACGTTATCCACCGAGTAGCCCTGGCGTACCAGGTCACGAGCCTGGTCGAGAGTCCAGCCGCGGCCCGGGTCGAAGCGGGTCACCACAACCTCGCTCGAGTCACGACGTTCCTCGGGCCAGCTGAGACGTGCACGGCGTGCCAAGGATCGACCTCCGAATAGTTCCATCGGGGCGTCCGGGGGTCTCCCCCCAGGGCAGACATTGCGGGGCCGGTGGGCCAACGGCGAACAAGGTGACCCGACCGTGTCTGCAGCCGTCACCAACGAAGGTCGCATTCGCCGCGAACTGTTGTGCCACGAACTGGTGCCCGGCGAGCTGGTTCCCAACGACCGATGCGAGTGACCGACGCCGCTTGCTCTACGGTAGCGCTTCCTCGGGACCAAATGTGGAACATACCCGTGCCGCTTGTCACCACCCTGCCCGAGCTTCACGCGATCTTCTCCTGACGGCCGGCGCCACGGAAGATCACCAACCGTTCGTTCGGGATATCAGCGCGCACGTCAGCCGGCTTTGAATAGACGCCCGGTCCGGTCGGTTCGGCCGGCATCCCGCTCGACGCCGGCTGGCTGCTCGAGGTGGCCCGCGGGCTCGGCTCGGCCCGCGGGGCCCGGCTGACCTCCGGAATCGTCGGGCCGGGCCCTCGGCTCCGAGGCCGGCCGGGCGGCTTCCTCGGCCGGCGCGTCCGGCGGCAGGGCTCGCGACCGCAGCAGCGCGCGCCACTCCCGAACGGTATGGCCGCCCGGCCGCGTGGTCGCGAAGAAATCGGCAAGGACAGCCTGAAAACGGTCCGGGTCGGTGTGGTGCGGGAAATGACCGGCCTCCGGGAAGATCTCCAGTCGGCTGCCCGGCATCGCCTCGTGGGCAATCCGCGCGTGCTCGACCGGGATGACCGCGTCGTGCGCACCCCACATGATCAACGTCGGCATGCCCTCGGCGAGGTAACAGCGGTCCAGCATCGTGATCGCCTGGCCTCGCGCGTCCACGGCGGAACGCAGCGTTCGCAGGAACGCGGCCCGCGCCTGCCCGGTCGCGAGCCCGCCGAAGACCCGGGCCACCTCGTCCGAGTCGCGGCCGAGATCGGTGCCCAGCAGGCCGAGGGCACTGATCGCCCCGTGCCCGGCGAGCCGGGCCGCCGGTAGCCGCAGCAGCGAGAGCAGCGCCTCACCGCCGGGCGAGGCGGCCAGCCGCAGCAACGGGCTGACCTGCGGTCCCACCCCGCCGGTCCCGACCAGGACCAGCCGCTCACACCGCTCCGGGAACTGGTAGGCGAACTGCATCGCCACGCCGCCACCGAGCGAATGCCCCACCACCGTGACCCGCTCGATGCCGAGGACCGTCAACAGGTCCCGCATCCCGCAGGCGAACCCGCCGACCGAGTAGTCACCGCGCGGCTTGTCGGAAAGGCCGTGGCCCAACAGGTCAGGGGCGATGACCGTGTGCCGGTGGGCAAGTCCCGGGAGGACCGGGAGCCACGTCGCCGAGCTGTCCCCGATGCCGTGGATGAGCAGGACCGGGGAGCCGCGCCCGGCGCGCAGATAGGCCCGACGATGGCCGTGAACGGTCAGGAACCGGGGCGAAAGCCGGTCTTTGCGCCCCGCGGCGCCGGTCGCCTTGACGCCAGGCGCGCGGACCGCGGCGGCCTGGCGGCGACCGGCCTCGACAGCCCGGTCGCCACCCGCGCCCGCGACCGGCAGCGACGCCCCGCCCGCGCCAGTCGTCTCGTCCCCGTCGGCCGTCCGCATTGCGACCACTCGCCTTTCCCCCCGGGGTGGGGACGGGGGCGGCGCGAGGGATGACCCGCCGCGCCGCCCGTCGCCGGCCGCCTCGCGCCCGCGGGGCTCAGCCCATCAGGGCCACCGCGAGCCTCAGAACTCGAGATTGTGCATGACGTGCTTGATCCGCGTGTAGTCCTCGAGCCCGTAGATCGACAGATCTTTGCCGTATCCGCTCTTCTTGAAACCACCATGCGGCATCTCGGCCACGATCGGGATATGGGTGTTCACCCAGACCGCCCCGAAGTCGAGCCGCCGGACGACCCGCATCGCCCGGCCGTGGTCGGTCGTCCAGACGCTGGACGCCAGCCCGTACTCGACGCCGTTGGCCCACCGCACCGCCTCGTCCTCATCCGAGAACCGCTGCACGGTCACCACCGGGCCGAAGACCTCCGACTGGGCGAGCTCGTCGTCCTGCCGCAGGCCGGCGATGACCGTGGGGGGGTAGAAGTACCCGGGCCCGTCCAGCGCCACACCCCCCGTGACCACCTGGGCGTGTTCCGGCGTGCGGCTGACCATGCCGGACACGCGAGCCAACTGGTTGGCGTTGTTGAGCGGGCCGAACGCCGCGTCCTCGTCCGACGGCGGCCCGACCTTGGTGGCCCGGGCGGCGTCCCCGAGGGCCGCCACGAGGTCGTCGTAGATACCGGGCGCGGCAAGCACGCGGGTCGCCGCCGTGCAGTCCTGGCCCGCGTTGAAGTAGCCGGCGCCGGCGATGCCCTCGGCGACCTTCGCCGGGTCGACGTCGTCGAACACGACGACCGGCGCCTTGCCGCCGAGCTCCAGGTGGACCTTCTTCAGGTCGTCCGCGGCCGCCTTGGCGACCTCCATGCCGGCCCGGACGCTGCCGGTCACCGAGACCATCGCGGGCGTCGGGTGGGCCACCACGGCGCGGCCGGTGTCCCGGTCGCCACAGACGACGTTGAGCACGCCGGGCGGCAGGAACTCGGCCGCGATCTCGGCCAGCAGCAGGGTGCTCGCGGGGGTGGTGTCGGACGGCTTGAGCACCACCGCGTTGCCCGCCGCGATCGCGGGAGCGATCTTCCAGATCGCCATCATCAACGGGTAGTTCCACGGGGTGACCTGGCCGCAGACCCCGATCGGCTCGCGCCGCACGTAGCTCGTGTGGCCGTGCATGTACTCGCCGGCCGAGCGGCCCTCCAGCAGCCGGGCCGCGCCCGCGAAGAACCGGACCTGGTCGGCCGACGGCGGAATCTCCTCGCTGAGAGTGAGCCCGACCGGCTTGCCCGTGTTGCGCACCTCGGCCGCCACGAGGTCGTCGGCCCGCTCCTCGATCGCGTCGGCGAGCTTCAGCAGCGCCCTGGACCGCTCGCTGGGCGTCGCGTCCCGCCAGCCCTCGAACGCCGCCGCCGCGGCGGCCATGGCCTTGTCCACGTCCGCGGCGCCCGACAGCGGCGCCTCCGCGTACTTCTCGCCGGTCGACGGGTCGATGACCGGCATCGTCCGGCCGTCGGCCGTCGGCACATACTCGCCGCCGATGAAGTTGCTCAGAACCTCGCCCATCCGACCTCTCCAGTCCCCGACGTCCTGCTGACCACGCCTGTTGTGACACCCGCCGCGCTGTTCGTCACGACGGTCCCACGCCGGCCCGGCGGACCTGCCACATCCCGGTTCACGAAACACGCCCGACCTGCGCCAGACATACGGATGCCGTCTCCAAACCGGGGTAGTACGGTCGAAGTCGGCGGTCTAAGGCAGACTAGAGCACGGATACCGTGCTTGTGGAGGTATCTCACCGGAGGGATCTCCGGAGCCGCGCCCCGCCGGGCCGACGCGGAGCCGCCGGATGCCGGGCGCAGCGGAGCGCCGGCAGTGATCCGGCGGCGGCCCAGCCCTCGGGCGGGACGAGGCGACGACGAGAATCAGGCACAGATGACGCACCCCGTTCGGCGACAGGCTGGATGAGAGCCGGTGCGTGTATCGCTACGAAGGGTAGGCAGCCACCGTGGCTGACGCGAGCCGGTTCCTCCGCCGCACGGCCGGGCTGCTGCCCGGCCGCAAGACGCCGCCCTCGGCGGGCCTCGTGGCCTCGCTCTGGACCGACCAGCTCGCCACACCGGTGACCGCGCGCCCCGCGCTGGCGGGCACGGTCAGCGCGGACGTGTGCATCGTCGGCGCCGGCTTCACTGGGCTGTGGACGGCCTACCATCTTGCCGGGCTCGCGCCGGACAAGCGGATCGTGGTGGTCGAGCGCGAGGTCGCCGGGTTCGGCGCCTCCGGCCGCAACGGGGGCTGGTGCTCGGCGCTGTTCCCGGTCGCGTCGCTGGCCGAAGCGATGCGACCGGCGCTCGCGGCGACCATCGACGAGGTCGGCCTGACCACCGCCGCGGAGGGCATCGACTGCGACTTCGCCAAGGCAGGCTACCTGCGCCTGGCGACCACGCCGGCCCAGGCGGCCCGCCTGCGGACCGACGCCGGTGACGGCTGGCTGGACGCGTCTGCCGTCGCGGCCCGGGTGCGCGTCGCCGGCGCGCTCGGTGGCACCTTCGACCCGGACTGCGCAGCCTTGTCCCCGGCCAAGCTGGTCCGCGGCCTCGCCGAGGCGGCCGAGCGGCGCGGCGTCTCGATCTACGAGGAGTCCGCCGCGCGCCGGATCTCGGCCGGACGGGTCGACCTCGCGGGCGGCACGGTCCGCGCCGACGCGGTGATCCGCGCGACGGAGGCCTGGACGCCAGAGCTGCCCGGCTGCTCCCGCGAGATCGCCCCGCTCTACTCGCTGATCATCGCCACCGAGCCGCTGCCGGCCGCCGTCTGGGACGAGATCGGCTGGCGGGAGCGGTTCACCCTCAACGACAACCGGCATCTGATCATCTACGCCCAGCGCACCGCCGACGGGCGCATCGTGCTCGGGGGCCGGGGCGCGCCGTACCACCTCGGCTCCCGGATCAAGCCGGCCTACGACCGCGAGGACACCGTCTTCGAGCACCTGCGCCAGACGCTCGGCACGCTGTTCCCGGCCGCCGCGCGAGCCGAGATCACCCACCGCTGGGGCGGCCCGCTCGGCGTGCCGCGCGACTGGACCCCGACCGTGCGCTTCGACCCGACGACCGGTCTGGGCAGCGGCGGCGGCTACGTCGGCGACGGCGTCGCCGCGGCGGCGCTGGCCGGCCGGACCCTCGCCGAACTGATCGCCGGGCACGAGACTCCGAACACCAAGCTGCCCTGGGTCAACCGGACCCCGCGGCAGTGGGAGCCGGAGCCGCTGCGCTGGCTGGGCATCAACGCGGGCCGGATGGGCGCCGCCGCGACCGACGCACGCGAGAACCGCACGGGCCGCCCCTCCCACCTCGGCAAGGCGCTGGAGCTGCTCACCGGCCACTGAGCCAACTCGCCCCGACCGGGGAAGGCTGGGCGCAGGAGGGATCTAGTGGGACGGCCGGTTCCTCCAGCCATGGGCGGCACCGCCGCCGGGGCGGCCGTCGGCGGCCTCGGCGGCGGCCAGCAGGGCGCGCGCGAGCGCCGCGGCCTCGATCGGCGCCAGGTACGCGACGGCGAACGTGTCGAACATCGGCGACACCAGCCGAAGCAACACGATCGGCGCCTCCCCGGCGCCGGCCGGCGCTTCCGGCCTGACGGTGATCTCCGCACCGCCGACGTGGGTGACGAGTGTCCTGTCCGACGGGTCACGCTCGACCAGTGCCATGGGCCGTCCCATCCATCCCTGGGCGAGCCAGGCCTGGTCCGGCCGCCCTACCCCAGTCGGACTCCCAAGCCGATCCACTGGTTGTGCATCAGTTGTTTCACGTGAACCTTTTCCCGATGCGTCCCCAAATCGAGGCCCTGACCCGCGACCGAAACGGCGATCCAGCCACCAGCAGATCCGACGCAACCAGACGCCCTGGACCAGGCCCGCCAACGCGACCAAAGAACCCGACCTCCGCTGGAGGCCGACCACGAACATCCACGCCAGCTGGCAACAAACGTGGGAGGGCGCTCAGCGCCCGACTGGCGACTGGTGGCCGGACACCCCACGGCGTCCGGCCACCAGTCGCCACCGGCGTCCGCTAGGCCGGCGCCCTCCGGGCGTCGGCTAGCGGACGCCCCAGGTGTAGGTCTGCTTGACCAGGCGCAGATAGACGAAGGTCTCCGTCTCGCGAACCTGCGGGAGCGCGCGAATGTGGTCGTTGACCAGCGAGATCAGGTGTTCGTCGTCCTCGGCGACGATCTCCAGCAACAGGTCGAACGACCCAGCCGTGATGACGACGTAGTCGACCTCCGGCAGCACGGCCAGCGCGTCGGCGACCACCCGGGTGTCGCCCGTCACGCGGACGCCGATCATCGCCTGGCGCTTGAACCCGACCCGCAACGGGTCGGTCACCGCGACGATCTGCATGATGCCGGCGTCCAGGAGGCGCTGCACCCGCTGGCGGACCGCGGCCTCGGACAGTCCCACCGCCGCGGCCATCGCGGCGTACGACCGCCGGCCATCCTGCTGGAGCTGTTCGATGATCGCCTTGTTGACGTCGTCCAGCAGCGGTTCGGCCAACGCGCGGCCACCTGGCGCCTTGCGTGTCTGCACCGGGTTCCTCCTCGCCCGCGCGTCCGGCCGCCGGCCGGCCCCGCACTGTGGCCATCGGAGTCGGTACGTCCTGGGACGGTGACCCACGGCGCGATGGCGGTTGCAATCGTATGACCTTGCCGTGACCGCCACGATGCGGCAGTCATATCGGGTAGTTCCTGCGGATTCCCTCGTAGAGCCGTCCGATCGGCTACGCTTTCAGCGTTGAGACTGCTCAACGCGGGTCTTGGAGGGCTACCGTGACCACGGCTGAAACGACCACGGCTGCAACCGAATCCACGACGGTCGAGGCGGCGGCGCCCGCCGGGAGGATCGCCAGGCTGGCCGAGCAGGAGGAGGCACGGCTGGCCGCGGCCACGCCCGGCTCCGGCGCGCTGCACGAGCGCGCGATGCGCACGATGACGGGCGGGGTGCCGTCGTCCTACCAGTCGCGCGACCCGTGGCCGATCTACCTCACCCACGGGAAGGGCGCCCGAGTCTGGGACGTCGACGGCAACGAGTACTCCGACTTCCACAACGGCTTCGGCTCGATGGTGCAGGGCCACGCGCACCCGGCGATCATCCGGGCCGTTACCGAGCGCGTCGGCCTGGGCACCCATTTCGCGATGCCGACCGAGGACTCGGTCATCGTCAGCGAGGAGCTGGCCCGACGGTTCGGGCTGCCGCAGTGGCGCTACGTCAACTCGGGCTCCGAGGCGACGATGGACGCGATCCGGATCGCGCGCGGTGTGACCGGCCAGGAGACCATCGTCAAGATCTTCGGCTCGTACCACGGCCACCACGACTACGTGATGGTCTCGATCGGCGCGCCGTACTCGGACATCGGCCCGGCCGACAACATGAACTCGCTCGGCTACGGCGCCGGCATCCCCCAGGCGGTCATCGACCTCACCATCCCGGTGCCGTTCAACGACGCACCGGCGATGGAGGCCCGGATCGAGCGGCTGATCGCCGAAGGCCGCAAGCCAGCCTGCGTGATCATGGAAGCCGCCATGATGAACCTCGGCGTGATCCTGCCCGAGCCCGGGTACCTGGAGGCGGTCCGGGAGATCACCCGCCGGCACGGCATCGTCCTGATCTTCGACGAGGTGAAGACCGGCCTGTGTGTGGCGGCCGGCGGCGCGACCGAGCGGTTCGGCGTCACCCCGGACATGGTGACGCTGGCCAAGGCGCTCGGCGGCGGTCTGCCGTCCGGCGCGATCGGGGCCACCGACGAGATCATGGAAGTGGTCGCCTCCGACAAGGTCAAGCAGGTCGGCACCTACAACGGCAACCCGCTGTCGATGGCGGCGGCCCGCGCCAGCCTGACCGAGGTGCTCACCCCCGAGGCCTATGTCCACCTGGACCGGCTCAACGACCGTCTGATCGCCGGCTGCGACGAGATCCTGGGCCGCTACGGCATCGCGGGCTACACGGTCGGCATCTCGTCCAAGGGCTGCGTGCACTTCACGGACGCCCCGATCCGGGACTACACCTCGTTCATGGAGCACCAGAACGCGGAGCTGCCCGAGCTCGCCTGGCTGTACAACGCCAACCGGGGCGTCCTCATGGCCCCCGGCCGCGAGGAGGAGTGGACTCTCTCCGTCCAGCACACCGACGCCGACGTCGACCGCTACCTCGAAAGCCTCGACGCCATGGCCAAGGACCTGACCAGCTGAGGCGGACCGGGCAGAGACGGCGCTCCGCGCCTCTGCCCGGTCCGCCGGCTCGGGCGCTGGACGCCCTCACCAACGTGAACCGGGCCAGGGGAAAAATGCGGAGGGCGACGCTTCTCCAGGGCCAGGACCTGGGTTACGTCCCGCCTATCCGGCTACCAGGTTCAGGCCGATCACGCCGGCGATGATCAGGGCAAGCGAGATCGTCTTGATCCAGCTCATCGACTCGCCGAGGAAGAACACGCCGACCACGGCCACAGCCGCGGTGCCGACCCCCGCCCAGATCGCGTAGGTCACGGACACCGACAGGGTTCGGACCACCCGGGCAAGCAGCCAGATCGACAGGCCGTAGCCGACCAGCACGACGGCGGACCACAACGGGTCCTTGAAGCCTTCCGCGCGCGGGAGCAGCGCGGTGGCCGTGACCTCGCTGCCAATCGCCGCGATGAGCAGGGCAAAGGCTGCGTACATGACGTTCCTCCGAACGTAGCGATCGCTACAAGTGTAGCGTAGCGGTCGCTACGTTCAGAGTCGCGGATGCGACACGCCTACGATGTGGGCCTCATGGGGCGACGAGAGGACCTGCTCGACCAGGTCACCGACCATGTCTTCGAGCATGGCCTCATCGGTCTGACGCTGCGCCCGGTCGCCGCGGCGATCGGCACCAGCGACCGGATGCTCATCTACCACTTCGGCAGCCGCGATGAGCTCGTCGCGGCCGTCGTCACCCGCGCGGAGGACCGGGCGATCGACGCCGTCGACGCGCTTCCCGGTGTCACCGGCGTACGCCAGGGGGTCAACGCCCTGTGGGCGGCCCTACAGACCGACCCACTCCACCGCTGCACGGACATCTACGTGCAGGCGGCGGCGACCGGGCTGATCGGTCAGGAACGCTTCGCCGCCATCGTCTGCGAGGCGAACGACCGATGGGTGCGGGCCCTGGAGGACTACCTGGTCCGTTGTGGAGCACCCCCGGAGCGGGTCGCCCGGGTCGTCCGGCTCGTCGACTCCAGCCTGTACGGATTCCACCTCGACCTGAGCACCGACCGGGCCGATGAGCTTGCCATGGGCGTCGACGACCTCGCGGCCGCCGCCCAGGCGATTGCCGCCGGCCGTGACCTGACGGCCCTCGGCCGCCCGGAGGCGACGACGTCCGTCGGCTAGAAGACTCCACAAATGACCAAAGGCGCCCGCCTCAACGAGACGAACGCCTTTGATCAGATGGTAGCGGGGACAGGATTTGAACCTGTGACCTCTGGGTTATGAGCCCAGCGAGCTACCGAGCTGCTCCACCCCGCGTCGGTGTTGACGTCACTCTACCCGATGAATCAGGGTGCCAACCTTGATCGCCACCCGGGACTTCTGGCGACGCCGGCCTCGGTCCCGGGCGCGCGGCGGCCATACCTGTTTTCCCTGGTTGAAACGCGACGAGCGCGGCGGGCAAACAGGCGTGTCCTAGCGTGGGCCACCCCGCCCCGAAGGGACCGACCTCATGACCAGCGCAGACACGGTCGCGATCTCAGGCCATCCCCTGGAGCCACTCGACGCCGACGAGGTGGCCGCGGCCGCCGCGATCCTGACGGCGTCCGAGGTCTTCGTCGAAGGCTCCCGCTTCGTCTACGTCGAGCTGGCCGAGCCGCCGAAGGCGGACGTCGTCGCCTGGGTGCCCGCAGCCCCGTGGGACCGGCAGGTCGCGATCCTGCTGCGCAATCCGAAGACGCGCAGCACCTACGAGGCGGTCGTCTCGCTCACCCGGGGCCTGGTCGTCTCGTGGCGGGTCGCCGAGGGCCTGCAGGCTCCGACCACGCAGGCGGAGTTCATGGTGTGCGAGGAGATCGTGCGCGCCGACCCGCGCTGGCAGGCGGCCATGCGCAGGCGCGGGGTCAGCGACTTCAGCCTCTGCATGGTCGACCCGTGGGCCGCCGGCCACACCGGCCCCGAGGACGATCCCGCGCTACGCCGGATCCTGCGCCCGCTCACGTTCGTACGCAGCTCGCCGCGTGACAACGGGTACGCCCGGCCGGTCGAAGGCCTGATCGCGGTCGTGGACCTCGACACCATGGAGGTCATCGACGTCATCGACCACGGCGTCGTCCCGCTGCCCCCGCTCGGCGGCAACTACGAGCCCGACCTCCTCGTCGAGCCGGGCAACGTCACGGGCTTCACCCAGCTGCGCGAGCCGCTGCGGCCGATCGTGATCACGCAGCCGGACGGGCCGAGCTTCACCGTCACCGGGCACCACGTCGCCTGGGCGAACTGGCGGCTGCGGATCGGGTTCACCCCGCGCGAGGGCCTGGTGCTGCACGACGTCGGCTACGTCGACGCCGGGGTCACCCGCCCGGTCCTCTACCGGGCCTCGGTCGCCGAGATGTATGTGCCGTACGGCGACCCGGCACCGACGCACTGGAACAAGAACGTCTTCGACATGGGCGAGTACGGCCTGGGCTGGCTGGCCAACTCGCTCACCCTCGGCTGCGACTGCCTCGGCGAGATCTTCTACTTCGACGGCGTCGTCAACGACCAGGACGGCGAGCCGACGACGATCCCCAACGCGATCTGCATGCACGAGGAGGACGCCTCCGTCGGCTGGAAGCACACCGACTTCCGCACCCTGCGCGGCGAGGTGCGCCGCAACCGCCGGCTGGTCATCTCGTTCTTCGCCACCGTGGGGAACTACGAGTACGGCTTCTACTGGAACCTCTACCTCGACGGCTCTATCGAGCTGGAGATCAAGCTCACGGGCGTCCTGTCGACCGGTGCCTGCGAGCTGCCCTCGGACCCGGAGTACGGCACCCTGATCGCGCCGGGGCTCTACGCGCCCAACCACGAGCACTACTTCAGCATCCGGCTGGACATGCGCGTCGACGGCGACCGGAACAGCGTCTTCGAGGTCGACTCCTGCTCGGCCGGCCCGATGGGCCCCGCGAACCCGCACGGGAACGCCTGGCGGACGGTCCGGACCGCGATCACGTCGGAGGCGGCGGGCGGGCGGGACGGCAACCCACTGAACGGGCGCTCGTGGCTGATCACCAGCGCCGACCGGACCTCCCGGCTGGGCGCCCCGACGGCGTACAAGCTGGAGCCCGGTGCGTACACGGCGCCGCTGTGGGTCGACGGCTCCCAGCAGTCGAGGCGCGGCGGCTTCGCCACCAAGCAGCTGTGGGTCACCGCCTACGACCCGGCCCAGCGGTACGCCGCCGGCGACTACGTCGCCCAGAACGTCAGCGGCGACGGCGTGAGCCGATATGTCGAGGCCGACCGGCCGCTGACCGACGCCGACGTCGTGCTCTGGTACACGGCCGGCGCTCACCACGTCGTACGGCCGGAGGACTGGCCGGTCATGCCGGTGACCAGG
Organism: Pseudofrankia sp. DC12; assembly: GCF_000966285.1. Taxonomy (NCBI): domain Bacteria; kingdom Bacillati; phylum Actinomycetota; class Actinomycetes; order Frankiales; family Frankiaceae; genus Pseudofrankia; species Pseudofrankia sp. DC12. Next base: position 2,172,317 of record NZ_KQ031391.1, read on the forward strand.
GTCGGCTTTCATCTGAAGCCGTTCGGCTTCTTCGACGGCAACCCGATGCTCGACCTCCCGCCGGAGAAGCCGGTCTGCCACACCGCCGGCACCGGCTGCTCCCACTGCGCCGAGGGACTGTGCACCTGCCACTGATGAGCGGCACCGCGGCAATTCAGAACGCGGAAATGCGAATGGCCGGTTCCAGAAGGAACCGGCCATTCGCCATGTGGTAGCGGGGACAGGATTTGAACCTGTGACCTCTGGGTTATGAGCCCAGCGAGCTACCGAGCTGCTCCACCCCGCGTCGTTAAGGACACCGTATCAGACGCGGTTGGGGAGCTGTCAAAACGCGGGCGGTGAGCTGGCCGTTACGTGGACGTCACCTGACGAGGGCTAGCCCGACGGGCCGGTCGTGGGGCTGGCCCTGGGACTGGCCGTAGGGCTGGCGGTGGCGGACGGGGGCGCCGCACTGGGGCTGGGCGTGCCGGAGCCGCTCAGCGCCGACATGCTGGCGAGGGCCTTGGCCAGGTCGCTCTGCGCGGCCCCGAAGGCGGTCCAGTCCGGCGGGTTCTTGGCGAGAGCCTGCTGGCCGGCCTTGGTGGCCGCCTGCGCGGCCCCAATCGCGGCCACGAGGTCAGGGCTCAGGGTCGTCCCCGGCGCGGGGGTGAGCGACGGGTTCGGGGTCGCGGAGCCGGCTGGCGGCTGCGTCGACGTGCCAGTCGTATCGACCCCCGCGGCGCCGGTCCCGCTGCCGGCGCCGGCCGCCGGTTTACCCGCGCCCGGGCCGAACACGGTGTCCAGCGCCTGTTCCAGCGAGTCCTCCAACGCGATGTTGTCGCCGAAGGCGACGGCGACCCCCTGCAGCGTCGGGTACCCGGCCGACCCTCTGGCCTGCACGTAGTACGGCTCGATGTACACCAGTCCGCCGGCGACCGGCAGGGTCAGCAGGTTTCCCTCGATCGTCTGGATCGTGGTGTTCGACAGGCCACCGCGCCAGAGCGTGAGCTTCGAGGCGGCCTCACTGTTCGTCTCGATCTGGTTCTGCATCTGCGCCGGGCCGCTGATCGTCACGCCTTGGGGCAGTCGCAGCACCGTGAACTTGCCGTAGTCGCCAGGGTCGCTGGAGACGGCGACGTACGCGGCGAGCTTCGAGGATCTTCGCGAGATCAGCGGGGAGGTCAGGTTGAACGACGGCGTCTTGTGGTCAGGGAGCTGGCTGTAGACGTAGAACGGCGGCTGGTCGGTGTTCTGGTCGTCCGGAGCGGGCGAGACGTCCCAGAAGTCCTCCTGCGAGTAGAAGGCCCGCGGGTCGGTCACGTGGTAGTCGGCGAGCACGTCGCGCTGGGCCTTGAACAGGTCCTCTGGATAACGGAAATGCGCCCGCAGCTCGGCCGGAATGTCCTTGGCCGGCTTGACCGTGCCGGGGAACGCCCGCATCCAGGTCTTCAGTACGGGATCGGACTCGTCGAACGCGTAGAGGGTGACCGTTCCGTCATACGCGTCGACGGTCGCCTTCACCGAGTTGCGGATGTAGTTGACGTCGCCCGTGCCCTGCTTCGCGCGGTTCTGCCCACTGACCGCGTCGGCGGTGACCTGGCCGAGCGCGTTGCGCTCGGAGTACGGGTAGCCGTCGGAGGTGGTGTACCCGTCGAGGATCCAGGTGATCCGCCCGTTGACCACCGCCGGGTACGGGTCCCCGTCGAGGGTGAGCCACGGCGCGACCTTCGCGACCCGGTCCCGCGGGTTGCGTTCGTACAGGATCCGCGACTGGGCGGTGATGTCCGAGGAGAACAGGATGTTCTTCTCGCCGAACCGCGCCGCGAAGACCGCCCGGTCGAACCACGAGCCGATCGACACCCCACCGTCGCCCGTGTAGCTGGTGGTCGTCGTGCTGCCCTGCGCGGCGCCAGGCCCGTCGATCTCCTGCTGCTTCGTGCCGACGATCGAGTAGTCCGGTGACATCTCGCCGAAGTAGACCCGGTTCTCGGTGATGTCGAACGGGCTGGTCTGCGGCAGGTCTCCGACCTGGAAGTCCGGCTTGCCGCCCTCGACCTTGTTGGCCGGGGCCGCGACGAAACCCTTGCCGTGGGTGTACGTGAGGTGCTCGTTGATCCAGTTCTTCTGCGACGGAGCCAGCCCGCTCTGGTCCAGCTCGCGCACCGAGACGACGTAGTCCCGGGTGGTGGAGCCGACCGTGTACCGGTCGATGTCGAGGGTGTCCGGGAAGCCGTAGTAGCCCTTGAACTGCTGGAGCTGCTTGAACGTCTTGGACAGCTTGTTCGGGTCGAGCAGCCGCACGTTGGAGACCGTGCCCGGGTCGCTCGCGACGGCCGTCGCGGTCAGCTTGGTCGCCACCGGGTAGTTCTGCGGCATGACGCTGGAGATGCCGTAGGCGTCCCTGGTCGCGGCGATGTTGCGCGCGATGTAGGGCGCCTCCCGCGACGCCTCGTTCGGCTTCACCTGGAGCTGCTGGACGATCGCCGGATAGATGCCGCCGATCACCACCGCGGACAGCACCAGGATGCCGGCGCCGAGCAGGGGCAGCGTCCAGCCGCGCTGGAAGATGTTGTAGATGAACAGCCCGGCGCAGGCCAGCGAGATGAACAGCAGGATCAGCTTGGCGGGCAGCACCGCGTGCACGTCGGTGTAGCCGGCGCCAGTGGAGACGACACCGCGCGAGGAGAAGACCAGCCCGAACCGGTCCAGGTAGTACGCCCACGCCTTGAGCAGCGCGAGCAGGCCCAGCAGGACGGACAGGTGCGCCTTCGCCGCCGGGCTGACCCGTTCGGTCTCGATACGCACGTCGCCGTGCCGCGGCGACTGGATCCGGATGCCGCCGAACAGGTAGTGGGTGATCGTCGTGACCAGCAGCGAGAGCACCACGGCCGAAAGCAGGAATCCGAGCAGGAACCGCTGGAACGGATATGTGAAGGCGTAGTAGCTGACGTCCCGGTGGAACTGCGGGTCGCTGACGCCGAACTTCTGCCCGTTGACCCACTGCAGCCAGGTCCGCCACCGGCCAGACGCCGAGAGGCCCGCGGCCAGGCCGAACAGCGCGGCCACCCCGAGCAGCACGGCGACCAGGTGCGGCTCCAGGGCCGACCGGTAGCGCTCGAGGTTCTGCTGCTCCACCGAGAGGGGGCGCAGCGGGGGGCGCAGCCGGTACGCCAGCACCAGGTTCGTGCCGATCACGACGGCCATCACCAGGCCGAACAGCACGAACAACAGCACCCGGGTCCACAGGACGGTGGTGAAGACCTTGCTGAAGTTCACCGACCGGTAGAACAACAGATCCGTGTAGACGGGGGTGAGCAGAACGAACAGGATCACCAGCACCAGCAGGACGAGCAGCGGCACGATCACGCGAAGGCGCGCCACGATCAGCCGACGGGCCATTCCCCCCGGCGCCGAAGCTCCTCGCGCGGACGGCTCTGCTGCCACGTGCATCCTCCGTGCGGCTGTGGGCTCTCGGCGGGCTTTCGCCCACTGTGCCCCCGTGCGTTCGGTGATCCCATGTGTCCGGGCCGGCGCACGCCTCACCCGGGTGTCTACGGGCGGTGCGGCTTTGACCCTCTAAGGGCAACCTACGCCAGCAGCCGGGGCGCCCGGTGAGGCGTCTGGGGCGATCGGAGAGGATGGGCCTCGTGACGAGCCCCAGACTCCCGGAGCTGACCGAGGTCGTGCTCGAGCTCGAGGAATATGTCGCCGCGGCCGGCTGGAACCAGCCCCGCCGGCTCTACGCGCTCGCGCACACCACGGACCTGCTGGCCTATGACCCGAGCCTGTCCGAGCATCTGGGCGACGCGGCATCCCGGCCGCTGACCCCGATCGAGCAGGAGGACCTGCCCGAGGGGCCGCTGGAGCAGGTGCTGTCGACGATCGGCTGGCCGGCCGAGGTCGAGGGCTGCGTGCTCGTCACGGAGCTGGTGCTGCTGCCGCCGAGCGCCGAGGAGGAGATCCCGTACGAGGACTACGAGATCGACGTCTGGGCGACCACGCATCCCGAGCGCCAGGACGTCCGGGTCGCCGTCGCGGTGACCCGCTCGGGTGCCTACTCGTCCTGCCTGCGCCGCCGGGTCGACGACACCGAGGTGGTCGTCGACCCCGACGTCGCCGACGCCCTCGTCGACGGCCTGTTCGCCACGTTCCTTTGATACGGAACGCACCACAGCTTCCGACCCTGGACAGGCGCCCGCTTCAGCGTCGTCCCCCGGCCGCGAACCACATCGGGGAGGGCGCTTAGCGCCCGAGCCAGGCGGAGCGGCCGCAGGCGCGCAAGCGCCGGTTTCCGGCCGATCGCCTCAGCAGGCAGGGATCGATGCCTGCTGGGGGGTGCCGAGCTTCTTGAGGGCGTCGAGGGCGCTGGCCAGGGTGTCGACCTTGATCAGGGTGAGGCCGTGCGGGGCCATCCGCCTGGCGTCGGCGCAGTTGCCGGACGGGACCAGGAACACCGAGGCGCCGGAGCCGCGGGCGCCGAGGATCTTCTGCTGGATGCCGCCGATCGGGCCGACCTCGCCGGTCTGGTCGATCGTGCCGGTACCGGCGATGACCCGGCCGCCGGTGAGCTGACCGGGGGTCAGCTTGTCCACAATGCCCAGGGCGAACATCAGCCCGGCGCTCGGCCCGCCGACGTCCGAGAGCCGAATCCGGACCGTGAACGGGTACAGCTGCCGCTCGGTCGTCGTGATGCCGATGATCGGGCGGTTCCCGTCGTCCGGCGACGGCTTGGTCGTGACGGCGGCGAGCGCGGTCGCGCCGGAGCCGCGCTGATAGCCGATCTTCACGTCCTCGCCCGGTTTGACCTTGGCGATCTGGGCCTTCAGCTCGTCCTGCGAGTGCACCGCCACCCCGTCGACCTCGGTGATCACGTCGCCCGAGTTGAGCTTGCCGGCCGCCGGTGACCCGGACGGGACCGCGTAGACGACGACGGCGGTACCGGTCGGCTTGATCCCGAGCTGGGTGAGCGCGGCGACGGTGGCCTCGGTCTGCGAGTCCAGCATCGCCTGGGTGTTCTCCTGCTGGATCTCCTCCTGGCTGGTGCCGGGCGGCTCGATCAGCTCCCGAGGGACCACCGCGCGGTCGTCGTCGAGCCAGTCCTCCAGCGCGCCGAGCAGGTTCAGCCGGGGCGTCTCCTCGACAGTGGTCAGCTCGAGCCGGCCACTCGTCGGGTAGGTCGCGCGGCCCTCCACGTCGATCAACGACACGCCCTTGACGCTACCGAGGGTGTCGGTGACGGGCCCGGGCGCGAGCGTCACGAAGGGCACCGGAAGCCACAGCCCCGCGATGCCCAGCACCAGCGCCAGCACGGCCGCGACGAGCAGGGTCTGAGTCCGGCGCGCCATGCCCCGCATCCTATGTACGGCACCGGCTCGCGACCGATTCCGGTCGCTTCTCGGCATACCAGTGCCCGCGCGGTGGCTCCCGGGTTCAGCCGCTGTCGGCGGGAGCCTCGGCCGCGGCCGAGACCTCGCGGCCAATGGGGGCCGGACGCTCGGGCTCGTCGATGACCGTGGTGTCGGCGACCGCCCGGGTGGCCGGAATGACCGCGTCCGGCTGCGTGACCGGGGATGCCGGCGGCTGGGCCGCGGCTCGCGGGGCGTCCCGGTCCCCCGGGTAGACCGGGTCGCGGTCCGCCGAGAGGTCGGCGCCCAGAGTCTCGACCGGCCGGGTCTGCGCTCGTCCGGCCGGCTGTCCTGGCTGTCCCGGCTGTGTCGGGGACCGGCGAAGCCCACGCAGGACGTCCGGTACCCGCAGATGCCTGCTCTCCGAGTCGTCGCCGACGGCTGGCGCCTCACCCGCGTCTACCGGCGTACCGGCGTCTACCGGCGTACCGGCGTCGACCGGCGTACCGGGTGTGACGACCGGGCGCTCCAGGGCCGTGACCATCCGGCGGTAACGCTCGATCGTCGCGGCTTCCCGGGCACGCCTCGGGTGGCCGCGCAGCGCGCCCCACAGCAGCGCCACCAGCAACGTCACGACCGGTATGAGCAACACCCACATGGCGGCCTCGCCATCGATCCGGGAGTAGGAAAGACGGGGATCTCTGTCCTAGCCCCACCTGCATCCTAAGTGCCCCGTCAGCAGGCGCCTACCCATTCCGACGTGCCGTCGGTGAACTGTTGCCTCTTCCAGATGGGCACCCGGGCCTTGACCTCGTCGACGAGCTGCCTGCAGGCGACGAACGCCTCGGCCCGGTGCGCGGCGGACGCGGCGGCGACGATCGCGATGTCCCCGATCGTCAGCAGGCCGGTCCGATGGTGCACCGCCACGGCCAGCAGGCCGAGCCGAGCGGCCTGGCGGCCCCCGTGGTCGTGCCTGTCATCGGGCCGGTGCGACTGGCCGGGCGAGTCGGCCCAGGCCTCCGTCGCGGGAACGAGGCCGTCCGCGACCTCGCGGGCGACGGCGACCAGCTCCCGTCCGGCGGACGGGTGGGCCGTGTACTCCAGCTCGACCACGGACCTTCCGCCGTCGTGGTCCCGGATGGTCCCAACAAACAGGGCGGTTCCGCCCGCTTCCGGCAGCTTGACCGCGGCAAGGCATTCATCCACGGACAGCGGCGAGTCCCGCAGCGCGGCGACGACGAGCGGCCGGGCATCCGCGCGCACCATCGGGGCCGGCAGGGAGATGTCCATCTACCGACGGTATCCGGCGCGCGCTCGGCCGTCGGCTTCTGATCGGACTACCGTGGACACATGTCCGCGGATTCAGGTCCGCACGACTCGTGTCGAGTAGGGCTCGTAGTCCAGCACAGGTCTAGTTCGCACAGTCTGTAGTCCGCACAGCGTGTAGCGAGGGTCCGGGTCTGATGAGTAGCCAGTTTCCGTTCGGCTTCACCCCCGGCGGGGGCGGCGACAGCGGCGGCGGCCAGGGGCCGTTCGGCCCGTTCGGAGGCGCCGCGCCGTTCTTCGCCGAGCTCGAGAAGCTGTTGTCCTGGCAGGGCGGCCCGGTCAACTGGGAGCTCGCCAAACAGATCGCGGTGCGGACGGTCGGCACCGAGGATCCGAAGGTCACGGCCGCCGACGAGGAGGCCGCGGCCGGCGCGCTGCGGATCGCGGACGTCTGGATAGACCCGGTGACGGCCCTGCCGGCCGGCGGGGCGCGGGCACAGGCCTGGACCAGGGTGCGCTGGATCGAGGCGACGTTGCCGATCTGGCAGAAGCTGTGCGACCCGGTCGCGGCCAGGGTCGTCGAGGCGATGCGGACCGGCCTGTCCGGCGGCCTGGCGCAGCTGGGCGACGCGGGTGGGCTCCCGCCGGAGCTCGCCGCCGGCCTGCCACCGGGCCTGGACCTCGGCGCGCTGATGGCGGCCGGCGGCCCGGTCGTCGAGATGATGAACCGGGTCGGCGGGATGCTGTTCGGCGCCCAGGTGGGCCAGGCGATCGGCACGCTCGCCGGCGAGGTCGTCTCGTCGACCGAGATCGGCCTGCCGCTGGCGCCCTCCGGGACGGCCGCGCTGCTGCCGGCGAACATCGCCGCCTTCGGCGAGGGGCTCGGCGTCGACGCCGAGGAGATCCGGATCTATCTGGCGCTGCGGGAGGCGGCCGCGACCCGGCTGTTCGCCCATGTCTCGTGGTTGCGCGCGCACCTGCTCGGCACCGTCGAGGAGTATGCCCGCGGCATCACGGTCGACCAGGAGGCGCTCGGTCAGATGATGCGGATGGTCGACCCGAGCATGCTGACCGACCCGGAGAAGCTCTCCGAGGCGCTGGGCGAGGACGTCTTCGCCGACGCGACCACCCCGGAGCAGGAGGCGGCGCTCGGGCGCCTCGAGGTCGCGCTCGCGCTCGTCGAGGGCTGGATCGACCACGTGACCGACACCGCGGCCGCCGAGCACCTCCCGTCCGCCCCGCGGCTGCGCGAGATGGTGCGCCGCCGGCGGGCGGAGGGCGGGCCGGCGGAGCAGACCTTCGCCACCCTGGTCGGCCTGTCGCTGCGGCCACGCCGGCTGCGGGAGGCCGCGGCGCTCTGGGAGGCGCTGCGGGCCGCGCGGGGCGCCGACGGGCGGGACGCCGTCTGGGGCCACCCGGACCTGCTGCCGTCGGCCGACGACCTGAGCAACCCGGACGGGTTCGTCTCAGGCGCGTCGGCGAGCACCCTCGACCCGATCGCGGAGATCGAGAAGCTCGGCGAAGCGCCGCCCGACGAGCCGGGCTCCAAGTCCGCCGAGTAGAGGGTCATAAACAGCCGCTGATCGCCGAGCGGAGGGCGTCCCGGGGCGGACACCTGTGGGTCAACGGGTGCCAACCTGCTTCAACCTGCTGGCCACCCGGTTTCGGGCGGGCTTTCGGAACGTTGACGCCCCGACCACATCGCCTTAGCGTCATCGATGAGAAACCCCCGGTAGCCGATCTCTCCCAGAAGGGGAAGCTGGGAGAGGTCGGATCTACCGGGGGTTTCCTTTTCGCGCGCTGCGTGGTCGGCGCACCCCCGATCTCCGCCGTCGCGGTGGCCGCGGTCCGCGCGCCGTCAGGGAACGGCGCACCCTAGGCTCGCGCGCCGGGCGGTCACCGCCGTCCGAACGCGCGGTTGGCCAGGACCCCTCACGCCTGCCCGCCGACGGCGCCCAAAGCCTGCCTGGGCAGGATGAATTCCGCAGCCGCACGAATACCGGGCCAGACCGACGGGTTCCGGATTCGGGGCGGTGGGCGACGTGGCCGGGCTCGGCCCGCGTCGCTGGAGACGGCCCGGTCAGATGACCGGGATCCCGCCCGGCCCGGCCGCCGGCTGACGCTCACCAACGCGGCCCGGCGCGCACCAAGGCCTCGGCGCATCAAGGCCTCGGCGCATCAAGGCCTGGGCGCGACCGTCTTCGAGCATCTGTCCAGAGCATCACTTGGGCGTCCGCACCCGCCGACGTGGCCGGGCGCGGACCTGGGAAGGGAGACCGCGTGGCCGACAGCACCGCGAGCTACGAGGGCTACTGCGTCAAGTGCAAGGAGAAGCGCAGCTACGAGGGCGAGATCCGGATCAGCGAGTCCGGCCGCCGGATGGCCCGGGGGACCTGCCCGGTCTGTGGCTCGACGATCAACCGGATCCTCGGCAGGGCCTGAGTCCGGCGCCAGCGACCAACACCGGACAGGTGTCAAGCGGCCGCCGGGCGAGGCCGTGACCGAGCTACGTGTCAGGGCTGGCTCTGTGTGCGAACGTGCGGCTCCGAGCCGCGCACGGCTGGCGGGACCAGCGGGTCTCGCCGGCCGCCGCCGGCATCGTCGGCGGTCCTGGCCGGCGCCGCCCGGCCCTAGACCGGGCGGCGCCGGCCAGGCGAGGAGGTGCCCTTGCGCCCGGTACTCAAGCCCGGCCTGCGCCGCCTGTGGCGGGACGGGTCGACCCTGCAGCTCGGGGTCGACCCGTCCCGCGCACTCGTGCTTCCCGACGTGACGCCCGCGCACGCCGCCGCGCTCGCGGCGCTGGACGGCTCGCGCACCCAGACCCGCCTGGCCCACGACGGGGACCCCGCCACCGCCGCGCTGGTCCGCCTCCTCAGCGAGGCCGGCCTGCTCGACGACGCCACCCCGGAGGGCGCCGGCGGCCTCGACCCCGCTGCCAGATCCGGCCACGGCCCCACCGGCACCCGGGAGGCCGCGCTCCCACCGCTGAGCGCCACCGAGCGAGACCGGCTGCGGCCCGACCTGGCCGCGTTGTCGCTTGCCACCGCCGACCCGAACGGTGCCCGCCGGGTGCTCGCCTACCGCCGGCTCGCCCGGGTCCGCGTCCAGGGCGCCGGCCGAGTCGGCGCACAGATCGCCACCCTGCTCGCGGCCGCCGGCGTCGGACGCGTCGTGGTCGACGACGCGGGCCTCACCGGCCCGGCCGACGTCGCGCCGGGCGGCCTCGGTCTCGACGACGTCGGGCGGCCGCGCGCGGTCGCGACGATGGCCGCGCTCGCCCGGGTGGCCCGCCCACCGGTGCTGACCGGCGCCGCGGCGCCCTTCCAACCAGACCTGCTCGTGCTGGCACCGGTCGGCCTGCCCGTGCTGCGGCCGGACGAGTCGCTGGAGCTGGAGCGCCGGGCGGTCCCGCACCTGCTGGCCGGCATCCGGGAGACGACCGGCGTTGTCGGCCCCCTCGTCGTTCCGGGGCTGACACCGTGCCTGCACTGCCAGCACCTGCACCGGTTCGCGGCGGACGCGGCCTGGCCGCTGCTCGCGCTTCAGCTGGCCCGGCGCGCCGAGCCGGGCCCGGATGCCTGCGAGGTGACGCTGGCCACCCTCGTCGGCGCGCTCGCCGCGGCACAGGCGCTGGCCTTCGTCGACGCGGGACCGGCCCGAGCCGCATGCCCCACCGGGCCGGCGCTACCGGCTCCAGGCTCAGGCTGGGCCGGCGGCCGTTCCGTTCCGGCCACCGCCGGGGGAACGCTGGAGATCGCCACCCCCGACTGGCGGATCCGGCGGCGCACCTGGCGCCTGCACCCGGACTGTCCCTGCCGAACAGCGCGCACCGCCACCGCACAGGCCTGCTCAGCGACCACCGAGTGACCAATCCCACTCGCCAGGATGACCGTTCCGGCCGAGCTCGCGCGGAATCGGCCGTCGGCAGCGACGATAGAGCGGTGTCCGACATACCGCGCCGCGCCGTGGTCCGCACCGCCCGGCTCGCGACCCTGCCCATCGGCTACGCCGGCCGGGCCACGCTCGGCGTCGGCCGCCGGCTCGGCGGCCGGCCGGCCGAGGCCGTGGCCACCGAGGTCCAGCGCCGCACGGCCGAGCAGGTGTTCCGGGTGCTCGGTGAGCTCAAGGGCGGGGCGATGAAGCTCGGCCAGGCGCTGTCCGTCTTCGAGGCCGCCCTGCCGGACGAGGTCGCCGGCCCGTACCGTGCGGCGCTGACGAAGCTCCAGGAGGCGGCGCCGCCGCTGCCCGCGGCGACCATCCACAAGGTGCTGGCCGCGGAGCTCGGTCCCGACTGGCGCGCGCTGTTCCGGTCGTTCGACGACAGCCCGGCCGCCGCGGCCAGCATCGGCCAGGTGCACCGGGCCGTCTGGTCCGACGGGCGCTCGGTCGCCGTCAAGGTGCAATATCCGGGGGCCGGGCCGGCCCTGCTGTCCGACCTCACCCAGCTTGGGCGGGTCGCCCGGCTGTTCGGCGTGCTCGCCCCCGGTCTGGACGTGAAGCCGCTGATCGAGGAGCTACGCGCCCGCGTCGCCGAGGAGCTGGACTACCGGCTGGAGGCCCGGTGGCAGCAGGCCTTTGCCGAGGCCTACCGGGGCGACCCCGACATCGTGATCCCGTGGCCGGTGGCCGCCGCCGACCACGTGCTCGTGAGCGAGTGGCTCGACGGCACCCCGCTGGCCGACGTCATCGCGCAGGGTGAGCAGGACCGGCGTGACCGGGCCGGCGCGATGCTGTGCCGGTTCCTCTGGTCCGGCCCGGCCCGCGCCGGGCTGCTGCACGCCGACCCACACCCGGGCAACTTCAGGCTGCTGGCCGACGGCCGGCTCGGCGTGCTGGACTTCGGCGCGGTCAAGCAGCTGCCAGACGGGATGCCGGAGGTGATCGGCCGGCTCACCAGGCTCGCCCTGGCGGCCCACCACGGCGCGGCCACATCCCCGGACGCCGCCGGCTCCGTCGTCGAGGCCGACGCGCCCGCCGGGGACGAGGGCGCCGCCGAGGACAAGGCCACCGCCGCGGTGCTCGACGGGTTGCGCCGGGAGGGCTTCATCCCGGCGAACGCGACGATCGACGCGCACGAGTTCCTCGCCAGCCTCGGGCCACTGCTCGACGCGCTCACCGAGGAGGAGTTCACCTTCTCGCGGGCGTGGCTGCGCGAACAGGCGCTGCGGCTCGCGGACTGGCGCTCCCCGGCGGCCCAGGTCTCCCGTCAGCTCAACCTGCCGGCGTCCTACCTGCTGATCCACCGCGTCACGATGAGCGGCATCGGCCTGCTCTGCCAGCTGGAGGCGACGGCCGGGCTGCGCGCGGAGATGGAGCGGTGGCAGCCCGGCTTCGCGCCGCCGGGCTCGACCGCCGCGCGGCACGCGGCCCGGGCGAACCGGCCGGGCCGCAAGCTCCCTCTCGCGGTGGCAGGCACGCGGGCCGACGCCGAGGCGCCCGAGCCGGGTCCGCTGCTGTTCAGCCCACCACAGCCGCGGCGCGCGCCCCGCACCGCGAAGGCGCCGCGCCAGCGGGAGCCCGAGCCACCCGAGACCTCCCGCGGCCTGGACACCTGACGGCCAGGCGCGCCGCGGCGCTCACCCCTCGGCCGACCGGCGCGGCTCGGGCGGGAGTGGGCCGGCCGCCTCCCCCAGGTAGAGAAATCCGTAGCCCTCGTCCCGGAAGTCGATGCCGGCGGCGCGCAGGGCCTCGTCCCAGTCACCGAGGCAGCTCGTCCTGGCCGCCTCGCTGCCGTGGTCGGCGGTGAGCACCACCGCGGTCTGCTCCGTCAGCCCACGAGCCTCGACCAGGTCGAGGAAGGCGCCGAGGCGCCGGTCCGCGTCCAGCATCGACGCGCGCGACTGCGGCGAGTAGGGGCCGCCCCCGTGGTGGCCGGTGTCGGTCGCGGTGGTGTTCCACCAGGTGAAGGCCGGCGGCTCGCCGGTCGCCCAGAGGTCGAGCATCTGCCGAAGCCCCAGCGCGTCGACCCGGCTCGACCAGGCGTAGTCCGAGTCCGCGGCGGTCCACTCGTGGCTGGTGTGCGGATCCCCGTCGTCGGCCGGCAGGTGGTCGGCGATGCCCCCGGGGCCGTCGAGGCTCTCCATCGCGCGGACCAGCTCGAAGGTCGAGTAGGTCGCGCCGCGGTCGATCGGCTCGTTCACGCAGGCGGTCATCGCCCCGGGCCGCGCGGCCCCGATCGCCTCGAACACGGTCCGCACGCCCGGCCGCAGCTGGTCGCAGGCCTTGTGCCAGACGCGCACCTCGTTGGTGACGACCTGCTCACCAGAGGCCCGGTCGAAGTAGACGTTGTTCAGGATCCCGTGCCGGCCCGGCCCGACCCCGGTCAACGCCGAGGTGTGGTTGGTCAGCGTGACGCTGGGGAACTCGGCGATCGCGCCGCCAGTCAGCGCGCAGCCTCGCCCGAGCAGCCGGGCGACGTTGGGCAGCTCGCCCTCGCTCACCAGCTCCAGCAGGTCGCTGCAGTTGGTGCCGTCCCAGAGCAGACCGACCACGTGCCGCGGCGGCGCGGCGGACAGCTCCGCTTCCAGCAGCTCGGCGAGAGGCGTGCCCTCGACGTCCGGCATCGGGGCGCCGGCGAGCGCGGCCAGGGTCGGGGCGAGGTCGACGACTCGGGCATGCCTCGCGAGCAGGCCGCGGGCGCGCACGCCGGCGCCGGAGAACAGCAGCGGGGCGCGGGACTGGCCGGCGTCCAGCGAGCCGTGCTCGCCGAGGTGGCCACCCCGGTCGGGCCAGTAGTGGCCGGCGGTGTGGACGACGACCAGGTCGGGCGAGCGGGTCGGGTCGGCGAACACCGACAGCAGGCGCGGCCCGGCGAGCGGGTAGGAGTTGCGCTCGTTCGGCGGTGACGGGTCGGCGAGCGCCGTGGCGCGCGGGACGCCGTGCAGCGGGTCCTGCCGCCCGACCGGGTTGCGGCCGGCCAGTACCTGCCAGGCGTCCTGGGGAGCCGTCACCGGCAGCCGGGCGGAACCCGCCGCGTTCGCGACGTGCAGCCAGCCGTCCGCCACCCAGGCGACCAGGTCGACGATGTGCGCCAGGTCGGGGGCGGTCAGCACGGCGACGGCCGCCGCCTGGCCCGCGCGGGGTGAGCTGGCCGGGCCGAGGGCCTCGGACGGGCTGGGCACGGCTCCGGGCTGCACGGAACCGGTTCGGACGGCATAGGTCCGCTCGCTGCTTGGCACGAGCGAAACACTACTGTTACCCACTGCACCAACAGGCGACCTGACTATCGCCCGCAAAGGGCGAAACACCGAACAACTGGTGCCGCGCGAACCGTCCGTTTGTGGCACGTCCTCGCCGTGGTCATCGGGCCGCGAAAGCGCCGAACCACCCTGCCCGGGCTCACCCGGTTGCCCCTTTCGCCCCCGAGGTGAGCGGGTGGATCCAGACGAGACGGCGCTGGCCGCCGGCCGCCCCGGACTGGGGTGGCCGACGGCCAGCTGGTGGAGAGCCTCGTCGACGGAACTGGATTGGTAGGAGTGGTTCCGGCTGGCTGGGTCAGGGAGCCGCGGCCTGCAATCAGGCCGCGACCACCTTGCGGGGGCGCCCACGGGGACGCTTGCGCGGGACCACTACTCCGGTGACCACGAGCTCACCGCCCCACACGCCCCACGGCTCGTTCCGGTCGAGCGCGGTCGACAGGCAGGCCAGCCGGACTGGGCAGTCGATGCAGATGGCCTTCGCGGTCTCGACGTCCGTCGGGGACTCAGCGAAGAACAGGTCGGGGTCAGCGTCCCAGCAGGGTAGCGAGAGACGCTCCAGCTCGATCCGGGCCATGATCGAGGGGTCGAACACCGGTGTCACCTCCGACACGGGAATCTCTTCGGTGCGGTCAGAAGGGCAAAACACAAAGGCCGCGGTCCCCAGTGGGGTCCGCGGCCTCGGGTTCGGGCCTGCTGCCGGCGCTAGGCCGGCGATTCCGTCGGAGACGGACCCCTACTGCGTACGTGCTGGCGTCGGTTGGACGCCTTGGCCTGGTCGAGGTGGGCGAACGTGGCCGCTTCGCGGGCGGCAGACGTGTCCTGCGTGATCGGAGCGGCGGCCCGGAAAAGGCGCGCTGCCTGCTCGAGGACCGGCATGGCCGCGGACTTCCGCGCCTGTGCGACGCCGCGCCAGCTCTCGCCCGTCCATGCGCCTGCCGCCGGCAGCTCCGCCGTCGCGACCTGCGGGTGGTCGGCCGCGGTCCCAGCGGCACCGAGAGCCAGCCAGCCAGCCTCGACGGCGTCACTGAGGCCAGACGCGTCACGCCAGAGCGCGAGCCCCGAGCGGAGAGCGCCGGTCATCGCCAGCGACGTGGGCACCCGGTCCGAGCCGAGACGCCCGCTCATCTGAGCCGCCGGAGCATCGGCCGGCCGCATCCGCGCGAGGGCTTTGCCGTCGTGGTCACAGCCGACGCCAGAGATCGCCATAGGCATGTTCAGCACGGGGCATCTCCTTTCGCGTGGCCGGACCGCTTCCGCGGCCGACATCGGTCGACTCGTCCTGCACCCGGAGCCGGGACGCGCGCCGCGGACCGGTCGGGCCCCAGCGCTCAGCGTTCACCCGCTGCGGTGTTCACGGGTAACGGTAGGGGGACGCCCGCATCGCGACAACTTATTTTTCGAGTCGCGCCCCCGACACGACTCGCGATCAGCGCCCGACCTGGGAGGGCACTGATCAACCATCCGCGAGCGAGAACCTGCGGAGCGTCACCAAGATGTCTAGACCCCGGTCACCAGCGCCAGCACCTCCGCGCCGTAACGGTCGAGCTTCACCTGGCCGATGCCGGGGAGGGCGACGAGGTCGGCGGGGCTAGCGGGGCGGCTCTCGGCGATCGCCTCCAGCGTCGCGTCGGTCAGGATGACGAACGCTGGCTGGCGCAGCTCCTCGGCCTTCGCCGCCCGCCAGGCCCGCAGCCGGTTCAGCAGGGCCCGGTCGACCCGGCTCGGGCAGGTCTCGCAGCGGCCGGCGCGCGCCGCGGCCCCGCTGAGCGCCTGCCCGCACACCCGGCAGCGCACCGCGGCCCG
Source organism: Pseudofrankia sp. DC12 (assembly GCF_000966285.1). NCBI lineage: Bacteria > Bacillati > Actinomycetota > Actinomycetes > Frankiales > Frankiaceae > Pseudofrankia > Pseudofrankia sp. DC12. The sequence goes on from NZ_KQ031391.1 coordinate 2,187,909, forward strand.
GACGCGGGCCCGGACGTCGCCGGCCCGCTCGTCCCGCGCGGCCCGGGCCGGCGTGGGGCGGGCCCGCGCGGGGCGCAGCCCGTCGAGGAACCGGGACCGCCGCCGGGGCCGGCCACCCACGGTCCGGGCCAGCGCCCACGACAGCGTCAGGTGCACCCGGGCCCGGGTGACCCCGACGTAGAGCAGGCGGCGCTCCTCCTCGATCTCCTCGTCGCTCTGGGCGTGTACGAGCGGCACCATCCCGTCGGCCAGGCCGACCAGGAACACCGCGTCCCACTCGAGGCCCTTCGCCGCGTGCAGCGACGCCAGCGTGACCCCCTCGACGGTGGGGACGTGCTGGTGGGTGGCCCGGTCGGCCAGCTCGGCGACGAACCGCCCCAGGCCGGCCTCAGGCTCGGTGGCGGCGAGGCCGACGGCGAGCCGGTGCAGCGCGGCCAGGTTCTCCCAGCGCTCCCGCTCGGCGCCGGCCGTCGGCGCCGTCGCCCGCCAGCCGCCCGCGCGCAGCACGTCGGCGACGACCTCGGCGAGCCCGGCGGGGCGGTCGGCCTCGGCCGAGCGCACCGCGGCCCGCAGAAGGCGGATGGCGTCCCGGACCTCCGGCCGGTCAAAGAACCTTTCGCCGCCCTTCACCAGGTACGGCAGGCCGGCCGCGCCGATGGCCTCTTCGTAGGCCTCGGACGCGGCGTTGATCCGGTACAGCACGGCTATCTCGCTCGCCGGCACGCCGAGGGCGAGCAGCGCCCCGATGCGGGCGACCACCGCTTTCGCCTCGGCCGCCTCGTCCGCACACTCCAGCAGCGCCGGCTCGGGCCCCGGGGGGCGCATCGCGACCAGCGCCGGCCTGCGCGCGGGCACCTGCGCCGAGCCGCCGGGGGCCGCCAAGCCGCCAGGCCCGCCGGCCACCGTCCCCGCCGGCCCGGTGCCGTCGAGGAGGGCATTGGCCAGGGCGACGACCTGCGGCGTCGAGCGGTAGTCCCGGACCAGCGAGACGACCGTCGCCTCCGGGTAGCGGCGCGGGAACTCGACCAGGTAACGCGGCGAGGCGCCGCTGAACGAGTAGATGGTCTGGTTCGGGTCGCCTACGACGCACAGGCTGTCCCGGTCGCCGAGCCAGGCGTCCAGCACCCGCTGCTGCAACGGGTTGACGTCCTGGTACTCGTCGACGACGAAGTGGCGGTACTGGGTGCGCAGCTCGGTGGCGACCCAGGAGTGCTCCTCGATGACGGCAGCCGTCAGCAGCAGGAGGTCGTCGAAGTCGAGCACGCCGGCGGCCCGTTTCGCCTTCTCGTAGCCGGCGTACAGCGCCGCGACCGCGTCCGGCGGCCAGACGGTGTCCCGACCCGACTTCCCGGCGGCGACCGGGTAGTCCTCGGGGGTCACCATGGTCGCCTTCGCCCACTCGACCTCGGTGGCGAGGTCACGCAGTTCGGAGCGGTCCGGCCGGCGCCCGCCGGCCGCCTTCGCGATCAGGGGGATCCGGCTGTCGACCAGCGACGGAAGCGCGGTGCCGGCGACCTTCGGCCAGAAGTAGGACAACTGGCGCAACGCGGCCGCGTGGAAGGTCCGCGCCTGCACGCCCTCGACGTCCATGCCGCGCAGCCGGGCACGCAGCTCGCCGGCGGCCCGGGTGGTGAAGGTGACGGCCAGAATCTGGCCGCCGGGCACGCCCTGGCCGGTGAGGTGCGCGATCCGGCGGGTGATGGTCCTGGTCTTGCCGGTCCCGGCGCCGGCGAGAATGCACACCGGCCCCAGCGGCGCGAACACCGCCGCGCGCTGCTCCGGGTCCAGGCCCCAGCCGTCGGACTCGGCCACCGCGTCGCCGCCGGCCGGCCGCGGCGCCGGTGCCTGGGTGCTGGGGCGGGACGAGGCGGACAGCTCACCGGACATGCGTTCACACGGTAGTCACCCCCACTGGCGGGAAGCTCCGGGCCCGGGAGCGGGTTTGTCCTCACGGGCCGTCCGTTCCCGGGCGGCCGGGCACCGGGCCGCGGCCCCGCGCGTATTGGCGGGCGAGGCAGCCAATGTGCGCGGCGTACGGTGTGCCTTCGCGGACGGCGAGAGGACGACAGTGCTCACGATGTACAGCACCAGCTGGTGCGGCTACTGCAAGCGGCTAAAGCGGCAGCTGGACGACGCAGGCATCGGCCATCAGGTCGTCGACATCGAGTCCGACCCGACGGCTGAGCAACTTGTCCGCGAAGCGAACAACGGCAACGCGACCGTACCCACGGTCGTCTTCCCGGATGGGACCGTGATGACGAATCCGTCCCTCCGCCAGGTCACCGAGAAAGTCACTTCTGCCGCATAACGGATACGCAGAGCAACGAGAAATCGGCGCTCGACGCCCTCCGGACGCATACACGGCCGGCTCATGGGACGGTGTCCGTCACTGCCCGTGAAGTTTGTGGGAGAGTTCGGCCTGTGTCGTCACCACCCTCAGGACAGGCGCGCAGCACAGTGGACGCTGCAGCGCGGGCCGCGCAGGCCCTCCACCACATGGAGGCGACCGCGTTCGTGGAGATTTCCACGACGACGGCCACCTATCTGCAGGTCGCTGGGACGCTGCCCGGCCTTGAACCCGGCACGCAGGTCCCGCGCGCGGCGAGCCTGGTCGCCCGCGTCCTCGACGGTGCCCCGGCCATCGGCACCGGCGCCGCCGAAGCGAGCCTGGTGGACACGGACGAGCACGAGCGCCTCGGGGTGCGCAGCCATGTCGTCGTCCCGGTGCTGACCGACGCGGGCGAGCTGGCCGGGCTGCTGGTGGGGCTGGACCGGGGTGGCGTCGACATCGCGCCGACCGCGCTGCCACTGCTGCGCGGCATCGCCGACGGGCTGGGCGCGGCCTGGCCGGCCGGCGCCGTCCGCCAGCCGGCCAATGCCGGTCCGGAAGCGGCAGGGCCGGAACCAGTGGGGCCGGAAGCTTCCGCCGGCCAGGGCCCCGGCCCGGCGCCGGCGCAACCCGGGCTGGCCCTCCCGGCTACGACACCGCAGGCGGCACCGACGCCGCCCGCGTCGACGGGATCGATGCCGATGCCACCCACGAGCACCACCCCCGCGCCGCCGCCCGGTCCTGGGCGCGAAACCCCCATCCCGACCCCGCCGGGGGCCGCCGCTTCGCCACCCCCACCCGGCGCCGCCGGCTCGCCACCTCCGCCGGGGGCCGCGGGATCGCCGATGCCGTTCGGGGCGGGGCGGGCACCTCGGCCGGGCCCGCCGCCCAGGCCGGGGCCCCGGCCGAGTCCCCCAGCCCGCGCGGCAGTCGCCCGGCCAGCGCAGCCCCCGAGCGCGCCGCCCGCCGCGATGCCCGAGCCCGGCGCCGAGCTACGGCTGCGGCGCACCAGTGCGGGCTGGGTCGTGGAGGGACCGGGGACGGATGTCCGGCCGGTCGGAGACCTGATCTCGGCCATGGTGCTCGCCGACCTGCTGGCGGAGGACCTGAACCCGCCCGGCCGCCCGCGTCGCGCCGACCGCGAGCTCGGTGAGATCGAGAAGCTGCGGCTGTCCGTGGTGCAGCTGGAGCACGCACTCGCCTCCCGGGTCATCGTGGAGCAAGCGATCGGCGTGCTGGCCGAACGTCACCACATCAAGCCGCGGGACGCGTTCGAGCGGCTGCGGCGCACGGCACGCGGCATGGGACGGCGGGTCCACGACCTGGCCCGCCAGGTCGTCGAATCAGTCAGCGACCCGCGGGTCACCCTGCCGGGCGAGCTCGGCGGGCGGCCGGGCCCCGGCGCCGCCGGCGGTCCCGGCCCAGGTGGCCCGACGCCGCGGCCGACGCCGCCGCGACCAGCCCCAAGCCGGCACTGAGCAGGGGCTTCCCCGCGGTCGCCCACGGGGAAGCCAGCACGTCCAGACCGGGCGCCCGGTCAGCCGGCCGTGGTGACCGCGCCGAGGGCCGCGACCGCGCTGGTGATCTTCTCGGCGTCGCCGACAAGCACGGCGACCAGCTTCGTCGGCGCGAGCAGGCCGCCGGCGACGGCGAGCACCTCCTCGGCGGTCACCTTCGTCAGCGCGGCCGGGTGGTCACGCAGGTACTCGACCCCGATTCCCGCTCCCGCGAGCCCGGAGAGCGTCGACGCGAGCCCCGCGGCCGTCGCGCTGCCGAGCGCCATCGTCCCGACCGAGTACTGCCGCGCCGCTTCGAGCTCGTCGGCCGACGGCGCGAGCACCGCCATCCGGCCGAGCTCGTAGAGGATCTCCACCATCGCCGGGCCGGTCGCGTCGGTCGCCACGTCGGCGGCGACGGTGAACCGGGAGCCGGCGAGGTAGTGGTCGACGGAGCTGCGTGGCGAGTAGGTGTAGCCCTTGTCCTCGCGGATGTTGTCCACCAGCCGGGAGCTGAAGTAGCCGCCGAAGATGGTGTTCGCCAGCCGTTGCGCCGGGTAGCCGGGCTCGGAGCGGTCGAGGGCGACGCCACCCAGGCGGATGTTGGTCTGCACCGCGCCGGGCCGGTTGACGATGACTATGGGGCCGGTGGCCAGGGTCGGCACGGTCGGCATCTTCTCGGGTTCACCGCCGGTCCAGCCGCCGAGCGCGGCACTGACGGCGTCCAGCGCGGCCTGCGTCTCGACGTCGCCGACGAGCGTGAGGATCGCGCCACGCGGCGAGATCCGGGCGTCGTGCAGGTCGCGGACCGCGCCGACGCCGACCTCGGCGAGGATCGCCGGCTCGACGAGCGCGCTGCCGTAGGGGTGCCCGGGGAACATCCGCCCGAGCAGCGCCTCCCGGGCGATCACCGCCGGTTGGCTGAGCGCCATCGTGGCGTCCTCGACCACCCGGTCGCGCTCGCCGACGAACTCGTCGTCCGGGTAGGTCGGTTCCGTCAGCACCTCGGCGAGGATGCCCAGCAGCGGGTTCAGGTTCGTCGCCAGCGCCGAGCCGACGATCGCCAGCCGGTCGGCGTCGACACCGGTCGACAGGGCGCCACCGAGCGCCTGCACCGCGGTCGCGATCTCGACCCGGTCCCGCCGCGCGGTCCCAGTGAAGATCGTCTCGGTGAGCAGCTCGGCGCGGGCGGCGTGGTCGGCGCCCAGGCCGGCGAACGGGATACGCAGCCGCAGCTCGACCAGCGGCACGCTGTCGCGCGCGACCACCAGCACCCGCAGCCCGTTGGGCAGTATCCGTTCCGCCACCGCAGGCAGCTCGGCCGGCAGTGTCGGGCGGACGGCCGGGATGATGCTCGCGCGCCCGGTCGTCGTCGTCATCGGCTTCCCCGCCCTGTCGTCATGGCTCCCGCCGTCGGCCGGCCCGCGACCGGGCCACGCTGGTGGCCGGTCACGCCGTCGCCCCCGCCTGCAGTTCCAGCACCGAACGGCCCTGCGTGCGCAGGGCGGCGGCCGCTGCCGAGACCGCCTCCGCGGTCACCTCCGACAGCAGGGCGGGCAGCTCGTTGAGCGTCTCCGGACGGCCGCGGTGCAGCTCGAACGCGCCGAAGGCCAGGGCCCGGCCGAGCGCGTCGTCGGCCTCCCGCAGCAGGCCGGAGGCCACCCGGGCGCGGACCCGCTCCAGCTCGCCGTCGTCGAGCCCGTCGGTGGCGACCCGGTCGAGCTCCTCGTCAATTGCGCCCATGATCGTGTCCACCGACGACTCCGCCGGGTGACGGGCCTCGATCGTCAGCAGCAGCGGGTCCCGCTGGTCGAACGGGTCACCGAACGTGCCCACGTAGCTGCTGATCCCGATGACGGACCTGTCGTGCTGCACCAGGCGGCGCTCCAGCCGGCTCGCGTCGCCGCTGGTCAGCACGTCGGTCAGCAGAAAGTGGGCGAGGAAGGCCGTCAGGTCGGTGTCCGGGTCGGGCGTCCGGTAGCCGATCGCGAGGGCTGGTCGGGGCGCCAGCTTGTCGACGAGCTGGCTGCGCCGCTCCCGCGCCCGGACCGGCTCGGCGAAGCTGCGCCGCTCGGGGACCGCGCGGGCCGCGATGTCGCCGAAGTACCGCTCGACGAGCTTCGCCGCCTCCGCGACGGCGAAATCGCCGGCGATCGTGAGGACGGCGTTGCCGGGCGCGTAGAACTTGTCGAAGAAGTCCTCGGCATCGTCGAGACTGGACGCCTCAAGCTCGCTGAAGTCGCCGTAACCGTTGTGCGCGTTTGGGAAGGTATCGAACGCGACCGGCGGCAGAGTGATCCACGGGAAGCCGCCATATGGGCGATTCATCACGTTTACCCGGATTTCTTCCTGAACGACCGCGATCTGGTTGTCCAGGTTCTCCCGAGTGATCTTCGGGGCTCGCATCCGGTCTGCTTCGAGGAACAGCGCCAACTCGAGAGCGCCGGCCGGAAGCAGCTCGTAGTAGTCCGTGTGGTCCGGGTGCGTCGAACCGTTAAAAATGCCGCCGGCTGCCTGCACATACTTCGGATGCTCGGCCTTCCCGACATGTTCGCTGCCCTGGAACATCATGTGCTCGAACAGGTGAGCGAACCCGGTCCGGCCCTCGGGCTCCGACCGGAAACCGACGTCGTAATGAACCGCGACGGCCACCACGGGCGCCGTCGAGTCCGGGGCGAGCACGACCCGCAGCCCGTTGTCGAGCCGGGACTTCTCCAGGGGGTAGGCGGGCGAGGGCAGGGAGGTCATCGTGGCTGACGCCGTCGGGCCGGTGCCGGTACGTGAGGACACATCTGGCCACGCTACTGCCCCGAGGGGGTCCGCCGGCACCGGTTGGCCGCCTGCGGTGTGGCCCGGGCCGTCCACGGGCCGGGCTCGTCGCACCGGCCGGGCTCGTCGTACCGCGGCCGGCGCGTGGCCATCCGCGCGGCGACGCCACGGGCGACACCCCGACAAGCCCCCAGGCACCCTGACGAGGATGGAGGGGACGGCCGGGCGATGCCGGGCGCGGCAGGCGGAGCCCGGACGGGCGGTGGGAGGGTGAGCCGGATGCGGCTGGTCATCGACAGCGACGGCGGGATCGACGACGCGGCGGCGATCGTGTGGTTGTGCGGGCGGCCGGACGTCGAGATCGCCGCCGTCACGGCCGTCGGCGGGAACGTCGAGGTGCGGCAGGCCGCACGCAACCTGCGGATCATCCTCGAGGCCGCCGGGCGGCCGGACGTGCCGGTCCACCTCGGCGCCAACCCGACCGGCCCGGCGCCGCACGTCCCGCGGCCGACCTTCATCCACGGCGAGGACGGGCTGGGCGACGTCGGCCTCCCGGACCCGCGCCGCGGGGCCGACCAGGACACCCCGGCCGTCGAGGTGCTGGTCCAGGAGATGCGCCGGGGCGCGTCGCTGCTGACGCTGGGACCCATGACGAACCTGGCCACGGCCGTCCGGGCCGACACCGCGGCGGCCCGGTCGAGCCGGCTGACGCTGATGGGCGGCAGCACCCACGCGGAGGGCAACGCCCGCCCGAGCGCCGAGGCCAACGTCGCGAACGACCCGCTGGCCGCGGCCGTCTCGCTGGCGGCCGAATGGGCGGCGCCGCCCGTGATGGTCGGTCTCAACGTCACGCACCAGGCGACGCTGCGCGAGGTCGAGTTCGGCGCGCTCGCCCGCCGGCAGACCGCGGCCGCCGCCTTCCTGCACGGACCGCTGTCGTTCTACCGCCGCAACGCCGGCACCCTGTGTGCCGAGGGCGAGACGCCGTGCCACGACCTGCTGGCCGCGATGGCGGCCGTGCGGCCGGACGTCCTCGGCGTGGAGCTGCTGCCCGTCGAGGTCGACACCGGTGGCAGCGCGGCCTGGGGCCAGACCGTCGTCGACCTGCGCCAGCTGGCCTGGCGCCACGTCGGCACGGCGCCGCAGCCGGCGCCCGCCACGGGAAGCGGGCCCGACGGCAACGCCGGGGGCATCGGCGCTCCGGTCGCGGTCGGCCTGACCGTCGACGTCGACTACTTCCGCGCGGCTGTCCGCCAGCTCGCGGGCGAGTCCGCCTGACCTTCGCGGTTGGGGTGCCAGGAACCCGCGCGGCCCGGGTTCACTGGTTCTCCTCGGGGGTGAACCCCGCCGCGCCGGCGCGCAGGACCAGCTCCAGCTCGAAGCGGGCGTCCGGGTCATCGAGCGCGTCACCGAAAAGCTCGCGCAGCTGCAGGACGCGGTACCGGACGGTCTGCGGGTGGATGTGCAGCCGCTCGGCGATCAGCCCACGCTGGCCGTGCAGCGTGAGCCAGTGCAGCAGGGTGACGGCCAGGCGGCGCCGGCTGCGCTCCGGCAGGCGGTCGAGTGGCGCGAGCCGGCTACGGGCCAGATCGGCGAGCAGGTCCGGGGCGCGGCTCAACAACAGCGCGGCCAGATGGTCGTCGGTGAACAGCGGCCCGTCGGCGGGATCGGCCGGAAGCAGCCCCTCGGCGCGTGCGGCGTGGGCGCAGCGGACCCGTTCGGCGCTCGCCGCGGCGCGCGGCCACACCACCGTCGGACCGACGACCGCCGACCGGCCGGCGAGCTGGCCGGCCAGCCGCGGCCCGCGGACCTCGCCGCCAGCCACGAACAGCCACAGGTCCGCGCCGTGGGTCGTGCTCGGGCAGCCCGTCGGCAGGCCGGGCTGCCGGCGGCCGCCGGCCCCGGCCCGCGCCGGGACCAGGACCGCGGCGACGGTCTCCGGCAGGCGCAGCGAGCCGGCCTGGGCGATGTCCTCGACGGTCGCCGGGTCGGCGCCGGACAACAGCAGATCACCGATCCGGTCCCACAGCCGCTCCCGGGCACCGGCATCCGCGGACTGGGCCAGCGCGTAGCCCTCGGCCGACGCGGCGCAGACGCTGTCGATGTAGCCGAACAGCGTCTCGCCCAGGGACACCAGGCCGACGGCGTCCAGCTCGCCGCGCAGCCGGGCCGCCTCGGCGAACCGCCGCCAGGCCACTCGGGTGCCGATCCGGTAGGCGGCTAGCAGGTTGTCCAGCGAGCGGCCGGCGTGGAACTCACCGTGCCCGAGCCGGACGTAGATCTCCCGGCTGGCCGCCACGTCCGCCGAATCGCCCGGCCCGCCGTCGACGATCGACAGGAACCGGCGCAGCGCCTCGGCGACCCCGGCCCGCACCCCCAGCCCGAACCGACCCTCCAGCGGACGGGCATAGGCCGGCACCTCGGCGGCGATCGCGTCGATGATGTCCTCACCCACCGAGGCCAGTTCCGAGCTCAGCAGGGTTCCCAGACCGACCGGAAACTGTCCCGTCGGAACAGCGGCATCCACACAGCCACAGTAGCCACCCGACCGGGCCCGCCCAGAGCGGTCGGGTACGGTCGCGGCTCATGCGGCTCGGGACGTTCAACCTGATGCACGGCCGGTCGATGAACGACGAGACGGTCGACCCGGTCCGGTTCCGCTCGGCCGTCGCCTCGCTGGACTGCGACGTCCTGGCCCTGCAGGAGGTTGACCTCGGCCAGCCGCGTTCCGGCGGCGCCGACCTGTGCGCGCTCGCCGCCGAGGCAATCGGGGCCGGGCCGGCGGGACGCCGGTTCGCCGCGACGGTGTACGGCACCCCCGGAGAGTCCTGGCGGCCCGCGACCGGGCCACGGCTGGACGGCGAGCCGGCCTACGGGATAGCGCTGGTCAGCCGTCTGCCGGTGCGTGGCTGGCGGGTGATGGAGCTCGGGCGGGCGCCGGTGCGCGCGCCGGTCGCGGTTCCCGGCCCGGAGGGGCGGCCACGGCTGATCCTGCTCGACGACGAGCCCAGGGCCGCGATCATCGCCGAGCTGGCGACCCCCGACGGCCCGCTGACCGTCGCGGCCACGCACCTGTCCTTCGTTCCCGGCTGGAACGCCCGCCAGGTGCGCCGCCTCGTCCGCGCCCTGGGCTCCCCCGGCGCCCCGGCGGTCGTTCTCGGCGACCTGAACCTGCCCGGTCCGCTGCCCACGGCCCTGACCGGCTGGCGACGGCTGGCGGCCGCTCCCACCTACCCGGCGCACGCGCCCCGGGTTCAGTTCGACCACGTCCTCGGGCGCGGCCCGGTCCCGCGGGTCGTGGCCGTCGAGGTCCGCCACACGCCGATCTCCGACCACCGTGCCCTCGTGGTCGACCTCGCCTAGTGGACCGGACCCAGCCCGGCCGCGCCGAGCACCTCGATGAGCTGGTCCTCGGTCAGCAGGTCGGGACGGACCACGCGGCTCGTCAGGACGTAGTAGAACGCGGCGTCCACCTGGTGTGCGGGGATCCGGCGCAGGCGTGACCAGGCGAGGCGGTAGAGGGCGAGCTGAACCGGATCGGCCGGGGTGCTGCCGGTCTTCCAGTCGACCACCTCGTAGCGGCCGGCACCGAGGTCGTAGACGGCGTCGATCCGGCCGCGCACGACCCGGCCGCCGAGGGGCAGCTCGAACGGCGCCTCGACGGCATACGGCCGGCGGGCACCGTACGGACCAGCCAGGAAGGCGTCCTTGAGGGCCCGCAGCTCGGCGTCGTCGAGGAATTCGTCCTCGGCACCGGGCAGGTCCTCGTGATCGAGCAGCGGGCGGTGTTCGAAGACCTCCTCGACCCAGGCGTGGAAGCGGATACCCCGGTTCGCGGCCGGGACGGGCCGGCGCGGCATCGGGCGGACCAGCTCCCGTGCGAGCCCCTCCGGGTCGGCGCGCAGCTTCATCACCTGGGTGGCGGTCAGGCCGGTGGGCAGCGCCACCAGCCGGGCGGGGGCGCGAGCGGTCAGCTGCTCGTCCAGCAACAGCCGGGTCTCCTGGTCCAGCTCGGCGAGCAGCGCGCGCTCCTGCGCCGTCATCCCGGCGCGGTCGTCCCGGACCGAGGGATCCTCGTCGGCGCCGGGGGCGGAAACAGCCGGGCCGCCGGCAGCGGGATCGGCGGGGACAGGGGCGCGCGCACCGCCGACGGCTCTCGCGGCGGCGACGCGGGCCGCGGCCGGGGCGCGCACCAGCAACGCGTGGACGGCGTCCGCCGCCTCCCGGCGGGCCGCGTGCTCGACCGGGTTCAGAGGTGCGGGCCAGGTGAAGGTCGGTGGTGTCTCCAGCGACGGGTTCGTCTTCGCCAGCGGAGTGTCGGCCCAGTGGTCGACCCGCCCGTTGCCTTCGCCGCTCGCGTGCTCGGCGAGCTCAAGCAGGAAGGGCGACGGACCGCGGGGCAGCTTCTGCGTCGGGCCCCACCAGTGACCGCTGGCGACCAGCGTCCAGCGGGCCCGGGTGAACGCGACGTACGCGAGCCGGCGTTCCTCCTGCTCGGCCTGCTCCCGGCACTCGCGGGCGAACCGGTCGAAGGCGGCCCGGCCGGCGGCGACCTCGAACACCGGCAGCTCTGCGGCGTCCCCGCGCAGCGGCGTCGGGAGGACCTCCGGGGTGGTGATCCACCGGTCGCCGGGCTGTGCGTCCGGGAAGGCGGTCCGGCTGATGTTCGGGACGGCGACGACGTCCCATTCCAGGCCCTTCGAGCCGTGCATGGTGAGCACCTGCACGGCCCGGCCGGTGCTGGGGACGTCGGCGTCCAGGCCCCGCTCGTACCGCTCGCCGGCGCCCAGGAAACCAAGGAACGAGGTCAGCGACGCCCGGCCGCTCGCGTCGTCGAATCCGGCCGCGGACCGTTCGAACTCGGCCGCGACCCGCAGGAACGCGGCCAGGTTCTCCCGGCCCCGGCCGCCACGAGGGGCCGCCAGCTCCAGCTCGACGTCCAGGCCGGTCGTCTCGACCACCCGGTGGACCAGCTCGACCAGCCCGGCGCCGACGTGCCCGCGCAGTTCGGCGAGCTCCCCGGCGAAGGCGCGCAGCCGGCGGGTGGCCTCGGCCGAGACCTCCTCGCCCGGGTCGGCCAGGGCGTCGGCGAGCGACACGACGTCGCTCGGGTCGACGTCGGCGACCGCCTCGGCGAGGGGATCGACCGGGGCGGGCACCGACCGGGGCTGGCCGGGCAGCCCCGCACGGGCCAGCTCGGCCGCGCGCCGGCCCAGCGCCGCGAGGTCACGCGGGCCCAGGCGCAGCCGTGGCCCGCTGAGCAGCCGCGTCATCGCCGGGTTCGCGGTCGGGTCGTCCAGCACCTCCAGCATGGCCCGGATGTCGGCGATCTCGGGCTTGGTCAGCAGGCCGCCGAGCCCGAGCACCTCCACCGGGAGTCCCACGGCCGTCAGCGCGTCCACCAGGGCGGGTACGTCGGCCCAGGACCTGGCCAGCACCGCGCAGCTCGGCCCCGGCTCCCACGGGTCCCCCGGCGACGCGGCGCGCAGCCGCTGCGCGAGCTGGCCGGCGACCCAGGCGGTCTCCTGCGCCCAGCTGGTGTGCAGGGCCACGACCGTCTCGCCGGCGAGGGCCACGGCCGGGCGTGGGCGCAGCGTGCCGCTGCGGGCGTCGACGGGCAGTCCCGCGGCCACGGCGTTGGCGAGGGTGAGCAGCCGTCCACCGCTGCGCTGGTTGACGGTGAGCTGGTAGACCTGCGAGGGGCCGCCGTCGAGGCGGCGGAAATGCTCGGGGAACAGCCTGAGGTTGCCGACCGAGGCGCCCCGCCAGCCGTAGATCGCCTGGGCCGGGTCGCCGACGGCGGTGACGGGGTGGCCGCCGCCGAACAGGCCGGCGAGCAGCCTGCGCTGGGCCACCGAGGTGTCCTGGTACTCGTCCAGCAGCACGACCTGGAACTGGCGGCGCAGCAGGTCCCCGACCTCGGGCACTCGCTCGGCCAGCTCGGCCGCGAGCCGGATCTGGTCGCCGTAGTCAAGCAGCTCGCGGCGGCGGCGTGCCTCGCGGTACTCGACGACCAGGCAGGCCAGCTCGATCCGCCGCCGCGCCGCCCGGGCCAGCCGGCGCAGGTCGGCCGACAGGGTGGCCGTCTTCGGCCGGCCCGCGGCCTCGTTCAGCGCGGCCAGCACGTCGGCCAGCCAGCGCCGGTCGAACGCGATCAGCTCGGCCGGGTCGACGAGGTGCTCGCCGCACTGGCCGTCGAGCGCGACCACGGCCGAGACGAGCGCCGCGAGCGAGCCCGTGAACGCCTCGATGCGGCCGGGGTAGCCGCGGGCGACGTGCGCGGCGAGCTGGTACCGGGCCGCTGCCGGCAACAGAGCGCAGTCGGGCTCCAGGCCCAGGCGCAGCGCGTGGTCGGCGACGAGCCTGCTGGCGAACGAGTTGTAGGTCGACACGGCCGGCTCGCCCACGGCGTCCGCGTCCGCGAGCCCACCCGCTGCCGTGACCGGCCCGCCGTCCGGGGCCGTCGCCACACCCGGGGCCGTCGCCACACCCGGGGCCGTCGCCACACCCGGGGCCGTCGCCACACCCGGGGCCGTCGCCACGCCCGGGGCCGTCGCCACGCCGGCCGGGTCGGTGCCAGAGCGGCGCAGCCTCGCCAGCGCCGCGCCGATCCGGTCGTTCAGCTCGGCGGCGGCCTTGCGGGTGAAGGTCAGGCCGAGAATGGACTCCGCCGGAACCCGCTCGTGCCCGACCAGCCAGACCACCCGGGCAGCCATCACCGACGTCTTTCCTGAGCCCGCGCCGGCGACGATGACCCCTGGTTCGGCCGGCGCGCAGATCGCCGCGAGCTGCTCCTCGGTGTACGGCACGCCGAGCAGCTCGCGCAGCCCTTCCCTGGTGAGCCACCGCCGGGGGCCGACCTCCGGCGGCGGCGGGTCATCGTGGTCGGCGGACGGCCCTGGTCCGACCGGCTCCGCCTCGCCGGTCAGGGTCAGCTGGACGGGCAGGTCGGCCCGGCGAGAAGGCGTGGACCAGCCAAGGAGCGCGAGCGGGCGTGCGCCGCCCGGCAATCCCGGCCGCGCGGGGGGCGACGGCGCCTGCCCTGCGGTTGGCTGCTCGCTCATGTGACCACCTGCCTGCCCTCGACGAGCGCCGGGCACGCGCGCCGGAAGGAGCAGTAGTCACAGCCCGGGCCCGGGGTCGGGGCGAACGCCTCGGTGGCGATCGTGCGTACGGCGTCGCCTACCAGCTCATCGATCCAGGACCGGCCCGCTGGCAGTGCGTCCTGGCGCTGAATCTGGGGCCGGCCAGTCGGATCGCCGGGCGCGCCGGGGCCGGTCCTGTCCTCGCCGTCCTCTCGGCGCAGGTAGACGAGCTCGGCCCCACCGGGCAGGACGGGTTCCCCGTCACGCCGGGTGACCCGGTCGTGGACGGCACCCTCCCGCACGGCGAGCTGGTAGGTCCCGAGCTGGACGTGCTCGGCGACCTCCCGTGGGCTGACGGCCGTCCGGCCTGTCTTGAAGTCGACGACGTGCACTCGGCCGCCGTCATCAAGCTCGATCCGGTCCATCGAGCCCCGCAGCCGCACCGGGCGGCCGTCGACGGTCAGGTCGATGCCGAACCGCGCCTCGGAGCCCAGGACGGCGCGGCCACGCTCGGCCGCGTGCCAGCCGAGGAACCGGGCGAGCGCCTGCCGGGCGGCGGTCCGCTCCTGGTCCGAGCGCCACTGCGCCTCGAAGGCGAGCTGGCGCCAGACCAGGTCGAGCCGGGCGTCGAGGGCCGCCAGGTCGGCGGGGGTGCGCCCGGCGGTGACCTCGTCCGCGAGCGCGTGCACGACCCGGCCGAAGCTCTGCGCCGTTGTGGCCGGCTGGCCTGCGTGCGCCTCGTGCTCCAGGAACCAGCGCAGCGAGCAGTCCCGCAGGCTCGACAGCGAGGACCCGGACAGCGGGATCGGCTCGGTCGGCGCGGACACCGGCACGTCGGAGGCGGTCTCCTCGCGGGCGCCCCACCACCGGTCAGGGTGCGCGCCGACGACCAGCGGCCGGTCCGCGTGGTCGGTGACGGCCGCGAGGCCCGCGAGCCGGCGGCGGGCGGCCTGGCGCAGCGCCGGGGTCGCCGCCGGGTCGGTGGCGAGCCGGCGCAGGGTGGCCACCAGGCTGGGCAGCGTCAGCGGCCTGGGCGTCCAGGACGCGCCGGGGGCAATCCGCACGCCGAGCTCGGCCAGGAACTCACTGCGCCGCGCGCCGTCCTCGCCGACGGCGTCCACCGCGGTCACGACCAGGCGGCGGCGAGCCCGGGTGACCGCGACGTAGAACAGCCGGCGTTCCTCGGCCCACCGGTCACGCGGGGTCTCCGGCGGGCGCAGGCCCCCGCGCCGCGGCGCGTCGAGCTGCTCGGTGCCGAGCAGGGAGTGCTGCGCGCGCAGGTCCGGCCAGGCGCCGTCCTGGACGCCGCGGATCACCACGACCTCCCACTCGAGGCCCTTGGCGCGATGCGCGGTGAGCAGCCGCACAGCGTCCGGGCGGACCTCGGCGCCGGCTTGGTCATCGGCGGCGAAGTCCTGGCCGGTCAGGTCCGCGATCAGGCCGGGTGCGCCGCCGCCGGGCCCGCGGCGCTCGCCGAGCCGGGCCGCCGCGTCGAACAGCGCGACGACGGCGTCGAGGTCGCCCTCCGCCGCGCGCCGGGCCGCCCCGTAGCCGCCGGCCGACACCCGGCGAAGCCGCGCCGGCCATGCGGTGCCCTCCCACAGCGCCCAGAGCGCGTCCTGCGGGGCCGCACCGGCCCGCAGCCGGCGCCCGACCATGGCCAGCAGACTCCCCACCTGGACGGC
Source organism: Pseudofrankia sp. DC12 (assembly GCF_000966285.1). Lineage (NCBI taxonomy): Bacteria > Bacillati > Actinomycetota > Actinomycetes > Frankiales > Frankiaceae > Pseudofrankia > Pseudofrankia sp. DC12. The sequence continues at coordinate 2,203,273 of NZ_KQ031391.1, forward strand.
TGGCCGGGCCAGCTCGGCCGGTACCGGGCCGGGAAGCGACCCTGGATCGGCGACGAGGTCCCGGATCAGCTCGGCCGAGGACACCAGCCCGGCCGGCCACCCCTCGGGCGACCCGGCGGCGCCGGCGGAATCTGCGCCGCCAGCGGCGGCGGGTTCGACGGTCGTGCTGCGGACGTGGTCGCGCAATGCCCGGCCGAGGGCACGCAGACCGGCGGGATCGGCGCCGCCGAGCGGGGAAAGCAGCAGTGCGCGGGCGTCCGCGGGGGTCAGCGAGCCCGGGTCGTCGGCGCAGCGCAGCGCGGTGAGCAACAGCGCCGCGGCCGGCCGCTCGGCCAGCGGCGGCTCGTCGCCGGCGAGGTCCACCGGCACGCCGGCCGCGGTGAGCGCGCGCGCGACCGCGGGCAGCGCCTCGGCCGAGCGGGTCAGCACGGCCATCTCATGCCAGGGCACTGCCCGGATGAGGTGCTCGCGGCGCAGCAGGTCGGCGATCGCCTCCGTCTCGGCACCCTCCGACGGGAAGGACAGCGCCTCGACCTGGCCGGCCCGGTCCGGCTCCGCCGGGGCGAGGCGGCGATGCGCCCGCAACGCCCAGACCGGCAGCCCGGACACCGGCAGCCGGCTGGCGACCTCGCGGCTCGCGGCCAGCACCGGCGGGGACATCCGCCTCGACACCCCAAGCGCCAGCACGTCAGCCGGCGACCGGTCGGCCCGGCGGAACCGGTCGGGGAAGTCGAGCAGGCCCCGCACCCGCGCGCCGCGGAAGGCGTAGATCGACTGGTCCGGGTCGCCGAAGGCGACCAGGTCGCCACCGCCGGCCGTCAGCGCCGCGAGCAGCCGCTCCTGCGCCGGGTCGGTGTCCTGGTACTCGTCGACGAAGACCGCCCGGTAGCGGTCCCGAACCGGCTGGCCGCGCTCGGGGTCCTCGACCAGCCGCGCCGCCCGGTGACCGAGCTCCGGGTAGTCCAGCGCGCCGTCGTAGCCGAGGTTGTCCAGGTAGTCCGTGTAGAACCGCGCGAGCGCGGCCCAGTCGGGCCGGTGCGCGCGGGCGGCGAGCTCCTCGAGGCCGGCTGGGTCGAGGCCGACCTCGCGGACCCGGGCGAGCAGTGCCTCGACCTCCTCGGCGAACCCGCGGGTCCGCAGGCAGACCTCCAGCGGCGCCGGCCAGCCCGGCCGGCCGAGCTCACGCGAGCCGTCGATCAGCTCGCGCAGCCGGGTGAACCGTTCCGGCCCGGTCAGCAGCCGCGGCGCCGGGTCGCCCGGCAGCGGATGGGCGCGCAGCTGCGCGTAACACCAGGAGTGGAACGTCCAGGCCACCTGGCCACCCAGCGCGACGCCGACCCTGGCCGTGATCCGCTCGGAGAGCTCGCGCGCGGCCCGCCGGCTGAACGTGAGCACGAGGATCGACCCGAGATCGAGCCCGGCCTCGACCCGGTGGGCGACCGCCTCCACCAGGGTCGTGGTCTTGCCCGTGCCCGGTCCCGCGAGCACCAGCAGCGGCCCGCCTGGATGCTCCACGACCGCTCGCTGCGCATCGTCGAGCCCCGCCGGCCGCGCCGGCCAGCGCGTCGGCGCGGACCGGTCGAGCCGGTAGCGCGGCGGCCGCGCGGCGGCGGGCGGCCGCGTCAGGACGACGGGCCGGGCCGGCCGGACGGCGCTGGGCGAGCTGGTCACGAATCAAGGAGACCACGTGCCACCGACAGTTTCCCGACCGCCTCAGCCGCCGAACCCGGCCAGCGCGCGGGTGGCACGGCCGGCCGGCCATCGCAACCGGTGACTGTGGGAGTCTGCTGTGCATGGAAGAGTGCGCGGACAAGGTCGTGCTGGTGACCGGAGCGGGCGGCGGTATCGGCGCGGCCTGCGCCCGCAGGCTGGCCGCGGCCGGCGCGCGCGTCGTCGTCACCGACGTCGACGAGGCCGCCGCCAAGATCGTCGCCGACGAGATCGCGGGCTCGGGCACGCCGGCCCTGGCACTCGGCCTGGACGTCACCGACCCGGACGCCGTCGCGGACGCCGTCGCCGCGGCGACCCGGACCTTCGGGAAGCTGGACCTGGCCGTGAACAACGCCGGGATCTCGCTGCCCCGAAGCCCGATCGAGAAGATTCCCGTCGACGACTGGCGCCGCGTCGTCGAGACGAACCTCAACGGCGTCTTCTACTGCATGCGGGCCGAGCTCCCCGCGATGCTCGCTGCGGGCGGCGGATCGATCGTGAACATGGCGTCAGTGCTCGGCACGGTCGGTTTCGCGGACACCGCCGCCTACGTCGCGGCCAAGCACGGCGTCATCGGGCTGACCAGGACGGCAGCGCTGGAGTACGCGACCCGCAATGTCCGGATCAACGCGGTCGCGCCGAGCTTCGTCGACACGGCCATGCTCAGCCAGGGCGAAGGCCGCAAGATGCGCGGCGCGGCCCTGCTCGCCCCGATGGCACGGTTCGCCACCGTCGACGAGGTCGCCGAAGTCGTCCTGTTCCTGCTTTCCGACCGCTCCTCGATCGTGACCGGCAGCGTCTACCTGGCCGACGGCGGTTACACCGCCCGCTGACCCACGGGCCGGCCGGGCGGCCCAGTGCCCGCACGGGCTCACCCACCCACCGCACGCCTCGCGGCGTCGAGTCCTACCTGCTGTCACGACCACAAGGCAGGACCGGTTCGCTGTTCAGTCCGCAGTGGGCACGCCGTCCCAGCGGGCCGTAGGAAGGTCGACGCGTTCGCCGCCGGGGCGCAGCGGCGTGCCGTCCGCGAGCAGCAGCGCGATCGCCTCCGCTGGGGCGGTCGGGTTCGGCTCTCCCGTCGACCGGATGACGCGGTGCCAGGGCACGTCCTCCTGGTAGCCGAACCGGGCGAGCACCGCGCCGACGTGCCGGCCGGTGCCGCCACCGACGTACTCGGCCACGTCGCCGTAGGTCATCACCTTGCCGGGCGGTATCCGCGCGACCGTGTCGAGCACCGCGACCGCATACTCCCCCGGCCGGCCGTCGACATGCACCCGCACCCGGGTACCCAGCCCCGCGGACACGCTTGCCGGCGCGCTCGCCGCGGCCGCGGCCGCGGCCGACTGGCGCCGGCCCGGCCCTGCTTTGCCCGACCGGTCCTCGCCGGACGGGTTCTCGCCCGATCGGCGCCGGCCCGGCGCCGCCTCGTCCGACCCGGCCACATCCGGCCGGTGCCCGTCCCGCTCAGGCTGGTCTGACCGACGACCACTCATACGGGCGAGCATGCCAGCCAGGTCCGACAGGTCCCGAACCCGCCGGCGCGCCAGGGCGCCGGGCCACGAGACGGGAACGACAACCGAGAAGGGGCCTCGGCGCGACGCCGAGGCCCCTTCGGGACGCGAGGGGTCAGTAGACCGGGAGGGTCTTGTCGACCTGGGTGGCCCACGCGGTCACGCCGCCCTGGACGTGCACGGCCGACGAGAAGCCGGCGTTCTTCAGGGTGGCCAACGCATCAGCCGAGCGGACACCCGACTTGCAGTAGACGACGACCCGCTTGTCCTGCGGCAGCTCCGACAGGTGGGCCGGCAGCTCCCCCTTCGGGATGAGCTTGGCGCCCGGAATCCGCACGATCTCCCACTCCGCGGGCTCGCGGACATCGATCAGCTCGATCGCGGCGCCCTCGTCGATCCACTCCTTGAGCTCGCCGGCCGTGATCGTCGACCCCGCCGCGGCGAGCTGCGCCTCCTCGGAGACGACGCCGCAGAACGCCTCGTAGTCCTCGAGCAGCGAGGTGATCGACGGGTTCTTCCCGCACAGCGGGCACTCGGGGTCCTTGCGGACCTTGATCGTGCGGTAGCTCATCTCCAGGGCGTCGTAGACCATTAGCCGCCCGACCAGCGGGTCACCGATCCCGGTCAGCAGCTTGATCGCCTCGGTCACCTGGATCGAGCCGATCGACGCGCAGAGCACGCCGAGCACACCGCCCTCGGCGCAGGAGGGGACCATCCCGGGCGGAGGCGGCTCCGGGTACAGGCAGCGGTAGCACGGCCCGTGGTCGGCCCAGAAGACGCTGGCCTGGCCGTCGAACCGGTAGATCGAGCCCCAGACGTAGGGCTTGCCGAGCAGCACCGCCGCGTCGTTGACCAGGTAGCGCGTCGCGAAGTTGTCGGTGCCGTCGACGATCAGGTCGTACTGGCTGAAGACCTCCATGACGTTGTCGACGTCGAGCCGGGTCTCGTGCAGCACGACGTTGACGTACGGGTTGATCTCCAGGACCGATTCGCGCGCGGACTCGGCCTTGGAGCGGCCGACGTCGGACTGGCCGTGGATGATCTGGCGCTGCAGGTTCGACTCGTCGACGGTGTCGAACTCGACGATGCCGAGCGTTCCGACGCCGGCGGCGGCGAGATACATGAGCGTCGGAGATCCCAGGCCGCCCGCGCCGACCGCCAGCACCTTGGCGTTCTTCAGGCGCTTCTGCCCGTCCATCGCGACATCCGGAATGATGAGGTGCCGGGAGTAGCGGCGGACCTCGTCGACGGAGAGCCCGTCGGCGGGCGCCACCAGAGGCGGAAGGGACACGCGTGCTCCTTGCGGTTCGGCATCGCCGGCTGAGGCGTCCCCACGACGATGCCATACGTCTGAGCGCCGCAGGCCCGCCCTGAGATCACGGGCCGGCGAAGCCGCTGGGCAACAGGCCGTCGCACCCCGCGGGGGACGACGATCCGCTCCGTTGCAGCGCACGCCGCCGGTCACATGTTCCCGACCGCCACGGCGGCCCAGCGCTACCAGCGCTACCAGCGCTACCAGCGCGACCAGCGGACAAGATCGCCGTTCGCGCCCTGGCGCGGCCGTTCAGGCGGATGGTTCGCAACCAGGGGGAGACCAGGACAGCGATCTTGCCGGACCGGCCGACCAGAGGCGGCGGACCGGCGGACGCGGCTGGACCGGCCGGAGGCGGCCCGGACCGCGGGCGGCCGGACCGCGGGCGGCCGGACCGCGGGCGGCCGGACCGCGGGCGGCCGGACCGGCCTACCGCCGGCTGGACACCGCGGGTCAGGCGGAGCGGCGCGCCGGGGTCTTGGCTGGTTCCTTGGCGCCGTTCGCCGCGGTCTTCGGCCCGATCTTGGCGGGCGCGCTCTTCGGCGGGGTCTTCCTGCCGCCGGGCTTCGCCTTCGCCGTCGGCGCCGCGTCGTCGGCGCCGGCCTCGGCATCCTGGGCTGACGTCTCGGCGTCGGGCTGTTCGGCAGCCCGCGGCGCACGCCTGCTCGCCCGCGTGGACGCGGCCGGCTCCGGCTCGCCCGCCGGCGCGGCATCGCCACCCGGGCGCCCGGCCCGGGCCGCCTCAATGCTGGCGCGCAGCGCGGCCATCAGGTCGCCGGCCGGCTCGCCCGCCTCCGCCGCCGGAGCCGTCATGATCTCCCGTCCGGCGATCTTGGCATCGATCATCTCAGTGAGTGCCGCGCGGTACTCGTCGGTGAACCGCGTCGGGTCGAAGTCGCCGGCCAGCGTCTCGATCAGCGAGCTGGCCATCGCGAGCTCCTGCGGCCGGACCTTGATCTCCTCGTCGAGGAACCCGAAGCCGGGGGCGCGGACCTCATCCGGCCACAGCATGGTCTCCAGCACGAAGACGCCGTCGCGCACCCGCAGCGTCGCGAGCTGCTCGCGCTGGCGCAGCGCGATCTTCACCAGAGCGACCCGGCCGGAGGACTCCAGCGCGTCACGCAGCAGTACGTAGGGCTTGGCGCCGGTCTTGTCCGGCTCCAGGTAGTAGCTCTTCGCGAAGTAGATCGGGTCGACCTGGTCCAGCGGGACGAACTCCAGCACGTCTATCGCCCGCGACGTCGACAGCGGCAGGTTCGCGAAGTCGTCGTCGGTGAGGACCACCGTCTCGCCGTCCGGCAGCTCGTAGCCCTTGGCGATCTCGGAGTACGGCACCTCCTCGCCATCGGACGCCGCGACCCGCTTGTAGCGAATCCGGGACCCGTCCGAACGTCGGACCTGGTGAAAGGCGACATCCCGCTCCTCCGTGGCCGAGTACAGCTTCACGGGGATCGAGACGAGCCCAAAGCTGATCACACCCTTCCAGATCGAACGCATGTTCGCCCCTAACGTCGCTCCAACCCCATCGTGAGCCACCCGGCGCGTCCTGTCCGCCTGACCGGCGAAGAGGGACGAGAATTGGCTGTTTGGGTTGACGCAGCCGAACGGCCCTACTCATCGCCGCTCCGTGGCCATTCGGCGGGACGCCCGGAGGATCACGAGACATCGCGAGACAGACCGTGGATCGGGCCGGGTCGACGTGGGAACGTGGAACCGCCAGCTGGCCGTGACGAGAACCACCACGCGAGGGCAGTGCCCGGGAGGCGGGGATGGGCGAGGCAGGCGGTGCGAGCGGACCCGGACAGAGCCGCGAGTCCCCGAGCGAGGCCTCGGGCGCCGGCACCACCACGAAGGACGGCGGGAGCGCGCGGAAGGCCCCCCGTGGCGCCCCGAGCGCCGTCGAGGTCGACGGCCGCCGGCTCAAGATCTCCAACCTCGACAAGGTGCTTTACCCGACGGCCGGCACCACCAAGGCCGAGGTGATCCACTACTACACCGAGATCGCCCCCGTCCTGCTGCCGCATCTGGACGACCGCCCGCTGACCGTCGTCCGCTTCCCCGAGGGAGTCGGCGCCGCCGGCTTCTTCAGCAAGAACGCTCCGTCGCACCGCCCGGAGTGGGTGCGTACCGCGACGCTGCCCTCCCCCGGCTCCAGCAAGAACCGGGGGACGATCGACTACCTGGTCGCCGAGGAACGCCCGACGCTGGTCTGGCTGGCGAACCTGGCCGCGATCGAGATGCACACCCCGATGTGGCGCGTCTCCACCCGGCGGCCGGACCTCGTGGTCGCCGATCTCGACCCCGGCCCCGGGACGACCGTCCTGGACTGCGCCCGGGTCGCGCTGCTGCTGCGCGAGGTGATGCCCGAGCCGCTGTGCGTGAAGACCAGCGGCTCGAAGGGGCTCCAGGTCTACGGCCGGGTCGACGACGGGCGCGAGAGCATGAAGGTGCGCGACGAGATGCACGTCGTCGCCGAACGACTGGCCCGGGACCATCCGGACCTCGTCGTTTCCAACATGCGCAAGGACCTGCGCCCGGGACGGGTGCTGCTGGACTGGTCACAGAACAACCCGGCGAAGACGACGGTCTCCGTCTACTCGCTGCGGGCCCGCGCCGCGCCGACCGCGTCGGCCCCGGTCACCTGGGACGAGGTCGCCAACGCCCGCCAGCCCGCGGACCTGGTGTTCACCGCCGCCCAGGTCCTCGACCGGGTGGCCGCCCACGGCGACCTCTTCGCCCCGTTGCTCGGCCCCCCGCCCGCGGCGACCTGACGTCCGGGCCGTCCGCTGGCCACGGACGAACCGGACGCGGTGACCGAACCGGCGGATCTATCCGACGGGAAGGACGACGGCCCAGCCGGCCGCTGCCGGCGAATCAGGCACGTTCAGGCCGAACGCGACCTGGGTATGCCGAGGTTCCGCGCGGGTATGCCGTGCTTCGGCAGCTCGATGATCGCGACACCAGCCGGCGAGAGATCCCGCCACGACGGGGAGGGCCTCATGACCGCACCGACCGAGCTCCCGACCGAGATGCAGGTTCCCGTCGACGTCCCTGCCGCGGACGCCGTCGATCAGGCCCGCCAGGTGTTGCCCGACGACCCGCCGCAGCCGACGCACGTTCATGACGGTTCCGAGGCCGACGAGTACGACGCCGTCGAGCAGACCGTCGAGGTCCAAGACGACGAGGACGCCTACCGGTAGGCGATCGGCCTCGGACGGGCGTGGAGCCGCCGGCCTGGTCGGTTCCGCCGATAGCCTGTTGCAGGCCCCGCACCCCAGGCTCCGGGGGCCACGCGCGGCTCCCGGGTCTGTAGTGTTGTCGGGATCGAGCAACAGGAGGTGCGCTGGTGACCGCCGATCCGGCCGCGCCACGCTCAGGCAGAACGCCCCGGCTCCCCCGCACGGCCCGGCGCTTCCAGCTGCTCGGGGCCGCGCGTGAGGTTTTCGTTGCGCAGGGCTACCACGCCGCCGCGATGGACGAGATCGCGGAACGGGCCGGCGTCAGCAAGCCGGTGCTCTACCAGCACTTTCCCGGCAAGCTTGAGCTCTACCTGGCGTTGGTCGACGAGCACGCGGAGAAGCTGGTCACCAGCGTCCGCGAGGCGCTCGACTCGACGACGGACAACCAGCTGCGGGTCGAGCGGTCGATCCGCGCGTACTTCGACTTCGTGAACGACCCCAGCGGCGCCCATCAGCTCGTGCTGGAGAGCGACCTGCGCAGCGAGCCGGCTGTCCGGGAGCGGATCGAGGACGCGTTCGCCCAGTGCGTCCGGTCGATCGCGGCGACCATCGCCGCCGACACCGGCCTTACCCAGGACGAGGCCGACCTGCTGGCCGTCGGCCTCGTCGGGCTCGCGGAGACCTGCTCACGCTGGTGGCTGGTCCGGGGCGGCACCGTCTCCTCCGAACGCGCGATCGAGACGATGAGCGAGCTCGCCTGGCACGGCATCGGCGGCTACCCGCGGGCCTGATCGGCGCGGCGGGCGCCGCCGGGTGGGCGGCCGGCGCTCGTCGCCGACCGGTGAGACAACCCGGCCGCTCTGCCAGCGGCGAACACGGCGACCCAGCCCGGTCACACACGGCGTCGGGGCCATAGTGTGTCCTGTGATCGTCGGTGTTACCTGTGAACGTCCGTCGGCCGTCACGCCGTCGGACCAGGCCCGTCCCGGGGGGACACCCTCCCGCGGCGCTAACGAAGGCGAGGTCATCCCGGTGGAGGTCAAGATCGGCGTGCAGAACGTCGGCCGAGAGCTGGTGCTCGAAAGCGCTCAGACCCCGGACCAGGTCGCCGAGGCGGTCGCCACCGCCCTCGCCGCGGACAACGGGCTGCTCTCCCTGTTCGACGAGAAGGGCCGCCGGGTGGTCGTACCGGTCGCGAAACTGGCCTACGTCGAGATCGCGGAGGCGGAGTCCCGCCGCGTCGGCTTCGGCGCCGCCTAAGGGGTGAAGCGGCCGGAACGGGCGCGGAGCGCCCGCCGGCCGCTTCACCGGGTCGGGCGCTGAGCGCCCTCCCCAACGTGGTTCGGGGGCGATGTCGGAGTCCGGGGGCGCGCGCTGGTCCAGGGCCGGGATCTGGGATGCGTCCCGCTGGGGCTGCCTTCCGCTGGTTTACTTCCCGCCGGGGCGCACGGGTGTGCTGATCGCTGTTTTGGGCCCCCAGTGGATCCTGCTGGCCAATTCGGGAGAGCCTCGGGTGATCTAGAAGAGGCGCCCAGACATACGCCACATAACGGACGCCGGAATGATTGCTCGCCCCCTGATCGGCGGCCAGTCCCGGCCGAGTCGTAGCTGCGTGTAATTGGCCAGCAGGGTCCCAGTGGTTGGCAGCACGCCCGGACAACGACCGCCGGAGGGCCGAACCGGCGATCAACTCGCGCTGGCGCCCTTCGAGCGGAACGCACCCCGGATCCCGGCCCTGGACAAGCGCCTAGCCCATACTTCTCCGTCGGCTCCTATTGGGCGGAGCGGCCGCAGGGCGCTCCGCGCCCGGTTCCGGCCGATCGCCTCAAGCAGACAGGCCCAGGGCTGACATGCGGTCAGTGTGGGCCTTCATGATGCTGTCGAAGATCGTGGCGACGGCTTCCAGGTCGCCGACGCCCACCAGCAGGCCGGTGAGCGCGTCCCGCTCGACCGCGACCTGCTTTGCCTGGTTGAGCGCCTCGCCCACGAGCCGGCGGGCCCACAGCGCGAGCCGCCCGGCCACCACGGGATTCGCGGCGATCGCCGCACGGACCCGGTCGACGACGAACGCCGCGTGCCCGGTGTCGGCCAGCACGTCGAGGACGAGCGCGCGGGCGTCGTCGTCGAGCCGGTGGGCGATCGCGCGGTAGAAGTCGGCGGCGATGCTGTCCCCGACGTAGGCCTTGACCAGGCTTTCCAGCCAGTCCGCCGGCGCGGTGCCCCCGTGGAAGGCGGTCAGCGGGCCGATGAACGGCCCCATCGCGGCCTCCGGGTCGACGCCGCGGCCGGCCAGCGCCCGGCTGATCGCCTCGAAGTGCGCGAACTCGGCGGCGGCCATCGCGGCCAGCGCGATCTTGTCCGTGAGCGTCGGCGCCATCCTGGCGTCGGTCGCGAGTCGCTCGAACGCGGTCAGCTCGCCATAAGCGATGAGCCCCAGCAGGTCGACGACGGCCTGGTCGGCACCCGGGCGACCCTCCCGCGGCTGCGCGGAACCGACACCGACGGCCTCCGCCGTGGAGTCGGCACCGCCTGCGACCTGGGCTCCCGGAAGCACTGTGCTGTCCGTCACGTGTTTCATCTCCCAGGTGGTGGGTCGGGTGTAAGCGTGGTCGGGCTCGACCCGCTGGCCCCCACGAACTCCGGCGGCCCGCTCGGGCCGGCCGACGGATCGGGCTCCTGCCTGGCCAACGTCCGACAGGCCACGATCGTCACCGAGCGCGCCCACCAAGCGGTCACACAGGTTATCCTTGTCGTAGCCGCTGGTCATCACAGGCCAGCTGGCCGCCTAAGGCACTCGCGTCGCCCCGTTCGGAGGGCCGCTGGGCCAAGCTGCCGGGTTCGAGCCGCTGGTCCCCCGTCACCGACTGGGTCGCTGGCGCTGTCTGGCACATAGCGAGCGGCGCCTCAACGTCGGACACCGCTCAGGAGCAGACCAGGAGCGATCCGCTGTCCGTCACAGCCACATCCCTGACCACCGGCGACACCGACGCCACCGACGCCACCGCTTCGCCGGCCCCGCCCCAGCAGGCCGGGCCGGCCGAGCCCAAGGTCACCTTCGCCGACCTCGGGGTCCGCAAGGAGACCGTGGAGACACTCGCCGCGGCGGGCATCGTCCACCCTTTCGCCATCCAGGAGCTAACGCTCCCGCTGGCGCTGGCCGGCACCGACATCATCGGCCAGGCCCGCACCGGCACCGGCAAGACCCTGGGCTTCGGCATCCCCGTCATCCAGAAGGTCCTCGGCCCTGACGAGGGCGCCGACGGCCGGCCGCAGGCCCTCATCGTCGTCCCCACCCGCGAGCTCTGCGTCCAGGTCACCGCCGACCTCGACCGGGCTGGCAAGGGCCGGCGCATCCGGGTCCTCTCCGTCTACGGCGGCCGGGCCTACGAGCCGCAGACCAGCGCGCTGAAGGCCGGCGTCGACGTCGTCGTCGGCACCCCCGGCCGGCTGCTGGACCTCGCCCGCCAGCGCACGCTGAACCTGGGCAACGTGGCGACCCTGGTCCTCGACGAGGCCGACGAGATGCTCGACCTCGGCTTCCTGCCGGACGTGGAGCGCATCGTCGCCTTCCTGCCGCCCACCCGCCAGACCATGTTGTTCTCCGCGACGATGCCCGGGCCGGTCATCGCGCTCGCCCGCCGGTTCATGATCCGGCCGGTGCACGTGACCGCCGAGCAGCCCGACGAGGGCCGCACCGTCCCGACCACCAGCCAGCACGTCTTCCGCGCGCACGCGATGGACAAGATGGAGGTGCTGTCCCGGGTCCTGCAGGCCGACGGGCGCAGCCTCTCGATCGTCTTCGTCCGGACCCGCCGCACCGCCGACAAGGTGGCCGAGGACCTGGCCCGCCGTGGCTTCGCGGCCGCGCCGGTGCACGGCGACCTCGGCCAGGGCCAGCGCGAGCAGGCGTTGCGCGCCTTCCGCTCCGGCAAGGTCGACGTGCTGGTCGCGACCGACGTCGCGGCCCGCGGCATCGACGTGGGCGGCGTCACGCACGTCATCAACTACCAGTGCCCGGAGGACGAGAGCGTCTACCTGCACCGGATCGGCCGGACCGGCCGGGCCGGTGGCAGCGGCGTCGCCGTCACCTTCGTCGACTGGGACGACCTGGCCCGCTGGCAGTTGGTGAACCGCGCGCTCGCGCTGCCGTTCGACGAGCCGCTGGAGACGTACTCCACCTCCCCGCACCTGTTCGAGGCGCTGGGTATCCCGGACGGGTCGACCGGTGTCCTGCCCCGCGCCGCGCGCACCCGGGCCGGGCTCGCGGCCGAGGAGATCGAGGACCTGGGCGGCGGCGCGCGGGGCCGCCGCGGCCGCGGAGCCGCCGCCGCTCCCGACCGGGATACCGACCGCCCGGCGGCGCACGCCACGGCCGCCCGGACCAGGAGCCGCCGCCGTACTCGGGGGGCCGGGGCCGCCGCGGCGGCCGCCGGGCTCGCCGAGGAGGCAGTCGAGGGCGCCCCCGAAGAGCTCGGGCTCGAGGCCGGCGACGTCACGGCGCTCGCCAGTGCGACCGACTCGACGGCCACCGCGGCCGTGGACGGTACCGAGATCACCGATCTGCCCGACCAGGAGCCGGACGCGGACGGCACACCCGCTCGCCGCCGCCGGCGCCGGCGCGGTGGCCGGGGCCGTTCCCGCGGCGGGGCCGCCGTCGAGGGGCTCGACCTGGTCGAAGCGGAAGACGACGCGGAGCACGCCGAGTCGGCCTGACCCAGCCCAACGCCGCCGCCAGGCTCCCCCGTCTCGCGACCGGGGACCGCCGGGCGGCGGCGTTTGTGCGTTCAGCCGCCCGCGCCGGTGAGCGCGAGACGGACCCAGGAGATCCGGTGGCAGGCCGGGCAGCGCAGCAGGGACGGATAGCGCGGCCGGATCACCGGCAGGTGCAGGCTCGGCGCGAGCAGCAGCAGGGCACGCTTCGCGCCGACGGTCGTCGCCTGGGCGCAGCGCGAGCAGTGCACCATCACGCCGTTCGTACGCGGGTCGGGCGGCCGTTCGCCGCTGTAGAGGGCACGTTTGCCATGAGTGTCCCGGCCGATCGAGCCGGGCCGGTGGGCCGTCGAGCCGGTACCCGGCCCGGCCGGGCGGCCGGCCCGGGGCCGCAGCCGGTCAAAGCCGGCCGCCGCGGCCAGCTCCCGGCGGCTTGCGGCGCCCTCCCGCGGCGCGGCCGTCGCCCGCGCTGAAACGGCCGTAGGCCGCACACCGGCCACCTTCACGGTCCCGGGCTGCCCAACTGCCGTCGCGGTGGTCTCCGTCGCCACAACCGCCGCCATGACGGCCCTCGGCTTCGCCGTCGTCGGATCGGCCTTCGGCTGCACGGCCGCCGCGTTCACCGCCGCGGGCCGCACGGCGGCGGCTATCGCGGCCCTCGGCCGCACGGCCGCCGCTCCTGCCGCCTTGGGCTGCGAGACCGGTTGTCTCACGGTCTTCGGCCGCACGGCCGCCGCTCCTGCCGCCTTGGGCTGCGAGACCGGTTGTCTCACGGTCTTCGGCTGCGCGACCGCCGCCTTCGCGGCCCTCGGCTGCGCGCCCGGTTTCACGGTCTTCGGCTTCGTCATACCGGCGTCGCCCTGGCTGGCCGGGCTCGCGCCGCCGGTGGGCCGGGCACGCGGGCGCTCATCGGCCGGAACGCGAGAGCGCGGCCCGGACCTGACGGATCGCCTTCGCCGATCCGGTGCCGACCACGGCGCCACCGCCACGGTTGCCCGCCAGCCCGTCGTCCGCGAGGCCGTCGTCGACCAGGCCGCCACCCAGGTCAACGCCGTCGAACGCGACGCTGTCGAGGCCGACATCGTCGAGGCCGACGTCGTCAAGCGGGACGTCATCAAGGTCGGCCACGACGAGACGCTCGCCCGTGCGGCTCGGCTCATCGAGATCCTCCTCGCCTATCAGCCGCACCCGGGACCGCCGGGCCGCCAGCAGCGCGGGCGCGCCGGGCCCGGACAGTGGCACCGGGCCGAGACCCGCGATCGCGCGGGCATGCTCCCGGTAGGCGTGCGCGCCCTTCGAACGGCCGGCGGTCGTCAGGATCGAGCGGCCGATGCCCGGAGCCTCAGCGAACCGCACGGAGCGGGCTACCGGCGGCTCCAGCACCCGGATCTGGTAGCGGGCGGCCACGTCGGCCAGGACCGCGCGGCTGTGCGCCGTCCGCCCGTCGAACAGGGTCGGCAGCACCCCGCGCACCCGCAGCCGGGGATTGGTCAGCCGGCGGACGTCGTGCACGGTGTCCAGGAGCTGGCCGACGCCCCGATGCGACAGCGTCTCACACTGCAGCGGGATGACGACCTCGTCGGCGGCCGTCAGGCCGTTGATGGTGAGCACGCCGAGTGACGGCGGGCAGTCCACCAGGACGAAGTCGTAGTCATCGATGATCTCCGCCAACGCGAGCCGCAGCACGTGCTCCCGGCCGGTCCGCGACAGCAGCACCGCCTCACAGCCGGCCAGCTCGATCGTCGCCGGCAGCAGGTCGGACCCGTCGGCCGTGCGTAGCAGGACGAGCCCGGCGGACAGCCGCCCGAGCAGCACGTCATGCACGGACAGCTCCAGCGCGTCCGGATCGAGACCGAGCGAGAACGTCAGGCAGGCCTGCGGGTCCAGGTCGACCAGCAGCACCCGCTGGCCGAGCTCGGTCAGGGCGGCGCCGAGACTCGACACGGAGGTCGTCTTGGCGACGCCACCTTTCTGATTCGCGACAGCGAGAACCCGGGCCACAACGGAGAGTGTGTCAACTGTAACCGTGTGGTCACAACCTTTCCGGGCCCGCGAGTGTCGCGCAGCCTACTTAGGTCCCGCCCGCACCCACCCGGTTCGCTCGTCGAGGCGGCGACCGGGCGGCTTCAGGGACCTCGGCGCGAGCGATCGGCGACGCGGAGGCCGGCGTGACGGAGAGGACCGGTGCGACGGGGCGGTGCCACAGAAGCCGGCGTGACAGAGCCCGGCGGGGCGGCCCTGGCATCACGGAGCCAGACAGCACGGGACCGGTGTCATGGAAGCGGGGGCCCGCGGGACGGAGGCAGTCGCCGATCGGCTGGCGACTGGCGACTGGCTGCCGGGACGTCCCGCTCGCTGGGCCAGCCCGGTGAGCGCCTACAGTTCTGCGGCGTGGCTCAGCTTCCCCATGTAGCCGTGCTCGGGCCCGGCCTGGCCGGTGCGACGGCGCTCGTCGCGCTCGTCGACGCCGGGCTGGACGCGACCGGCGTCGGTGGCCGCCCGACCCCGGCCGCCGCCGAGCTCCTCGCCGCGCACGCGCTCATGGAGCGCTGGATCCCTCCGGCCGTTCGCGACGCGACCGACACCGCCGGCGGCCCGGCGGCCGGCGGGGCTCCCGCGCTCACCGTGGCCCGGGTCGGCGACGCGAGCGGGGCGCGCGGCGGCTTCGAGGTCAGCATCGACGGGCAGCCGGCCGGGCGCTGGGACGCCCTCGTGGTCACCGCGCGCGACCTCGCCGCGGCCGCCGGGGTGCTCACCGCCGCCCCCTGGTACGGCGGCGTCTTCCACCCGGTCGCCGGCGGCGTGTTCCTGCTCGGCGTCCCCGACAGCGGGCAGGTCGTCCGGCCGGACGGCGAGCGCGACCTGGCGCTGACCAGGGCGCAGGCCGGCTGGGTCGGTGAGTACCTCCGCGGCCGGTATCGGCTGCCCACCGGGGAGGCGATGCTCGACCGTCCCAGCCTGCGGCGGACCGGCGTGCGCCGCGGCGCCGCGGGGTATCTGCGGGCGCTGGACCGCGAGCTGCGCGCCGGCCGGGCCCGGGCCGCGGCGGCCGGCTACCCCCTGCCGCTACCGGCCGCCGCGCCCGCCTCGCCAGCGGCTCGCTGACGAGACCTACCGCTGGGTGGCCGGCGCCGGGACCGCGGAGGCGCCGGCGCCGGTCACCCGGTCACATCTGGGGCCCGGCGAGGATCTGCGGGACCTGAATACCGTTACCGCGGCTGAGCGTGTTGGTCCCGACGTGCTGCGGGGCGTCGATGTTCACCTTGATGACGGACGGCGCGACGTCGAGATAGTTGCCCTGGACGGTGTTGTTGGAGTTGCGAGCCTGGCCCTGGGCGTCATGGCGGTCCTGCTCGAAGATGGTGATGCCGGGGCCGTTGTTCCGCCACGCGTAGTTTCCGGTGGCAGTGTCGCCGGCCGCGGACTGGAAGACGATGCCGGTGCGCCGCCAGGGGTCGGGCGTGTCGAGTCCGTTACCGGCGGCGATGTTGTTGGTGAACGTGTTGTTGTAACCGGTCTCGTCGGTGAAGCCGGAGCCGTCGTTGTTGTACGAGATGTTGTCGGTGAAGGTGTTGCCGTGGCACGAGACGTCCATCCAGCCTCCGGCCGGATGGCCGCTGTCCGAGATCAGGTTCCCGATGAACTGGTTGTTCGTCTCGACGGTCACCTTGACACCGGCACAGTCGCCGCTCGGGTCACTCACCCCCGGCAGGTTGTTGTGGATGAACTGGTTGTAGCGCCAGATGGTGCCGGTCATGCCGCCGGCGGCGCCCTTGCAGGAGTTGTCGTGGAAGGTGTTGTTCTCGACCAGCGAGTTCGGCCCCACCGAGGCGCCGAGATAGTTGCCGTAGATCTCCGAGTTGGTGATCTTCCAGCCCGCGGCGGCGTCGGACTCATGGATGTTCGAGTCGATCGCGCCGTTCTTCCCGCCGTCGGAGTAGCCGGTGACCGAGATGTTGTGGATCTCGACGTTGGTCGCGCTGCCGTTCGGCCGGTGGATGCCGATGCCGGACAGCAGCGTCCCCCCGGGACCCGCCTTGACGCCGTAGAACTTGTCCCCGGCCTTGGGCAGCAGTACGCCGGAGCCCTTGTAGGTGCCGGCGGCCAGGTTGAACTGCGTCCCGGCCGGGCTGCTGTCGATATAGGGCTGGATGGCGGCGCCCGCCGGGATGGGCACGCCGCCGGCCGGAATCTTCACCGGGCCCGGAATGATCGGTGTGTTCGGGTAGGCACGGGTGTTGTTCAGGTTCGTCGTGCCGCCGCGCAGCACCCCCGAGTGGTGCGCCGGTGTGCTGGCGCCGGCACCGGCGGCCGGAAGCATCGCCGTGGTCAGCGCGACGCCGGACAGCGCGAGCACCAGCCGTCCCCGCAGCCGTGACCGCGGCGGGCCGCCCAAGGCTGGCGCCAGAATGACGTGAGACGCCGGGCCCCGCGGAGGGAAGGCCCCCGGGGCGGCACCGAAGAAGGCCGATGTGAAATTCGGAAGACGCATTCTTGAGATCCAAAGTCAGCTGCCGCGAGGGGCCGACGCGGCCGCCAGAGATGACCTGGCCGCGCCAGCGCGCTCCTCGTCTGTCGGATGGGATATTTCCTTTGACGTGAACACCACGGCCGGTATTTCCTTGGTTTTCAAGCTCGCCGAGACCGCAAAGATAGCATCGAACAGATTCCCGACGACATTGCCCGGTGACAACGGAGCGTCATGCGGATAGCGGCGGAACAAGGACCCAGTTCACATCGCCGAACAGCCGGATTCCCACCGCGGTCTATATCGTCCGCGAGTCCCCGATGTTCAGTCATACCTGATGGTCGCGGGTTCCGTCCGCTTCCGACCGCCAGGTATGACCCGGATTCGCGCGGCCTACGTCAGGACAGCTTGCCCAGCCGGGCGGCGGCCTCTCGCAGGGTCTCCTCGCGCTTGGGGAAGGCGAAGCGGATGATGTGCCGGCCGTCGGCCGGGTCGGCGAAGAACGAGGAGCCCGGGACGCAGGCGACGCCGACGTCGGCGACCAGGTGGCGGGCGAAGGCGACGTCGTCGCCGGCCGGGTCGAGCGCCCGGGTGTCGCACATGACGTAGTAGGCGCCGTCAGGCCGGCTGACCCCGAAGCCGACGTCGGCGAGCGTCCCGCAGAGCAGGTCCCGGCGCACCTGGTAGGCCGCGGCGAGGTCGGCGTAGTACTGCTCCGGCAGGCCCATCGCGGCGACGCCGGCTGCCTGGAGCGGTGCCGCGGCACCGACCGTCAGGAAGTCGTGCGTCTTGCGGATGCCTTCCGTCAGCACCGCCGGTGCGATCGTCCAGCCGACCCGCCAGCCGGTGACGGCGTAGGTCTTGGACAGCGCGTTGACGGTGATCGTGCGGTCTTCCAGGCCGGGGACCGTGGCCGGCGGGATGTGCCCGCCGGGGCCGAGGTACTGGATGTGCTCGTAGATCTCGTCGGTGACGACGAGGGCGTCGTACCGCTGGCAGAGCTCGGCGATGAGGTCGAGCTCGGCGCGGCTGAACATCTTGCCGGTCGGGTTGTGCGGGGTGTTGACCACGATCGCGCGGGTCCGGTCGGTGAAGGCGGCGCGCAGCTCGGCCTCGTCGAAGCTCCAGTCGGGAGCGCGCAGCTTCACCAGCCGGGGCGTCGCGCCGGAGAGGATCGCGTCCGGGCCGTAGTTCTCGTAGAACGGCTCGAAGAAGATCACCTCCTCGCCCGGGTCGACCAGGCCGAGCATGGTCGCGATCATGGCTTCGGTGGCGCCGCAGGTCACGCAGATCTCGGTGTCCGGGTCGACCGTCCAGCCCGGGTAGGCGCGGGCCACCTTCGCCGTGATGGCCGCGCGGAACGCCGGAGCGCCCCAGGTGATCGCGTACTGGTTCACGTCCGCGTCGATCGCGGCCTTGGCGGCGTCCTTGAGCTCGGCCGGGCAGGAGAAGTCCGGGAAGCCCTGAGCCAGGTTGACGGCGCCGTGCGCGGCCGCCAGCCGGGTCATGTCCCGGATGACCGACTCGGTGAACGTCGACGCCTTGGCCGACAACCGGGCGGCGCCGGGAACCTGACCGGCCCCGGGCGTGGAGCCGGGCCGCGAGGGCAGCATCTGCGAGGCCACGGCTCCATCATGCAGCGTTTCCCACCGGCGCGGTGGTCATGTCCCCTGGCTCGCCGCCGGCTCCTGCTCGGACAGGTACTCGACGCCGGCCCACGGAGCGAGTTCGGGACCGGCCGACCGGCCCTCCGGGCAGTGGCGGCGGAAGTCGCACCAGGAGCAGAGCGGGCCGGGGCGCGGCGGGAACGCGACGTCGGCCGGCTGCCCCGCGGCCAGCCGCTCGGTCGCCGCGACGGCGTCGGTCGCGATCGACTCGGCCCGGCGGATGTGGCGAGCCAGGCTCTCGTCGGTGTGCTCGGCCTCGACCACCCGGCCGGTCGGCAGATGGTGCAGCTCGACTCGCCGGCAGCGCTGCCGCAACATCCGCTCGGCCGCGAACGCGTAGAGCGCCAGCGCCGACGACGTGCGGGCGTCGTCGTCCTGCGGCGCGCGCCGGCCGGTCTTGTAGTCGACGACGACCAGCTCACCGTCCCGCTCGTCCAGCCGGTCGACCCGGCCGTGCAGCGCCAGCAGGTCGGTACGGGTCGCCACCTGGCGCTCGACCGCCCGCGGCTCGCCGGCCGGGTCGAGACCGCCGGTGTAGCGCTCGCACATCGCGGCGACCCGTTCGCGGGCGTCGGCGGACTGCTCGCCGTCCCGCCAGCCCTCCGCGACCCAGCAGGAGCGCACCAGCGCCGCGGCGCGCTCCGGCGTGCGGCGCTGTGCGGGCTCGTCCCACCAGAGCCGCAGCGCGTTGTGCGCGCTGGTCCCGAGCGAGGTGTGCGCCCAGGGCGGGCCCTTCGGCGGCGCCGGCCGGTCGAGGTAGGTCATCCGGTAACGGCGCGGGCAGTCCTCGAACGAGGCCAGCCGGGTCGGGGTACAGCTGAACAGCCGGCGTGGCATCTCGTCGAGAACGAGCTGCGCCATGGTCGACTCCTCCGGCTCAGGGGCGGGGCGGGTGGGGCGGGTGGGGCGGGGCGCCCGGCCGCGGCCGGGGCACACGAAGATCCTCGCACCCGCCACCGACAGTTCCGACCACGACGGACGTCACGCGTCACAGGTGCCTGGTCCGGCGTCATCGGACCGCTGGCCCCGCAGCGCGAACCAGGCCGGTCCGCCAGCCGGGCGCCCGCTGCGCCGGACCATCGCCACGGAGCGCAACTGGACGATCCCGTCGCAGCCTGGCATGCTGCGACCCATGGAGCGCAGTGAAGCCGTGGTCGTACACGTGCCGCTGCATTCCTTTTATGGGGGCCGGGCTCGGTCCCCACTGTGCCGCTGATCGCGCGCCGCACAACGCCCCAGACCGAAGGCCCGGAACGCCCGGGCCTCACCGCGCCTGGGCAGCGCCGAGCCCCCCACCCGAAAGGTGCTCCCGTGAGCAACACGATGGACGCAGGCCTCGACGACGCCGTCACGGACGGGTCACCGGCACCGGTCGCGCCGACGATCGCCTCGATCGACGAGGGCCGGCGCCTGATCGACGGCATCGATGTCCAGCTGCGCGACCTTGTCGCGGTCCGCCGGGACATCTCCCGGCAGATCCAGACCCAGCGGACCACTGACGGCGGCCCGCGCGTCCAGCACTCCAGGGAAAACGAGATCATCGCCGCCTGGGCGGACGAGCTCGGCCCACGCGGCGTCGAGATCGCGCTGGCGGTCCTCACCCTGTGCCGCGGCTCGCTGACCTGACGGCCCGCGCCGTCTGACAGGCGGCGCCCATCTCGGGAGCCGCGCCCGCTACCGGCCCGGCTCCTCGTCCGCCTGGTCGACGCCGGGCCCGTCCGGGCCCGGCTCGGTCGGCGGCGCCTCCTGGGCGAGCTTCACCCGGTCCCGCTCCGGGTCGTCGCCCCGGCCGAAGTCGTCGAAGTCGTCGTCGAGGGTCGGGTACTCCTCGGCCGCGTGGTGCTCGACGTCGTCGTCGAGCTGCCGTTCCCGCCAGTCCGCCGGGAGCAGATGATCGAGAACGTCGTCGACCGTGACGACGCCGACCAGCCGGCCGCCGTCGTCGAGGACCGGCGCGGCGACCAGGTTGTAGGACGCCAGATGACGGGTCACCTCGGCGAGATGGGTGTCCGGCCGCAGCGGCCGGACGTCCGCGTCGATCACCGCTCCGATCAGCGTCGCAGGTGGCTCCCGCAGCAGGCGCTGGAAGTGTGCCAGACCCAGGTAGCGCCCCGTCGGCGTCTCATACGGCGGGCGGACCACGTAGACCTGGGCAGCCAGCGCCGGCGAGAGTTCGGGCGCGCGCACCCGGGCGAGCGCCTCGGCCACCGTCGCGTTCGGCGCCAGGATCACCGGCTCGCTGGTCATCAGGCCGCCGGCCGTGTCGTCGGCGTAGCGCAGGAGCTGGCGGACGGGCGCGGCCTCCTCCGGCTCCATCAGGCGCAGCAGCCGCTCGGCGTCCTCGGCCGGCAGCTCGCCGAGCAGGTCGGCCGCGTCGTCCGGGCCCATGGCCTCCAGCACGTCGGCCGCCCGGTCCTCGGCCAGCCCGCCGAGCAGCTCCACCTGCTCGTCCTCGGGCAGCTCCTCCAGCACGTCGGCGAGCCGCTCGTCGTCCAGCGCCGCCGCGACCTCGGCCCGCCGCTTGTAGGACAGGTCGTGCAGCATCGACGCGAGATCGGCCGGGCGCAGCTTCTCGAACGCGGCGAGCAGGTTCGCCGCGCCCTGGCCGTCCTCCGGCAGCGAGAACCCGCTGACCTCGTCCCAGCCGACGGTGCGCATGTCGCCGCGCCGGCCGCGGCCGACCCGGACGGCCACCTGGTCGAGGATCCACTCACCGCTTCGGATCGGCGCGATCGCGGCGTCGACGACCGTGACCTCCTTGCCGCCGGCGACCTCGGTGACCCGGCGGTCGAGCAGCTCGCCGAGAACGAGGGTCTCGCCGACGCGCTGGGCGAACCGCCGCCAGTTCAGCCGCGCCGACGACAGGATCACGGCGCCGGACTCGACACCCGTGACCCGGCCCATCGCCACGAAGATCGGCCGATGCTGCACGTCCACGGCCAGGCCGAGCACGCGGGGGGGTGCGTGGCCAGGGCGCAGCGTGACGACCACATCTCGGACCCGGCCGACCTGGTCGCCGTTGGGGTCGAGCACCAGCAGCCCGTGCAGCCGCCGGCAGTAGACCCGGACCGGCGCCGGCGTACGCTGTGCCCCGGTCGCCGTCACGGTGTCTCGCTGCCCACAGCGCAAAGCTACCGCGCGGCCGTCTCGCGGCGCCAAGGCGGGACCGAGCACGCGGCCGAGCCCGGCTCCCGCGCCGGCGGGTCGACGCACCCGGCGCCTGACCAGGCGACCACGCGTCACCCGACAACGTCTTTGGACGGACCGCCCAGTCCAATTGCCGGAATACGCGGGCTGATTCGTGGGCGGATTAACGCGGTGAGGCAACCCACACTCGAACATGATCCGCAATGGCTTCGTTCTCGGGCGCCAGCAGCGGGCTGCGGCTACTATCTCGATCATGTCGCTCCGTCCCCGCCGCTCCTGCCTAGCGGTTCCCGGCTCGTCGACCAAGATGCTCGGCAAGGCTCAGGGCCTGCCCGCGGACCAGATCTTCTGTGATCTGGAGGACTCCGTCGCGCCCGGCGCGAAGGAATCGGCCCGCGACAATGTCGTCGCTGTGCTGAACGAGGGCGACTGGACCGGCAAGACCCGAGTTGTCCGGGTCAACGACCTGACCACGAAGTGGACCTACCGCGACGTCATCACCGTCGTCGAGGGCGCCGGGGCGAACCTCGACTGCATCATGCTGCCGAAGGTGCAGACCGCGGCCCAGGTGCAGTGGCTGGACCTGCTGCTCACCCAGATCGAACAGGTGATGGGCCTGGAGGTCGGCCGTATCGGCATTGAGGCGCAGATCGAGAACGCGCTCGGCCTGTCCAACGTCAAGGACATCGCCTTCGCGAGCCCCCGCATCGAGACCATCATCTTCGGTCCGGCCGACTTCATGGCGTCGATGAACATGCCGTCTCTCGTCGTCGGCGCGCTGAACCCCGACTATCCGGGTGACCCGTTCCACTACCCGCTCTTCAAGATTGTCGAGGCGGCCCGCGCCCGCGGCGTGCAGGCCATCGACGGCCCGTTCCTGCAGATCCGCGACGTCGACGCGTTCCGGTCGGTCGCGAAGAAGTCCGCCGCGCTCGGGTACGACGGCAAGTGGGTGCTGCACCCGGGCCAGATCGACGCGGCGAACGAGGTCTACCGGCCCCGCCAGGAGGACTACGACCATGCCGAGCTGATCCTCGACGCGTACGCCTGGCACACCTCGGAGGCCGGTGGCCTGCGCGGCGCGGTCATGCTCGGCGACGAGATGATCGACGAGGCCAGCGCGAAGATGGCCCAGGTCATCGCCGGCAAGGGCCGGGCCGCCGGCATGCAGCGCACGAAGAAGTTCGAGCCGCCGGCCCAGTAGTCGGTCGCGCGCCCGGCCGCCACCTGTGGCGAGCGCGCCCGGACCACGCCGAGCCCTCGCCGCAAAACGCCGAAAGGATTCACAGGAAATGGGCAGGATCGCGCAGACCGACGGTCTCACGGAGATTCAGGCCGACATTCTGTCGGCGGTCCGCACCTTTGTGGACAAGGAGATTCTGCCGTACGCCACGGAACTCGAGCACAAGGACGAGTTCCCGGCCGAGATCGTCGACCAGATGAAGGAGATGGGCCTCTTCGGGATCACGATCCCGGAACAGTACGGCGGCCTCGGTGAGTCCCTGCTCACCTATGCGCTGGTCGTCGAGGAGATCGCCCGCGGCTGGATGAGCGTCTCCGGCGTCATCAACACCCACTTCATCGTCGCCTACCTCCTGCTCCAGCACGGCTCCGAGGAGCAGAAGGCCCGGCTGCTCCCGAAGATGGCCACCGGCGAGGTCCGCGGCGCGTTCTCGATGAGCGAGCCCGGCTGCGGCTCGGACGTCTCCGCGATCACGACCCGAGCCACCCGCGACGGCAACGACTACGTGATCAACGGCCAGAAGATGTGGCTGACGAACGGCGCCCGCGCCGGCGTCGTCGCCACCCTGGTGAAGACCGACGAGGGCGCCGACTCGGTCTACCGGAACATGACGACGTTCCTGCTGGAGAAAGAGCCCGGCTTCGGCACCACCGGCGGCCTCACCATTCCCGGCAAACTCGACAAGATGGGCTACAAGGGCGTCGAGACCACCGAGATGGTCCTCGACAGCCACCGGGTGCCCGCCACCTCGGTCCTGGGCGGCCCGGACAAGACCGGCAAGGGCTTCTACCAGATGATGGACGGCGTCGAGGTCGGCCGGGTCAACGTCGCCGCCCGGGCCTGCGGGATCATGATCCGCGCCTTCGAGCTCGCCATCGCCTACGCCCAGCAGCGCAAGACCTTCGGCCACCCGATCGCCGACCACCAGGCCATCGCCTTCAAGCTCGCCGAGATGGCCACGAAGATCGAGGCCGGCCACCTGATGATGGTGAACGCCGCCCGCAAGAAGGACCGCGGCGAACGCAACGACGTCGAGGCCGGCATGGCGAAGTTCCTCGCCAGCGAGTACTGCTACGAGGTCACCACCGAGGCCTTCCGGATCCACGGCGGCTACGGCTACTCGAAGGAGTACGAGATCGAGCGGCTGTTCCGGGAGGCGCCGTTCATGCTGATCGGCGAAGGCACCTCCGAGGTCCAGAAGCGCATCATCAGCCGCGCCCTGCTGCGCGACTACAGACTCGCCCAGTAGTCGCGCTCAGCCCGGCCCAAACGGGTCCTCCTGAGTCATGCCTGGCGGCAGTGAGCCCGGCCGGTCGCCGACCACCAGGTATGGCTCACGGGCCAGTCTCCCCGGTCAGGCCGAGCGCGGGGTGTCACCGGACCCACGGTCGATGATCTCGGCCAGCGCGTCGGGGTCGGTGCTGTGCGTGCCGAGTCCATGGCCCGGGCCCTCGCGGGTGCCGTGGAAGTCGCTCGAACCGGTCATCAGCAGACCGAGGCTGGCCGCGAGGCCCCGCAACCGGTCCCGGGCGGCCGGTTCCTGGTCGGGGTGGTCGACCTCGATGCCGTCGAGGCCCAGCGAGGCCATGTACTCGATCGTGTCCGGCCCGACGATGGGGCCTCGGGCAGCCGCGTAGGGGTGCGCGAAGACGCTCACCCCGCCGGCGCCCTGGATCAGCCGGAGCGCGTCGGCGACGTCTGGCTGCTCCTTGCGCGCATGGTAGGGACCCCGGCTGCCGATCCACTTCGGCCCGAACGCCTCGTCGAGGTCGGAGATCAGCCCGGCGTCGAGCAGCGCGCCGGCGACGTGCGGCCGGCCGACCGTTCCCAGCGCCCGGGCCTGAACCTGTTCCCAGCTGACCGGTAGTCCGTCCGCCACCATCAGCTCCACCATCCGGCGGGCCCGGGAGTCCCGGCTCTCCCGCACCCGCCGTCGCATCGCCAGGAACTCCGGCTCCGCCGGGTCGAACAGGTACGCGAGGACATGCAGGCTGATCACCCGTCCGTCGGCGACCCGCACCTCACAGGAGATCTCGGCGCCCGGCACCAGCGTCATCCCGGCCGGCAGCGCGGCCGCCGCCTCGGCGATTCCGCCGGTCGTGTCGTGGTCGGTCAGCGCGAGCACCCGGACACCCGCGGCCGCCGCGGCGGCCACCAGCGCCGCGGGGGCCAGCAGCCCGTCGGACGCGGTCGAGTGGGTGTGCAGGTCGATGCCCGCCAACGCGGCCTCCCGGCTCAGAGGTACTGGCGAGCCGGTTCGATCATGGCGCGGACCGTCTTGCCGTCATGGAACTCGCCGATCGCTGTCATCGACCACACCGGCGTGTTCGGCACCCGCTGAACCTTGCACATCACCAGGCCGGTCGACCGCTTGGAGTCCGACAGGTCGAACCGGACCAGCTCCTGGCTGGTCAGGTCGTCGATCAACCGGCAGTACGCCCGGCGCACGTCGGTGAAAGGCTGGCCCTGGAAGCTGTTCACGGTGAAGACCAGCGCGATCACCGTGGGCGGCAGCGCCCCGAGGTCGACGAAGATCGTCTCGTCGTCGCCGTCGCCGGCCCCGGTGAGGTTGTCCCCGGAGTGCCGCACGGCGCCCTTCGCGCCCTTCTTGGACATGAACCAGACCCGGTCGACGTCCTTGCCGTGCGCGTCGTAGAGGATGCAGGACGCGTCCAGGTCGATGTCCTTGCCCTGCGCGGCCGGATCCCAGCCGAGCGCCATCCGGACCCGGGTCAACGGCGGGGCGCCCGTCTTCACCAGCGAGACGGCCTCGCCCTTGCGCAGCGACACCCGCCCCTTGTCGAGGTTGACGCCACCGGCGGCCGGCGGCCCCCAGTTCTTGTTCATGGCCGGGGAGCCAGGCGGCGGGCCCCACTGGCCGCCAGGAGGCGGTCCCCCGGGCTGCGCTGCGGGCGGCGCACCCCAGCCCGGATTGACCGGCGGCCCGGCCGGCGGCGCCCACTGCTGCCCGGACTGGCCCGCCCACTGGCCCGGCTGCGCCCCGGGCGGGGGCGGCGGGGCGGCCCACTGCCCCTGCTGGCCGGGCGGCGGGCCCCACTGCGGCTGGCCCTGCGGCTGCGCAGGACCCGACGGCGGCGGCTGCGGTGCTCGCGGCGGCTGTTGCCCGTACTGTGGCTGGCCCGCCGGCGGAGGACCCCACTGCGGCGACGCGGGTGGCTGGCCCTGCGCCGGGGCGCCAGGCGGTGGCCCGGCGGCGGCGCCTCGCGACGACGGGGAGGCAGGGGTGGGCGTCTGGTCCGGCCGGACCAGCTGGGTCGGAGCCTCGTAGTCGCCATCGTCCCACCGGCCCGGACCGCCCGCGGGCGGTCCGCTGGCCGCGGGCGAAGCGCTCGGGGGCGCCAGGGGCTGCGGCGCAGGCGTGCGGGTCGGGATGGGCGGAGCCGGCGGCGCGGCTGCGGCGTCGCCGTCGACGCTGATGCCGAAGTCCGTGGCGATACCCGCCAGGCCCGAGGCATAGCCCTGGCCGACCGCGCGGACCTTCCAGCTGCCCGCGCGCCGGTAGAGCTCGACCATGATGAGGGCGGTCTCGGTCCGCAGGCCGGACGGGTCGAAGCGGGCGATCTCGGCGCCGCCCTGGCTGGCGTGCACCGCGACGCGCAGCCCGTTGACCGCCGCGAACGTCGCCGGACCGGAGCCGTCCAGGCTTCCCGTCACGACCACCTTGTCGACGTCCGGGGGCACCGCCTGCAGCGAGAACTCCAGCGTGGACGGCGGCCGTAGCCGTACACCGGGGCCGGTGGGCTGGTTGTAGAAGACGAAGTCGGCGTCGGACCGGACCCGGCCGGACGCGGTGACCAACAGCGCGGCGATGTCCAGCGGCGTCGACGAGGAGATCTCCACCCGCACGTCCGGCGTCGGCAGCGGCGCGTTCGCCCCCTTGGTCAACACCCCAGCCATGGTTGCCTCCGTATCGCCAGTACTCCCCCGGCCAACGCGGCCAGCGGCCTCGATCGTTCCAGACGCCGCCCACGCCGCGACAGCGCCTACCGCTCAGTCGGGCCTCAGCGTGCCGCAGATCCCCGTCCGGCCTCAACGAATGTCGCCAGACAGACCGTTGACGGCCGGACCGGACGAACTTCGCCCGGTCCCCGGCAGCTGGCCCACGGCCGGGTGGACCGACCACGCCGTACCCGGCACATCCGCAACCACACGCTGCGCCGGCGGACGCGGGAAGGCTTCTGGCGCGCTCGACACCCGACCGTAGGATCAGGTCCGTGGAGGTCCGCGCCGCTGTCGAACGTCACCTGGTGTCGACGTTCGGGCCGGTCACCGGCCGCGCGGGTGTGACCTTCCTCGGCGCCGAGCCGATCGACGTGCTGCGGTTCGGCCCTCACCCGGACGGCTTCTTCCGGTACGCGACGGTCGGCATGTCCACGGAGCCGATGAGCGACCCGACGGCCGGCGTGCGCGATCCGGCCGGCCCGCGCGCCGAGCTGGTCCTCTCGCTGCGGACGCCCCGCGACAGCGTGGTGCGCCGGCTGGCGGTGCTGGCCGCGATCCCCGCGATCGACGGCGTCCCGGTCGTCGCCGGCTCCGGGCTCGACCTGGGCGAGCCGCTCTGGGACGACGCTCGTTTCCAGGCGGTGCTCGTCGGCGAGCCAGGCGGCCTGGTGCCGGACCTGCCGGCCGCCGACCTCGCCGGCCCCGAGACCGCGGCTGGGCAGCCGGCGCCGGTTCGCTTCCTGCCGCTGTTCCCGATGACGCCGAACGAGTCCGCGTTCAAGCGCGTCCACGGCGCCGGCGCCCTGCGGGAGCGCTGGCTGGCCGACGAGCTCGACCTGCGTGACCCCACCCGCCGAGAGGCCCGCCTGACCTGAACGACCGGACGCCGTCCATCGTGTCATCCTCAGTGGTCACGGGACCTGGCCACCGCGCCGCCTCCCTGCATGACTCGCCGGTCACAGCCCGGCTCGCCAGGAGGTCAGCTGGCCGGGGGCGCCAGGAGGCGCAGGGCGCCGGGGCGGACGAGGATCTCGGCTGGCAGGTCGGCCACGGGGTCGCCGTCCGCGTAGACCTGGAACGGCCGGTCGGCGGTCACGCTCAGCCGGGCCGCCCGGCGCACGGTGACGTGCTTCGTGTCGACGTGCCGCCCCGAGAAGACCCGGGGGAAGAGGGCCAGCAGGGTGAGCCGGCCGCACCGGCGAATGAAGATCACTTCAAGCTTCCCGTCGGCGATGTCCGCGTTCGGGGCCATCCGCATCCCACCGCCGTAGTAGGCGGCGTTGGCGGCGCCGACGGTCCAGCCGACGACCTGTTCGGGCTCACCGCCGTCGACGCTGACGGTGAACGTCGCCGGGCGCCAGGACACCATCGAGCGCAGCACCGCGTAGGTGTAGACGCTCTGCCCACGCAGCCAGCGGGTCCGGTTCGCCAGCGCGTTCACCTGGGAGTCGAAACCCAGACTGGCGATGCCGATGAACGCGGTCCCGCCCGCCTCCGGCAGGTCGACGCGACGCTCGACCGCCGTGGCGAGCGCCGTCGCGGCCGCCGCCGGGTCGCGGCCGATGCCGAGGCCGCGGGCGAAGTCGTTGCCGCGGCCGCCGGGCAACACGGCCAGGACGCCGCCCCCGGCCGCGGTGGCCCCCGCGACCCGGCCGACGAGCCCGTCCCCGCCGAGTGCTACCGCGACCTGCCCGGCCGCCGCCGCCGCGGCGGCCAGCTCGTCGGCGTGCGCGATGTCCCTGGTAGGAGACACCTCGACCTCACTGGCCCAGCCGCGCAGCGCGGCCTCCACCGCGGGCAGCACCTTCCCGGCCCGGCCGTGCCCGGCACTCGGGTTCACGATCACCCGCAGCCGGTCCAGCTGGACCGGTGCCGCCGGTGGCTGCCGCCAGCCCTCGCGGGCCTGCGGTGCGGCCGCCTCCTGCGCGGCCGCCTCCTGCGCGGCGGAGCCCGGTGTGGCGGAGCCCGGTACAGCGGACTCCGGTGCGGCCGGGACCGCTGGTGCGGGGCCCGCGGTTTCGGTCATGGCGGCCGGTCGCCTCTCGCTCGGGTTCACCTCGGGGGACGCCCGAGTGTGCAGAGCCTACGAGCAGCCGAGGCCGCACGGTGAGCCGTGGGCCCGCGCCGCCCATTCCGACGGCTCAGACCGCTCGGGAACTCGTGGGACCGCGCCGCCCTGCCCGCGGAGGGCTCAGGCCGCCGACGAGGCCATCCGCGTTCCCAGCCGGTCGGTGGGGGCGCCGAAGACCAGGCGGTCGGTCAGCGTCTGCTGGTCGCCCAAGTCCGCCAGCACGAGGTGCTCCAGCAGCAGCAGCGCCGCGTCGGCCGGCCAGAGCAGCACCCACAGCCAGACGCCACCGGCCTCGCCGACGAAGGCGGCCCGGTCGGGCGGCGACCGCACCGGCCATAGCGCGGTCGGATGTCCGGCCGCCTCGACCTTCGCCTCGGGCAGCGTGTCGAGCTCGTTCGGGTCGGGCCCGGCGATCCCGGCGAGCCGGGCGCCGAGGCCGGTGCCCGGCGACTCGGCCACCAGCAGCATGTCGGCCGGGCCGCCGACCGGCGACGGCCCGGCCGTGGCCAGCGCGGTCGCCCGCGCTCCGGTCCGGTCATCCCCGGCCCAGCCGACCCCGCCGACGTACCAGTGCACCGGCATCGGCGTCGGCACCCAGACGGGCACGGCGGCCGAGCCGGCGAGCTGGCGCAGTGCCTCCTCCGGTGCCGCCGTCCCCTCACGCCAGGGCGCGACGGCCGCATGCACGTCGCACCGCCACTGGTCGCTCCGCAGGTCGGGCGGCCTTAGCTGGCCGAGGCAGCGGGGACAGGCGGGTGCGCTTGTCACCTGGCTCCTCCCGAATTTCTCCTCAAGTATCCCGGGACCACCTACAGTGGGTTACGTCCCGCCCTCAAGGTGTTGCCACCACCCAGCCTCGACAAACCGGCGACCACGGTTTGGAGTAGCGGGTGGGTGCGAGGCTCAGGCTTCGGCCGGGACCGGGCGGCCTGGCTGCTCGCCGCCGCGCGCCTCGCCGTAGGACCGTTTCGGGACCATCACCTTGCGCCGGTAGATGCAGACGACGACGCCATCCTGGTTGTAGCCACGGGTCTCGACGGTCACGACGCCCCGGTCGTCCTTGCTCTTCGACTCGACCTTGTCCAGGACGGCCGACTCGCCGTAGATCGTGTCGCCGTGGAAGACCGGCTTGACGTGGCGCAGCGACTCGACCTCAAGGTTGGCGATCGCCCTGCCTGACACGTCGGCCACCGACATGCCCAGCAGCAGCGAGTAGACGTAGTTGCCGACGACGACGTTGCGCTTGAACTGGGTGGTCTCCTCGGCGTAGTGCGCGTCGAGGTGCAGCGGGTGGTGGTTCATGGTGAGCAGGCAGAACAGATGGTCGTCGTACTCCGTGATCGTCTTGCCTGGCCAGTGCTTGTAGACGGCACCGACCTCGAACTCCTCGTAGTACCGGCCGAACTGCATGCGCCCTCCCTTGACCAGACATTGCGGGCCGAGCCGGCCCGGCCACGGGCCGGCGACCGCTCGTACCGAGGGAGCGTAGGCGCCGACCCGGACGGCGCGCAGGCGTTCGCGGGCAACATCACTACCGCGCGGCTCTCGAACTGTCACGCATCCGCCCGACAGGGCCCCGGTACCTGGGCACGCGTGCCTCGCGCCACGAACAAGGGCCGTCGGCACGAGGCGCCTCCCCGTACCGACGGCCCGTTCGGACCAGGGAAGGCCGTCCTAGTGGGCGTGCGGCGGCGTCGCGGCCAGCCCCCGGGATGGCGACAGATTCAGCGACCGGCCGGCGAGCCCACGGGAACGGTGACCGAGCCGGTCGGCCACAGTCCGCAGCTGCTTGCTGGCCTCGCAGTCCGGGTCGGCGACGACCAGCGGTTCGCCGGCGTCGCCCCCCTCGCGCAGCCGAACGTCCAACGGGATCTGCGCCAGCAGCGGGACGTCGTGGCCGAGCACCGTGGTCAGCCGCTCGGCGACCGCGGCCCCGCCGCCGGCCCCGAACAGGTCGATCCGCTCGTCACAGTGCGGGCAGGACAGGTAGGCCATGTTCTCGATGACCCCGACCACGTTCTGCCGGGTCTGCGTGGCGATCGTGCCGGCCCGCTCGGCGACCTCGGTGGCCGCGACCTGCGGGGTGGTGACAATCAGCAGCTCGGACGACGGAACCAGCTGCGCGAGCGAGATCGCGATGTCACCCGTGCCGGGCGGCAGGTCGAGCAGCAGGACGTCGAGGTCACCCCAGAACACGTCCGAGAGGAACTGCTCCAGTGCGCGATGCAGCATCGGCCCACGCCAGGTCACCGGGGCGTTGCCCCGCGTGAACATCCCAGTGGAGATCACCTTCACGCCGAACGCCTGCGGCGGCATGATCATCTTGTCGACCTGGGTCGGGCCACGGTCGATGCCGAACATCCGGGGCACCGAGTGCCCGTAGATGTCCGCGTCCAGCACGCCGACCTTCAGGCCCGAGCCGGCCATCGCGGCGGCCAGGTTGACGGTCACCGACGACTTGCCGACGCCGCCCTTGCCGCTGGCCACCCCGTAGACCCGGGTGAGCGAACCGGGCTGCGCGAACGGGATCACCCGCGTCGCGGCGCCGCCGCGCACCTTCTCGTGCAGGGCCGTCCGTTGTGCGTCGTTCATCACGGACAGCACGACGCGGGCGTCGGTGACCCCCGCGACGCCGCGGACGGCACGGCTGACCCGATTGGTGATCTCGTCCCGCATCGGGCAGCCGGACACCGTGAGCAGGACCACGACGTCGACCGAACCGTCACCGCGGACCTGGATGGCCTCGACCATGTCCAGCTCGGTGATCGGCCGGCCGATCTCGGGGTCGAGAACGGTCGCGAGCGCCGCCTGGACTGCTTCCTGGGTCGGCTGAGCCGATCCCGGAAGGGCCCCGGCGTCGGATGAGGAAGTGGGAGCTGACAACGAAACCTCGGCCGTCTGGCTGCCGCCGGCCGGCGGTAGCGGCGGTTCTCGATCGAACTGGAGACCCGATCGAGCGGACATCAGGACGCTGCCGGGTAGCGGTGCCGGGGCGTAGTCCCGGGCGGCACGCCGACAACGGCGTCTCGGAGTTCCACCATAGCCCGCCGCGGCGGCCGCGCGGGCCGCCGCGGAGAGCGGGGGCCCAGACGCTCCCGCCTCACTCGGCCAGGGGTTCCCCTGCCGGGCGGTGCGACCTGGTTCGGGGACTGTGATGCCACCAGCTCGCAGCGGCCAGCATGCGTGGCCGCGCCGGACGTACGCTGATCGAGTGAGCCTGCCCGGGTCGATGACGACGCTCCCGCGCGCGGCCCAGCGCCGCCGCCGGTCCGTCACGGCCCGGCTCACACCCGTCACGACACCTCGGGCCGCCTGGCCCGGCACCCCGAGGTCGAGCTACCCGCGGCCAGAAGGTTCGAGCTAGCCCCATGCTCACCCAACCAACGTCCTCGCCCGACGCCACGCCCGCCGAGACCGAGATCACGCGGGCCGAGACAGGCGCGGACGAGGCCCCGGCGAGCGACCGGGTCGACGCCAGAGGAATGCACGCGTGGCGGAACCTGCTGCACGCGCACGCCCAGGTCACCCGGGTCCTGGAGGCGGAGCTGGAGGAGGCGCACGGCCTGCCGCTGGCCTCCTACGACGTGCTGGTCCAGCTGTCCGAGGCCCCGGACGGCGCGCTGCGGATGAGCGAGCTCGCCGACGCGGTGCTGCTGTCGCGCAGCGGGCTGACCAGGCTGGTCGACCGGCTCGTCAGGGAGGGCCTGGTCGAGCGCCGGTCCTGCCCGTCCGACCTGCGCGGCACACTGGCCGTGCTCACGCCCGCCGGTCTGGACAGGCTGCGTGCGGCGTCCGGGACCCACCTTCGCGGCGTCGCCCGCCACGTGCTGGCCCACTACTCCCCCGCCGAGCTGGAGCTGCTCGGCGACCTGCTGGGACGGCTGGTGACCAGCGACGAACCGGGCGGCTGCGGTCAGCCGGCCTCCGCCGCGGGCTGCG
The DNA here is from genome assembly GCF_000966285.1 of Pseudofrankia sp. DC12. Lineage (NCBI taxonomy): Bacteria > Bacillati > Actinomycetota > Actinomycetes > Frankiales > Frankiaceae > Pseudofrankia > Pseudofrankia sp. DC12. Next base: position 2,236,196 of record NZ_KQ031391.1, read on the forward strand.
GCCAGACCGAGTAGGACGCGCCCGGCTCAGGTCGCCTCGGTGTCCCAGGGGAGGTCGGCGGACTCCGGCTGGGCCGCGGGCAGGCTGATGCTCGCCTTCGTGCTGGCCTTGGCGCCGTTGTTCTTCGACAGCGACGGGGCGCCGCCGGGGCTGCGGTCCTTCGTCAGCAGCGGGCCCGACGGGGTCTCGTCGCCGAAAAGGTCAAGCTTCCCGTGCTTGTCCAGGATGGACGGGAAGAGCGCCTCGTCGTCGTCCTCCAGCAGCGCCTTGCGGACGAACGTCTTCGGGTGCAGGTCCCGGATGTCCAGGTCGGCGTACTCCGGGCCCAGCTCGGCCCGCAGGTCCTCGGTCACCCCGCTCGCCATCTGCCGCAGCTGCCGGATGAGCCTGCCGGCATCGCGGGCCACCCTGGGAAGCTTGTCCGGACCGAAGACGAACAGTCCG